>NZ_LHZA01000132.1 GCF_001580535.1 Acetobacter cerevisiae | reverse complement strand
CCAACAGCATGAAGCAGTCAGTTCTCGGTGTGCAGGCAGATACATTACAGCAATTTGGCGCTGTGAGTGCAGAAACGGTCAGAGAGATGGCGAGCGGTGCGCTTGGCATCGCTCAGGATGCGACACATTCCGTGTCCATTTCCGGAATTGCCGGTCCCGGTGGTGGTTCAGTAGAAAAACCTGTGGGACTGGTCTGGTTTGGCACGGCCGTGCGAGGTGGCGATGTGCGTGCGGAAGCCCGGATTTTCAAAGGGGATCGCACAGCGGTTCGCTCTCAGGCTGCTCTGTATGCGCTTGCTCTTGTGGCGCAGCGTCTGGATTAAGCGCCAACCATGCAAAAAGAGCGTCAGAAGGATATCCCTCTGACGCTCTTTTGCGACACGCTGTTATTGCAGATTAAGCTGCATTTTCAGAGTGTTATTGCTTTTTACTGACCGGCAGCAGGAGCGTTAGCCGGCACAGTTGCTGTCGGAACAGCGGGTGCAGCCGGAACTGCAGGCGCCGTTACGTTCGGCACGGCGGGGGCAGCCGGAGCAGCCGGAACCGTAACGCCCGTGCCAGCAGCCGGAACGCCAACCGTTGTGCCCGGAACAGGTGCCGTCACCGGAGCGGTCGGGGCAGCAGCAAAAGCCGGAGCATTGGCGCGCTGTGCAGCGTTCAGGCTCTGGTTGTTCAGGTCGTCAGTTGCGGAATCACTGTTTGCAGCTTTCGCTTCAGCACCACATTTTGTGCCAGAGCAGTGTGCTGCGTGTTTGTGTGCGTGGTCATGATGCGTAGCAGCAAAAACCGGGCTTGCAGCCAGTGTGGCAGTAACAAGCGCTGTAGCAGCAAAGAATTTTTTCATAAACATCAGTCCTTATCCAAAACGCTGAAGTGCTTTTACAAAAAGCAACTTTCCAACAGATTTGTAATCTACAGAAAATTGCAGCCTGTAACAATCACCCAGCGTATTTTAGAGCGTTTAACCTAAACCGTTCTTTTTGAGAACTATTGTGCGACAGGATGCTCTTCCGGCAAGGTGGCTGCTGTCTCTGGTGGCCCGTAAACCTCGCGCGCGCGCCGCAGAAAAGCTGAGACCATAAGGCGGACTGCTTCCCCGAATACAACGCCGATAGCGGCCTGAAGGATGCGGGAGCGGAATTCAAAATCAACAAAAAATTCTACCAGGCACCCACGCGGGTCCGGGGTGAACTTCCATATGTTTTTGAGGTATCGGAACGGCCCCTTTTCATACTGCACCATAATGGTGTCAGGCCGGTTGAGCGTAACGCGGGAGGTAAAACTTTCCCGGAACGGCCCAAACCCGACAGTCAGATCCGCCACCAGTTCGGTTGCTGTGCGGGTCCGAACGCGCGCAGCAACGCACCAGGGCAGAAACTCAGGGTAGCGCCCAACATCTGCAACAAGATCAAAAATCTGATCGGCCCGATACGCGAGAACACGCTTTTCTGCGTGTTTAGGCATCAGTTCGCTCCCGCCAGACGGGCATTGCGCGTCTGCTGTAGTTCAGCAAAATCAGCATCAGCATGATAGGACGAACGGGTCAGTGGGCTGGAACTGACCTGAAGAAAACCTTTGACGCGGGCCATGGCGCCATACTCCTCAAACTCAGTGGGGGTGACAAAACGGGCAACCGCCGCGTGTTTCACCGTAGGCTGCAAATACTGGCCCATCGTAATAAAATCCACATCTGCAATACGCAGGTCATCCATGACCTGAGCGATTTCCATCCTTTCTTCCCCCAGCCCCAGCATCAGCCCGGACTTGGTGAAGATGGAGCCATCCAGCTGTTTGACACGGTCCAGCAGGCGCATGGACTGGTAGTAACGGGCCCCTGGACGGATGCTTGGATACAGACGCGGCACTGTTTCAAGATTATGGTTGAAAACGTCAGGTCGCGCTTCAACAACAATTTCTAAAGCATTGGTCTTGCGTAAAAAATCAGGTGTGAGGATTTCAATGGTCGTCTCCGGCGCTGCGTCCCGGATTGACGTAATGACTCGTGCGAAATGCCGGGCTCCGCCATCTTCCAGATCGTCGCGATCCACGGATGTAATCACCACATGACGTAGACCGAGCTTGGCGACAGCCTCGGCCACACGGGCTGGTTCATCCGCATCCAGAGCATGCGGCAGACCTGTCGTTACATTGCAAAAAGAGCAGGCGCGTGTGCAGATTTCCCCCATAATCATCATGGTGGCGTGGCGCTGGGACCAGCATTCCCCAATATTGGGGCACGCAGCTTCCTCACACACCGTCACCAGACGGTTGTCCCGCATCAGCTTACGCGTCTCATGATAGACAGGATGCGTTGGGGCTTTAACGCGGATCCATTCGGGTTTGCGGGCAATCGGATTGTCTGGCCGGTGTGCCTTTTCCGGATGGCGGACTTTGCTTGCCCCGCCCTTCCGATGATCAATCAAGACGCGTGTAGACATGATATCGCCCGCTCCCACACTCCGGGTTAAGAAGAACTGGAACGCTCTTACCTCTGCGTCAAGGCAAGAACGCTCCTGGTGGCGTATCAGACGGCATCACACCCACGAGAGCAGCCGTCTGCGTTATGACTAGAAGTGCAGAGCGCCGTCGTAAGCAGCCAGCACGGCTTCGTGCATGGATTCAGAAATGGTCGGATGCGGGAAGATGGTTTCAGCCAGTTCGGCTTCCGTCAGTTCTCCCGTGCGGGCAATGACATAACCCTGAATCATTTCCGTTACTTCCGCTCCAATCATGTGGGCTCCCAGAAGCTCACCGGTCTGGGCATCAAAGACGGTTTTCACCAGTCCATCCGGCTCGCCCATGGCTAGAGCCTTGCCGTTGGCCAGCAGCGGGAATTTGCCCACCCGAACCTTGTAGCCAGCCTCTTTGGCGCGGGCTTCCGTATAGCCGACAGAAGCAATCTGCGGACGGCAATAGGTGCATCCGGGAATTTTTGTAATATCAATAGGATGCACCTGCTTTCCTGCGATGGCGTCTACGCACATCACAGCCTCATGGCTCGCTTTGTGGGCAAGCCACGGGGCACCGGCCAGATCACCAATCGCATACACGCCGGGTTCACCCGTGCGGCACAGAGCATCCGTGACCACATGCGTGCGATCTGTTTTGATCTTGGTGCCTTCCAGACCAATCTTCTCGACGTTCCCCACAATCCCGACTGCCGAGATCACGCGATCGACTGTGAACTCTTCGATCTTACCGTTGACCTCAACGGGCACGGTGACATCCGTATCGGATTTACGGAGAGTGCCGACCTTGGCACTGGTCAGCACCCGCATGCCCTGTTTTTCAAAGGCTTTACGCGCCAGTGCGCTGATCTCTTCATCTTCCACTGGCAGGATACGCGGCGCGACCTCAACCAGCGTGACCTCAGACCCCATGTTCCGGTAGAAGGAGGCGAATTCGCTGCCAATGGCCCCTGAGCCGATCACCAGCAGGCGGCGCGGCAGAGCGTCAGGCACCAGAGCCTCCCGGTAAGACCAGATCAGCTTTCCATCGGCTTCCAGCCCCGGCAGGACGCGGGCACGTGCGCCTGTGGCAAGGATGACGTGCTTCGCCGTCAGCGTAACGGGAGCGCCTTTTTCCGGTGTGACCAGAACTTTACGCTTGCTGCCCGTAACGCCGTCCAGCTTGCCGAAGCCTTCAAAAACCGGAATTTTGGCTTTCTTCAGCAGATGCGCGACGCCGCTTGAAAGCTGCTTAGAGACCGCTCTGGAGCGGGCGATGATTTTCGAGAAATCAAAACCCACCTTTTCTGCACTGAACCCATAGGTGCCGAGGTCATGCAGAAGATGGTTGATTTCAGAGGCGCGCAGAAGAGCCTTTGTGGGAATACAGCCCCAGTTCAGGCAAATTCCACCCAGATGCTTCGCTTCCACCACCGCGGCAGAAAGGCCGAGTTGTGCGGCCCGCAACGCCGCAACATAGCCACCCGGTCCGCCACCCACGATGATAATATCAAAATCGGTTCCGCTCATGGTCGTTTCCTGCAAACGCGATGTTAAAGAACAAGTGTCAGAGGAGATTCGACCACTGACCGGAAGGCCGAGAGCCATTCTGCCGCAACCGCACCATCCACCACGCGATGGTCAACGGAGAGCGTGACCGTCATGACCGTGGCAATGGCTAGTTCATTTCCCTTCACAACAGGCTGTTTTTTGCCTGCGGCAATGGCCAGAATAGCGGCCTGCGGCGGGTTGATAATGGCGGAGAAGTCACGTACGCCAAACATGCCCATATTGGAAATGGAGAACGTGCCGCCCTGAAACTCTTCCGGTTTCAGCTTGCCTGCCCGTGCCCGTTTGACCAGATCCTTGGTTTCCTGACTGATCTGCTTCAGGCTCTTCTGGTCAACATGCTTGACGATGGGGGTAATCAGGCCGTCCGGAATGGAGACAGCAATGGAAATATCCACGTTGTCATGCAGGATCATCGCCTGATCCGTGAACGACGCATTCACGTTCGGCACCCGCTTGAGGGCGATGGCCGAGGCTTTGACCAGCATGTCATTAACAGACAGCTTGAAGGCGTCAGGCCCTTCATCCGGGGATGTTGCGTTCAGCTGAGAGCGGAGAGCCAGCAACGCATCCAGTTCAACATCGGCAGAGACATAGAAGTGCGGAATAGTGCTTTTTGCTTCGCTCAGGCGACGGGCAATGACCTTGCGCATGCTGGAATGCGGGACGGTCCGGCTTGTGGGGGCCGGAACCTCTGCCACGGCAGCAACTGTGACCGGAGCCGCCGTACCCTGTGCCGCAGCGTTGTCCACGTCCCGGCGCACGATGCGACCATTCGGGCCGGTCCCTTTAATGCGGGAAAGGTCCAGTCCTTTCTGGCTGGCAACACGCTTTGCCAGTGGGGACGCAACAATTCGCTTGCCTGTGGCGGCCTGCCCCACTGGTGCAGCAGGAGTTGTGGCTGGCGCAGAAGCGGGAGCCGAACCCTGCGGTGCCGTTTCGGGCTGAGCAACTGGTGAAGGCGGCGCAGAGCTTTGGGGTTTGACTGCTCCGGCTTCCGGCACGGTCTCGCCTTCTGCAACCATAATGGCAATCGGCGTATTGACCGCAATTTCGTGCGTGCCTTCCGGCACCAGAATACGACCGAGGATGCCATCTTCAATGGCTTCCACTTCCATCGTCGCTTTGTCAGTTTCGATTTCGGCAATCACGTCGCCAATCGCAACCTTTTCGCCTTCAGCCTTAACCCAGCGGGCGAGTGTGCCTTCCGTCATGGTGGGTGACAGGGCCGGCATAAGAAGTTCTATAGCCATCTCTTTTTCCTCAGATCAGGCGACGCACGGCTTCAACCACGTGCTCGGGCTGCGGCAGGGCCAGCTTTTCCAGATTGGCGGCAAACGGCATTGGAACGTCTACGCCAGTGACACGTGCCGGCGGGGCATCCAGCCAGTCAAACGCATGCTCAATCACCTGCATGGCGACTTCCGCGCCAATGCCGGCAAACGGCCAGCCTTCTTCCAGCGTGACGAGACGGCTGGTTTTCTTGACGCTTTCCACAATCGTGGCCGTATCCAGCGGACGCAGGCTGCGCAGGTTGATGACTTCGGCCTCAATCCCCTCCTGAGCCAGTGCTTCGGCGGCTTCCAGTGCCGTCGTGACCATGATGGAGAAAGTCACGATGGTCACATCCCGCCCTTCCCGCTCAACCTTGGCCTTGCCGATGGGCAGAATGAAATCTTCATCCACCGGGCACGGGAATTTGCGCCCGTAGAGAATTTCATTCTCAAGCACGATAACGGGGTTCGGGTCCCGGATGGCTGCGCGGAGAAGCCCTTTGGCATCGGCGGAAGACCAGGGCGCGACCACTTTCAGGCCCGGAACATGAGCATACCAGCTGCCATAACACTGGGAATGCTGTGCCCCGACGCGTGCTGCCGCGCCGTTAGGGCCGCGGAAGACGATGGGGCACCCCATCTGGCCACCAGACATATACAGCGTCTTGGCTGCGGAATTAATAATATGATCAATGGCTTGCATTGAGAAGTTCATGGTCATGAACTCTACAATCGGCTTAAGCCCCGTCAGGGCTGCACCAACAGCCATGCCGGTAAAGCCATGTTCGGTAATCGGCATGTCAATCACGCGCTTATCACCAAACTCGGCCAGCAAACCCTGAGAAATCTTGTAGGCGCCCTGATATTCCGCGACTTCTTCCCCAATCAGGAAAACGTCCGGGTCGCGGCGCAATTCAGCCTGCATGGCGTCATGCAGAGCTTCACGCACGGTGATTTCCGCTGTCGGACCCCAGTCTTTTTCTGGCTCGGGAGCGCTCAAAGAAGCCGCTGCTGGTGTTGCGGGCACAGCAGATGGCTGTGCAGCAGGCTCTTCGGTTGTTGTGGCTGGTTGTGCTGCTGCCGGGGCAGACGCTGCCGCATCCGGAACGGCCTCACCTTCTGCAACCAGAATGGCAATAGGCGTATTAACGGCAATATCCTGGGTTCCTTCCGGCACCAGAATACGGCCCAGAATACCGCTTTCGATGGCTTCCACTTCCATGGTTGCCTTGTCGGTTTCGATTTCAGCAAGCACATCGCCAATAGCAACGGCATCGCCTTCGGCTTTAACCCAACGCGCCAGCGCTCCTTCCGTCATGGTCGGAGAAAGAGCGGGCATTATAATGTCTGTCGCCATAATCCGTTACGCCTCTAGCAGCACATCTGTATAAAGCTCGGCAGGATCAGGCTCAGGGCTGGTCTGCGCGAATTCAGCTGAATCGTTCACTGTTGCTTTTACGTCATCTTCAATCTTGCGCAGGCTGTCTTCACTGACACCTGCGTCCAGCAGAATCTGACGCACATGTTCAATGGGATCACGAGTTTTGCGGACCTGATCCACTTCCTCACGCTTACGGTATTTTGCCGGGTCGGACATGGAGTGACCGCGATAGCGATAGGTCATCATCTCCAGCAGATACGGCCCCTTGCCTGCCCGGCAATGCGCTACGGCTTCTGCTGCGGCTTCATGCACGGCGGCAATATCCATGCCGTCTACGCGCTTCCCCGGAATGCCCCAGGGCTCACCATTCCGCCAGAGTTCGTGAGACGCAGAGGCGCGTTCCACGCTGGTCCCCATGCCGTAAAGATTGTTCTCAATAATGAACAGGCACGGCAGTTTATGAAGGGCTGCGAGGTTGAAGCTTTCGTACACCTGCCCTTGATTGGCAGCGCCATCCCCAAAGTAGGCCACGGACACTTCATCCGTTTCGCGATACTTGTTGGCAAAAGCCAGACCAATTCCCAGTGCAACCTGCGCGCCGACAATGCCATGTCCGCCGTAGAAATTCTTCTCACGCGAGAACATATGCATGGAGCCGCCCTTACCGTGGGAATACCCGGTGGCGCGCCCCGTCAGCTCGGCCATCACGCCACGCGGCGTCATGCCAGCAGCCAGCATCTGGCCGTGGTCACGATAAGAGGTGATGAGCTTGTCACCATCCTTAAGCGTCATCTGGATGCCAACCACCACGGCTTCCTGCCCGATATACAGGTGGCAAAAACCGCCGATCAGCCCCATGCCGTAAAGCTGTCCGGCTTTTTCTTCAAACCGACGTATCAGCAGCATTTCATGAAATGCGTCCATGAACTGCTCACGGGTTAAGGAGGGGCCGTTTCCTCCCACACGCGCTGTATTTTCTTGCGCCGCCGCCATCGGTTTTTCCTTTTGGTGTTTAAGAACTGTGACTGTGAACAATTCGTCTTGCGGATTCAGGATTTATAAAAACGAAACCACTCGCAGTTTGCGTCGTTTATGTCTTCAATCCTGCATGATCCTATCAATTACTCCGCATTATAGTCGCCGGACCGTCCCCCGCTTTTATGCAGGAGCCTGATCCCGTCAATCCTCATGCCGCGATCTACCGCCTTGCACATGTCGTACAAAGTCAGTGCCGCTGCACTTACTGCGGTTAACGCTTCCATTTCAACGCCGGTTGCGCCTTTTGTTGTAACAGAAACCGTGATCTCGATCTTGTCATCAGCCGGCAGCAGATCGACCGATACACGGCTGAGTGCCAGTGGATGACAAAGCGGGATAATATCCGCTGTTTTCTTGGCGGCCATAATGCCGGCAATGCGGGCAGTCGCCAGCACGTCCCCTTTTGGCATTGTGCCTGAAACAATCATGTTCAGGGTCTCTGGCCGCATCAGGATAGCCCCCGTTGCAACAGCCTTCCGGTGGGTGTCAGACTTCTCCGAGATATCCACCATGTGAGCGTGGCCGGAGGCATCGAGATGCGTCAGCGTCTTTTCAGGCACGTCAGGCAAACCCCAGCAGAGCCCGTGCGGCCTGACCGGGGTCAGGCTGACGGAGCAGAGATTCCCCAACCAGAAAACCTGTCACTCCAATCTCAGCCAGAGACATCACATCGCCATGCGTTTTGATGCCGCTCTCGGAGACAATAATCCGGTCCGGCGGCACCAGCGGCGCGAGGCGTTTTGTTGTCTCAATATCGGTCTGTAACGTCTTGAGATTACGGTTATTAATGCCGATCAGGAACGTATCGAGCGCGAGAGCACGGTTCAGTTCATCCTCATCATGCACTTCCACCAGCACGTCCATGTCCAGCCCTTTGGCGTGATCCACCAGAGCCAGAGCTTCTTCATCCGTCAGGATGCACATGATGATCAGGATGCAGTCAGCCCCAAGTGCGCGACTTTCATAAACCTGCCATGGGTCAAGAATGAAGTCCTTGCGCAGCACCGGCAGGGAACACGCTGCACGGGCTGTCTGGAGGTCTTCATTCTGGCCATGGAAGCAGGAGCTTTCCGTCAAAACGGACAGGCAGGCAGCGCCCGCCTGCTCATACCCGACAGCAATCTGGGCCGGGTCAAACTCTTCACGCAGGATGCCGGCTGAGGGAGAGGCCTTCTTGATTTCGGCAATCAGCCCGACTGTTCTGTCAGCGGCCTTTTCTTTCAGAGCGCGTCCAAATCCGCGGGGAGCATCTTTCACATCCTGCGCTTTGGCGATCATCTCTTTCAGAGATACAAGGGTTGAACGGTGCTCAACCTCAACTCTTGTCCGCGCGCAGATCCGCGAGAGCACATCCGGCAGATGGTCTGCCTGAATACCGGCCTCTACGTCAGAATTTCCGGCAGCGGACGAATTGGGTATTTCGTTCATAATCATCCTGTCATGTCTTGAGCATGCGTACCAGAAGATGATGTACGCAAACCATTGAGCACCGCCAGGGCGGCACCGTTATCCAGCACGCGACTGACATCGGCCACGCACTCTCTGAAGGCCTGAGGGTCTATGTGCAGTCCCTTCAGGATGGAACGCCGTCCGGCCACATGCAGGGCGCAGGCTGCGTTCAGCAAAACTGTATCACGATAGGCCCCATGGGCACCACGGAGCAAGGATTCCAGTGCCTGAGCATTATGGGCCGCATCCCCGCCCCGAATGGCGGAAACCGGCGCATAAGGCAGACCCGCCATTTCGGCCTGTACAACAAGGGTGTGCGTGGTACCGTTTTCAAGGGCGACGACACGGGTGGGGCCAGCCAGTGTCAGTTCATCAATACCCTGCGTTTCCCCGTCCGGCTGACCACAAACGGCCCAGACCCGTTCCGAGCCGAGACGATGCAGAACATCAACCACCAGATTCAGCCACTCCGCGGAAAAAACTCCGATGAGCTGATGCTTAACACCGGCCGGATTGACCATTGGCCCCAGCAGATTGAACAGCGTGCGAATGCCCAGCGCTTTTCTAACCGGAGCTGCATGCCGCATGGCCGGGTGATGATGGGGGGCAGCCAGAAAAACGAGTTTATGCAGATTCAGTTGGCGAGACAGTTCAGCCGGGTTCGCCAACAAGGGCACGCCCAGAGCCTGAAGCACATCAGACGCACCGGCGCGGGAAGACACGGCTCGGTTGCCATGTTTGGCTACTGGCACGCCCAGAGCGGCCAGCACAAAAGCGACGGCTGTGGAGACATTCAGTGTCCCATAATTGTCGCCGCCTGTTCCGCAGACATCAATCGTGTCTGCCGGAACCTGTGGTACCGGGATCATGCGGCGCCTTAAAGCCGTAACTGCGCCCAGAACCTCGCCAGCATCTTCACCCCGTACACGTAGCGCCATCAGGAAAGCCGCGACCCGCTCCGCAGGGAGGGTGCCATCCATGATGATGCCGAAGGCTGTCTCAGCCTCGGCACTGCTCAGTGTTTTGCCGTGGGCCAGAGCGTTCAGGATCGTGGTGAAAAAAGCGTCCGGATTTTCCAAAGGGAAAGGTTTGATCTCCGGCATGTCAGGCCGCTGTTTTCTTCTCGTTCCACGCACGCGCTTCCTGAAGGAAGTTCCGCAGCAAATCGTGTCCGTATTCGGATGCGATGCTCTCCGGATGAAACTGTACGCCAGAAATAGGGTGCTGCTTGTGGCAGACTCCCATGATGATGCCGTCTTCCGTCCAGGCAGTAACGTCCAGACTGTCCGGAATGCTTGACGGTTCAAGCGTCAGGCTATGATACCGCGTGGCGTTGAACGGGTTTGGAAGGCCAGTAAAGACGTCCTTCCCGTCATGAAAGACCGGGCTGATTTTGCCGTGCATGGGTGTGGGGGCTCTCACAACTTTTGCGCCAAAAACCTGCCCGATGGCCTGATGCCCAAGACACACACCAAAAACAGGGATGTTACCGGCAGCGGCTGCAATCAGGTCACAACAGATCCCGGCTTCATTAGGAGAGCATGGGCCCGGTGAGAGCACGATTGCTTCCGGCTTGAGCGCCATGGCGTCTTCTACCGTCAGAGAATCGTTCCGGCGCACATCGCAGCGCTCCCCCAACTCACCCAGATAATGGACGAGATTGAACGTAAAGCTGTCATAATTGTCGATCAGAAGGATCATGGTTTTATGATGACCTTATGGGGCCCACGGGTCAAATGACGGAAGAGCAAGAACTCAGCCTTTATCCTGTGTGGCGTAGTGAATGGCTTCTTCTGCTGCGCGGAAAACAGCGCGTGCTTTGTGGTGGGTTTCCTCATATTCCAGATCAGGCACGCTATCGGCCACCACGCCACACCCGGCCTGCACATGCATCATGCCATCTTTAACAACAGCCATGCGCAGCCCGATGCAGGTGTCCATATCGCCCCCTGCCCCAAAATATCCGATGCAGCCTGCGTAGGTTGCCCGGCGGCTGCGTTCAACTTCGTCAATGATTTCCATGGCGCGGATTTTAGGAGCGCCCGTGAGGGTGCCTGCCGGGAATGCGGCAATCAGAGCATCCAGCGCTTCCAGACCCGGCTGAATGGTGCCTTCCACATTGGAAGAAATGTGCATGACGTGGCTGAAACGCTCAATCACAAACCGTTCCGTGACCTTTACTGATCCGGGTTGGCAGACGCGGCCGACGTCATTCCTCCCGAGGTCGATCAGCATCAGATGCTCGGCACGTTCTTTTTCATCTGCCAGCAGATCCTGTTCCAGCCACAGGTCCTCAGCCTCATCCTTGCCGCGCGGGCGCGTGCCGGCCAGCGGTCGGACCGTCATGGTCCCTTCCCGTAGCCTGACCAGAATTTCAGGCGAGGAGCCGACCAGCGAGAACGCGCCCAGATCCAGATGGAACAGGAACGGAGCCGGGTTGATGCGGCGGAGTGAGCGGTAAAGGGCCAGAGACGGCAGCGTAAAGGGGGCGGAAAAACGCTGGCTGGGCACAACCTGAAAGGCGTCCCCTGCGGCAATATAATCCTGAATTTTCTCAACAGCCGCGCAGAATTCCTCACGAGAGAACGTTGAGTGCGGCGCTTCAAACGCTGCTGGAAGATTTGCTTCCGGCGTAGCGGGCAGTGCACCAGCAAGGCAGGCGCGAGCACGGGCCAGAAGTGCGTGCGCTTTATCCCACGCGTCTCCGGCATCTTCTCCTGCTGCTGGCCGGACCGGCGCAGCAAGAATGAGTTCGTCACTGACCGTATCAAAAACCGCGAACAGGCCGGGGCGCATCATGATGGCTTCCGGCAGGTTCAGATCATCCGGTGGCGCATCGGGCAGATGCTCCATCTGCCGTACCATGTCATAGCCCAGATAGCCAAATAGTCCGGCAATCATGGGCGGGAGACCGGCGGGCAGATCAAGCTGCGTCTCACGGATCAACTGACGCAGAGAGTCCAGCGCCTTTCCGTCAACAGTGCGCACTGTGGTGTCCGGCTGTGCCGGGTTTTCATCCACCGTGACCCGCCCGTTATGACAGGTCCAGACCAGATCCGGTTTGAGCGCGATAACGGAATAGCGTCCGCGAGAGACGCCACCTTCCACGCTTTCCAGTAGCAGGGTGTGGCGGCCTGTGCCGCCGTCAAAGCCTGCAAGACGGATATAGGCGGAAACCGGCGTGAGCAGATCTGCTGGTTCAACGGAAAAAACAATGGATGGCTTTCCGGCCTTCCATGCCGTCTGGCAGGCCTCGCGTGAGGGTGAGGCTGCAATCCGTGCCGTAACGCTCATGGGGTCGTGCTTCCATCAAACCCAAGGGAGGACAACGTGGCTGTCACTGCCCGCTGATTAATAACAGGCGGGGTACGTTTGCTCAGGGCTTCCACATAGGAGGCTACGAGATCGTCGCCGGTGGACTGCGTCAGAGCGCTTTTGAGGCGCTGATAAGCGCCCAGATCTGCCATCGGGTTGGGCGTGGAAACAGATGTGACGGTGGCCACGATGAACTCGCCGGCATCCTCACCCATAACAGACTGACCGGCCTTCATACGTGGCAGGTATTCCATCAGTTCCGAGGGGATGGCCTTGTTCGGTGCAGCTCGTGAGAAAGTCAGCCCTTTCACGATCGGTGCGCCCGCCCCCGCAACATTGGCGAGGCCGCCTTTTTCCTGTGCAGCAGTGTAAAGCGCTGTGGCCTGTTCGTCCGCTGCATGCTTGCGGGATTCGGCCTGCCATGCGGCCAGAACGTTGGCTTTCGCCTGTTCAAAAGTCAGTTGCGCAGCCGGTGTAATGCTGTCGACTTCAGCGGCGTACCAGCTGTTGTCCGGCCCTTCCGTCAGGTTCGGTTTTGCGCCTTTGGTCTGTGCGAACACCTGCTGCACAATGGCGTCACGCAGCTTGCCGGCAGCCGGAAGCGGTGCCGGGGTGCCATCCTGCGTGTTGCCGTTGGCATCCAGCGTGCCTGCCGCAGCAGCAGCCCCGATGTCGGTCGGAATGGCGTCCAGACCGTTGCCTGCCATGGCATCCTGCAGCTGGCGGCTGCGTTCGCCAACAACAGACGGGCCTTTCGCATCACGATACTGCTGAAGGATCTCTTTTTTCGCCACGTCAAAAGGCGTGTCTTTCGGCGGGGTCACCTTTGTGACCTGCAGAACAACCCAGCCACCGTCAGATTTAAACGGCCCCTGAATCTGATTGAGAGGTGCCGCGAAGACCGCTTTGCTCAAGCTTTCAGAGGGAATGGTGGACGGGCGCGCGCCGGGCATTTCAACAGATGCGCCGCTTTTTGCTGCGGCCTGCACAGCCGCCCAGTCAGCGCCTTTTGTCCAGACATCGGCGACAGCGCGGGCCTGCGCTTCATCCGGCATGGTCACAACCTGCACATCGCGCGTTTCCGGCACGTGATAGCGGTCGCTTTCTTCATCATAGACGCGCTTCAGATCTTTTTCATCAATGGTGATAGTGTCTGCGACCGTCGCGGGAGACAGCACGACAACGCGGGCATGACGTAGTTCCGCCGTCCGGAAGTCGTTCAGATGGTTCGCATAATAGCGGCGCAGGACGGCATCATCCGGGGTCGCCGGCGTCGGCTGCTCAACAAAGGGGATACGGATCAGATCAACCGTGCGCGTCTGCAGCCCAAAGTCAGACAGGCGTTTTGCAATCGTGTCAGACACACTGGCCGCCTGCCCGATGGGCTGCAGCATGGTGCGGCTGGCAAGATCATCACGGATCATCGTCAGAAAGCGCTGTTCCGGAATATCGCGTTCCCGCAGGCGCGCGTTCAGAATATTCCGGTCAAACTGGCCATTCGCGCCCTTGAAGTAAGGCAGCGAGAACACTTCCTCCCGCACAGCCGAATCAGGCACGGACACTTTCAGCTTGCGCGCGGCTTCCAGCAGTTCTGCCTGACCGATTAGCCGCTGCAGAACCTGATAGGCAATCTGCTGGCGCATGACAGGGGGTACCTGTGCCGGGTCCGAAACGCCCATCTGTTTGGCGATGGTCGGCATTTCTCCTTGCAGAGATTGCCCCAGATCAGCCGAACTGATGCGCTGCTGGCCCACTTTGGCCACCACATCGGTTTCTGTGCCCATATAGCCGAGCACATCCCCCACACCCCAGCCAATAAAAGCGAGGAAGATGACGATGGCGCAGACACGCCCAAGCCAGGATTCAACAAAAACGCGACGCAGATAGGAAATCATGAACCCAAGGATCCGTTGAGACAGAACATCATGCCACGGGCAAACCCGGGCGCGGCACCATAAGCGGACCAGTCGCTCTTGACCAGCGGTAACGACCCGTTAAGGACCGAAACACGCACACAGCATCTTGCCCCACAGCCCGAGTGTATGGTTTAGCCTGTTCCGACGGCCTCAGTGACGCAACGATGATGCGGGCACAGGCAGCACGGAAGGACGAGGCGTATGACCAGACAGATTATCGTCGGCAACTGGAAGATGAACGGCACCAGCCGTGATTCGCAGGCGCTTGTGGAAGCTCTGCTGGCAGGGCTCCCGGCGACTGTACCGGATATTGTAACCTGCCCGCCCTTCACGCAGCTCGCGCTGCTGGCAGACAAGCTGAAAGGCTCTCCCATCGCTCTGGGCGCGCAGGACTGTCACAAGGATGTCTCCGGCGCGCATACCGGGGATATTTCTCCCGCCATGCTGACGGACCTTGGCGTCTCCTACGTTATTCTGGGTCATTCCGAACGGCGGCAGGAACACGGTGAGCTGGATGAAACCGTGCGTGAGAAAGCGGTTGCAGCCACAAAAGCCGGCCTGACCCCCATTGTCTGTATTGGTGAGACGGAAGATCAGCGTGAAAGCGGTGAGCATTTCGACACGCTGGGCTGGCAGATCAAAGGCTCCCTGCCCGACAATTTCTCCGGTATTCTGGCGTATGAGCCGATCTGGGCCATTGGCACAGGTCGTGCAGCAACAGAGGACGAAATTGCCGAAACCATGAAATTCCTGCGTGAAGAGCTGGTTCGTCAGTTTGGCGAGGCTGGCAAAACCGTCAGGATTCTGTATGGTGGCTCCGTTAATGCCAAGAATGCGGCTTCCATTCTGTCGATTGCAGATGTAGCAGGTGCCCTTGTAGGGGGTGCCAGCCTGAATGCAGAGGCATTCCTATCCATTATCGGCGCGGCTTCTGCTGCCTGATTTCCGCACCTTATCGGGAACTCGACATGACCACAGCCCTGCTGATTCTGCATATTTGCGTGACCATAGCCCTGATTGGCACTGTGCTGATCCAGCGCAGTGAAGGGGGCGGCCTCGGCATTGGCAGCAGTCAGGGCATGGGGGCATTCATGTCCGGTCGCGGCACGGCCAACCTGCTGACGCGCACCACGGCAGTGCTCGCCGGGCTGTTCATGCTGCTTTCTCTGGTGCTGGCGATTCTGAACCGTGGGTCTTCCACCGGTGCCGGGCATGACATTCTGGCTCAGCCCCCTGCTCCGGCCGCCGTTACAGCGCCTGTTCAGCCTGCCGCACCGCCGGCGGCTCCTGCACCGTCTAAACAGTAACATGTTTCCCACTCTCTCCCTCCTTCCCGGAGCCGGAGAGAGAAAGAGTCTTTATTCCTCTGCGCTTGCACAAAGCTGCGGAGGAATTTTTGTGTCCATCTTTACCCACCCGGCTTTGTCCGTGTAGGAAGTCTGTTCATGACCCGTTTCGTATTTATCACCGGCGGTGTGGTGTCCTCTCTTGGGAAAGGCATTGCGTCAGCGGCTCTTGCTGCACTCTTGCAGTCGCGCGGCTATAAAGTCCGCCTGCGTAAGCTTGACCCCTATCTGAACGTCGATCCCGGCACGATGAGCCCGTATCAGCACGGGGAAGTTTTCGTGACCGACGATGGGGCCGAAACAGACCTTGATCTGGGCCACTACGAACGCTTCACCGGCGTCAATGCCACCAAGGAAGACAATACCACCACCGGCAAGATCTATTCCGATGTCATCGCCCGCGAACGCCGCGGGGACTATCTTGGGGCTACGGTGCAGGTCATCCCGCACATTACCGATGCCATTAAGGACATCGTAGTTGCCAATACGGATGATGTGGATTTCGTGCTGGTCGAAATTGGTGGCACGGTTGGGGATATTGAAAGCCTTCCGTTCCTTGAAGCTATTCGTCAGCTGCGCAATGACCTTGGTCCGGATCAGACCATGGTGGTCCACCTCACGCTGCTGCCGTGGATCCCGTCTGCTGGGGAACTGAAGACCAAGCCGACGCAGCATTCCGTTAAGGAACTGCAGAATGTCGGCATTCAGCCCCAGATCCTGCTCTGCCGTTGTGACCGCGCTATTCCGGACACTGAGCGCCGCAAGATTGCCAACTTCTGTAACGTCCGCCCCGAGGCTGTGATTGCTGCGCGGGACGTCGATACTATCTACTCCTGCCCCCTCGCCTATCATGCTGAAGGCATGGATACCGAGGTTCTGCGCTATTTCGGTCTGCCTCACACCGAAGAACCTGACCTGTCCGGTTGGGAGAAAATTGTGGACGCCATCCGTCGTCCGGATGGCGACGTTCGCATTGCCGTGGTTGGGAAATATACGGCCCTGCTCGACAGCTATAAGTCTCTGAACGAGGCGCTTCTGCATGGTGGCATTGCGCACCGTGCGAAAGTGAAGCTGGACTGGGTGGAAGCTGAAACACTGGAAGAGTCTCCGGAAGCTCTGGAGCGCCTGTCCACCGCACATGGCATTCTGGTGCCCGGTGGATTTGGTGAGCGCGGCTCCAAAGGCAAGATTGCTGCAGTGCGTTTTGCGCGTGAGCGCGGTATTCCTTTCCTTGGCATCTGCTTCGGGATGCAGATGGCAGTGATCGAATGCGCTCGTAATCTCGCAGGTCTGCCCAATGCATCTTCCACCGAATTTGGTGAAGCTGATGAGCCGCTGGTTGGTCTGATGACGGAATGGGCGCGTGGTAGCGAGCGCTTGCGCCGGAGTGAAGGCGGAGAACTGGGCGGCACCATGCGGCTTGGCGCTTATCCGGCAACGCTGGTGGAAGGCTCTCGTGCGGCAGAAATTTACGGCACGACGAACATTCGTGAGCGCCACCGTCACCGTTATGAAGTGAATATTCACTACAAGGACCAGCTTGAAAAAGCCGGACTGAAATTCTCTGGCCTGTCTCCTGATGGGATTCTGCCAGAAGTGGTCGAGTATCCGGATCATCCGTGGTTTGTGGCGGTGCAGTATCATCCGGAACTCAAGTCCCGCCCCTTTGCACCGCACCCGCTGTTTTCCGGATTTGTCGGCGCAGCACTTGAAAAGGGCCGCCGCGCATGACGTACGCTGCAGCACATAACTTTCAGCTTCAGTCTCTGACAGTCGGGAATGATCAGCCTTTTGTGCTGATTGCCGGACCGTGTCAGATTGAATCCGCGGCTCATGCCATGGAAACGGCAGTCGCCCTGAAAGAACTGTGTGCTGCGGCAAATGTCGGGCTGATTTACAAAAGCTCGTTTGACAAAGCCAACCGCACCAGCCTGTCCAGCGCCCGAGGTGTTGGCATGAAGGATGGTCTGGCCATTCTGGCGGATATCCGGAACAGCCTGAACATTCCGGTCCTGACAGATGTTCACGCTCCGGAGCAGTGTGCTCCGGTTGCGGAAGCTGTTGATGTTCTGCAAATCCCGGCGTTTTTGTGCCGCCAGACAGATTTGCTTCTGGCTGCGGGTAAGACTGGCGCTGTTGTGAACGTCAAAAAAGGCCAGTTTCTTGCCCCGTGGGACATGCAACACGTTGCAGCCAAAATTGCCTCCACGGGCAACCAGCGCATCATGCTCTGTGAGCGTGGAACCAGCTTTGGCTACAACACCCTGATTAACGATATGCGCGGCCTGCCCATTATGGCGCAGACAGGGTATCCCGTTGTCTATGATGCCACCCACTCCGTGCAGCAGCCGGGTGGCCTGGGGGGGGCATCAGGCGGCCAGCGGGAATTTGCCCCTATTCTCTCCCGCGCTGCGTTGGCGATTGGTGTAGCCGCCCTGTTTATTGAGACCCATGAAGACCCGGACCGTGCTCCGAGCGATGGCCCGAACATGCTGCCTATCAAAACCCTTCCGGCCCTGCTGAAACAGTTCCGCGAGATTGACCGGTTGATCAAAGCCGGCGGCTAATACCTACTCACGAGTTGCCAGCTCGGCAGCTGTCGCGTTTGAAGAGCGGAAAGAAGGTCATGCGGCCAGCTTTCCGCTCTTTTTTTGTTGTGGCTGCGTCATTTTGGCGCTGCGAGTGATTGGGCGCACGGTCAGGGTCTAGTGGCCGGATCAGTCAGATATTTCCATAGTCCGCGTGGATAGGCGGAGCCATATTTCTTCCTTTTCCACGCCTTTCTTCCTGATCGGTTTTTGTCGGTGTGGGATTTTCAAAGACTTGCAGAACTATAATTCTGTGGTGGGCCTCAAGGGTGTCACTGGTTGGTCACCACTGTACCGGCACAGCTTTTGTTTCAGGCATGATTTATCATGAGGGGCGTAGCGTCATGCAGTCGCCATCGCCTCTGATCGCAAATGCGTTTGCAAGAAGAACGTAAAAAAATAGGGAGCCGTAGGGCTCCCTATAAAAGAATGCAAGAATGAAAGACTGCTGCCTTACACGTCCAGATTGGCAACTTTCAGAGCGTTACCCACAATGAAGTCACGGCGGGGTTCCACCACATCGCCCATCAGGGTGGTGAACACCTGCCCGGCTTCTTCAACGTCTCCGACTTTAACCTGAAGCAGGGTGCGCATGGCCGGGTCCAGCGTGGTTTCCCACAGCTGTTCATCGTTCATTTCGCCCAGACCTTTAAAGCGGTTGATGGCAAGGCCACGCCGCCCCTGTGCCAGCAGACGCGTATAGAGCTCGGAAGGCCCTTTCAGCGGCAGGTCCGTGCTTTCCAGACGCAGGCTGACACCGGTACCGAACTCACGCACCAGACGGTCCAGCTGGTTGGTGAGCCAGCGGGCATCGCCGCCTGCGAGCATGTTCGGGTCAATCCGGTAGACTTCCCCAACGCCACGCACGCTGCGGGCCAGTTCCAGACCATCGGTGCTGGCAACAGCTTTCCAGCCTCGCTCATTTTCAGCAGAAGCGGCATCCAGACGCTTCTGAAGGTCAGGAATACGCTGTTGGAGCGTTTCCAGATCAGACGTCAGCGCGCCAGCCAGCGCTGCCTGCTCAATAATCCAGCTCGGCACGCGGTTGGACAGACGAGCAATAGCCTGCGTCGCTTGCCGGATGAACGGCAGATCAGCTTCCAGATCAGCCCCGGAAACGACCTTGCCGTCTGCATAGACAAAGGATGCGTTATTCAGAGCTTTATCCAGAAGATACTGCTCCAGAGCGGCATCGTCTTTCAGGTAGCGTTCTTCATTGCCACGTTTGGCACGGTAGAGCGGCGGCTGAGCGATGTAGAGATAGCCGCGTTCAATCAGTTCCGGCATCTGACGGAAGAAGAAGGTCAGCAGCAGTGTACGGATATGGGAGCCGTCCACGTCAGCGTCAGTCATAATGACGATGCGGTGGTAACGGAGCTTGTCGATAGAGAAACCGCCCTGATCGGCCTCGCCGCGACCAATGCCGGTACCCAGTGCGGTAATCAGTGTGCCGATTTCCGCAGAGCCAAGCATCCGGTCAAACCGGGCGCGTTCTACGTTAAGGATTTTACCCTTAAGCGGAAGGATTGCCTGAAAACGGCGGTCACGCCCCTGCTTTGCGGTCCCGCCTGCGGAGTCACCCTCAACGATAAAGATTTCAGCTTTAGAGGGGTCACGTTCCTGGCAGTCAGCCAGCTTGCCGGGCAGCGAGGAGATGTCGAGCACGCCTTTCCGGCGGGTCAGCTCACGGGCTTTCCGGGCAGCTTCACGCGCAGAGGCGGCATCCAGCACCTTGCCGACAACAATCTTGGCTTCTTTGGGATGCGTTTCAAACCAGTGGCCGATCATATCAGCCGCAGCCGCATGCACCACCGGCTGCACTTCGGAAGAAACCAGCTTGTCTTTGGTCTGGGATGAGAATTTCGGGTCCGGCACTTTGACGGACAGAACAGCCGTCAGGCCTTCACGCATATCTTCACCCACCAGAGAATGCGCGTCTTTCTTGGCAATGCTTTCCGCATATTTGCCGACAATGCGCGTCAGCGCCTGCCGGAACCCGGCCAGATGGGCCCCCCCGTCACGCTGGGGAATATTGTTGGTGAAGCACAGCATCGTTTCGTGAAAGCTGTCATTCCAGCTCAGAGCGAACTCAACTTTGATGCCGTTATCCGGGTTTTCCATGCTGCCTGTAATGGGCGGCGTGACAATCGGGGTGCGGGAGCGGTCAAGCCACTCCACAAAGGCTTCCAGACCGCCTTCATAAAAGAAAATTTCTTCCCGAACGTCTTCTGTGCGGGCATCGCGCAGAACAATTTCGAGGCCAGAGTTCAGGAAGGCCAGCTCACGCAGGCGGCGTTCCAGAATGGCAAAGTCGAAAACCGTTCGGGGGAAGGTTTCACCGCTGGGTTTGAAGGTGACCTGTGTGCCGCGTTCTTCGTCAGACGGGCCGACGACTTCCAGAGGCCCTTCCCGTTCACCATGACGGAAGCGGATGACATGCTCCTGCCCGTTACGCCAGATACGCACTTCCATGGATTCAGAAAGGGCATTTACCACAGCGGCACCCACGCCGTGCAGACCACCGGAAACCTTGTAGGAATTCTGGTTAAACTTGCCACCTGCATGCAGACGCGTCAGCACGACTTCTGCCGCGCTGATCCCTTCTTCGGTATGCATGTCCGTTGGAATGCCGCGGCCGTTATCCCGCACTGTTACGCTGCCATCGGCATTCAGGGTCAGAATACAACGGGTCGCGTAGCCAGCCTGGGCTTCATCAACAGCGTTATCAATAATTTCAAACGCCATGTGGTGCAGGCCGGAGCCGTCATCGGTATCACCGATATACATCCCTGGCCGCTTACGGACGGCATCTAGCCCTTTCAGCACAGAGATCGACGCGGCGTCATACTCTTCCATTCCGGTGGATGGTGTGGGCTGAGAAAGGTCTGTCATATGGTAACGGTACTCCGGAAAAGAAGAATAGGACCTGATATTGTCTTATACTCCGGCCAGCGCAGTCCGACCAGATTGGAAGCTCTCTTTTATGGGATTGTTTCTCGATTTATCCGAGAAATTCTCCATGTTTTAGTGCGACAAATCGAGCCTGCGCCCGTAAATCCTCAAAAGGTGCTTCGTCAGTTCCGGTCAGGATCACGGTGGTGCGGAAGTCTTTGACAATTTCCAGCAAAGAGCCGCGTCGATTGCGGTCCAGATGCACCAGCGGCTCATCCAGCAACAGGACCGGCGGCATGCCACGATAATCTTCCACCAGTCGGGCATGGGCCAGCACTGTGCCCATCAGAAGGGTCTTTTGCTGGCCTGTGCTGGCAGAGGCCGCCAGAAGGCCGGTTTGTAAGTCAGAGAGCCGGAAATCTGTGCGGTGCACACCAAAGGTGGCCCGCCCGCGCTCCCTGTCCTGCTGCCGATTGGCCGCAAACTGCTCACGGAGCCAGTCTTCCACAGCCAGCGCAGGATTGTGTTCAAGCTGGTCTGCTACACTACAAAGCAAAGTAACATTCACACCGGGAAAGGCGCCCAGACTGGACTGAGCAAACAGGCAGAGCTGTTGCACCATCTCGCGCCGGCCAGCCGCAACGGCCACGCCATGGCGGGCCATGGAGGCTTCCAGCCCGCTCAACCATGAAGCCTCAGAAAAACGGGTTTGCAGCAACCGGTTCCGCTGCGTCATAGCGCGGTCATACGCTAACAGTTCGCGCGCATGGTGCGGGGTGACAGCCATGACCAGCCGGTCAAGAAAGCGTCGTCGGCCGGATGCGCCCTCGCTGAAGAGACGGTCCATCTGGGGCGTGATCCATACAGCGGAGAGCGTATCGTCCAGCGCATCCCGATTGCGGACCTGCTGGCCATTCAGCAGATAGACGCGGCGTGCGGACTCTCCTGCCCCAGCCATGCCAGTGCCGAGTTCCAGAACGTCCTGGTCAAAGGAAAAGCGGGCGGAAATGCCCCAGCTTGCTGCGTTGTCGCGGCCCAGTTGTGCTAAAGGTGCACCTCGCAACCCACGCCCCGGTGTGAGGAGAGAAAGGGCCTCAAGCAGGTTGGTTTTGCCGCTCCCGTTCTCGCCGGTGAGCACAACAAGAGAAGCGTCTGGTGACCACACCAGACGCTCATAATTACGAAATTCGGAAAGGGTCAGTTTAAGAAGCTGAGCCACTTTTTACCTGATAAGGCTCAGAAAGACGCCTATTGTCTTAAACGCGCATCGGCATCAGCACATACAGTGCTGAGGGACTATCGACATCACGGACGATGGTGGGGGCTGAGCTGTCAGAAAACGCGAACTCAACGTCCTTTTCCACCTGATCGGTAATGTCGTTCAGGTAACGGGCCTGAAAGCCGATTTCCAGTGCTTCTGCATCATAGGAAATCCGGGTCTTGTCCAGCTCTTCCGTAGCGACGCCCTGTTCGGGGCTGCTAGCAGACAGGGTCAGCAGACCGGGTTCCAGTGCCAGTTTAACCGGACGAGACCGCTCCTGACTAATGGCTGCCACACGAGCCACTGCATCTGAGAAGTCTTTTTTGCCAACCCGTAGAATACGCTTGTTGTTGAGCGGAATCACGCGGTCATATTCCGGGAAGGTCCCGTCAATCAGCTTGGAGGTCAGCATGACCGGGCCAGCCGTGAACTGCACACGAGTTTCCGAGAGGGCAACCTCAATTTCTTCCGGCGCTTCATCAATCAGCTTGCGCAGCTCCGCCACCGTTTTGCGTGGAATAATCACGCCCGGCATGGTTTCCGCACCTGCGGGAAGTTCCGTTTCCACGCGTGCCAGACGGTGTCCGTCGGTCGCAACGGCGCGGAGCAGTTTTCCGGCATCCGTGTCGGCTGCATGGAAAAAGATGCCGTTCAGGTAATAGCGCGTTTCTTCGGTGGAGATTGCGAACCGCGTCCGGTCGATCAGGGAACGCAGCACCCCTGCCCCAACCTTGAAGTGACACGGCAGATCACCCGTACCCATGGACGGAAAATCATCAACGCTCAGCACGTTCAGGCGCGTGGCGTAGCGGTCTGCACGGAGCAGCAGTGGTCCTTCACTGTCCGCCTGATCCAGTTCCACTTCCACGCTGTCCGGCAGTTTACGGACAATTTCATATAGCACCGACGCCGGAACAGTGGTTGCACCATCCCGCTTGATGGTCGCCGGAATTTCTTCCACCACCTCGATTTCCATATCGGTGGCTTTCAGGCTCAGTCGCCCGTCCGCCGCCTGAATCAGAACGTTGGCAAGAATGGGGATGGTGTTACGCTTTTCAGCAACACTCTGGATGTGTGCCAAAGCTTTGAGCAGTATTGCGCGCTCAGCTGAAAACTTCATCTATGCCTCTTTCCTGCATGACCGGCCCCACGCAGGAATTCAGGCGGGCCGGGATCTATCCTGTTGAAAACTAACAGCAGTAACGGTGCAGTCAATCTTTGAGTACCTGCCTCCCCTGCGTGAGAGTGCAGGCACCTGTCGGTCTAGCTTTCCAGCATCCGACGCATCAGTTCGACATCCTCTGCAAAAGCGGGATCACGCTCCATCAGCTCCGCAACGCGCGAGACGGCGTGCATGACGGTTGTATGGTCACGGTTGCCAAATTTGCGGCCGATTTCGGGTAAAGAGCGGCTGGTGAGCTGCTTGGCCAGATACATCGCCACCTGCCGTGGGCGAGCGACGGCGCGGGCACGGCGGGCGGAGGACATATCCGTTAGGCGGATATTCCAGTGCTCGGCCACCCGCTTCTGGATTTCCTCAATCGTCACCCGGCGATCATGCGCCTTGAGGATATCATGCAGAACGTCCTGCGTGGCTTCCAGCGTAACCGGGCGACCAAACAGATTGGCATGCGCAATTAGGCGGTTGAGAGCGCCTTCAAGCTCACGCACGTTCGACGTGATCTTATGGGCAAGAAATTCCAGAACTTTGCCGGGCACGACCACGCCCGACGCAGCAGCTTTGGATTCAAGAATGGAAATACGCAGCTCAAACGTGGTGGCATGAATATCAGCTACCATACCGCAGCCCAGCCGGGTCCGCAGACGATCTTCCAATCCGGACAAATCAGACGGCGATTTATCCGCCGACACCACAATCTGCCGCCCGGCATCCACCAGCGCATTGAAGGTGTGGAAGAATTCTTCCTGCGTGTTGTCTTTGCCGATCAGGAACTGAAGATCATCAATCATCAGCACATCCACGGAGCGCAGCTGTTCCTTGAACTCCATGGTCGATTGAGACCGGATAGCCGCAATGAAACGATACATGAACTTTTCAGCGGACATATAGGCAACGGAAACATTGCCGCTCTGCACCAGTTCCGCGCCGATGGCATGCATCAGATGTGTTTTGCCGAGGCCTACTCCACCATAGAGAAAGAGTGGGTTGAAACCGACGCTGGACGGCTTTTCGGCCACACGCCGTGCGCAGGCATAGGCAAATTCATTGGGTTTCCCCACCACAAACGTATCAAACGTAAAGCGGGTATCCAGCGTGGTAATGAGGTCACTCCGCACTTCCGGCGCGCTGCGTGGGGCTTCTTCGACTTCGATGCTGGGGGCAGCAACAGGGGCGTCCTCGGTGGCGAGCGCAAGCGGCGGTGCCGCCGGGTCACCAGGGCGTGCGACCTGCAGCTCGACCCGACGAATGGCGGGCAGAACCTGATTCCACAATTCGCTCAGCCGGTCGCCGTACTGGCTCCGCACCCAGTCACGCAGAAAGCGGGTGGGAAGGAGGAGTGTAATCTCATCACCATCCACAGGCCCCAGCGCAATCTTGGTCAGCCAGGTACGGTATTCAACCTCCCCGACTTCCCCTTTCAGCCTTGAACAGATCTGTAACCACGATTCCTCAAGCGCCTTGCCATCCTCAGCTTGGGGGAAAGCCCTTTCGTCATCGTCCACTCCGATTGTCATCTACGCTCCCGAGCGGTCATAAACGCGGCCAGCCGCGCGTGATTTTCGATAAGGGGGCCGCTTGCACGGCCACCAGGCAGCCGGGCTTCCGGCGGGCCTACACTGCCGCTATAAAACGCGGCGCAGGAGCGCGAAAAAGACGCTCTCCTGAGGGTGGAGACTAGCTGCCAGAATTAAAGCACGACCGAGGGAGGAGCAATGAAAATCTCTGTGCTCTTACCCTCATCTCTGCCATGCCATGCGGGGGCTACACAAAAGTAAAGCCGAACCACCCCAGGATGATTCGGCTTTACAAAACGCATGTGTCTAAAGGCTGCTGATGCAGCCTGAAGGTCTCAGGCGGTTGCCAGAGACTTCACACGAGCAGACAGGCGGGAAATTTTGCGTGCAATGGTGTTTGCATGCACAACGCCTTTGATCACGCCGCGCTGCAGTTCCGGCTGAGCAACGCGCAGAGCTTCACGGGCTTCGTCATGGTTGCCAGCAGCAATTGCAGTTTCGACCTTCTTGATGAAGGTGCGCATGCGAGACTTGCGGGCTGTGTTACGAGCAGTCCGCTTTGCGGTCTGCCGGATGCGCTTACGCGCTGAAGCGATATTCGCCATGAGTTTCTATTTTATCCAGCACAAAAGAAATGGTAGCAGCCCGGCAATGCCAGGGTGGCTGCAAAGATGTAGCGGTGCTGTAATCCACAGCGGTATCCACAGTCAAGCTGCTTCCCTCATTATAGAGGTAATTTTACCTTATTTTCTGCCGTAAGGGGCAGAAAAAGGTAGAGCGACCGGCTTGTGTGATCTGCTCGACCCCAGCACAGGCGGGAGGTCCGGGGCAGTCCGGGCACGGTTGTCCCTTGCGTCCATAAACGCGCCAGGCATGCTGAAAATAGCCCAGACCGCCTTCCGGGCGCACATAATCTTTCAGGCTTGAGCCACCTGCGGCAATCGCTTCATTCAGAACATCCTTAATGGCCTGAACCAGCCGCTTTGTTTCCTGAGGTTTTAGTGTGCCTGCGGCAGTCTGAGGATGGGTGCCCGTGCGATACAGCGCTTCGCAGACATAAATGTTGCCCAGACCCGAGACCACTTTCTGGTCCAGGAGCGCCGTTTTGATCGGAGATTTTCGGCCCTTAAAGGCTGCCTGAAGCACAGCCCCCGTAAACGCGGGCTCAAGCGGTTCCGGCCCCATGCTGGCGAGAAATTTATACTGCTCTTCCTGCCCGGTGGGCACGAGGTCCAGCATCCCGAAGCGGCGTGGGTCAACAAACCCGCAGCGCCGTCCATCCGCCGTGATGAAGGTGACGTGTTCGTGCAGCGCGGGGGCTGCCGGAGAATCGAGAATAATGCGTCCCGACATGCCCAGATGCAGCACGACGGAAAGATTATTCGACAGCCGCATGAGAATATATTTCCCACGGCGGCGGAAGCCTGTGACGGTCTGCCCGGCAACGGAATCACGAAAATCGGCAGGAATCTGCCATCGCAGATCCGGGCGGCGGAGAATGACATCGCTGATTTTGTGGCCTTGCAGAGCGATCTGCATACCACGCATCACGGTTTCGACTTCAGGGAGTTCCGGCATGAGTGCAAAGCAGGGTATAGGGTAACACCATGACCGACAATAGCTTTGCGCCCTCCCCCTCATCTTCCGCTGCGCCGCAGGCGGAAGAAACCGATTTCGGCTTCCGTTCCGTCCGGAAGGAAGAGAAGAAACCCCTCGTCCGCGCTGTATTTGACAGCGTTGCGGGCAAGTATGATGTCATGAATGATCTGATGTCTCTGGGGATTCACCGGGTCTGGAAACGTATTTTTGTCACGGAACTCGGGCCTCAGCCCGGGCTGTCCCTGCTGGATCTGGCAGGCGGCACGGGTGACATCAGCTTTGGCTGGCTGCAGGGTGGCGGCGGCCCCACCATCATGACCGACATCAACGCCAGCATGCTCTCTGTCGGGCGTGACCGTGCGCTGAGCCGGGGTTTTGTATCCGACCTCTCCTTTGCGGTGGTGGATGCTGAAGCCATTCCCCTTAAAGATATGTCGGTTGACCGCGTGTCCATCGCGTTTGGCCTGCGAAACTGCACCGACAAGAATGCGGTGATTCGGGAAGCGCGCCGCGTCCTGCGTCCCGGCGGCCGTTTCATGTGCCTTGAATTCTCTCGCGTGCAGGTTGCCGCTCTGGCGCCGATTTATGATGCCTGGTCCTTCAAGGTTCTGCCGACCATGGGCAGCATGGTGGCGGGTGATCGGGAAAGCTATCAGTATCTGGCAGAAAGCATCCGCACCTTCCCGGATCAGGAAACGCTGGCAGAAATGTTCCGTGAGGCAGGCCTGTCTCACGTGCGCTATCAGTCTCTGTCTGGCGGGATTGCAGCCATTCACTCCGGCTGGCGTCTCTGATCCTTCATGACGGCGCCCCTCACCCCACGCTCTGTTCTGCTGATTATCAGTGGAAGTATCGCCGCTTTCAAAGCGCCGGAACTTATCCGGTCGCTGCGGGCTGATGGCATACAGGTGCGGTGTGTGCTTACACAGGGGGGCAGTCAGTTTGTTACACCGCTGACGCTGCAGGCGCTCAGCGGTCAGCCTGTTCATACGGACCTGTTTTCCCTCACCGCCGAGCAGGAAATGGGGCATATCGCCCTTTCTCGCTCGGCTGATCTGATTGTTGTGTGCCCTGCATCCGCCAATCTGCTTGCGCGCATGGCAGGCGGTCTGGCGGATGATCTGGCCAGCACAGTGCTGCTGGCGACGGACACACCCATCATGGTCGCTCCGGGTATGAATGTGCGGATGTGGGACCATCCCGCCACGCAGGCCAACATTCAAACACTCAGGCAACGTGGCGTGACCTTTCTCGGGCCCGTTGCCGGTGAGATGGCCTGCGGAGAATATGGTCCCGGACGGATGGTGGAACCTGCCGATGTGCGGGATGCTGTTCTGGCGTTTTTTCGCCAACAGAGTCGCCAGTCCGGTTCTTTGGCGGGCAAAACTTGCCTTGTAACGGCAGGCCCGACCCATGAACCACTGGACCCTGTTCGGTATCTCGCCAATCGCTCTTCCGGCAAGCAGGGCTATGCGCTTGCCGAAGCTCTGGCAGATCTGGGTGCTGAGGTGACTCTCATCAGCGGCCCTACGGTCTTACGTCCCCCGGCAGGGGTTGCTGTGTCCTTTTGCGAGACAGCCTGCCAGATGCGTGATCTGGCTCTTAAGGCCGCGAGAAGCACGGCGTTTGATGCCGCCATCTGCACGGCTGCCGTTGCAGACTGGCGTCCTGCGCATGCGCAGGATCAGAAAATCAAAAAAACGGGCAAGGATGATCTGCCCCCACCACTGGCCTTGCTGCCGAACCCGGACATTCTGGCAGAGCTTTCAGAACCGTCCCCTTCCCGCCCACGCCTTGTTATCGGTTTTGCTGCTGAGACCGAGACGGTAGAAGCCCATGCCCGCGCCAAGCTGGCGCGAAAGGGGTGTGACTGGATTGTTGCCAACAATGTTGGGGCAGGTTCAGATGTTATGGGTGGGTCCGAAAATCAGGTCATACTCATCACGCAGGATAAGGTGGAGCACTGGCCTCGCCTGAGTAAGGAAGAAGTGGCCCGCAGGCTTGCCACAACTCTTGCAGACTGGTTTTTAAAGCCTCACAAGTCGTTATAAGAATTATGAGATATGGAGTGCCTGATGCCTGCAACTGAATCCCGGAACACCGGCCTGACAGTGCGGGTGCAGCGCCTGCCCCACGGGCAGGATCTGCCACTGCCATCTTATGCTACAGCAGGTGCAGCAGGGATGGATCTTCTGGCAGCTGTGCCGGAACCAGTCACGCTCCAGCCCGGTGGCCGCACGGTTATCCCGACGGGTCTGTGTATTGCTCTGCCCCCCGGATACGAATTGCAGGTCCGTCCCCGCTCTGGTCTGGCCTTGAAGCACGGGATTATTCTGCCCAACTCCCCTGGCACCATTGATGAAGATTATCGCGGCGAGGTCGGGGTAATTGTTCTGAATGCTGGCGATCAGCCCTTTACCGTTGAGCACGGCATGCGCATTGCTCAGGCTGTTATTGCGCCGGTTGAGCGCGTCTCCTGGGCCGAATGTGACAGTCTGGACGCAACAGCCCGCGGCATAGGCGGCTTTGGTAGTACGGGAACCGGCCTGCCATGACGGCAGCGCGACCAGATTTTTCTCTTTCTTCTCAAAACCCCTCGACGCGTCTGCCGTTGCGCCACCTGAATACGGCAGATGCCTTTCTTCTGATTTGCGTGGTGGGGCTGGCTGTTCTGGCTGGCAACAGTGTGCGCCACATGCTGGCACCCCTCGCCGCGCCGGCTCAGAGTCCGATCCATCTCGATATCCTGTATCTTCCCGGCTACGCTCTGCGGACCACTCTGCGGATGTTCGCGGCTCTCGGGCTCTCCCTTGTTTTCACCTTTTTTTACGCAACACTGGCCGCCAAAAGCCGCCGGGCCGCGCAAATTCTGGTGCCCTTGCTGGATATCCTCCAGTCCATTCCCATTCTGGGCTTTCTGAGCTTTACGGTAACCTTCTTTCTGGGGCTCTTTCCGGGACAGGTGCTGGGGGCCGAACTGGCCGCCATTTTCACCATTTTCACCTCTCAGGCGTGGAATATGGCCTTTGGGATGTATCAGTCTTTGCGGGGCGTCCCGACAGAACTTGAAGAAGCCGCAAGAGGCTTCGGGTTGACCGCCTGGCAAAAATTCTGGCGGCTGGAAGTGCCCTGCTCCATTCCCTCGCTCGTGTGGAATTCCATGATGTCCATGGCGGGCGGCTGGTTCATGGTGGTCTATTCAGAAACGCTTACCGTCGGCAACACCCGGATCGCTCTGCCGGGGATCGGGTCCTACGTGGGCGTTGCGATCAGCCAGCAAAATATCGGCGCTGTTCTGGCAGCCATCCTCGCTATGATGGTGATTATTCTGGCGTATGATCAGGTCCTGTTTCGCCCCCTCACCGTCTGGGCTTCACGGTTCCGGCTGGAAACAACAGTGCAGGATGAAGTTCTGGCAGAACCCTGGGTGCTTCGGCTGCTTCGTCGCACACGTCTCCTGCGGAACGGCATCAATCTGTTTCTATTTTTTATGCGCAAGATCGGTTCCCTCCCTCTTGGGCGCCGCCAGGGGCGGTTTCAGCCTTCTCAGACAGCCGTTTCAAAGCGGCTCTCAGATGGCCTGTGGTGGGGTGCGCTGGGACTGATCTTTCTCTGTGCGCTGGAACAGGCGTGGGTTTACGGCAGCTCCGCCTATACGCGTGGACAAATTGGGCACGTTGTCGTGCTGGGGTTTTATACGCTTTTGCGTGTTGTCAGCATGCTTTGTCTGGCCTCACTTATTTGGGTGCCGGTGGGTGTCTGGCTGGGACTCAAGCCTGCACGGGCGCATCGGGCGCAGCTGATTGTGCAATATTGCGCAGCATTCCCTGCCAACCTGTTTTTCCCCATTTTTGTGGGGGGCATTATTTATTTTCATCTGGCGCCGGATATCTGGCTTACTCCTTTGATGATGCTGGGAGCGCAATGGTACATTCTGTTCAACGTCATCGTCGGCACCTCATCTTTCCCGCCCAATCTGTTGGAAGTCGGGGAAAATTTTGAGGTCAAGGGCCTGCTCTGGTGGCGGAAAATCATTTTGCCCGGCATTACGCCTTATTATCTGACGGGGGCTCTGGCGGCCTCGGGAGGCGCATGGAATGCCGCTATTGCATCAGAAGTGGCGCAATGGGGAAATGTGACGCTGAAAGCGCACGGCCTTGGGGCTTATATTGCGCAGGCCACGACCGAAGGCGACATCAGTGAAGTTGCGCTGGGTGTTGTCGTGATGGCGCTGTTTGTGCTCATCCTCAACTGGCTGGTCTGGCGTCCTCTTTCTGATTACGCTCACCGCCGCCTGAAACTGACCTGACAACAGGACCAAACCATGACGTCCCCTTCCCTCGCCGACAATCAGACAGCCGGATACGTCACAGCGCTGGTTGAGGCACGGCATGTCAGTCAGTCCTACCATAAAGACAGCGCGGTTGATCTGCTGGTTCTGGATGATGTCAATCTGACGCTTAATGCGGGAGAGATTGTTGGCCTGCTGGGCCGGTCGGGTTCTGGAAAATCGACATTCCTGAGGATTTTGGCTGGGTTGCTTTCCCCTTCATCCGGTGAGGTGCTTTGGAAAGGAACCCCCCTGAAAGGGCCGGCCGATGGTGTTGCCATGGTTTTTCAGTCCTTTGCGCTCTTCCCGTGGATGACGGTGGAAGAAAATGTCGCACTCGGGCTGGAAGCCAAGGGCATTACGGGCGAAGAGCGCGACAGGCGGGTGGAAAACGCCATCGATCTGATTGGCCTTGGCGGCTACGAGAACGCATGGCCCAAAGAGCTTTCTGGCGGCATGCAGCAGCGTGTGGGGCTGGCTCGCGCACTGGTCGTGCAGCCTGACCTGCTCCTGATGGACGAGCCGTTTTCCGCTCTGGATGTGTTGACCGCTGAAAATCTGCGGACAGATCTGGTCGAGCTGTGGTCAGAAAAAAAACTGCCCGTTCAGGCCATGCTGGTGGTGACGCACAATATTGAAGAGGCGGTTCTGATCTGTGACCGGATCATGATTTTCTCTTCCAATCCCGGTCGTATTGCTCATGCCCTGACGGTGCCGTTTGCGCACCCGCGCGACCGGGAAGATCCAGCCTTCCGCCAGTTTGTGGACCATATTTATGCGCTGATGACGCAACGTGCGCCCATTATTTCCGAGGCCGATCTGGCTGTGGGCGTAAAGCAGGCTGTTCAGGCCACGCCGTCCCTGATGGCTTTGCCGATGGTTTCCATCACAATGATGATCGGGATGATGGAAGCCTTGGCGGCCCCGCCCCTCAACGGCCGGGCCGATCTGCCCATGCTGGCAGAAAAGCTGCAACTGGAACTGGATGACCTGTTTCCGTTAGGCGAATCCCTTGAGTTGCTGGGCCTCGCGGAACTGGAGGATGGTGACATCCTGCTCACCAATGAAGGCGTGCATTTTGTGCTGAGTGACCTTGATGAGCGCAAAGCCATCATGAGCCATGCGCTGCTGCATCATGTGCCGCTGGTTAAAATGATCTGCACCGTGCTGGATGAGCGCCCGTCCCACAGCGCAAATGCTGATCGCTTCCGGGATGCTCTGGAAGAGGCGATGTCACCTGACTACGCGCGGCAGACGCTCCAGACGGTTATAGGCTGGGCCCGCTTTGCGGAGTTGTTTGATTTTGATGAAGAAGGAGATCGCTTCTATCTGGAAGAAGCGATCTCTGAATAAGTCAGCAGTTCAGACGTCCGCGCGTTTGAAGCGGGACGCATAGAGTTTGCGGGCCTTGGCAACCTTAGGTGCAATAACGGCCTGACAATAGCCCGTGTTCGGGTTGCGCTCATAGTAATCGAAATGCATGGCTTCAGCGGGCCAGAAGGTCTCTAACGGGACAATCTCGGTGACAATCGGCGCATCCCAGAGGTCAGCCTTTTCAATTTCCGCCTTAACCATCAGGGCAGCGTTTTTCTGCCCTTCATCAGCGTAGAAAATGGCAGAGCGATATTGTGTGCCAATATCGTCCCCCTGCCGGTTCAAAGTGGTGGGGTTGTGGAGTGTGAAGAAAATTTTCAGCACATCATCATATCCGATTACGTTCGGATCGAACTCCAGCCGAATGACTTCTGCATGGCCGGTTTGGCCGGTGCAAACCTGTTTATAGGTCGGTTCTGCCGTATGGCCGCCCGCGTAACCGGGAGCGATGGAGAGAATCCCCACCATGTCCCGAAAAACAGCTTCCATGCACCAGAAGCATCCGCCGCCAAGAACGATAGACTGGGACATGTTCATTCCTTCACTGTGTTTGGCATCAGGCGATGCGGGCGAGTGCCGCTTTCAGGCGAACACTTTCACCCTGCTGGGCTTCCAGACGATCCCGCATTTCCTGAACGATTTCAGGTTTAGCGCGTGAGACAAAATTTTCGTTTCCGAGTTTTTTCTCGGTCTTGGCGATTTCATCGTCGGCCTTGGCGAGTTCCTTCTTCAGACGCTCCTGCTCGGCGGTAATATCAATCAGCCCTTCCAGCGGAATAATCAGCGTCGCTTCATCGACCACAGCCTGAGCAGAACCACGCGGCACGTTACCCTGCTGCGGAGCAACGTGAGAAACACGCGCCATGCGGCCAATGGCTTCCTGCCAGCGTTCAGCCCGCTCCACGGTTTCCGGAGCAGCATCCTGCAGGAAGACCGGGGCCTTCTGTGAAGGTGGCACATTCATTTCCGCACGGACCGTCCGGATTTCAGAAATCAGCCGAATGATGTGATCACATTCCGCCTGCGCTGCTTCTGCCCCTGTCAGAATAATCGGCTCCGGCCATGCCTCAGAAATCAGGCTACCCTGCTTGCCAAAGCCGAACTCGGTCCAGAGCTCATCTGTGACAAACGGCATGACGGGCTGCAACAGCCGCAGAATGATCCCTAGAACATATGCAGCAACAGCGCGGATTTCAGCGGCTTCCGCAGCATCATCGGACGCAAAAACAGGCTTTGCGAATTCAAGGAACCAGTCACAGAAGCGGTTCCAGACAAAGCGATAGCAGCTCAGCGCATATTCATCGAAGCGATAGGCTTCCAGAGCTTTGGTAGCATCCTGAATGGCTGTGGAGGCTTCTGCAATAATCCACTTGCCGAGCGGGGATGTTACGCTGTGCGGCTCAAACCCGTCCTGTGCCTTCACGCCGTTCATTTCACAGAAGCGGGCCGCATTCCAGATTTTGGTGACAAAGGCGCGGTAATCTTCAACCTTTTTCCGGCCCAGCTTCACGTCACGACCAATGCCTGTCAGGGCGCAGATGGTGAAGCGCATCGCATCGGCACCGTAGGCATCAATCAGCTCAAGCGGATCAATCCCGTTGCCTTTACTCTTAGACATTTTCTGGCCGCGTTCATCACGCACCAGACCATGAATGAAAATGTCGCGGAACGGCACATCATGCATGAAGTGTTCGCCCATCATGATCATCCGGGCGACCCAGAAGAAAATGATGTCGAAGCCGGTTACCAGAACGTCAGTCGGGTAATAGCGCGCCAGTTCCGGTGTCTTGTCCGGCCAGCCCAGCGTGGAAAATGGCCACAGACCAGATGAGAACCACGTATCCAGAACGTCTTCATCCTGAGACAGTGTTTCGGTCTTACCATAATGGGCATCGGCCTGCTTCTGAGCGTCAGCTTCATCATGCGCTACAAATACGTGGCCGTCCGGGCCATACCACGCCGGAATGCGATGCCCCCACCAGAGCTGACGGGAAATGCACCAGGGCTGGATGTCCCGCATCCACGCAAAGAACGTGTTTTCCCACTGTTTGGGCACAAAGGAAATCTTACCGCTGGTGACAGCCTCAATGGCTGGGCCAGCCAGCTTGCCGGCATCGCAATACCACTGCGTGGTCAGACGCGGCTCAATAACCGCCCCGCCCCGCTCTGCGTGGGGAACCTGATGGCGATGCGGTTCAATCTTCTCGAGCCATTCCAGTCTTTCCAGTTCCGCGACAATGCTCTTGCGGGCTTCCTCACGGGAAACACCTGCCAGATTTCTCACAAAAGCCGGGTCAGCAAGGCCGTCTACACTGGCCAGTTCGTCTTCAATTTCGTCCAGAACCACGCGGGCCTGCTCATCCAGTATGGAAAGCATGGGCAGGTTGTGCCGCCGACCGACCTCAAAATCGTTAAAGTCATGTGCCGGCGTGATCTTCACTGCACCGGTGCCCTTTTCCGGGTCGGAATGCAGATCGGCCACGATAGGGATCAGGCGTCCTGTCAGCGGGAGACGAACGGACTGGCCGACCAGCGCTGCATAACGCTCATCTTCCGGATGCACAGCAACTGCCACGTCGCCCAGCATGGTTTCAGGCCGGGTGGTGGCGACAGTAATGGTTTCGCCCGGTTTGCCCTCCACCGGGTAGCGGATGTACCAGAGCTTACCGGCGACGTCCTTGCTTTCCACTTCAAGGTCGGAAATAGCGGACCGGAACATCGGGTCCCAGTTGACCAGACGGCGGTCCCGGTAAATCAGCCCTTCATTGTAGAGGGTGACAAACACCTCTTTGACCGCACGGGACAGACCTTCGTCCATGGTGAAGCGCTCACGCGGCCAGTCCAGCGAAGCCCCCAGCCGGCGGAGCTGGCGGGTAATGCCGCCGCCCGACTCTTCTTTCCATTTCCAGACCCGCTGCACGAAGGCCTCGCGCCCCAAGTCCTGCCGGGTCGTATCTTCTGCGGCCAGAGCCCGCTCGACAACCATCTGCGTGGCAATGCCAGCATGGTCGGTGCCGGGCTGCCACAGGGTGTCAAACCCCTGCATCCGCTTCCAACGCACCAAGGTGTCCTGCAAGGTCATGGTCAGGGCATGCCCCATGTGCAGGGTGCCGGTCACGTTGGGCGGCGGAATCATGATGGTGAACGACTTCTTGCCGCTCTGCGGGTTAGCCGAAAATGCCTTTTCGCTCTCCCACAGCTCGTAAAGTTTCTTCTCTGTCTCAGCAGGCTCAAAAGTCTTGTTCAGCATGATATCCAACCAGAAAACACAAAAAGGCGGAAGGCATCTCATGCCCCCGCCTTTGGAGAGTTATAGTCTCAGCTTTCCGCACAGGAAACATCTGACACGCCTGCTTTTCATCGTAAGTGGCAAAAATCAGGGCGCCAGAGCAGAGACCGAGCAATTGTTGACGACAATCGACGTGAGTTTTTAGCGACCAGGCTGATTCACAGCATAGTCGTTCAGCCCCCATAGACGGTCTTTTACGGCTTTGTAATATGCTTTGTCGTCATAGAGCGGGACGCTCAATTGCAGATCAGCGGCTGTCAGGCGGCCGATGGCGGAAGCGACATTGTAGGACGCAAGGACCATATTGCTCAGGCTCTGTACTAGCGCGACCTGCGCCTGAAGCAGTGTTTCCTGCTGCTGCAAAACTTCCAGCGTTGTGCTGGTGCCCACAATAGCCTGTCGTTCGACACCATCAAGCGCGACGGTGCCAGCTTTAATGGCAGCGCGGTTGCTCGATATAGCCGCCTGATAAGAAACCAGCTTCTGCCAGTTTGAAACAGCATCCTGCGCAGCTGTTCTGCGCTGAATATCCACCTCACGGTGCGCTGCCTGCGCCTGCTGCTTGGCCTGCCGAACAGCAGCGTATTCTGAGCCCCCCTGATAAACAGGAATATTGAAATTCAGCATGGCATATTTATTTTCATCAATTTGATGATTGAGGCTCTGGTTAATCTGCCTGCTGTAAGCCGCTGTTGCCGAAATTTTGGGCATGATAGCTGCCATTGCGACAGCGACAGCATCTTTCTGCGATGATTCGGTAAAAAGAGCATTAATCACGTCAGGATTATTCTTGACCGCCATGGCTGCCGCAGTCTGTTCGTTTTTAACGGGCAGCACCAAAGGCTGAGGAGGGACCAGGTTGGGCGGAGGAGCCATCCCTACAATCTGCATGTAGGTGGCTTGTGCCGTCTGGAGGGTGCCTTCGGACTGCTGGCGCGTAGCTTTTGCTGAGGCGTAAGCAGATTCGGCCTGAGCGACGTCTGTCCGGGTAATTTCGCCGACTTTGAAGCGTTCATTAGTGGCGCGCAGCTGTTGCTGCAGTACGCGTTCGTTATTGATGTTGAGCTGTAGAAGCTGCTCATCTTCGATAACGCTCACATAAGCATTCACAACATTTTTAAAGACCTGCTGCTCCACTGAAATCAGATTAGCGCGTGCTGCCATAATTTTATTGACAGCCTGATGCGTGGAGGCGGTCGTTTTGCCCCCGCTATAAATTGGCTGCTGAATTGTCAGGCCCGCTGTATAGCCTGGTGTATCATAAATCCGTAGATAGCCAGGCTGATCTGCCGAGCCCTGATAATCGTTTGTTCCCTTATAATAGGTCAACCCCACAGTCCCTGTCACGGTCGGACGCCAGCCCGCAAGTGCTGTAGGAACCTGCTCATCTGTTGCGCGTAGAGTTGCACGTGCCTGCTGTAGCGTAGGGTTGGTCAGGTAGGCTGAAGCAAGAGCTTCCTGCAGCGTATGCGGAATAAAGGTGGGTGAACCACTCCCGTCATACTTCTGGGCCCACGCAGTGGAACTGCAAAGCATGGCCGCCATGCCCATCCCGACCCCGTAAATACGCCGCATTTGTTTCTCCTGCCTGAATTAGAGCACAAATAAATAGTTGCCACTTCGTGCCACGATGAAAGGCATATTTCTATCTTTTATCATCCGAAAAACTGAATGATGGCAAAGTGCGGGATTTTATTGAGTTGATAAGCGCAATTGCGAAGATAAAATTGGCTTGCGATTACAAATCAATAGCCATCTCTCTATGCACAGCTTTACACGGACACTTTCTAGGCTCAGGACTCATTCTTTGAGG
>NZ_LHZA01000047.1 GCF_001580535.1 Acetobacter cerevisiae | reverse complement strand
CTCAAGTGTGAGAAATCCGCGTCGATTCATCGGTCTGGATCGATTTTTTCCGAGGTACGGTTACGCCACAGGTTGATGCTCTGGACCGGCTTCTGGGAGAAGAACCTGTCGCCATTGGGGATCTGATGATGACGGAAGTTCTTCAGGGATTTGCGAATGAGCGGGATTTCAACAAGGCACGGCGGATGCTTGGTGCCCTGGATCTGGTAGAGATCGGGGGACGTGATGTCATGATCGAGGCGGCACGATATTTTCGTGATCTGCGCGCCAGAGGCATCACCATTCGGAAGACCATTGATACCCTGATTGCCACACGATGCATCGTAAGCGGGTATCGGCTTCTTTACAGTGACCGGGACTTTGATCCGTTTGTGACACATCTGGGGCTGGAACGGGTTGTCTGATTTCGGCGCGGTGACTGGAGAGGACATGCAGAAAAAAGAAGAGGCCGTTCGGCTGGGATCGCTTCTGGGGGCCATCGGTCGTGAGGCCGGTGTGCGTGATCAGGATATCGCGGTCTTGCAGACCCGCGATCAGACCCCGGCCGAGGCAATGTCCTTCGAATGATCCTGCTGCTTGATACCAACGTGATCATGGAGACGAGGAGGCCCGTCCCGGAGCAGCGTGTTCTGGCCAGCCACGACGTGTCGCCTTTCGAGGCGGCAGGTGTGCGGGTTTTCAATCTGTGGGGGCTGGCCGTGTCTCGCTCCAGACCACGCGGTATCGAGAGGGAGATGCAAAACAGGAGACGTACAGAAAACTGTACGTTATGGTGGACATGGAGGATCGATCATGACCTATGTTTCCTATACCGACCTGCGCCAGAACCTGGCGCATTATCTGGACGAAGCAGTGAACAGCCGTGCGCCGATTGTCGTGACCCGCAAGACCGGGAAAGGCAGTGTCGTGCTGATGTCGGAAGAAGAATTCTCCGGCTGGCAGGAAACCGTGCATCTCCTGAGCAGCCCACGCAACGCGGAGAGGCTGTTGCGGAGCATTCGTGACATCGAGCACGGGGCGGCAACCGAGCATGATCTTCTGGAGCCTCAGGGTGAACCGTCAGCGTGAAAGTCATTTTTCATGAAGATGGCTGGGAGGATTATCTTTCGTGGTTTCAGTCAGACAATGCGGTTCTTGAGAAGATCAATGCCCTGATCGAGGATGTGCGTCGGCATCCGTTTCAGGGGATAGGGAAGCCGGAACCCCTGAAGGGGCAGCTTTCTGGGTGGTGGTCCCGACGGATTACGGGAGAACATCGTCTGGTCTACCGGGTTCAGGGGCGCGCGGGAGAGGATCAGCGAATCGAGATTGCCCAGTGCCGGTTTCATTACTGAAGGAGAAGCGTCATGAGCGAGACAGATCCGGCAGCTCGTGCCTTTGAAGATCTGTGCGCTGAAATGACGGTGCTCCGACGCAGCGTCGAAGCGTTGCCGCAGGCATGGCGGGATAACCGGCCACCGGATTACACGGAAGATCTGGCCCGTGTCGTGAAGGCCATGAACGCGGTCGGGGCGCATATGAAGGTGATTGAGGCCAGTCCGACGCTGAAAATGACGCCACAAGCTTATGGGCAGGGGATACGGGAGGAAGGACTGGCCGCCAGCCGGAGACTGGAAGGTATCTTCGAAAAGGCGATCGGAGAGGTCGGGAAAGAGCGGCAGGCGCTGGCGTTGATTATCGGTCAGGCTAACAATCGACGTGATCAATGGTTCTGGATGATTTTTATCGGGATCATGGCATTTCTGTTTGGGGTGGGGATTGCACCGCCCCTGTTTAATCACATCACCTGGAAGCATTTTGATGAGCGCGTGGCATCGTTCATTGTCGGGGGACAGGATCGATGGGATTCCGGGGAAGAGATGATGCGGACAGCACGACCGGATCAATGGAACAATTTCGTATGGGAAAATCAGGTAATGCAAGACAATCAGTCGAAGATCCGGGACTGTCGGATCGCAGCAACACAGATCGGGCAGCCAAAGCCTTGTGCAATTACAATCAAGCCAGACGTTCGGTGAAAAATATAGAGTAAAAATGGGAATTATATTAATAATTATAGATATTTTTGGAAAGTGTTAAAGATCATTCTTGTGGGCAGGAACAAGCAAAAATAACTTCACATATGGAGTGTTCGAAAAAACTGCCGTTCAGATATTTTAACTTATTGAAATATCAATGAGTTATGATTGTCACTCGGTTAGGAAAAGTGGATTTTTCGAACTCCTCTGCTCATGATCCTAAAATAATGTAGGGAATTCATATTTTCCCTTTTTCTCCCGTTTTTTAGGCGGGAGAAGCTTGTTTCAGAACTTAGAATTTGAGCCGGAAGTGAGCGCGAGCACCACTGTCGACGCGGATTTCTCACACTTG
>NZ_LHZA01000044.1 GCF_001580535.1 Acetobacter cerevisiae | reverse complement strand
ATCGCCTCCAGCGCAACCCGTGACTTGAACTCTGCCGCATACCGTTTCCGCGTAACCTTGCCCATAAAACCCGTCCTCGTTCAGGCCAGATGATAGCTTATCGCCCTGTCCGAAAAATGGGGACCACCTCTGACAGCAAGGAGTCTCTACTCTTCTTTGGTGCGTCATTTTCGAAGGGAGCCTCCTTCGAAAATGATAGCAAAAACAGACCTCATTCCTGACATTCAGCATTTTTCCCGCCCGTGTGTGACGTGATGGCGCTGAGACATGGTATGCGTTGGGTATCCTCCAAAGTGCGGAGAAGAATCAGGCTATCGTTTCCTTCATATTACAAAAAACCATCTCCTGCATGGTGATGGAAAATTTGTTCTTCACGAATGTAGGTCGCCAAGACATCAGTGGATTTATGACGGGAAACATCTTTCATGCGAAAGATGGAAGCCCCAGCGCGTGCCGCTGCGGTCACGAAGCCAGCACGGAGTGAATGTCCGCCAAAACGAGCAGGGTCATATCCTGCAGCTTTGGCAGCCCTCTGTACCACACGTGCAATGCCGCGATCACTAATGCGCATCACGGTCGCTTTATTGGAAACAACACCACGAAAGATAAACCCTTCTTGAATGTCTGACGCGCGTAACCACGCATCCAGCAGCGCGATGGGGCGAATACGTTGGCCCTCGGGTATTGCGATCACCGTACCAGAACCTTCCTGATCGGTTTTACTCATACTAAAGCGTACCCGTACCCCTCGTGGATCACGCGTGATATCTTCCATTCTGAGTGAGGCCAATTCAGAACGACGGAAAGCTCCAGCCATACCGAAACCCAGGATGGCACGATCACGAATAGCTTTGAGATCATTTCCTGGTGTGGCACGTAGTAAGTCTCTCAAGATATCGGCATCAGCCGCAACCTTGCGGGAGGGTAATTTCCTCCACGAACGACGTATTCCTGCGAGGACTTCCAGGAGAATACCGCCATGTTCACTCTGTTGTGGTGACAGGAACCCAGCCTGACGATGCGCCAGTCCGATTGAAGCCAGACGACGGCCGATGGATGCAGGTGCCAGACCGCGAACCGCTTCATCAGAAAGGAAAAGTGCCACATGACGAGGATCTGCAGGCAATGCGTTGATGTCCCGTTCGGAACACCAGACCTGGAAAGCTTTCCAGTCTGCGGCATAGGCGCGACGCGTAGAAGGTGCACGTGCGGCGGCTGCGTAATGCTGCGCATGGTGTAGGCTTTCATGCCAGAGTGCCAGACCACTCTCATCATCAGAGCGTATGGCAGGAAGAGAAGACGGCATGCTGCAAACCTGATGCTATTGGAATTTGTGCAAGCCTATCCCGTTTCAAACTGTCCGGGAATCACAATTACCGGACAGATTTGGGGGCTGGAGGGATTTTCATCCACGCCGCCTGTGATCGCCAGAAGGACGAGCTGAAGCGGTTTGCTGAACGTGCGGGCTATGAAGTGCTGGACGTTTTCATGGAGACCGGCTCTGGCGTTCGAGTGGACCGAGCCGAGCGTCGAAAGGTCATGGCATTGGCCCAGGCCCGTGAAATTGACGCCATTCTGGTGACGGAGCTGTCCCGCTGGGGGCGCTCGACTATTGATCTCATCTCCACGCTTCAGGAGCTGGAGAGCTATCGTGTTTCCCTGATCGCCATAACGGGAATGACGTTCGACCTGGCTACGCCACATGGACGAATGCTGGCGACGGTTCTGGCCGGGATTGCTGAGTTCGAACGGGATCTGATCAGCGAGCGGGTGAAGTCTGGTCTGGCCGCCGCCAGGGCGCGCGGGAAGGTTCTCGGCCGACAGAAAGGAGAGCGGCCGAAGTCTGACCGTCTGGCTCCGAAGGTTCTGGCGTTGGTGGCTGAAAAGCGGAGTTATCGATGGATCGCCCGCGATCTAGGAATCAGCAAGAACACTGTTGCTGCCATTGTGCAGAGGGAAAGGTGAGTTTATCGACCGTTGAATATGGGTTGCTTTCTGTCGTTCTCTATTGCCGGTCTAGTAGGTTATCGCGTATGACCACATGCAAACATGCGGTCATGTAAGGACGTTCACATGCCAACGATAGCGATTATCAGCCAGAAGGGTGGGGCTGGGAAAACCACTCTGCGCGGATTTCTCACATTTTGTCTGAA
>NZ_LHZA01000011.1 GCF_001580535.1 Acetobacter cerevisiae | reverse complement strand
CTCAAGTGTGAGAAATCCGCGTCGACGATTGGTCGATCGTTCTCATCGACGAAGTGCGCCGTTCTCAGCATTTCCACGCCAATATGCGTTCCGAGATTTGTTGCCGCGATCCCGCCGGGGTGAAGCGAAAAGGCACGGATACCCTCATTCTTGCCGCGTTGGTCGAGGGCGACTGCGAAAAGGATGTTGGCCGTCTTCGACTGGCCATAAGCCTTGAAGGGATCGTAGGCACGGTGTTCGAAGTTGATGTCGTCGAATACCACAGGCGAGAAACGGTGTCCGGCTGACGATACCGACACCACGCGCGCATCCCCGGCCCGTTTCAGTGCCGGCCAGAGCTGCAGGGTCAGCCGGAAATGACCAAGATGGTTGGTGGAGAATTGTAGCTCATTGCCCTGAGCGTCGTGCTTCAGTTCTGGCAGCGCCATGATGCCTGCATTGTTGATAAGCATATGCAGGGGGAGGCCCGATTCAACGAAATCATGCGCGAAGGCACCAATCGAGAGGGGATTGGTGAGGTCCATCGGTCGAACTTCCATGCCGCCGCCGACTTCGGCGATGGCTTTGCGTGCACGCTCGACATCCCGCGCTGGCACAATGACGCGCGCGCCCGCCGAGACGAGCGTGCGTGCTGTTTCGACGCGGATTTCTCACACTTGAGGCAATTTCGGGTCATTTTGTAGAATTCAGTCATCCCACAGGAGCCCGATCTGGAATATTGACGATATTCTGCTTCTGGCGGCGGGTTCTGAACGCAGT
>NZ_LHZA01000016.1 GCF_001580535.1 Acetobacter cerevisiae | reverse complement strand
ACTGTCCGAACGGACGGGACCACCTCTGGGATTATTCCGGGCATGCTCTCGATCAGATGCAAAATCGTGGGGTTACGCCATCAGTAGTGGAAAACACCATTACTACGGGGACACGGGTTCCGGGTAATACTTCCGGAACATTTGAGTACATAGATAACATCAACGGAGTGAATGTGGTGGTTAACTCTTCTGGTAAGGTAGTTACTGTGAAATGATGCATCCATTCTATGATAACAAAATAAATTTGGAGGGTATTAAGTATCTCTTCGAATTGCTTAGTGCATACCAGATGGGAACGGTTTCACTTCCTGTATTGGCTGACAAGCTTGATACCGCAAGATCTGGCCTGATATTTCCTGAAAAAGAGTGGCTTGATACTTATTGTAAATTTTGGGGAGCGATTGAGGAATGCAATGCCCTAGCCCTTGATGCTGGTCAGACGTCTGTTCTTCCCGAGCATCAACAATTTTTAGATGATACCGTGATTAAGTTGCAAAGATTCTTTTCGAATACCTTTCCGGTGCAAAATCAAAGTAAAGTGTAACTGACCTATATCTAATGTCTAGAAATGGGTTGTTGGTCAGATATCTGTTCCCGCGGGTAAGGCGCTGTATGTGCCCAACTCTTCGCCTGATGCGCATGTTCTGATTGAGACGAACCCGGCCTATACGAGCCTGACGGCGTTCCACGGGTCTGAATATCTTCTGGACCGTCTGGGGGACCAGCCGCAGGACTACACGTTCCTGGGGGATTCTGCGTTTGACCAGCAGTATGTGCAGCAGCAGATTGTGTCTGCCACGGGGCAGACGTTTCTGGGGGGCACGTTCACTACGGCTTCGACGCGGATTTCTCACACTTGAG
>NZ_LHZA01000060.1 GCF_001580535.1 Acetobacter cerevisiae | reverse complement strand
GGGAGGGGGCGAAATCCTACGCTAAGGATTTAGGCCAGCGATATTCGCCGGTGAGGTTGATGTGTTCCCATCCCAGCGGTGAGACATGGGCGAGGAGATCAGGCGGGATGATGATGCCGTCCACGGCGCGTCTGTCCACGACCTCCCCGAGCTTCATGGTGTTCCAGAAGATGATGATGGCGGCGAGCAGGTTCATGCCGGCAATACGATAGTGCTGCCCTTCGCCTGAGCGGTCGCGTATCTCACCTCGACGATGGAAGCTGATGGCGCGCTTGAGGGCATGATGGGCCTCGCCCTTGTTGAGACCGATCTGAGCCTGGCGCTGGAGACCGGCGTCGAGAATCCAGTCGATCATGAACAGGGTGCGCTCGATGCGACCGATCTCCCGCAATGCGAGGGCCAGCTCATTCTGGCGCGGGTAGGAAGCGAGCTTGCGAAGAATCTGGCTGGGGGCGACGATGCCCGCTGCGATCGTTGCCGTGACGCGCAGGATGTCGGGCCAGTTGCGCTCGATGAGCGGTTCATTGATTTTGCCGCCAACCAGCGCTCGCACATTGGCGGGCGTCGCGTTGGGCGTGAAGGCATAGAGTCTTTTCTGAGAGAGATCTCGGATACGCGGTGCGAACCTGTAGCCGAGCAAGGAGCTGGCGGCGAACACATGATCGGTAAAGCCACCCGTGTCGGCAAAATGCTGGCGGACGCGGCGGCCTGCGTCATTCATGAGCAGCCCATCGAGTATATAAGGTGCCTCGCTGACCGTTGCTGGGATGACCTGGATAGCGAAGGGTGCATATTGATCGGACACATGGCTGTATCCCTTGAGGCCTGGGACGTTGCCATATTTCGCGTTGATCAGATTCATCGCTTCGCCCTGCTCGGTAGCAAGGAAGAACTGCCCGTCGCTGGATGCGGATTTCCCTTGTCCCCAGAAGGCGGACATAGGCAGAGCGGCATGGGCTTCCACGATCATGGCGAGCGCCCGATCATAGGCGCTGCCTTCGACATGCCAGCGTGCGATCCGCAGCAATTCCCAGAAGCTGTGCGTATTGGTCGCCGCTGCCATCTTGCGTAGACCAAGATTGACGCCTTCCGCCAACAACACGTTCATCAGGCCGATATGGTCGCGGCAAGGCACGCCAGTGCGCAGATGCGTGAAAGCCTCGGAGAATCCGGTTCGCTCATCGACTTCCAGCAACAAATCGGTGATCCTCGTGGACGGGAGCTGTTGATAGAGATCGAGTACGAGATCCTCAGTGCCTTCGGGTGTGTCAGCCTTCAGCTTGTCGATGTGCAGCTTGCCGTTCTCGATGATGCCGCCTGGGATCGTACCGGTTCGCGCCGCGCGGCCAAGCGCCTTCAGTTGTGTATCCAGTCGAGCCCTGCGCTCGGCAAGCCATTCGCCGGGTTGCAGCGGCACAGCGAACCGCGCGGTCTGCTCTATCGCCTGTGGCGGGACCAGGATCTGCTTGAGGTCGCCATAGCGGCGCGATTTTGCCAGCCATATGTCGCCGGACCGGAAAGCGTCGCGGATATGGAACAGCACCGCGATTTCCCAAAGTCGGTAGTCGCCGGCGGGCGCAGCGCGAAGATGGCGATGCCATTTGGAGTTGGGACGTAGAAAATCCATAGGAGGATCGGATTTGATCCCGCTCTGTAGCAGCGCGATAGCCGTCAGAAGAGGCTTGGCAATCGGCGCCGCCTGCATGTCGAGCAGGCGCAGCATCCTGGGCGCATAGAGGCGGAAGCGATGATAGCCGTCCAGCACACGGCTGAGCGGGTCGGCAGCGAGCACATTGGTCAACGCAGAGGCCGTGGCGACAAGGGTTCTGAACCGTTCCCAGCCTGGACCGGTGGTGATTATCCCGTCCAGGGATGCGCCATCGTCCTGCGCTCCAAGCAAAGCACCACCGATTTCAGCAAAAGACTTCAGCGTGTCCCGAACGACCGCCTTTTCGTCGGCGATCTTGGTGCTGCAAAGGCGTTCGGAGACCCGATAGAGACGGCCTACGATGCGATCGTGGGTCTCCACGATGACATCAGCCAGAGATGACCGCCATTCCATGGTGCAGACAGCGAGGATTGCAAGCCGCCTGCCTTCGGGCAGATCGCGCATGCCGTCGGCGTAATAGCGCTCGCCCTGCCGGCGAAGGCGGGTCACACGATGCGCGGGAACGCCGTCCAGCAAATCTGCCGGAAGATCGAACTTGTGGAGATATTCCAGTCGATCCATCAGCCGATTGGCCGCCGCCGAATTTGCGCCAACTTCGAACTGTCGCAGCCATACGAAGCGGGTGATGCGACCATCCACCGTATTCTCTAACAGATGAGCCAAATTCTCGCTCAGGGCTGGTGTTATGCGATGGGCGATACGATCTTCGATCCTGCGTTCGGCCTTGACCAGTGCATCGGCACAAAGGCGCTCAATCGTTGAGAAACCGGGAAGGATTGTGCGGGTGCGGCGACACTCTGCAACGAAGCGACGGGCAAGATCCTCATTCGATGTCGCCGCCTCGGCTTCCCGAGCGATCCAATCGCGCAAATCCCGTGCGCCCCGCCCCGAAAAGGAGCGATAGCCGTAGATCCGGCGTAGGTCCGCCAGATGCTCATGCCGGGTCTCCTCGCGCGCGGCATAGAGGAGTAGATCGTCACGGCTCAGCCCGAGCTGGGCCGCGATGAAATCCGATACCTGTGCCGGGATCAGCTCGCCAGGGGTGAGTACCCGGCCCGGGTAGCGCAGGACGCACAGTTGCAGCGCGAAGCCGAAACGGTTGTGGGCGCGCCGGCGCTGGCGGATATGCCCGAGATCCTCATCGCTAAGGGTATAGTGCCGCAGCAGATCACCTTGATCGACCGGTAAGTGAAACAGCGCCTCGCGCTGTCGATCGGTCAGGGTCACGCGACGCGGCATACATGCTCCTTATTCTTTCCAAGGTAAGGTTTGAGATAGTTTGATTGCGATGCTGGTTAAGATACACAATAGTGCAAGCTTATGTGCTCATGTTCGTCACCGCTTCAAACCAACGTTTAAGAAACATGCTGATCGGATATGCCCGCGTCTCCAAAGCCGATGGTTCCCAATCCCTCGACCTCCAGCACGACGCCCTGCGTGCCGCCGGTATCGAGCCAGGTAATATTTATGATGATCGTGCATCCGGTAGCCGCGATGATCGGCCCGGCTTAGCTGCATGCCTCAAATCCTTGCGCGACGGCGATGTGCTGGTGGTCTGGAAACTCGATCGCCTCGGGCGCTCGCTCGCCCACCTGGTCAACACCGTGAAGGATCTGTCAGACCGCAGGATCGGCCTGCGTGTGCTGACCGGAAAAGGCGCTCAGATCGACACCACGACCGCATCCGGCCGCATGGTGTTCGGTATCTTTGCCACTCTGGCCGAGTTCGAGCGGGATCTGATCCGCGAGCGCACCATGGCTGGCCTTGCCGCAGCCAGAGCGCGCGGACGAAAGGGAGGGCGAAAATTCGCCCTGACCAAAGCACAGGTGCGTCTCGCCCAGGCCGCCATGGCGCAGCGCGACACGTCTGTTTCCGATCTGTGCAAGGAACTCGGGATCGAGCGCGTCACTCTATACAGATATGTCGGACCGAAGGGCGAGCTCAGGGATTATGGGAAGCGCGTTCTCAACTTAGCGTAGGATTTCGCCCCCTCCC
>NZ_LHZA01000034.1 GCF_001580535.1 Acetobacter cerevisiae | reverse complement strand
CACTACAGTTGCATTTTGTGTTGAGTTCTGAATCTATGGGTAACCATGATTCAGGATATGATGAGTGGCGGTGCGTCTGTTGAAGAGACGCTGGAATTATGGGCGCGCTCGCTTCGGTCCGCCAAGGATCGGATGGCGCCGCTGTTCACGCAAAAACGTGTCGTAGATTCAGCCTGTGCTTTTCTTGATATTTTGATTGGCAATGAACCACGCAAGACGGGATGGATGCGAGCGGAAGCCGCAGGAGATCCTGGTCCATGGCGGCAGCAGGCGCTTCTGGGGCGCGGGACTGGGATGCCGATGCCCTTCGTGATGTCGTCAGGGATTATGTGATCGAGCATCTGGGCACTGAAGAGGGCGTGCTGGTCATTGATGAGACCGGTTTTCTGAAGAAGGGTCAGGCGTCCTGCGGTGTGGGCGGCAGTATACGGGATCTGCCGGCAAGATCACGAACTGCCAGATTGGTGTATTTGCCACCTATGTATCGGCGCGGGACCATGCCTTTGTGGACCGCGCCCTGTATCTCCCGAAAGATTGGACATCGAACCGTGAGCGCCTGAAGCAGGCCCACGTTCCCGATGACGTGGTGTTTGCAACCAAACCGGCGTTAGCCTCGATGATGATTGAGCGGAGTATTGAGGCCGGTGTGCCCTTCCGCTGGGTTGCTGCAGACAGCGTGTATGGCGTCGGCGATGTGGAACGCACGCTTCGCCGGGCAGGAATTGGATATGTTCTTGGGGGCAAGGGCAATCACTGGTTCGGATCATGGGCAACGGAACCGCTGATTGCCGGAGAGGCGAAAGATATTGCAGCAGGACTGCCAGACCAGGCCCTGGCGTCGTCTCTCAGCGGGGCACGGCACAAAAGGTGAGCGACTTTATGACTGGGCGTATCTTCCGCTTGCTGATCTCGATGCTGAAGAATTTGACAGCCCTATAGCCGGACCATGGACACGTGGCCTGTTGATCCGCCGAAACATCGCTGACGGGGATCTTGCCTATTTTACGACCTGGAGCCCGAAAGGGACAACCACACAGGAACTCGTGAACGTTGAAGGGACGCGCTGGAGGATCGAAGAATGTTTCGAGACGGCCAAAAACGAATTTGGTCTTGATCATAACGAGACCCGCTCCTGGCATGGTTGGCATCGGCATGTCTCTCTTGTCATGCTGGTCTATGCCGTCATGGCAAGTGTCCGGTATCAGGCAAACTCATTGAAACCGAAAAAAACACAACGCAGAACACGATAATCGTCGTCCGCTGGTCCATTCAGGAAATCAGGCGCCTCGTCGTAAAACTTGCACAACGCAGACTACCCGTCCCTCACATCCTCAGATGGTCCGTCTTTCGACGAACGCATCAGGTCAGCGCTATCCGCGCTCACTCACGACACAAAATGCAACTGTAGTG
>NZ_LHZA01000120.1 GCF_001580535.1 Acetobacter cerevisiae | reverse complement strand
TTGTAGCAATCAACGGTTGGTATTAAGCCTGAATGAATTCTATCCAGTGCCAACTTAAAAATGAGCAGATCCTCGAATTTCGAGCCACATAAGGGGAGAGAAAAGAATTTTTTACGAAAAGACGGATCTTCAGGTCCGGCGTGTTTATGACGCACCCTTACCCACAGACGGCACCCGCGTTCTGGCCACTTACCTGCAGGATCGTTCCGCGCGGCGGAACAGAACAAACCGGGAAACGTGAAAAGAATGCACTGTCTGTCAGCCTTACACAAAACTATCCACAGAGTTTTCCCACAGTCTTTCCCCGTCTTCTGTGGATAAACAGACTCTCTTCTTCAAGAACATAGCTGGTATAAATGGCTGTTTTCTGCGTCTCAGAGCTTTTTTGACATTTTTGTGATTGACTCATCCGCCGGATCGACAGTCTTAACGATTCGATAAAGAGGCGAGTCATCCACATCATAGGCTTTCCGCCTGCGTTCTCTGGCGAGTCCGGCGGCTGGTTGCCGTATGGCCCGGCCCTTGGCACACTCCACGCCCTCTTACGCCCCGCTCCCTTGCTGCGGGGCTGGCCGACACAAGGACCGCTAACGCGCCATGCACTTTACCCTGACGTTTTCCTGCCCGGACAAACCGGGCATTGTTGCTGCTGTTTCCACCGCTCTGGCAGACAAGGGCGCAGACATTCTGGAAACCCACCAGTTTAGTGACCGGACTGCCCACCGCCTGTTCATGCGGCTGGCCTTTACCACCCCTGCCTCCATGGAAGACATTCGCGCCTGTCTGGAACCGGTCAGAACCGAATTCAACATGACCATGCGCCTGCATGATGCAGCAGTCCTGCCGCGCCTGATTATCATGGTGTCAAAGTTTGACCATGCGCTGCTCAACCTGCTGTATCAGGTGCGCGTCAACTGGCTGCGGGCCGAGATTGTGGCCATTGTCTCCAACCATCAGGACAGTGCGGCCACTGCCGCACAGGCTGGCATCCCTTATTATTACTGGCCGGTGAACAAGGACAACAAAGCCGAGCAGGAAGACCGCCTGCGCGCCCTTGTGAGCGAAACCAAAGCCGATCTGATTGTGCTGGCCCGCTATATGCAGGTGCTCTCCGATGCGTTCTCCACGGAAATGAGTGGTCGCATCATCAACATCCACCACTCCTTCCTGCCCTCCTTCAAGGGGGCGCGGCCGTATCATCAGGCCTTTGCACGGGGCGTGAAGCTGATTGGCGCAACCGCGCATTATGTCACGCCGGATCTGGATGAAGGTCCGATTATCGAGCAGGAAACTGCCCGCGTCACCCACAGCCTGTCCGCCGAGGACTACGTGGCGGCTGGCCGCTCTATTGAATCTCAGGTTCTGGCCCGCGCGGTAAAACTGCATGTGGAACAGCGCGTGATGCTCAACGGCCACCGCACCATCATCTTTTCCTGAAGAAAAAGCCCGCGCCATGCTCTTCCCGGACCAGACGACAGAGGCCGCCCCGCCCAACGCTGGCAACGCTGGGCGGGCGGGAGGCCGGTTTGCTGTCAACTGGCGCTATTGCCTGCGCTGCCTGCTGGCTCAGGCCATTCTGTGTCCGCTGGGGCTGATGCTTTTGTGGCTCTGCGGGGCCGTGGATAATGGTCCTTCTCCGGCCTCGCTCCCGCTTCTGGCCGTGTTAGCCATGCTGGTTGCACCGGTTATGGAGACCTTTATTTTCTTCTATCTGCCGCACCAGTTTTTTCGGCTGTTCATCAAAAATCAAAGCTGGCTGTGGGGGCTTTCTTTTGCTGCCACCACGCTACTCTTTACGTGGGACCACCATACCAGCGGTAATACGGCTATCCCCCACCGCAACTGGCCCATGGCTCTGGATGTCGGGCTGAGCGGCTCTTTCTGCTTCTTTGCCTGTTTTTACCTGACCGCAAAATCCCGGCGCGGCAGCCCCTTCTGGACCACCGCCGCCTGCCACGCGCTGTATAATACCGGCGTCACCGCTTTTGTGGCGGCGCAGATGGCATTGACGGGCACCCACTAAGAGAAACATTAAAAAGACTGGGATTTTGGAACATCGTTCTCAAGGTCATTCAGACAGTAGTTGATATAAAGACCGCTTCCCCTAAATCTCCCGCGTATGCTTTGCCGCACTGGCGAACAGAAACACACTCAGCAGACCAGCCATAAGGGCCACCCCCAGCCCTTCCGGCGTGCGCAGCAGGTGCGCCCCGTGCAGGCAGAGCATGAGCGGCACACAGGCCGTCACGCCCCCCGCTGCCGCCAGCAAAAGCCGGATGCCGCGCTGGCCGCGCTGGCAGAAGGCTGCCACCACAAACACACAAAACACGCTGTAATATACAGCAGAAACTGCGCCATACGTCCCGCCATAGGGCAACAGAGGCACCGCGCAGAACACGGCGGAAATCCCTGCCACACACCCCGTGGTGCAGCCGGATGTGAGAGCCGCCAGCAGCTTTGTGCCGCGAGTTTCCACCACCAGACCACTTTCCCGCTCGCGCCGCCTGCGGCTGACAATCCAGAGCTGATTACCCGTATAGAACAGAAACGCCCCGGCCAGCCCCAGCACCACATACCCCCAGCGCATGGGCGTTCCGCCAAAGCTGCCAAAGTGCAGGGCAAAAAACGTCGTTACAATCGCAAATTTTGCAGGCTGATGCCCCGGCATATACTCGCCGGACTGAACAGCTCCCGTGTGGGAATTGAGCACCACAAACCCGCCTGTCGGGCCGCGTGTGAGGTAGCGTGCATCGTGCCCAAACACCCGCACCACATCCTTGCCGTGGCCAAGCTGCATGTAGTTCAGCACTTCCGGCACAAACCCCGGAGCCTGCCGCGCCATAATGGAGAGGATCTCGGTCGGAGGCAGCACGGGCACCGATACGGGCACAGGCGCGGGTGAGGAAACCGGTGCGGAAGACGCGCTGGCCGCCCCGGTTACCGAGGGTGCCCCCACACCAGAAGCCCCGCCATGCCCTCCGGCATGTCCGCCGCCACCGTGCCCACCGCCATGCATGCCACCATGCTGACCACCGTGCTGACCGGCAGAGGAACCGGGAAACAGCATGTGCTCCACAGCAAAAATCTGTCCGTGGAAGGCAAACACGACGGAGGAAATGGCCATGACCAGATGGAACGGCAGTGAGAACAGGCCCAGCAGATTATGCACATCCAGCCACCGCTTGCGCACACTCTGGCCCAGACGCACCGCAAACAGCGTTTTCATCAAAGCCGGAAGATAGGCAATCACGCCGGAAACAAGGGCAACGGCATAGAGGAGCGCGACGGCCCCCATCAGCACCATAGCCTGCGTATGCGGCAAAGGCAGACCAACCTGCTGGTGCAGCACATCCACAAAATGCGCGGCCTCCGAGGGTGTTTTGGGCACCACAACAAGATTTCCCTGCCCGTCCAGCCCCGCCGCCATGCTTTGCGTGGGGCCATGATGCACCTGCCCGCCGCTGCCATCCCATGTCAGGCGGCCGCGTTGGGCATCTTCCGGGGTGACGGCAATCGTGTAGTCATCCCGTGCTTCCGGGTAAGCAGCCAGAGCCTTTTCCAAAAGTAAGGGTGTCTGCTCAAGGCTGACCGGCGGCGGCAAAGCAACGGGGGCAGAGGCCCAGCTTTGCAGCGGTTCCTCAAACATGGTGACGGCCCCGGCGTAAAACGCCACAAACAGGAAAAGCCCGGCGACAATGCCGACCCAGCTATGAACATCGCGGTAAAGCTGCACAAGGTCCGCACGCAGTTTCATGAGAGGACACTCCGCAGCACAACAAACAGACCCCAGACCACGCCATTCGCCACAATCAGAACGCCCCATGCCTGCAAACCGGAACGGAACAGGAAGCACACGCTGAGCAGCGCGCTCCACAAAAGGGCCGCCATCCACATCAGATACTGGCCGGAGGCTGAGCGCGGGCTGCCATCCGTGTGGCACAGCACGCCTACAACCCCCATCAGGCCACCCACCAGCAACGCGCCCGGCAAGACTGCCGCAAGCACTTTGAAAAACCAGTTTTTGCTACTAAACTTCCGCACAGTCCGGCTCATGATCGGTCCTGCCCCCGGCGCGCCAGCGCCACACAGAGCGGCAGGAGGGACCAGACGCTCATCAGCACCACCGCCAGAGCAAACACGGCGGTAAACACTCCCACCACCTGGCAGAACAGCCGCAGGGCAGCCAAAGCCAGAGCCACCGCAACCCCCAGCCCGGTTTTAACAGGCAGCGCCTTACGCAGCAGCATCTGCCGCGGCGCTGTCAGATACACACACCCGCTTCCACGCTGCACATGACCGCCAGAGCGCATAAAGAGGTGTCAAAAAGCACAGAATTCACCAGCGATATTCCAGACGGCCAATCACGCTCAGCCCCTGCCCGTAATAACAGGCGGACACGGCGGTGCAGGTTGCCACAAACCGTTTATTGGCAATGTTGCGCATATTGACGGAGAAGGTCAGACCTTTCCACCGGGGCCGCGCCGCCCCAAAATCATACCGCAGGAACATGTCAAACACCGTATAGCCGGGGATGGAAAGCGTATTGGCCGTATCGCCATAGCTATGCCCGGTATAGCGCACACCACCGCCAGCCCCTACCCCCTGCAACACGCCGGAGCGGAAGCGTTTGTCCACAAACAGAGACGCCATCCATTTTGGGGCCTGCGGCAGATAATTCCCCACCTGCGCGGCATAGTTGGAGCGCGTTACTTTGGCGTCACTCCGCGTACCGGTGAAGATAACAGATGTATCCCACACAAGGTTTGCCCGCCCTTCCAGCTCCAGACCGCGCACGCGGCCCTTGCCCGTCTGCACAAGGCAGGTGGAGGTGCCGCACATCGCGCCGTCCGGGTCCGGGGTGGTCATGTTGGTCTGGGTAATCTGGTAGCCGCCAAAGGTGATGTAGATGCTCTTGCCGTACTGGTAGCGCAGCCCGGCCTCATACTGGTCCCCCTTGGTGGGTTTGAACGGCGTGCCATCGCGCGAGGTGGAGGGGTCCGACACCTGCGGCTGGAAGGACTGCGCGTAACTGAAATACGGGGCCAGCCCGTTATCAAACAGATACACCGCCCCCGCACGCCATGTGAACGCATTGGATTTTGTGATGTAGCGTTTGTTGGTCAGGATGTTCAGCGTATCATCCCGCGCCCAGTCCTGCCGCCCGCCGATGGTCACGCGCAGGCGGTCAAACTTGAGCTGATCCTGAAAATAGATGCCATTCTGGCGGCTTTCCGTAGAGGTATAAACCTGCGGAGACAACGCCGCGCCATAGCCCGCAGACCCGCGTGACTGGGGATCAAAAATATTCAGCACTGGCAGGACCAGTGAGGAATTGACCAGATCGCGGTCATGGTTCCAGTCGGTATAAAAGTAGTCTGTGCCAGCAAGAAGCAGATGCCGCACCGGGCCGGTCATCACATGGCCTTCAATCTGCGTATCCGTCGCCACACCCTGTGAGCGCCCGCGCCCTTCCACGGCACGGCGGTTAACGGTCTCACCCGCAACACAGCCTGCAATGGTGGCGGGGCATTTGCTCAGCGTATCGCCAGACAGCACGGTGGCCCGATAAAGCGTGTCCAGATAGGTGTAGCGCGTGTTGTTCCGCACCGTCAGATACTTGCTGAATTTGTGTTCCAGAAAGGAGCCGATCAGCGCCTGATTGCGGTCAAACGTATCCCACTTCGGCTCACCAATATTGGCATCGTTCTTGATATAGCGGCCATGAGACGGATACAGCGTGCCGGTGGCGGGCAGGAACTGGAAGGTGGAGCCACCCTGATCCCGCTGATACTGCGCCAGCAGCGTCCATCTGGTGTTGACCGTGGGCTGCCATGTCAGGCTGGGGGAAATGTAATAGCGGCCATTGTTCACGCTGTTGACCTGCGTGCCACCATACCGCGCCAGTGCCACAACCCGGCCCGTAACGGTGCCGCTTTTGTTCAGCCTGCCCGACAGATCGCCCGAGGCCTGCCCCTGCCCGTTATTGAGGTTGGTAAAGCCGGAGCCCTGCAGGAAGAACTCGCCCTCACTTTTGGCAGTCGGACGTTTGGTAACAAGATTAACCACCCCGCCCGGTGCCGTCTGTCCGTACAGCGCGCCGGACGGGCCTTTGAGCACTTCAATCTGCTCCAGCGCGAACGGGTCGAACGATGTCCGGGTCCATTGCCCACCGGACGGCAGGCGCAGACCATCCACAAAGTTGTTGTTGGAGGAAAATCCGCCTGCGCCAAAACCACGCACCGAGACTTCATCCACGCGGCTATCAATGCCGGACGGTTCCGCCTGCACACCTGCGGTGTAGGAGAGCGCATCGGCCACGGTGGGAGAGGCCCGCAATTCGATTTCTTCCCGGCTGACAATGGAAATTGTCTGAGGGGATTCAATAATGGGTGTACGGGTTTTGGTGGAGGCCGAGGCGCTGGAACGGCCTGTGGCGGTCACAATCACCACCTCCGCCTTTTCACTCGCCTTGCGCGCCTTGTTTTTCCCGGCAGATTTTTCCGTGTCGGACTGGCTTTCCGGCACAGGCAGCGTTTCTGCCACTGCGCCCGACGATGTGGCTGCTCCCGCCAGAAAAAGCACAGGGAGCACACCCTTCACAGAGCGCGAAATTCTCATAGCTACCTTGTTACCCACACATACGTTACCGATATGCGGCGCTTACGTGATAATGAGAATTATTGTCAAGTGGAGAAGAGTCCACCTACTCAAATGGCGGTTTTTCGGGCTCTGTTATAACGAGAACAGCCCGCCACTGTAGCCAGCCAGCCATCGCCAGTCCGACAAATGCGGCGTAGAGGCCGGCTGTCAGATACAGCTCCCGCACCACAAACAGGCCGGTATAGAGCACGTCCACACCCAGCCAGATCAGCCAGCTGGCCAGATAGCGCCGGGCCATCCACATCTGCCCCAGAATGCTGAAGGTGCTGAGCAGCGCGTCCATCAGGGGGTTGGGGTCATCCGTCCAGGTTTGCAGCACACCGCCCAGCAGCACACCAGCCGCCACGCTCAGCACAACGCCGCGCACCATCACACCCTGCGGGGGCTGGATAACCTGCACAGCCCCTTCATCCCGCACGCCCCGCAGCCAGCGCCACCAGCCATAGAGCGAAAGGGCGGCAAACACACCCTGCAACGCGGCATCGGCATAGAGATGCGCCCGCCAGAACACCGCGCCATACAGCACGGAAGCCACCAGCATGACCGGCCAGCACAGCACCGCCCTGCGGCCTGTCAGCCACACACCCGCCGCGCTGAACAGCACGGCAAGGAGTTCCAGCAGGCTCATGGTCTGGCGGCCGGGACGCGCGCCAGTTCAGTCGGGAGCCAGCGCAGGAGGGCGCGTCCTTCTTTGGAGGCAAACCAGCGGGCGTGGTCGAGCAGATACTCCGTATACGCCACCTCAGCCGAGGCCGCGTCCTTCAGCAACGTGCCGAAATACGCCACTTCAGAGAACGCAAATTCCACATGCACCAGCGGTATAAAGGCCACCAGCAAGGTCCGTTCCGCCTCGCTCAGCGGGCGCACACTCTGGTAGCCTGCCAGCAAGGCCTGCATCTGCGGATACACCACCACGCCGGGTGATGGCAGATCAAGCCACTTCACCCCGCTCCGTTCCAGCGCCACGGCAAGGTCGAACACCGCGCAGGTGCGGTCCGCCATGCCGAAATCCAGAACACTGGCAACACCGGCCTCATCACCCGTTCCCCAGAGCAGGTTGGACCCGTGCCAGTCGCCATGCCCCCAGCACGGTCTAACGTCTGCCAATAGCGGGCGGAGTTTGGCGTGGAACGGTTCCAGCACCGTCTGCACATCCTGCTCCCACGGGCGGCCTGCCAGTTGCTGGGCCAGCCCCGGCTGCCGGGCGACCCACGCCCGCAGAGCCGGGAGAAGCTCCGCCTGTCCGACCGCCACCATGCTGGAGACCAGCGGACAGGTCTCACCCCGAGCAGGGGCATCAAACCCCTCCGCCGCCTTATGCAGCCGCGCCAGCTCACCCCCGGCGACCCGCGCGTGATCTGTTGACTGATACGGCTGCCAGGACATGGTATCCCGATACAGGTCCTCCCCGTCCGACGGCAGAAAGACCTCATACGTCCAGATCCCCTGCGTCACCGCTGTGGCTCCGTTGCCCGTGCTCAGAACGGTAGTGACCGGAAGACCCCGCTCGCGCAGATGCTGCATGAAGGCATGTTCCACCTCCAGCGCCGCCACGCTGCGCAACTGCGTATGGTGCCGCTTGACCACAACCGTTTTCGGGCCATCGCCTTTCAGCAGCACAATGCCAGCGGCGGAAAAAGGCCGCATACTGTGCCAGAGAATGGAGGTAACGGGCGACAGAGACGCATAGTGGGACAGAACGCCCGCCACTTCCGCCTCCGTCAATGGCGGCCAGTCGCGCTTATCCTGCACGCCATGCACACCAAACTGGCCGGGCACGGTGCCCGGAGACTGCTTGGGGGGCTGGCCGGAAAAGAGGCGGGCGAGAAGACCGGTCACGCTGCTCAGAACCCGGTGGAGGCGGTAAACAGCGCCGCGAAGCCGCCGCCTACGTAATAATCCGGCGCACTGCCCGCAATGGTGGTGCCGTAGCGGCCTGTGGTGTCCTTCGCGTTCAGCGTCGGGTCTGCCACGCCGGACAGATAATGCTGATTGCTGATATTGATAAAGTTCATGCGGAACTCCGGTTTATGGAGCATGGCGACATCAGCAAGCCGGTAGCCCACGGCCAGATTACCGGTCACGTGGTCGGACATCCGTTCATCATTCATGAACGTGGCATATTGGTGGCCTGTATATTTGACGGTGGCCGTGCCGAAGAAGTGCCCGTCATCATAGGTCAGCCCCGCCGCGGCCTGAAGGGTCGGGCTGCGCACGGCGGTTTTGCCGCGTGTGGGCAGGAGGTCGCCGTTGGCGGCAATGTCATTATCAATGGTGGCGTGCAGATACTCGCCCGACACATACGGGCTGAGATGGTGCCAGGGCCGCAGACCAAATTCCACATCCACGCCCCGGCTGGTCTGCCCGCCAGCGTTCATGGTGGACTGCACGAACGAGCCGTTTTGTGACGTCAGCGTTTCCACCTGCCGGTTTGTAAAATTGTAGTTAAACAGCGTGACACTGCCTACAAACCGATCATCCGCATACCGATAGCCCAGCTCTTCCGAGATGGAATATTCGTTCTTGACGTGCGTGGTGCCCTTGCTTTCCGTCTGGCCGGATGTGGGGTCAAACACATCATACAGCGCGGTTTCCGCAGGCGTGCGGAAGTTGGTGGTGGCGCTGAAAAACACCTGATGATGCGGCGTAATCTGGAACCGTGCGGCCAGACGCGGCAGCGGCACAGCACTGTTGGTATTGGCGTGGTAAGCCGCACCCGGCATGGCGTTGGTGCCGGTGCGCGTCATCATCACTTCCTTGAAGCCTGCCGTCAGCAAAAGCCGATCATGCAGCAGGGAAAGCCGGTCGCCCAGAAACAGCGCGTTGGTCTGCGTAACGGTGTGATTATTGGTGCCGAGCAGCAGAGAGCCATCGGAGAGGTGAATGCCACTCCCGCCGCCATTGCCCCAGATGTTGGATGCATAGCCGCCGTCCGAAATCGCGGTGAACTGCTGTTTTTCATTATCGTCGGAATAGTCATACCAGTAGCCCAGCACCAGATCATTCACGCCGCGCTTCCACTCCATTGCGGTGGTAAAGCCGGAGCGATAGCTGCGCTGCGTGTAATCCGCCCGCACGGTGGCCCAGCCATCCTGCGTGCTGGGGAGCGTGAGTTCATCCGCCAGCGGCTGCGTGCCGTTATACAGGCCGGAGGTGGGGATTTGCGTGCCACCGGGCGCGTTCCCGTAAGCGCCCTGTGCATAGGGCGTGGCCTTGAACGTCAGGCCATGTGTGAGATGCAGTTCCACCGGGGCGGCCAGATACAAAGTGCGTTCGGGCTGGCGATACAGCCGCCAGTAATCCGTGCCCGCAGCCTCATTATTCACATCATACTGTCTGGCCAGATTGTTCGCACCGTGGATGCCATCCTGCGCCCAGCTCTCTTTGGAAACCTGCGGATAATAGCTGTCGATGGCCTGATTCCAGGAGCCAAGCAGAGACGCCGTATTGCCGTGCCCCCAGTCCTTTTGCAGCTTGAAGTCCACATGCTGGCGCACATCCCGCCCCGGCCCGCGCCAGTTATCGGAAGCCCCGTGAGAATAGGAGACAAAGCCGCGCAGGCCTGTCTTGCCAATCTCACCACTATCCAGCCGGATAAATTCCCGATTGGTGTCATAGGAGCCATAAGAGATGTTCACCATCCCGCCGGCTTTTTCCGCCGGGGTGCGGAAGCGCAGGCTCATCAGCCCGCCTGCTGCGTTCAGAACCGGGCTGTCCAGATCCGCAGCGCCTTGCTGCAGGGCAATGCTGTCATAGTTCTCGCTATCGGCAAACTGGCTGGGGTAGCCGGTGTAATAGGCAATATCATTCAGCGGTGCGCCTTCCAGCACGTAGCCAATGGCATCCCCGTTCAGGCCGCGCACGGAAATATTGGTCTGCGGGGAAAAGCCCAGCGGGTCGGAGGACGCCACGTTCGCCCCCGGCAGCAGAGCCACCAGATCAAACGCCGTGGCCGATGGTGCCTGCCGCGCGATGAAGTCCGACCCCACAACACTGATAGCCTTTGGCGCATCCTGCGGCCGCAGCAACCCACCCCCCGCATGCAGCGCCACCGGGTCCGCATGCACGTCAATCTGCTCTGCGCCCTGCGCCTGTACCGGGCCGGTGTGACCAGCCCCGGTGGCTTGCCGGGAAGGGCCTGCTTTGCGCACGCCGGACGACCTTGTGCCCGTGGCCTGAGGCACACGCGGTTTTGTGGGTTCCGGTTCTTCCGCCGTCACACTGCCAGACCCGATGCCGCCCGGTGTGGCCTGCGCCAGAACCGGGGCGGGCAGCGCGCTGGAAAAAACGACTGTGGCCATCAGGATTGGCCGTGCATGAGCGCGCACCCGCATGGGGGTTATCCTTCCTTGGATCCGGTCTGGCTGACAGGATAAAATGCCCGCACCAGAGGCTGCATGCTCAGCCCCTGCACAAGAATGGTGAATGTTATTACACTATAACAGACGCACAGGAGCAGGTCATGCTCCGGCCCGGCTGGCAGGCTGAGCACCAGTGCGAGAGAAATGCCGCCACGCAGGCCACCCCATGTGAGCACGGCCAGCACACCCATTGCTTCCCGCCCCACCAGATAAAGCGGCAGGGTGGCCAGCAGCACGCTTGCCCCACGCACCAGAACGGAAAGCGGAACCGCGACCGCCGCCGCCCAGACAAACGGCCAGTGGAAGGACAGCGCCAGCACCTGAAAGCCAATGACCACAAACAGCAGCGCGTTCAGCACTTCATCCACCAGCCCCCAGAAAGCCGGAATCTCGCTGCGGCCCTCGGGCGTGAGGGCGGCCTGTGCGGTCGGTGTGCCCATGGCCAGCCCTGCCGTAACGGCAGCAATCGGGCCGGACATGCCAAAGGCTGCGGCCAGACTATAAACACTGGTGGCCAGTGCGAGAGAAATCAGCAATTCCACATGCGGGTCCCGCGCGGCCCGCAGCCCCAGCAGAGACACTCCGCCGCCAACCAGACCCAGCAGCAACCCTCCGCCCACTTCCCAGCCAAACGGCTCAGCAAGGCCGGCCACATGGACGGAACCGCCCTGTGTTGCAATGCCGAGGGCGACGGTGAAAATCACCACGCCGACGCCATCGTTAAACAGGCTTTCCCCCGCAAACAGGGCCTGAAGCGGGCCGGGCAGCCCCAGCCGCCGCAACATGCCGACAACGGAGACCGGGTCCGTTGGAGCCAGAATAGCGCCCAGCACCATGCACCAGGCAAAAGACACCGGCAGGCCAAGCAGGCCAAAAACACCCCACATAGCCCCGGCAAACAGCAGCACCGCCAGCAACGTGCCCAGAATGGCGAGGGCCAAAACGGAAAAGCGCCGCCCCCATAAATCCCGCGTATCCACAGCCTGCGCACCGGCAAACAGCAGAAACACCAGCAGGCCATCCAGCAGGGTATGGGGCAGGTCAATCTGCGTCAGAACAGCGCGTGCGTGCCCAAGGCCGGAGCCCGGCAGCACGGTGTCCGCCAGCATCAGGCCGCCGGAGGCCAGCAGCGCGAGGATCATAATGCCAATGCTCATCGGCAGGCGGAGCAGTCTGTCATTCAATAAGGCAAAGACAGCAGCCAGCGTCATCACCAGAGCAAACAGGGCCAGTGGCGTCATCAGCCAGCTTCCTTCTTATTGTAAGGCATTATGCTCCGCCGCCGGACGACTTGCCGTTCTGCCCTTCGACATCCACAAACGTCTGGTCGGAAATGGAGACGTTTTCCAGCTCGGGGCGCTGCAAGGCTTCCGATGCACTTTGCGCAAGCCCCGCTGTGCGGTCCTTCAGGTCCGCCAGTTCTTCCCGCACGTCTGAGAGGATTTCCAGAAGAGCCTGATGGTCTTCCGCCGCCCGCTTGTCCGCTCCACGGCTGAGCACTGCATTCCCCACCATCAGGGCCGGTAACGCAACAAGCTGGATACAGTTGCTGATATAGAGCAGCGTATTCTGCCATTGCGGCATCAGCACCGGAATGAGCGAGAACACAAAAAACACGTAAACGCACCAGATACTGCCGAACAGCATTGTCATCTTGACGGCAATGCTCTCATTGGCCTCATCCAGAACGGCCTTGAAGTTTTTTTCCACTGACATCTCTGCCCCCTGCCCTCGTGTCTCATCCAGCCGGAGTTTCAGGCCGCTCTGCCCGTGCTGGCAGGGGGTGGGGTGTACCACACTGTTTTCCAAAAGTCCGCAGCGGGGTATGCAGGCCACACCGCAGACAGACACAGCAAGGAGCACCTCGATGACAGACCCCCGACTGGGCTGTGGCGCCATGATTATTCAGGACGGCAAACTACTGCTCCTGCGCCGCCTGCGTGCGCCGGAAGCCGGATGCTGGGGCCTGCCGGGCGGCAAGGTGGATGCGTTTGAAACCGTACCCGCCGCCGTAGCGCGGGAAGTGCTGGAAGAAACCGGGCTGGTGATACACCACCCCACCCTGCTGTGCGTGGTGGACCAGATTGACCGTGCTGCCAGCACCCACTGGGTCGCCCCGGTTTATACGGTCTCCGGCTTTACCGGCCAGCCGGTGTTGCAGGAGCCGCACAAACATAGCGGTCTGGACTGGTTCCCGCTGGACGCCCTGCCCGCACCACTCACCCACGCCACGACGGTGGCGCTGGCGGCGTTACGGGAGAAGGCTGGCAGTTGAGGCCTCAGCCTGATTAACGGCAAGGTGCAGGCGGAAAAATGCCGTATGCCCCTTACGGGCGGTCGCATGCTGCTGGAAGACCCCCAGTGTATATTTACCGGGAGAAGCGGCCTGCCCGGTCCACCTGTCGGGCTGCGGACTTTCCGCACTATTATAAACAATCCGGCCTTCCGGATCTTTTACAAAAAAATAAATGCCGCTTTTGCGGGAATGACACAGCACATCCAGCTTCTGCCCTTCCTTCAGGCTGACATGGAAGGGCACAATGTTCTCACCCTCCAGTGTGCCAGAAACAACTGTGCTGGAAACATGCGGTGCGAGATGCACGGATCGGGCCAAAGCATTTTGCGCCGGCCCCACGCCGCACAAAAGCAGTGCGCCTGCAATCAGGACAAATTTTGTTTTTTTTGTCATGAATCCTGTTTGCCTCTCATAATCTGCGGAATAATCCACGACCAGATTACAAGAGAGCGATAAGACGGATCAAGCAGAACCAGACACGTCATAAAACCCTCACGGCATCGCGGTCAGCGCCGCCAGTTTCCAGCCTGCGGAGGTGTAAATGGCCGGGGTGTCATCATCCGCATCATAGAGCGTGGTGCCGATCGGCAGGTTGCTCATGCCCTTGATGGCCGCGCGGGAGAAGGTGGGCAGGCGAATGCCGCCAGCGGGGGTCAGCGCGCCACTGAGCGTTTCATTCCCGGCCGTGTCCAGCTGGCGCAGGGTGGTGCTGCCGTTGGTATCCCGCAGACCAGTGCTGGTGTAGCCCGTGGTGATGACGCCGGTTGGCTCCCACGCCACAGTCTGCCCGCTGCCCAACCGGACCGCCTGCGGCGTCGTCAGGCCGGACAGATTGATGCCGATGCCTGCGGTACCGTTCAGCGTAATGGCACTGGCCGAGCCGTTGTTCATGGTGGTGGTCATGCCACTGTTCAGGTTGCTTCCGGTAAGCGTTTCATTCCCGCTCTGGTCCAGTGAGCGCAGGGCCGTGCCACCCCATGTATCCTGCAACTGCCCGCTGGCAAAACGGGTTTGCACGGTGGCCGTCTGTTCCCATGAGACATGCTGCCCCTCCGCCATGCGCAGTGCATCCGGCGCAGTCAGGCCGGTCGTGTCCAGCCCGATAGCGGCGGTGCCCTGCGCGACAAACGCGGCGGCGGTGGGCTGGCTGAGGCTCACCACAGTCTGGCTGTTATGGGCAGCGCCCGGAATGGTCTCATTCCCCTGCGTATCCAGCGTGCGGGCGACACCTGCGGCGACCTGATCAGTCAGTTTTCCGTCTGTAAAACGGGTTTGCACAACTGCCGTTGGTTCCCAGGAGAGCGCCTGCCCTGTGCCAAACCGCATGGCCTCCGGCGCGCTCAGGCTCGTCAGATTCACGCCAATCAGCGCCTGTCCGCCCAGTGTCCACGCCATACCGCTGCCGGGATTAGCGATGGCGGTGGTCACATCCCCATTCATGCCCACGGAGAAAAGTGGCGTGGTGTCGTACCAGTAGCGCAAGGTATAGGCGGCGGAATCAAACTGAAAACGCGGCTTGTGGTCATCACTAAACGCAAGATTGCGGTTTGCGCCGATATTCAGAACCGGGGCATTATTAACCGGCGCACTGCGGGAGAGGTCAATGCCTGCCGTGTCAAACCGGCCTGCGGCGTCAATCATGATGCCATAGGCGCTGGTGCTGTCATTATTCCCCAGCGCAATGCCCTTGCCGACCCGGCCCGGTGTGCCAGCACTATCCGCCCCGTCAATCTGAAGCTGGAGGCCGATGCGCCAGTTATTGGGGTCATCCGCATTGGCGTAAACGTCAATTTCCCGCCCCACCAGACTGCCTGCAATATTGGAAGGCTGGCCGGTATCATCACGGGTTTCATCATATCCGGCCCAGATCTGAGAGCGCGAACCCTTTCCATCTGCCAGCGCATTGGCGGGCCGCTGGGCCAGACTGGCCTGCGCCACGTGCTGGCCGCCGCCAAAGGCCGCGCTGTTCAGCACCGTGGAATGGCACCAGACATAATCATTCAGCGCAGCCCCTACGGAGGGGATGGTGCAGTTTCCCTTTTCCAGATTCATCACAAATCCCGCCGTGCCGCCAGCATGCGTGACGTCCAGATCCTTGCGCAGCACGGGGGCCATATCCGCTGCGGTCTGGCCACGGGCAAAATATTTGCCGCCTTCCAGCGTGCTTTCCAGCACATCGGTTCCCAGAGTGGTCAGCGGGCCGCCATCAGCCTGCAACGTGCCGTTGGCCTGCCACAGATTAGGCGTGCTGCCGGTGGGCAGGGCCGTTAGCGCCAGCTTGCCAGCCGGGAGCTGAATAACTGCCCCGGAGGCTGCGGCATTTTTGGCAGCCTGAAGGGCAGCAGTGTCATCCGTTTTGCCGTCCAGCGCCAGACCGAAATCCTTTGCGTTCAGCTGGTCCGCAAACCGTTCGGCCAGCGGCCTGCCGACCGCGCCACTTGCGCCAATTTTTGCCGTGGCGGTCGATAAATCGCCCGAGACAGGAGCGGTCATGGCCCCATTGGCGTCCAGCGCTGCCACACCATTTGGCGCGCCTTTGTCGGACTGCTGCACGCTGCCATCCGCCATCGCGCCAATCTGCCCGATGGTGGCGTCCTGCCACAAAGCGGGCACCCCGGTTGCGGCATCCAGCCCACCCGGTGGTCGCGTGGGGACATAGGGAGCCACGCTGCTTGCCAGAGATTTGGCCATAAGCGCGCTACGCAGAAGTGTGGGCGTTGGAGCAGATGCTACTGTGCCAGAACTGGACGCCGTGGCCGGGGTGGCGGTCTCAGCCGCAGCCGCAGCCGCAGACAGTGTGGAAAGCTGACTGGCGGATGCAGACGCCGTGGCCTGCCCAAGCGCCTGATATTGCGGCAGCAGGTGGTTGGGCCGGGCGGACGCCTTAGCCTCTGCTCCAGCCAGCATCACTACGCCGGAACACAGGCTGAGCAGAAAACGGGTTTTAAGAAAAGGACTCATGAAGACGTGCCTTGAGAGATACAGAGATAACCGCCGTTGTTCCACCACACGCCACGCAGGCCGGGGTCTGTGGTGGGGAGATCCATAGCCATCAGCACATGCCCATCCTGCACGCCCAGACAGTCCAGCCCGCCCAGCACCAGATTACCATCGGGCGAGAGGGTGGCGAGACCATTGGGAATGCCCTTCTGTTCGGACACGATGGTGGCCGCTGCGTCCGAGGCATGGCCGACCGCTGTTTGTGCCTGTGTTGCGGCATCCTGCGCCTGAGTGACGAGGGTAGCGACTGTGCCGCTCACCTGCCCGCTCTGAGCATCGACATAGGCCTTGTTGACCAGATGCGCGGCATCCGTCGGGGCAAGTGCGCAGCTTAGTAAACCTGAGAGCGTATCCCCCGTTTTAGCGACGGCACCGGTCCAGATGGCGGACTGGGGCACAAACTGGCCCTGCCCGTTGAAAATGCCAAAAACAAGATCGGCCGGTGCAGGCTGAGGCTGCACCGGCAACGCCGAAAGCGGCATGCCACTGGGTGTGGATGCCGTGAAACTACTTGACCCGGACATGGGCTCTCCCGTTACGCGATAAGATAAGGGGTTCCGGACGGGCCGGTGAGAATTGCGCCCCCCGGCAGCGCCATGGCGTTAGGTGGAACCGGGGTGCCATCTGCCAGACACGGGGCGGGTTGAGGCGGTGCGGCCGGAGTGTCTGCCAGAATGGCCACGGCCACCGGCTGCACAAGACTGCGCCCCTGCTGTGTGGTGACGGAAACCTGCACCTGCTGCACCGTACCCGGCGGCCCTCCCCCCAGAAAAATACAGGCCATGCCGTGCAAAACGGTCGCCCAGAGGACAGTGAGGTCCGTTGGTGCACCCGTGGCGGTCAGCACACTGGCGGTAACGGACGCCAGATAATCCTCTGTTCCATGCAGCCAGTTTTTAGGATTAAGGGTAAAATCCAGATTATCACCGCTGGCTTTGGGCGCCCATGCGAGACAGACTTCTTCCGCCACCAGCCCGCGCAGGCGCAAACCGGGCGGGATAGTGAGCGGAAGAGTGCGCGCCGGGGCTGGCCGCCAGTTGGGGGATGGCAGAGGGGCCGTCATGCCGGGGCCTCCGGCAGGGTTGTGCTGGTGGTGTCCCCTCCCTCCGCGATGGCGCGCAGGGCTTTGAGGTAGGTCACCCAGACCTCCGGCGTCGGCTCATTCAGTGCGCCATAATTCCCCCACACGGTCTGACGGGCCGCCACAAGGGCGTTCTGCGCCTGCGTGGTCAGAGGCACCGGTGGAACAGGGGCGGTATAATCAATGATTTTTCCATTCAGCACCCCGCGCCCGCTGGGCAGGCGGAAGCTGATGGTGTTGGCCCAGTCTGCTGCACTGACGGGGATCAGACTGGCAGCCGGTGGCACCGCGGCAAGACTGCTCATACTGCCTGTGTCATACCAGCCGATAACCGGCGTGGGCTGCGGGGCCGTGGTATCATAGGCTGCATAATAACGGTCTGGATAAGCTGTTTTGGCATCTGTCATTATTTCGGCCCTATCACGATGATATTGGCTGGCCCGTTTGTGCTGCGGGGGCGCACATACATGCCGGTGGCGGTTGCGCCGTAACAGAAGTAATCGGTATCCGTCGGGTCAGACTGATTGCCGCAGGAATGGGCACCGCAAAAAACAGGTGTGCCGGAAAAGGCGACGGGGAAAGTAATCCATGACCCGGCGGTGGAGCCGTTCCCGACACTCGCCTGAAAAGCCTGTATGCGGTGGCCATAGGCCAGATTGATCACACGGCTGTCGGATGTTCCGAAATCACTGTTATAAAGATCGGCAGAGACATACGCCCCAAGGTCAGCCGTGTAGGCGACGTCCCCATACTGGCTGTCACTTATGCGTTCGTTCTCGCCCCAGTGGACATAACGCCAGGAGCCATCGCCAAATTGCAGAGACATCAGCGCCCGGAAGGTCGTGCCGACTTGTTCCTGTAAACCGAAAAGCAGCTGACTGCCCCGCCCTTCGGCTTTGGACGTAAAGCAGGGATAGTTGATATACTGGCCATTCTGCGGGTTGGCCGGGGCCGCCTGCGCGGTAATGCCGCCAAACCCCTCCTGCACCACCGGGCCGTTGATGTTCAGCCAGGAGACCGTGCCACCTGAGAGCGGCAGATAGCCCGTAAACAGGTTTTGCCATGGGGCACCGTCTGCACCCGGCGTGCTGACATTATCATCCGCTGTGGAAACCCAGAACGTGCCGGGTGTTGCGCCGGACACAACAGCGCCTGCCGGGTAGCCGCCAATGGCCTGTGCAAATCCGGCGTCAAACGTGCCCCAGCATCCGGCCTGATAGGCCCGCAGGATTTTGGAAATGAGGTTAAGCAGGCCGTTCACGTCCTGCCCGCGCGGGGGCACGCCGCCAGCGGAGCGGGCAATGAAGGTTTCTGGCGGAAACCCCAGCGCGAGCGAGGCTGTGCCATCCCCCGAGCGGGCCTGCGTTGTGGGAATGGTTGCGACATCACTGGCCGCAGCGTTATCTGCAATAGGTGTTGCGAGGCGTGTGGGGAAATCAGACTGCTTCATGCATGCCCCCTGATAGCGTAAGAAACGGCCACACCGGCCGGACGCGGCAGGACGCCGCTGCTTTGAATGATGGAAACCTGAACATCTGTCGGGATGAAATTGAAAACGTAGGTCATGGTCATATCACCATGATCTTCCACCCAGGCATCCCCCTGCCCGGCAAACAGCGCCATGAGAAGGAGGTTCAGGCTCAGCACAGATCCATCTGTGATGTTGGCCATAGCCTTGGCGTAAATAAGCTGACGAAAGCCCTCATCCGAGAGGCTGATATTGCTGCTGGTGGCGATGCCTTTATACCAGGGGGCTGTGTTGAAGCCTTGCTCAGTCAGGTCCGTCGCTTCTGCAAAGCCAACGAAATTTTCAGAGGAAATGGTGAGGACGCGCTGCACACCCACAATCCGCCCCCACACATCCAGCCCGTAGCCCTGTGCGGTGGCAATGTTCCATATCTGGTCATACCATTTATCAATGAGCGCCGCCGGGTCAAATGCCTGATTCCAGCCATTGATGAGGGCGTTCAGGCTGGGTGCGCAGGCATATTGTGAGAGGACGGTTTTTTGCACATCCTGCATTACACCAGCTCCACGCTGATGGTGGTGGCATCCAGTGTCGGGATCTGGTCTGCCTGCATCTGCACGGTAAATCCTGTGGGGTTTGCGCTTGTGCCAACAGTAATTTCTGTAATTTGCGCCCATGCGCCAAGGCTCGCCACCGCAGCATAAAACCGGCTGGCATAAAGAGTGCTGCCAATGCGGGCGCGGGTGCCGCCGTCATCCCCCAGAAAGGCGGATTGCACAGCGGCCTGAATGTCTGTGGTGACTGTAGACGGCACCGCAGCAGACGAGGCCAGACGCACCGTAACATACACCGGCGTGGGCGTTGGCCTTTGAAAACTGACTGTATAGCTCGGCGGGGTTGCATAGGAACTGGACGGGTCTGCTACGGTGACGGTCGTGTTGCCGTTATAGGCGCAGCCCGGTGGCTTTTTACGTAAAATGGCCAGCGCAATATCCGCATCTGCACCGCCATTGACGCAGACATACAGGCTGTGCGGCACGAGCGGCACGCCATTGACGGTAATGCTCTCGGCCGTGCTGTTGTCCGTAACATACGCATCTGTCACACCGGAAACGGCCTGCACAGCGGCGGAAATGGCGTCCAGCGGGCCGATGGCGTTGACGGCAACAGACGTTTTGCGTCGGGCCTCAAACGCCGCACGACTTTCCACAGCGCGGCCTGTCACCCCCGCTGTGGGGTTGCTGACCGCACTCCACCCCGCGACGGACTGGCTGATGGTGACACTCCCTGCCGGACAGACCACTTCCCCTGCGCTGGTGCAGGTAAAGGTGCCCTGCGCGGTGCCGGTGGCGTCCAGCGTGAGAATATTATCTGCCGTGTAGCTGTTGCCAGACTGATCCTTGATGAGCGCGCCTTGCGGGATGACCGTGCCCGCCGCCCCGGTGCAGATACAGGTGACGGTTGTCGGTGAGGCTGGAAGGCGGGACATGAAATAGATGCGTCCGATCGCGTCCTGCATGCGGCCTTCGGCCCGTGCAGGGTCTACGCCATTGGCGAGGGCGAGGAACTGGTCATACGCATCCCCCAGAATAGCGGTGAGGGACATCGCCAGTTGCCCTTGCGGGGTGGAGAGGTCCGTATTGAGCGTATTGCCAAAAGCCGCGTTGATATCGGCAAGAACGCCGGTCAGAATGTCGGCTTCTTCCGGCATGATGAAGCCCGTGGCATCCAGAACCGGGGCCGGGACGGATGTGGTGCCTGTGGCGGTATTAGAGGCTGACAACAGTCTGGCTCCCATCAGTAAGGGTTAACTGGATGATGCCGGACAGACGGCGGGCCGGGCTGAGGCCGGTGAGCACGCACACGGCCTGTGCGACACCTTCCACACTCAGGGCGGTTTGCTCCACATCGGCACGAAACAGGGCTGCGGACTGGGTGCGGCCCAGAATGTTGGTGAGATACGGCAGGCCGAGGGCTGTGTTGTACCAGCACTCCCCCAGAAACACGCGCACCGCACAGGCGACGTTCTGGGCAACGGCGTAAGGCGCGGACGCCAGGGCAATACTACCGCTGGCATCGACCACCAGATCCCAGGTTGATCGGTCGAGAAGCAGGGTTTGCATCTGGAAGCTCTTTTGCATGTTTGGACGTGTGGGAAGGCTCAGTCTGCGCGGACGCTAGGAGTGACCACGCGGGGGCGCAATCGGCTCCGCTTCCCACAAAAGTGAATAGGTTTTATCCGCCCGAAGGACGGAGCGGATAAGCAACTTTGCTGTCTATGATGCGTTGTCGTGACAGATACGCGATGGATCGGTTTTAGCGATGGTCTGAACGGGCCTGAATTCTGCATGTCCGGCAGGGCATGCAGGCAGGATCAGACTAAGGATTTCTCTTAAAACTTTCTTAATCGCGCCATCGTTCTTTATTTCAGCAGACAAAGGCACATCATCATGAGCGCCAAATCAACCCATACAGACCACACCACAGTAAAACTCGGGGAAGAAACCGTGCAGCGTGGGGCCGGCGGGGAAACCCACCAGACCGCAGGCGGCGATGTTCCCACGCTGACAACGCAGCAGGGTGTTCCGGTTTCTGATGACCAGAACACGTTGAAGGCAGGTGCGCGCGGCCCGAGCCTGATGGAAGATTTCCATTTTCGTGAAAAGATTTTCCACTTTGACCATGAACGCATCCCCGAGCGCGTGGTGCATGCCCGTGGCTATGGGGCGCATGGTTTTTTTGAACTGACGCATTCCCTCTCCAACATTACCAGCGCGGATGTGTTGCAGCGTGAAGGCGAGCGGGTTCCGGCGTTTGTGCGGTTCTCTACCGTGGCAGGCAGCAAGGGTTCGACGGACCTTGCGCGTGATGCCCGTGGCTTTGCCGTCAAGCTCTACACCAAGGAAGGCAACTGGGACATTGTGGGCAACAATATCCCCGTGTTCTTCATTCAGGACGCCATCAAGTTTCCGGACATGGTGCATGCGGTAAAGGAAGAACCGGACCGGGCCTTTCCGCAGGCGCAGTCCGCGCATGATAACTTCTGGGACTTTATCTCCCTCACCCCGGAAAGCATGAACATGATCATGTGGGTGATGTCCGACCGTGGCATCCCCCGCTCCTTCCGCTTTATGGAAGGGTTTGGTGTGCATACCTTCCGCTTTGTGAATAAAGCGGGCCAGTCCACCTATGCCAAATTCCACTGGAAGCCGAAAATGGGCTTGCAGTCCGTGGTGTGGAACGAGGCGCTGAAAATCAGCGGGGCGGACCCGGATTTTCATCGTCGGGATTTGTGGAATGCCATTCAGGCCGGGGATTTCCCGGAATGGGAACTGGGTGTTCAGCTGTTTGACGATGAATTTGCCGACAAGTTCGACTTTGACATTCTGGACGCAACCAAGCTGATCCCCGAAGAACTGCTGCCGGTGCAGCCGGTGGGTCGTCTGGTGCTGGACCGCATGGTGGACAACTTCTTTGCGGAAACCGAGCAGGTCGCCTTCTGCACCCAGAATGTTGTGCCGGGTGTGGACTTTACCAATGACCCGCTGCTGCAGGGCCGCAACTTCTCCTATCTGGACACGCAGCTTAAGCGTCTGGGTGGGCCGAACTTTACGCATATCCCCATCAATGCGCCGAAATGCCCCTTCCATACCCTGCAACAGGATGGGCACATGGCCATGCACAACCCGAAGGGGCGTGCAAATTACGAGCCGAATTCCTGGGGTGGTGAAGCTGGTGGCCCGCGTGAAAACCCGGAGACGGGATATAAGACGTTCCCCTCTGAGGTCAGCGGCCTGAAGGAACGGGTGCGTTCCGAGAAATTTGCAGACCATTACAGTCAGGCGCGTCAGTTTTACAAAAGCCAGACTGAAATCGAGCAGACGCATATCCAGATGGCCATCACCTTTGAGCTCAGCAAGGTGGAAACCCCGGTTATTCGCAGCCGCGTGGTCTCCCACTTGCTGAACATTGATACGGGCCTGGCCAAAGCCGTGGCGAAAGGTCTGGGGCTGGAAAAACTGCCGGAAGCCGCACCGCCTGCACGCGCTGTGGTGGATCTGCCGCCCTCACCCGCGCTGAGCATTCTGAAGAACGGGCCAAAGAGCTTTGCGGGCCGCAAGATTGGTGTGCTGGCGACCAATGGTGCCGATGGTGTTGTGCTGGAAGCCCTGAAGAAAGCGGCCAAGGCAGAAGGCACTGAGGTGGAGATTGTCGCCCCGCAGATTGGCGGGATTACGACCTCTGACGGCAAGCATGTGCCTGCGGCCCAGCGCGTGCCGGGTGGACCGTCCGTGCTGTTTGATGCGGTGATCTTGCTACCGTCTGAGGAGGGTGCGAAGCAGCTTGCGCAGGATTCCGATGCACGGGATTTTGTGACGGATGCCTATGCCCACGCCAAGTTTATTGGCTACGTTCCGGCAGCCCTGCCGCTGCTGAAACGCGCTGGTGTGGTAGATGACGCCGTGGACGATGGCGTGATTGCGCTGAAAGCCGGTAAGGATGCGGAAGGGTTCATCAAAACCTGCCGCGCCCTGCGCTTCTGGCCGCGTGAGGCGTCTGTGCACGCCGTGTGAGCTGGCAGGCGATTTGGCAAGATTCTGTTAATACCAACCGTTGATTGCTACAA
>NZ_LHZA01000095.1 GCF_001580535.1 Acetobacter cerevisiae | reverse complement strand
GCAGACAAGAAGCGCAACCGTCGTCTGATTGGCGATGAATACGACCGCCTGCTGGAAGCCATGGCAACATCGCCCTGGCCTGATGATGTAACCTTCGTCCAATTCGCCATTGAACAAGGCACCCGACGGGAGGAAGCCCTGACACTCCGCTGGCGTGACATTGACTTTGATCGTCACGCCTTGTCCTTGGGAAAAACGAAAACCATGCATCGCGCCATCGAACGTGGCCCGGAAATCCGTCCCCTGACACCCGGTGCGGCCCGCCTGCTGCGGACTCTTCAGGCACAACGCAAATCCAGCCGGCCCGGAGATCTCATCTTTGATATTGGTAGCAAAGATGCTTTTTCGGTCCGGTTCGGACGTATGACGAAGAAAGCTGGCCTTCGGGATCTCACCTTCCATGACCTTCGCCATGAGGCGACGAGCCGCCTCGCAAAGATTTACACGAACCCGCTCGAACTCCGCCGCGTGACGGGTCACAAAGATATCAAGTCTCTGGACCGGTACTATCAACCCCACACGGAAGATCTTGCCGCCAAAGCCATCGCGTATGAGAAGCGTAACTTTGCCGACAAGGACTAGCGTTTCCGTCAGGCTGTCAGGAATGACAGCCTGACCAGAACCACAAGCAGTAGGGCCGCGATCACAAGCCAGAAACTGAAATCCGCGCCCAAGACCAGACTCTCGCCGCGACCCCGACGCTTTTTCCGAAGCTGCTTTCTCTCGGTCTCAAGGAGCTTCCGCTCAAGGAAATCATCCAGATCCTCGATACGAAAACACCGGATGCGACCGATTTCCAGCGACCGAATTCCCAGCGTCTCGTGCTGGTTCCGCAACGTTCCTTCAGCGATGCCGATATATGCCGCAGCAGCCGCGTAACGTAACGACCCACGAGGCTCTATTGCGACAGTTTTTCTTTTAGCTGCCGACATGATGATGCTCCGGTTTTGGAAGACCGATCGAACATAGGATCCGGCAAGGTAGTGCTTTCAGATCCCCGTCATCCGCTGTTGTTCCGGACATTGTCACAACCTCCATGAAGGGAAACTGACTTCACTCGATGCTCAGGGCTTGAGCCTCGAATCATGCGCCAGTTTCCCTGTTACAATCAGGGTATGAGACATTCCTGAAACGGCAAGACGGTTTTTTCGCAATTTTTGACATCGTTCGATTGCGCTCCAGATACCAAAACTGATGTCGTGCGCTACCATTCCTGGCGTGGGAGCTCCGGTTCCGGTCACCCCACGCCTCAGGCATCGGTCCTTGTCCTTATAGCGACATCTCACTGTTCCGCCCGTCGTCAGCGACCCGGTCCACCAGAGACTGGCAGAGTGCCTTCAGGTCTTCCGGACGCGCCAGAAGATCGAGAAAGATGCAGACTGGGGTGATGCCAACACGGCGGTAGAAGGCTTCACGCCGCTCGAAGCGCTCCAATCCCCGCAACTCGTGGTCGTTCCTGGTAATGCGGTTGGGTCCACAGGAACCGATCACCTCGATAAAACAGGCAGAATTTCTCCTGCGCAATGTCAGGTCCGCCTTCTCCGCCCCGAGGTCAGCCATGATCGGCTGATGGAGATCGATTTCCATATCGTCGTGCTTCAAGGACTCAAGGATCTGGTAAACGACACGTTCGGGAAGGGATTCCAGTGTCTTGCCGTTGGACGCGATCTTTCCTGTCGGCGGCAGATCAGGCCAGCGAGCCCTTGCCTGGGTATCGACGCGCGCCCAGTCCCGCTGCCCAGACTCACCGATGAACACCAGATGTTGGCCTGCTGGGCCGAGATACCGGCAGATGGCCTCGCTCGGTGGAGCACCAAGAGCACGGGCCAGATCCCGATAGGTGGTCAGATCAGCTTCGGTGGGATAAAAACGAGACGGCGTAGCATCGTCTGAAGAGCGAAACATTCTTTATTTTCCTAATGAAACGAGAACAGGCGCGATTTGAGCGCGCCTGTTAATGGAAGAAAGGGATATGGGATATGAGTGAGGAGGAGTGCGTCAGTCGCAGCCGGAGCCTTCGCCATCCAGAATCTTGCTGGTCACGCACCGGACCTTGCGTCCAATCATGCGCGTCAGAATGACGACGCCCTCCAGGACGCGGTCGTCCGTATTGTCTTCGAGCGATTGGCTTATGGCAAAATCAAGCAGCCGGTGCAGGGCCACGAGTTGCATAAGATCCGCCTCCACTGCGGAAGAAATTGTTGTATGATCAGACATTGATTTTCTCGTTTACAAATATTGCGGGACGAGGAACCCACACGCAAAAACCCGATACCAGATCGGAAAAGAACAAAATCCTTTGGGGAATTTAGGGTGTGAGACCTCAAAGCCCCGGAAAAATCAGGACCAGACCACACAATAAAAACAGACAGAGAAATACTACACCGTTAACCCTGCCAGAGCTCACAAGACTCGTTTCTGAAAAATACCAGCTTAATCCGTTATAGACTCGAACTGATCGTATCGGCCTGAAAAGCGTTACTATTTTTTGGAGCGGGGGCGCGGCCGCGACCTGAGCGTTCTTTTCAACTTCTGTCCGCTGGGCTTCAGACATCAGGGCGGCGATCACACGGCTTCTTACACTGGCATCCGTTCCCTCGATGCGCCTGTCGGCAATACCAGCCTTTTCGTCGAGGAACGTGTTGATGTTGGCGAGTTTTTCAATCAGCACTTTGGCCACATACTCATCCAGATTCTGCCTATCCGGCATATGCGCCAGCAGAGTGATGATGTGATAGCCTTTCGCCGTCTGACCTGCCCGGTGTCCGCGATCCTCAGCCTGATGCATCGCCGCTGGAACCTAGTCGAGCTCCACAAACACACAGGTATCAGCACCATGCAGGGTCAGAGCCTCACCCGCCGCGTTGATCTAACCCAGAAAGATATCTTGAGCTGCCGAGAGATTTTGCTAACGCGACAGGAGAAACCGCTGAAGCAATGGCTGCGCTGATCGTCAGTTTGCATGATGCCTCAACGACGCACGCCAGAATGGTTCGGGTTGGGCGTCGCTTTATTCGAGAGCGACATGACCATGCGAGAATTATCGATGCACTCGGAAGGATCGCTGGAGATACGAGGGGTAAACGTCAGGCCGGGGAAATGGTCTATGGTCAGTTCTTTGCGGGGCAAACGGAATATTGTCTTCCAGACCAAGAAGAAGGCGCACGCCTCCTGTTGCCTCAGCGGAAACAGAGCAGACAGGCAGCTTCCGCCTCTTTTCTGCCGTTTCCGCAACCGATCAGGTTTCTCGAATGCAGACATCAGCATCGACCATCTTTCGCTTCATTTGTACCAACAACTGTGATACATATGTGCATACACGCAAGGAGGCTTTGTATGTCTGCTGTTACATTCCGGGTAGATGAAACGCTGAAGGCAGCCGCAGTTAAGAAGTTGTCAGCTCAAGGCATTTCACTTTCTGACGCACTGCGCGATACGCTCGCGTATATTGCTGAAACGGGTCGCTCTCCCGTCAAGCGGAGGCTTGTCACAGACGAGGATGCGGAGCTTATCGAGATTGTGCGCGAACGCCTAAAAAACCCTGCCCAAAAGCATCGTATGACTTTTGCAGAGCTTAAGAACCGTCATCGCGAATGAAAGAGTATTGTCTTGAATTCGACGACAGAGCACTCAGAGAGTGGGATGCTCTTGACGGCAGCGTGCGTAAGAAATTTGAAAAGAAGCTGGAAAAGCTGATCTGGAACCCTCACTCTCCAGGAAACGAACTGCATCGCGACCTATCAGGGTTTTATAAGATCAAGCTTCTGAAAGATGGTTACCGCCTTGTTTATCAGGTCATCGACGAACGGATCGTCATCTATGTAATTGCCGTTGGCCGGAGAGCCGATAATGAGATTTATGAACTGGCTTCGAAGCGAACAGAGTGAATTTACTTTCTTGGTAGAAAGTCAGCTCCCGCCTCATGTCGGACGTAGAATGATAGATTGGTGATAGTTGATGCTGGCCATACACGTGAGCAAAGAAAAATAGTAAGATCGGATTTTCATCAGGAGATATGCATGGAGGTGAAGCTCGGGCTGGGTATAATCGCACTCGCTACTTTTCTGAGCACGGCAGCGAATGCTGCAGATCCGCCCGGAGTTGCGAAGTTCGTGCAAAACCACAAGCTGGTACGGTACACTACTGCCTTCTCCGATCTTGACGGTGATGGTCATTCTGAGGCGCTCATCTACGCACTGGCGATGGCAGATGACAGCCGGACACCTGAGACCTTCAAAGAAGCAAATCTCTGCGGCAGCGGAGGGTGTGTTCTGTATGTTTTATCGCTCGCTCCATCCAACTATCGAGTGATTACGAAGATCACGATTGTGAAATTGCCTGTCCGCATACTGTCGTCGATCTCGCATGGTTGGCATGATCTGGGCGTTCAGGTGTCCGGAGGAGGAATTACTCCCAGCTATGAGGCTCGGCTTCGGTTTGACGGGCATAGTTATCCCTCCAATCCTAGCATTTCGCCTGCGAGCCCTTTGAAAAACGTCTCAGGCAACGTTCTGATTAATGCAGACCCGCCTCCAAGATAGTGGCCACCTCTGCCAGCCTATGTAAAAAGCGGTGTTCATGACCGCTCTCATAAGGGAATGCAATTGCACCATCCTTTGTCTGCTTGTACTCCAGCACATCCGGAAGCAGACCTTCCGCTTCCCCCCAAATCTGCCTGTCGGCTTCAAGAATTAAGCAGACTGGCGGCAGTCGCCTTTATCTCAGTCATAAGAAGAGCCGTTCCAGTTTCCGTAAAGCGGACGGTCGGCAATAATTCTCGTTATCCGCCGATGTCCTCCTCCAGACTTCTGATTGCTGCATGTGCAGCTGATCAGGAGAAAGTATCATGGAAAAGAAAACGCGTTTTCCATCGCCTACGCTGAAGGCGTCCGTGCCTTGGAATGCAGGAAAAATGGTTGGCGCCAAGCGGGCGCTCAAAGAAAAGCACGTCTGGGCTATTCGGTTCTGGCTGGGGAGCGAACAGCGTGTCAGAGATAGAGCTTTGTTTGATCTTGCTCTCGATAGCAAACTCAGAGGCTGCGATCTTGTCAGCCTTCGTATCGGCGACATCGTTACCAGTGGTCAGGTGCGCCACCGAGCCATGGTCGTCCAGCAGAAAACCCGGCGACCTGTGCAATTCGAAATTACAGAAACAACGCGAGAAAGCGTGCGGGCGTGGCTGGAACATCGAGGTGGTGGCTTGAATGAGTATGTTTTTCCAAGTCGCCAAAGCGCCAAAGCTCACCTGAGCACAAGGCAATACGCCCGGCTTTTGGATCAATGGGTTCAAGCGGTGGGACTAATCGCCGGGGAATATGGAACTCATTCGCTCCGCCGGACTAAGGTTGCCATGATTTACAAACGAACCGGTAATATCCGAGCCGTGCAGATCCTGCTGGGTCATTCAAAACTGGATAGTACGGTTCGATACCTTGGGGTGGATGTCGAGGACGCTCTGGCACTGTCGGAAGCCACTGATCTCTGAAACAAACATGCCTCAGGAATTCTCTACCTCCTCCCTATGTGTACATGTTATGATGACACATGGGGAGGAGACCATGAGCCAGCATCTTTCAGATAACGCACCATTACCACAGAAAATCGGTGTTCGGGAGTTCCGGGGAAACCTGACAGCGTATCTGCGTCAGGTCAGACAGGGCAGTACGATCCTCGTGACGTCTCACGATCAGGTTGTCGCTGAACTGCGTCCGCCAGCTCCTTCCTATCGTCCCCGTCGTCAGCCAGGAGCTCTTCGTGGGCGGATCAGAATGAGCGAAGATTTTGATGAGACACCGCCGGACCTTCTTGAAAGCATGGAACGCGACCTGTGAAGGTTCTGCTTGATACGCATGCGTTGCTGTGGTGGCTTTCGGACTCCGACCGGCTGGGTGAGACTGCACGAGAAATTATCGCAGATCCCGTCCACGATATTCTGGTGAGTATCGTATCATTATGGGAGATTGCGATCAAAATCCGTATCGGAAAGCTTGATGCGGATATGAACGATATTCTAGCAGCCATTCCTGCGGAAGGTTTCTCTCTGCTGCAAATACAGCCCGAACACCTGCAGATTCTTATGTCTTTGCCTTTGCATCATCGTGATCCGTTTGACCATCTCCTGATGGCGCAGGCGCAAGCTGAACACGCCACATTTCTTTCGGAAGACGGACAAATGGATCATTACCCCATCAAGCGAATACGCTGTTCGTGAAGCAGAAACTGCCGTCAGAACACGACCCCATTGTCGCCGTTCGGAGCGCCGCGTTCGGCGCCCGAAACCTGCCGTTCATTCACTTCCACCCGACGGCAAAGTCGGGGCCGTCTGCTGAAGAGGTCATCAGGGAAATCAAGCGGCTTTTCAAGATTGAAAAGAACCCACCCACTGTTACCCGCGCCGAAGGTCGCCTCACGCGGCGCGGTGGCTTCTTGAAGAGTACGGCCTCGTCACCGACGACTATCACCGCACACAATGGGTGTGGTTCGCTGTGACCTTCACCGCAATCTGGCGCAATTTCTCCAGCGCTAAGTGACGGATTGCGGGCGAGATCTCGAAGAAAAGTAGAACGGACGTTCGAGTGTGATGCCGCGAAAGTCTGGTCTGAGCCCAAAGTGACGAATGCTGCACGATGGGCGAATGTCGATTACCGACCTCACTACGCCAGCGTGCGCGTCATCTCACGGATCAGATCATTTGTCTCTGGTCTCGTCGTTTGGTGCCGATATCGAAGGGCCAAAACAGTTCTTGATATTTCAAGGCCATCGATGGGTTTCGACACCAGGCCCATGTCCGAAGGAATAGCGGTGGCTGGCAGGATCACCGCACCTGACCCTTGCCGAGCAAGTTCAACTAACCAATCCACGCGATTTGACCGATAGGCCGCGTAGAGTTCGTGACCATGATCCGCGCAGGCCCCATGCAAAACATCCCGCATTTCGCAATTTAGGCGGTCAAGCATGTCAGTTTTAGCAAGAGCCGAAAGAGAGATCGCATTTAGTTCAGACAACGGATGCGACTTTGACACCACGACCTTGTAGTCCTCTTCATAGAGATGGTCTATACGATAGAGGTCTTCACTGACCTTCTCTGCGGTGACTACAACGTCAAATTCACCATCTCGTAACCCGGCAAGAAGCTCGGAGGTTGACGCAACGATCAATTCGATTTCGGCTTGCGGCAATCGCGTACGAGTACGCTCCATAGCTGCCGAAATCCTGTTGTGGCCAATCGTTTCGCCGACACCGACAGAGATTGGAACCCGCTCCAGGCGCATATGACGGACCGCCTCTGCCTTAGCCTGTCGCGTCTCATCGTGAACCTTCTGCAACCTTGGCTGCATGAGTTTACCGAGGGACGTAGGCCTGCATCCCGCACGGTCCCTGACAAACAGGTCACCTCCAAGCTCGTCTTCAAGTTTCTTGATCGCAGTCGTCAAGGAAGGTTGGGAGACATTGGAGGCACTGGCTGCGTGGGTGAAGTTTCGGTGCTCGCAGACAGCAAGAAAATACCTGATCTGGTTCATTTCCATTGCCGCATTCTCCGTCACATCTCCGGCACTACCTCATACCAACTTCGATAGTCCTTGTCTATCGAACAATAGAATTTCGGAATTGGATTCCGAAGCATCCGGCATGGGACAAGAGTGCATCGAAACCAAGCACGGTGCACTTCAGATCAGGAGACGACCATGAAAATGCAAATCCTTCAGACATGCGCCGCACTGGCTCTGATCACAACTTCTGCAACTGCACAGGACAACCCAATGGAAAATCACACTGCCAGCTACATCGCCATGCCGGCCGCCGAAGGCCAGACCGCTGCCTTCGCGGAGTTTCTGGCTAGTGCCGCACCCATCGTGGGAGAAACAGAGCCGGGCACTGTACTTTGGTTTGCTTTGCAAGCCTACGATACGCTCGCAATCTTTGACATCTTCGCAGATGAAGAAGCACGCGACGCTCACTTCTCAGGAGCGGTTGCTGCGGCTCTGAACCAAAACGCCGACGCGTTGGTGGACAGAGGATGGGACGACGGTGTTGTCGCGAATATCAACAACTCCGATGTCCTGTCGGTAAAGGCGCCGGTTGATCTCTACACGGCAACAACCGCAACTTACATCAAGCTCGAAGCCGCTCCAGGTAAAGGCCCCGAATTGGCAGCCTTGCTGACCGCCGCCGGCCCCATCGTCGCAGATACCGAACCCAAGACATTGTTCTGGGCGGCGCTGCAGATTGACGAGAACAACTTCGCCATCTTCGACATCTTTGCCGACAACTCTGGCCGCGAAGCGCACTTTGCCGGACAAGTCGCCGGACTCTTGAATGAAAAGGCTTCAGAATTGGTCTCAGGCGGATGGGACGACGGTGTGGTAACAAACGTCCGCAATTTCGATATCCTCGCTGCCAAGTAATCTCGAGGTGACTTGAGAAAGAAGTGCCCGGTGCAATCCATCGGGCGCTTTGCTGTTTGAATTTAGATTCACGCCAAAGCGGCCGTGCCGGAACTGGCAAGCGAAGCTCGCACTCGCCTCCGGCTTGGAAAGGGCGGCTATCGGCGGGAACATGTCCGCGCCTTCGCCCAACACGCCGAGATCGCGGACGACGCGATCTACATCGAGGGCAGCAAAAAACACCCTATTGAGGACGCCGGTAGCCACCAAAGGAGAAAAGTCGGCGGGAATCGGCGTTCCCGGTTTTTACCAAAGTGGCGGACCGGGTGGGATTCGAACATATACGCCGAAGTAATCGGCTTGCGCTTGGCTACGCCGTGAGCAATGTCGGCTTTCGGGACGCAGCAAGCGGCAGTCGAACGGCCGGAAAGGGGGCGCATTGCGGTCAAAGTACAGTAGCCTGCTGAACGGCCGCTTTCCCGGCTTGGGCGCCCAGAAGCGGTCGGGCAGCTTGCCCCCCCATAGTGTTGAAAAACTCAAGGTGAAGAGTGAAAGTGTTGCCAAGCCACTTCGACATAAGTGCAGCTTTCTTGCCTCAGGTGGATAAGGCAGGCGCTCCGGGAGGTATCAGTTTCGCCATTTTGCGGAGATTTTGGGCAGCTGCGGCGAGATGGAACTCATCACGGGCGCCGTTTGGTCCTCTGAGCCTCAACCGATCGATCTTCAAAATGCGCTTGAGGTGAGCAAACAGCATTTCGACCTTCTTTCGTTCTCGTCTGGAGATAATATAGGCGTCGGTTAAAGCAATGTCGCGGGCCATATCACGAGCGCCTTCATGAATAGAGCGCAGAACCTTACGATTGGGCTGATTGGGGCAGCATTTTGGTTTGAGAGTGCATACGTCGCACGCCAGTTTCGACGAACGGTATCGAAGTAGGTTGTCGGGAGAGGCATTTGGTTGATCCGAGTTGATCTTGCGCCACTGCTGCTTCAGTTCCTGTCCTCCAGGACAGATGTAAAGATCGTGCACGTGGTCATATGTGAAATCTCGACGTTCGAAAGTCCCGTCCTGCCGGGCAGATTTGTCGAAGACCGGAATGTGAGGTTCGATGCCACGCTCATGAACCAGCCACGCAAGATTTTCAGCGGATCCATAAGCTGTATCCGCAGCAAGCCTTTCGGGCCATATTCCAAATGTTTCCTGCGTACGCTCTATCATTCTGCGTTGCGCCGTAACCTCGGCCTGCCGGATGGCTGTCGTGGTTTCTACATCCATGATGACAGCCGATTTAAGGTCGATGAGGTAATTTGTGCAGTAGGCATAATAAGCAAGGCCACCGCTTGCAGCGTTCCAACGTGCTGCAGGATCGACCGGAGAGATATATTTTGGTTGCACGGGCGTAGCAGACCCAAATGCAGCATCGTCCAGCACCGAGAAATACTCACGCACAGCACGTTGGGCTGCCTCGATCGGCAGTTTATCAGGGCTCGGAACACTGCGCTGCCGATTGGCGTCGGCCTTGATCGTGCTGGCATCGACCGCAAAGCCTTCACCGCCCACCAGTCCCTTGGCGATGCACTGCCGGACGGTCATTTCGAACATTTGGCGAAGCAGATCACTCTCCCGGAAGCGTCCGTGCCGGTTTTTCGAGAATGTCGAATGATCAGGCACAGGGCCGTTGAGACCAAGGCCACAGAACCACCGGTAGGCCAGGTTAAGATGGACTTCTTCACATAGCCGTCGCTCCGACCGAATACCCATCACGTAGCCAACGATTAACATCCTGATGATCAGCTCGGGATCGATTGAAGGCCGCCCCGTGCCGCTGTAAAATGGGCGAAGATGCTCACGCAGGCCATCCAGATCGACAAAGCGATCAATTGAACGCAAAAGGTGGCCAGCTGGCACATGATCTTCAAGACGGAACTCGTAGAACAGTGCCTCCTGTATTTTTGTTCGATCACCCATCATTTGCAGGTTCCTCCTGCGAAGAGTGAATCAGTGCTTCACTCTCAAAGCAAGCGCGACTTTTTCAACACTATCCCCCCATTGCAGACATAAAGGCGCAGAAATAAGCACTTAAAATCCTTTCGCCGTATTTGTTTTCTCATGTGTGTTTTGCAGCGCGGCCCACTTGGCTATCTCTAGCGCCGTGGTTTTTCAGTAAGCATGTCAGATTGGAAGTGTTTTTTGGTGAAAGGTTATAATGGGCAATGCTTGATTCTCTTCTTCTGACAGGCTCTTGGCCCGATCTGCTCCCTCTTGTTCTCGAACAGGTAGACCGCCTTACGCGTCAACGCTTGATTCACACTGAGGTAACGGGGGACGGTCTGCGTCACATTCTCTCGACTGCCCGTTACCCCCCTGCCAGCCTGTCGGGTTGTCCGC
>NZ_LHZA01000131.1 GCF_001580535.1 Acetobacter cerevisiae | reverse complement strand
CAGCACACTCTTATAAACCGCCAGAAGTGTGGCGTAGGAGGCCGTGACCCCGAGATGTTCACTATTGCGCGGCATGACTTCCACGTAGCGCTCTTTGCCAACCTGTTGGGCAAACTGGTGCATGATGGTCAGGCTGGTATCGGTAGAGCCATCATCCCGCAAATATAAAGTCCAGTCAGGGCAGGTTTGCTGCAGGAGCGAATTCAGCTGCTGCTGTAAATACGGGACGCCATTATAAAGAGACATAAGAATGCCAACAGAAGAGCCACTGCCCAAAGAAGCATTCTGGCGGTTTATAAGAGTGTGCTGGCTAGTCTCCTGCACCTGTGATGCTCTTCCTTCAGATCCTGCGGGATACGAAACGCCTCCCGTGTGGGCGTGCAGCAAAGCTGCCTGGAAAATCTGTCAAATTTCAGACCGTTCCAAACAGCTTTGCAGGAGTTTTTACGCAGACTGTGCAAAAATCTGGTCAACCGTTTTCCGCACACTGTCCTGCCATGCAGGCATTGTAACGCCGAAAACGCGCGTCAGTTTGCTGTTGTCCATACGGGAATCAGCTGGACGCTTTGCGGGGGTCGGCCAGTCTTCCGTGCGGATGGCGGTTACTTCCGGCATTTTCTGGCCATGGGGAACCGCATCCTGCAGGGCTGCGACAGCCAGACCGTGCCAGGTTGTCTCTCCCGTGCCGCAGGCGTGGTAAATGCCAGCAAACGCATCTTTCCAGCCGTCTTTTTCCAGAACAGCAAGAATGGAGAGAATGGCCTCAGCCAGATCATCCGAGCTGGTCGGATTACCTTTCTGGTCGCCCACCACTTTCAGGGCCGGGTTTTTAGCACCGGCATTGAGCATGGTGCGCACAAAGTTTTTCCCATGTGCGGAGTAAACCCATGAGGTGCGCAGCACGATGGTTTTGGGGTTGGCAGCCAGAGTCTTGCTCTCGCCTTCCGCCTTGGTGCGACCATAGACAGTCTCGGGTGAAACCGGGTCTGTCTCTACATACGGTGCGCCCTTGTCTCCGGAAAACACATAATCCGTGGAGACCTGGATTAGCGGAATACCGCGCTGGGCGCAGAGGCGGGCCAGTTCTTCCGGCCCGGTGGCGTTGGCGCGGGCAGCCCCTTCGGCCTCAGTTTCCGCAAGGTCAACCGCTGTCCATGCCGCAGCATTCACCACCGCAACCGGCTTGATGGCGTCCAGTGTGGCAGCAAGGGTTTCAGGCTTGTCGAAGTCAAAGCCCGGCCGGCCAACGCAGCGGATGCGCGGGCCACCCAGATTGACCAGAGAGGTTGCCAGCTGGCCTTTGCCACCCGTAACCAGAATGGGACCACCGTTTTGTGCAAGACGACTCATGAGGTCTGCTCCTGATTACAGATGAAACCAGCCTTTGGCGGCAGAAAATTCCGGAGCTTCCAGATCTTTTTCAGAAAGAACGGCGTCTTCTGTCTTGATGGGCCAGTCAATGGCCAGCTCTTTGCTGTTCCAGATGACGGCACGTTCGGAGGCCTTGTTATACAGGCCTGTGCATTTGTACTGCACTTCCGCATCTTCGGTCAGGGTGCAGAACCCATGCAGGAAACCCGGCGGAATCCACAGCTGCGACCAGTTTTCTTCAGACAGTTCAGCCGCAACCCATTTGCCATAGGTGGGGGAACCGGTCCGGGCATCTACAGCCACATCCCAGATTGCGCCTTTGGTGCAGCGCACCAGCTTGCCCTGCGCGTAGGGTGCCAGCTGGCAGTGCAGGCCACGGATCACGCCCTTCTGGCGGGAAAGGCTCTGGTTATCCTGCACGAAGGGCTCGGTAATGCCTGCGTCCCGCATCCGGTCGATATTGTAGGTTTCCGAGAAAAACCCACGGTTGTCCTGAAAGCGCGGGGGCGTGACCAGAATCACGTCCTCAATGGCAAGGCGTTCGACTTTCATGAAAGGAAAGCTCCTGTCTGCAAATGGTCAGAAAAAGAAAAGGGGGTGGTTCAGCCGGCAGGCTGAACCGTGTTGGCAACCTGCATCAGGAGCCGCCCCAGTTCTGTTTTTCCCATGCGGGAGGCGTGTGCACGGAGCTGGTCCGCATCAATGAAGCCAAGCCGGTAGGCGACTTCCGCCGGAGAGCCAACCAGCATGCCTTGACGGGCCTGAATGGTGTGCACAAACTGACCGGCTTCCATCAGGCTGTCCGGAATACCGGCATCCAGCCAGGCACAGCCACGGCCCAGACGGTCGACATGCAGGCTGCCTTCTTCCAGATAGAACCGGTTGAGGTCTGTAATTTCCAGCTCACCGCGCGCGGAGGGCTTTACGCGTTTGGCAAAGTCCAGAACACGATTGTCATAGAAATACAGGCCGGTCACAGCCCAGTTGGAAACAGGCTCTTTCGGCTTTTCAACAATGCTCAGAGCGCGGCCCGTTTCATCAAAAGACACGACGCCATAGCGTTCCGGGTCACGCACCTGATACGCAAACACGGTGGCACCAGTTGGGCGCACGGCAGCGGATTGCAGGGCGGCACTCAGATGATCGGCAAAAATCAGGTTATCACCCAGTGCGAGCGCACAGGGGGAGTTGTCGAGCCAGTCTTCCGCAATCAGGAATGCCTGCGGAATGCCGTCCGGGGAGGGCTGGGCGCGATATTCAAACGTGACCCCAAACTGAGATCCATCGCCCAGCAGACGCTTGAACTGCGGAAGATCGTTCGGGGTGCTGATGATCATGTTTCTGTGTCATTCTACGGTGCTTCCCAGTCGGTTGCCTGTGTAACGGCGGGCGCGGATGCCTTCCCACCAGTCGCGGTTGTCTAGATACCATTGAACAGTGCGGCGAATGCCGGTTTCAAAAGTATGCTTTGCTTTCCAGTCCAGCGCTTTTTCAGCGTGGGAGGGGTCAATTTCGTAACGGAAGTCATGGCCGGGACGGTCTGTCACAAAACGGATCAGACGGCTACGTGAGCCTGCCGGGTCGGGCACCAGTTCGTCCAGAACGTTACAGATGGTTTCCACGACCTGCAGGTTGGTGCGCGGCTGGCGGGCGCCGATGGCGTAAGTCTCGCCGGACACGCCGGTTTCAACAGCCTTGACCAGTGCTTCGGCGTGGTCTTCCACAAACAGCCAGTCGCGCACGTTTTTACCATCGCCGTACACGGGCAGATCCTTGCCTTCGATAGCGTTGATGGTAATGAGGGGGATCAGTTTTTCCGGGAAGTGCCAGATGCCGTAATTGTTGGTCGTGTTGGTAACAAACGTGGGCAGGCCGTAGGTATGGTACCAGGCACGGACCAGATGGTCGGACGAGGCCTTGCTGGCAGAATACGGGCTGCGCGGATCATACGGCGTGGTTTCGGTAAAGGGCGGGTCATTCGGCTCCAGCGCTCCGAAAACTTCATCGGTGGAGATGTGATGGAAGCGGAAGGCAGCGCGATCGGCCTTGTCCAGCGTCAGCCAGTATTTGCGGGCGGCTTCCAGCAGGGAATAGGTGCCAACCACGTTGGTCTGGATGAACACGCCGGGTCCATCAATGGAACGGTCCACATGGCTTTCGGCTGCCAGATGCATGACCGCCTGCGGACGGAACGTTTCAAACAGGCGGCTCAGTTCGCTGCCGTTGACAATATTGGCGCGCGCAAATTCGTAGCGCCCGCTGGCGGCTGCGTCTTCCACGGTTTCTTCAGAAGCCGCATAAGTCATGCAATCAACATTCAGGACAGAATGACTGGTGTCCCGAATAATATGGCGGATCACTGCTGATCCGATAAACCCACACGCGCCCGTTAATAAGATACGCATTGGTATTCCGTATTCTGTGGACCGAAACAAACGATTAAAATCTCCAGTGTTTGGGCATAGCTCAGAGGTACAATCTTCGCCAGCAATCTTGGTAGATTTGCGATTTTCTTGTGATTGGCTGTATGAAAAACAAGCGTGTAGGCAGCCAGAGAGCATGGTTTGTCAGGGAGTTGAAAGCGGAAAAATGTTTGCCAGAAACCTGACGGAAACCTTGCTGCATGTGCTGGATCGCCCGGAGCTGCGCCTGCTGGCAACAAAATGCCGGATCATGCTGGATCCGGCTGTAGCGCATCCTTTTCATGTTCAGCCTCCGGGGCAGATTGTTCTGGGCGCACCGTGTCTGGGGGAACGTCGGGTGGTGGCGTTCCATTTGCGTCATGCGCTGGAACTGGCGGTTTTGTCAGACGCGCAGGAACCGGACTTCCGTCAGGCACTGAAAATTTCCTTCTCCGCCGCCAGAACAGCAGCCCGGTTCTGGATGCTGGATGCGCCAGCGGATTTACCCGCCCCGGAAGCATGGGTGCGGACGCTTGCCAGCGTATCCCCTCCTGCCAGAAAAGATCTCCCTCAGCTTTTTGCGGCTTTGCGTCCTCTAGTCAGTGTTCCGGGCAAAGCTGCGCACGATAGTTCTGCTCTATGGGATGAGCTCTACGCGTGGCTTGTACCAGCCTGGCCGCTGATTGGCCCGGTTGAGGCTTTGATGGCGGAAGGGGGCGATGCCCGCCTCAATATTGATGTGCGCACGGGCCTCAATCATTATGGCTGCTCGCATCGTCCGCGCCCTTGGGCGGTGACTTTTGCATCTTCTACAGCCTCTTCCCTCTCTGAACGCGGCTTTACCGGCGGAGAACTCGCACGGGTGAATCTGGCTCGCGCTGTTCTTGAGGGTAAGGCGCCGGAAGCCTTGCATGCGCTGGCGCTTGATGTCCGGCATTTTCTGGCAGGCTGGTTCGGGTTGCCGGGGCAGGACCATGTCGTTTTGGCTTCTTCGGGCACGGATGCGGCGCTGGCTGTGTTGGCGTTATCCACCTTACCGGGGCAACCGGTGACAACAGTTCTGACCGCGCCGGAAGAAACGGGTAGTGGTGTGCCCCTGGCCTCGCATGGGCGGCATTTTGCGCAGGAAACAGCGCTCGGAGCGTCCGTCTGCAAAGGAGATCTGGTGGCCGGATTCCCGGATGATACTGTGTGTGTGGATCTGCCTTTGCGGGATGCTAAGGGCCAGTTGCGGCCGGAGGGAGAGGTGACGGCTGCCTGCCGGAAAGACATTCAAAACCAGTTAGCCAAAGGGCGGCGTGTGCTGCTGCATGTGCTGGATCTGTCCAAAACCGGCCTGCTGGCCCCCAACCTGAAAGCTCTTGAGGCGCTGTGTGACCAGTATCCGGGGCAACTGGATGTGGTGGTGGATGCCTGTCAGGCCCGGCTGATGCCGGAGCGTGTTCAGGCCTATCTGGCGCGTGGCTGGGCCGTGATGGTGACGGGGTCCAAATTTTTCACCGGGCCGCCGTTCTGCGGGGCGCTTTTGTTGCCAGACTGCTGGAAAGCCCGACTGGATCAGGGCGTGTTGCCTGAAGGACTCGCAGCCTACGCCAACCAGTGTGAATGGCCCGCCAGCCCGGCCTGCCGTGGTCTGGCGTCAGGCTTTAATCATGGTTTGCTCCTGCGCTGGCGGGCAGCACAGGCCGAAATGGCAGCGCTCGGAGCGATTCCCTCCGCTGTCGTTGCGGAGCGCTTACAGGGTTTTCTGGGGGCCGTTACGCAAGGGATTGAAGCTAACGCCGACCTCGCGTTTCTGCCGCAGCCCGCTCCGCAGCGGGACGCGTTACCCCACGACTGGGATCGTCAGCAGACAATTCTGTCCTTTCTGGTGCGTACGCCTGAGGGAACGGAGGGCGCAATTCCACTGGATCTGGAACGATGTCGCAAGCTCTATCAGTGGCTCAATGCCGATCTTTCGCCTTATGTCCCACAGGAAAAAAAGGCGCTTGCCGCGCTGCTCTGCCATATCGGCCAGCCTGTCCCAATTCCGTATGCGCAGGCCGCCGGAGGGCTTGTAGGAGCCCTCAGATTATCCGCCGGGGCACGCCTTGTGTCCGGCGAACCGTCTCATGAAGGTCTGGACGCTACCGCCCGCATGACGCGGGAAATTCAGGATGCGCTTCGGGTTCTGGAAAAAATCAGTCTCATTCTGACGTATTGGGATGCCATCGCACAGGCGGACCCGCTGCCCTCTTACGCGCCGCGTTGGGAGCCGGAAGGTACGGCGGACGAGTCTCACTGGTCAGAGCGCTCGGGGAAAGAGGGTGTCACAGCCGAGCAGAAAGCAGACGCAATGCGGCGTTCCATTTCTGCTCTTGCGTTGGGCGGTCCCTGACAGCACAACAGAACCCATGACTGTCAGCCTCACACGTCCCGCCGCCCAGCAGATCAATCAGGGTAATTTTCTCGATACGCCACAGCTCGCGCCCGGCATTACGCGCTTCTGGCTGATCCGCCACGCGCTGGTCGAGCAGAATGCGCGCCTCCGTCTTTATGGGGCGTTAGATGTGCCGCTCTGCCCGGATAGCCTGATTGCGCAACGCCCCATGTATGAGGCTCTGGCGGCTCGCCTGCCGCGCGAGGCGCACTGGCTTGTCAGCCCCTTGTCCCGCACACGGCGCACTGCTGAGGCAATTCAGGAAGCCGGTTACGGCCCGGTGCCGATGGATGTGGAACCAGCTCTGATCGAGCAGAACCTCGGTGAGTGGCACAACATGCCACATCAGGAGCTGCCGCAGCATCTGCGTCTGGCCCCGCATCCGTTCTGGTCCATCTCGGCCACGGAATGCCCGCCGGGTGGTGAGAGCATGCTGGATGTATGCGGACGCGTAGGTGTGACTCTGGACCGGCTGGCCGAAGCCTATGAGGGGCAGAATATCGTGGCTGTGAGTCACGGCGGGGCTATTCGCGCTGCTCTGGCGCATGCGCTGCGTATTCACCCGGAGACCGCGCTGCATTTCTCCATCCAGAACCTTTCCCTGACTATTCTGGAAAGGCTGGATGAGGGCTGGCGTGTTGTCACAGTAAACGAGCTGCCCGGTATCTGAGGATTCAGGCAGTCTCGTTCGGGCCTGAGGTGATTGCTGGCCCTCAAGACCGCTTTTCCAACAAAACCTGCTTTACGGCCCCGGCGCAGAAGTTTTTGACTCTGGTGCTGGTGCTGGTGCTGGTGCTGGTGCACTGGTTGGCTGCGGGTTTTGTGTCGGACTGAGTTGCGGAACAACCGGAGCCGGTTCTTCCTGAGCTGCCGGTTTGTTGTCCTGCTTCTGGTCAGGCGTGGAAGGCTGTGTGTGGTCTTCCGGTTTTGCCGGTATCTGCCCGGATGAGGGGTGCTCAGAGTCTGGCACAGCGGGGTGAGCTTCCGGTGACGCAGACGGGGTGGGCGGGCTATCGTTCTCCTGCGTCGGATGCTCAGCTTTCAGGGTGGAAACCGGCACACCTTTCAGCGGAGAGTGTTCTGTAACCGGGATTTCCGGCCCTTTTGCGTCCCATGCATCGACCGGGGGTAGAGGCTGCTGAGAGGGCTGATCAGCCAGCGGATTGTTATCCAGCACTTTACGGGTGTTTTGCGGGTAGCGATTCATCAATCCCAGCAAAGTGCCGTTGGTCCAGCCAAAGCCGATCTGCATGGGGTATTCGCCGCCGCCCTTGCCGCCTGTGGCGCTGATCTCGGGCGAGACGACATCATATTTCTCCAGCAACACGCCGCTTTTTTCATAGGTGCCAATCACACGGGCCATCCAGCGGCGTCCAATGTCGGCTGCCAGATCATCATGCCCATACTGTTCCAGCCCTTTGATGGCCATCCATTCTTCTGGTGCCCAGCCGTTGGGGTAATCCCATTGCTGCCCCGTCTCACGGTCTGTGACGGTCAGGCCACCCACATGGAGAAGGCGCGCCTTGACGGTGCGAGCAACGGCATCGGCCTTATCCTGCGGGGCAATATGCAGGAACAGTGGTACAACTGTTGCGGTAGAAAGCACGTCTCTGAGCTGACCGGTGCGCCAGTTATAATCGAAATACGCACCGTCCTTTTCATTCCACAGATAGTGGTTGATGGCGTTTTTAAGCTGCGTGGCCTGCTGCGCGTAAAACGTAGCTTTGTCTTTTTCTCCGTTCAGCGCGTAGGCGTGGGAGAGCGTCTGTTCCAGATGCACCATCAGACAGTTATATTCGACGGTGATCAGGGAGGTGGTGTTGATGGTATCCAGCGTCTTGTCATCCGCCAGCCAGCGAGAGGAATAATCCCACCCGGTTTCTGCCCCGGCCCGGAGGTCACGCCAGAGTTCGGGAGAAGGGCGGCGCGAGCGTTTTGCGGTGGCTAAGTCCTGCGGAAAACTTTCATCGCGCGGGGAATCCATGTCGTCCCACGGGCGGAACATCAGGGTGCCATCAGTCAGGCGCACAGCATGCTGCCAGGCTGCACCGGGTTTGAGGGCGTCGGCCCCATGCGTCCAGTAGTCATACTCACGCTGCAATTCCGGCAGGAAGGATGTGTAGACCACCTGTCCGTCATGGCTGGCGAGCAGGTCCAGCATCACGGAGAAAAACGGAGGTTGCGAACGGCTGAGGTAATAGGTGCGGTTGCCGTTGGGCATATGGCCGTATCGGTCCATTAGCGAGGCAATGTTGCGCACCACATTGCGCAGCAGATCAATCCGCCCGTCTTCATACAGGCCGATCATGGTGAAGTAGCTGTCCCAGTAATAAAACTCTGAGAACCGGCCACCGGGCACGATATAAGTCTCCGGCAACGGCAACAGGGAAGACCAGGGCACCGCCGTATCGGCTTCACGCGTCAGAATGTCCCACATGCCGGAAATGTAATCCCGCACGTTCTCGCCCGGTTTGCGGCTATAGGCCGCCGAGCGCAGCACGGGGATGGTGAAGTGCTGCGAGACAAACCGCTTCAGATCGAAATCGGGCAGATCTTTCTCCTGCCGCCACGCGGCGACCAGATCCGTTGGCGCCTGATCCGGGATGGCATCCGCCACAGCCTTCGCATCCGTAAAGATCCGGGCCGCATGAATGGCAGAAAACAGATCACCGAGCGCAATTGAGGGCGGCCGGAGGTCCTGCGGCACAAAGTCTGGCGCTGCATGTTCGCCAGCATGGGTGGCGGGCTGCACATCGAACAGTTTGACCTGCACAGGGGGGGCTGAATTTTCCTCATCCAGCGTGGGCTGCACCGCTTCCGTGCTTGTCTGCGGTGAGGCCTCAGGTAACTTTTCAGGAGCAGGAGCAGGAGCAGGAGCAGGAGCAGGAGCAGGAGCAGGAGCAGGAGCAGGAGCAGGAGCAGGAGCAGGAGCAGGAGCAGCGACCGAGGGGGCGCTCATCTTCTGATCTGAGGGGATGGTCGCCGGTTGCTGCGCACCTGACGGAGTGGCCGCGTTAGAGCGTGGCGCATGGGCTGTGTCAGGCTGCGTTTGCGTGTCGTGCGTCAGAACTGGGGCGGACACGGTGGGGGCTCGTGGTGCCGGTGCGGCGGTCTGTGCCAGAGCCGCGGCAGGATTGGCGGCCAGAAAACAGATCAGAGCAAGATGGACTATGGAGCGGGAGGAGGCGTGCTGGCCGGAAGCGGGCGATACGGGCAGGGGATGGCCGGAGCGTGTCCCGTCCTGATAGGCACTCATAGTTGTCTTTCCTCTGGCTGCGGCGGAACGCCGGGGCACCAGGAGGAGGGCCGCAGCGGTCAGTCTGGCAAGGGTCCTGAAAAAGCGTCAGGACTCGTATCTGGTCATCAAACAGAAACGATGAAACCCCTTGCGGGTTTTGCGGCAGCACTTAACTGTTTATGCTTTGGCCGCTCTGCCGGGAGAACCCGCTACCCGGAGCCTTAGTCCTGTCAGGAGTTTCGTCCATGTCATCCATTCCTTCAAGCCCTGGCGCTCTGGCGGTTACAGACCAGATGTTTTTTGACAGACCCGGAGCCCTGCTGGACCGCGCCGATGCAGAAGCCCTGACCCGCAAGGCGCTGGACGGGATGGATGATGGCGAACTGTTTCTGGAATATCGGGAAAGTGAAGGCATAGCGCTGGATGACGGCGTTATCCGCTCAGCCTCTTTTGATACCAGCAGCGGGTTTGGCCTGCGCGCTGTGCTGGGGGAAGAAACCGGCTTTGCTCACTCCGATGATTTGAGCCGCTCCGCGCTGGCTCGCGCCGGAGAGGCGGTGAGTGCGGTGCGTGGTGGTCGGTCCGGGACGATGTCCGATGCGCCGCGTTCCACCAATCGCCGCCTCTATACGGATGCCAACCCGCTGGGCGAGACAGATTTTGCGGCTCGTTCTGGCCTGCTGACCCAGATTGATGCCTATGCGCGTGGCAAGGATAGCCGCGTGGTGCAGGTTATGGCGTCTCTCTCGGGCGAATGGCAGGCGGTGCAGATTATCCGGGCCGATGGTGCTCGCGTAGCCGATCTGCGCCCGCTGGTGCGGCTGAACGTCTCTGTGGTGGTCGAGCAGGACGGCAAACGTGAAAGCGGCAGCCACGGTCTGGGTGGCCGGTATGAAATCAACCGCCTGCTGGAAGCGGAAACATGGCAGGGCGCGGTGCATGAAGCGCTGCGGCAGGCACTGATTGCTCTGGAGGCGCGCCCTGCGCCTGCGGGTGAGATGGAAGTGGTGCTTGGCGCAGGCTGGCCCGGTATTCTGCTGCATGAAGCGGTTGGGCACGGGCTGGAAGGCGACTTCAACCGTAAGGGCACATCTGTTTTTGCCGGACGTATGGGCACGCGCGTTGCAGCGCCGGGTGTGACCGTGATTGATGATGGCTCTCTGCCGGACCGTCGTGGGAGCCTGACCATTGATGATGAAGGCACACCCACAGGCCGGACCACGTTGATTGAAGACGGAATCCTGAAAGGTTATCTGCAGGACCGCCTGAACGCGCGCCTGATGGGTGTGGCCCCGACTGGTAATGGTCGCCGCCAGTCTTATGCCCATATGCCACTGCCCCGCATGACCAACACGCTCATGCTGCCCGGTCAGGCTTCTACCGACGACATGATCAGCTCCATGAAGCGCGGCCTGTATGCGGTGCATTTTGGCGGCGGCCAGGTGGATATTACGTCCGGCAAGTTCGTGTTCTCGGCATCCGAGGCTTATCTGGTGGAAGATGGCAAGATCACCGCGCCCGTCAAAGGGGCGACGCTGATTGGCAACGGCGCGGACGCCATGACGCATGTTTCCATGATCGGCAAAGACATGGAACTGGACCCCGGCATTGGCACCTGCGGCAAAGCCGGGCAGGGCGTGCCGGTCGGCGTTGGTCAGCCGACCCTGAAAATGACGGGCTTGACGGTTGGCGGCACGGCCTGACAGCTGCAGCACTGACAGAAAAAGCATACAGAGAATTCACCCCGGCTGCCCGCAGGTAAGGGGGCTGACCGGAGATCTGACGCGGGAAGAGGTTCTGCCGGGCCGGTGCTCATGCTAGAGCGTGGACCGGATAATCCTGCTCCGGCGGCAGGTAGAGGCGTAAACAGGAATTAAAGAGAATGGTCGAAAACGGGTTTCAGAGTTCCTTCATGCAGGAAGCCGCTGCGCGTGGCTTCATTTTTCAGTGCACGGATCCCGTGGCGTTGGATGAAGCGATGACGAAGGGCTCTGTTGCGGCCTATATCGGCTTTGACCCGACAGCAGACAGCCTGCATGTGGGCAGCCTGATCCAGATTATGATGCTGCGCCTGCTGCAAAAGCACGGGCATCGGCCGGTGGCGCTGGTAGGCGGCGGCACGGCCAGAATTGGCGATCCGTCTTTCCGTGAAGAAGCCCGCAGACTGATGACGGAAGAGACCATCGGCATCAATCTGGCAGGGATTGAAGGGTGCTTGCGGCAGTTCCTTACCTTTGGTGGCGGCGCGTCCGAAGCCATTCTGGTCAACAATGCCGACTGGCTGGATAAGCTGGCCTACATTGATCTGCTGCGCGATGTCGGGGTGCATTTCTCCATCAACCGCATGCTGTCTTTCGATTCCGTCAAGAACCGTCTGGACCGTGAGCAGGGCCTGACCTTTCTTGAATTCAACTACTCCATTCTTCAGTCCTACGATTTCCGGGAACTGAACCGCCGGCATGGGGTTACGCTTCAGCTGGGTGGGTCTGACCAGTGGGGCAACATTGTCTCCGGTGTGGATCTGGTGCGCCGCACGGACCAGAAAAGCGTGATGGGCCTGACGACGCCTCTGCTGACAACCTCGTCCGGCGCCAAAATGGGCAAGACGGCCAATGGCGCTGTCTGGTTGTCTGAAAAACGTCTGCCGGTGTTTGATTACTGGCAGTTCTGGCGCAACACGGAAGATGCGGATGTGGGGCGCTTCCTGCGTTTGTTTACCGATCTGCCGCTGGATGAATGTGCACGGCTGGAAGCTCTGCAGGGCGCAGAGATTAACGAAGCCAAGAAAATTCTGGCCACCGAAGCAACTGCTCTGTGTCATGGGCGCGAAGCGGCTCAGGCTGCGGCAGAAGCGGCCCGCCAGACGTTTGAGGAAGGGAAGGTCGCCGCAGCAGATCTGCCCGTGCATACCGTGCCGCAGACGATGCTGGCAGAAGGTGTTCCGGTGTTCCGCCTGTTTGTGGAAGCCGGACTGGCCAAAACTAATGGGGAAGCCCGTCGGCTGGTGCGGGGCGGCGGGGCGCGTGTGAACAACGCCGTGGTGCAGGATGAAAACGGCGTGATTGCAGAGAAAGACATGGTGGACGGGGCTATTCGGTTGTCTTCTGGCAAGAAGCACCATGTTCTGGTCAAAGTTGGATAGTTTCTTCTTGCATCCGAATAAGGCGACAGGAGTGAGCCGCATGAAACGTACCCCTCTGATTTTAGGCTGTCTGGGGCTGACGCTGGTCGGCACACTTTCTGGCTGCGCAGGCCCGATGTATGGCGGAGGCTATGACTATTACGGCTATAGCCCCGCTGGCGGTTATGATGAGTATTACGGGTATGGGAACGGCCCGCGCTGGGGCTATGCCGACAGGCGCGCCCGCCCGTTCCCCGGAGGGAGCCGCCCCGGCATGGCTCCACGCCCCGGTGGCCGACCGGGCGGTGGCGGTATGCCTCGCCCGCCCGGTCCGGGTGGTGGTGGTGGACGTCCCGGCGGTGGGGGGCACGGCCCTGGAGGCGGTGGCGGTCCAGGTGGGGGCGGTCATGGTGGCCCCGGAGGTGGTGGAAAACCCGGTGGTCCGGGCCACTGAGACTGGATTAAGTCTGATCAGACGGATGGAAGAGGGGGCTGTGATTCAGCCCCCCTTTTTTTATCACCAGCTCACAGTGCGTGTGCGTACAGGCTCCTGAGGGTATCAACCTTGGGTGATGCGTAGTGAACCAGCGTTTTCCCTAGGGATAAATAAGAAATCCAGTTAATTATCCACAGCCTCTGGAGTCGCTTTTCACTGGTTTTCTGAGTCGCGCACCGAGGTTGCACCCGTTATCCACAGGTTTACCCACGGGGAGGCAAAGAGCCGCACATTAAAGAGATAAAGAGAGAGTGCGCCAAACACGCACATCGGTCCCACAGTCCCTAAGCGGGCTGAAGGGCGGGCTGTCTTGCAATTTAAAAAAAGAAGAAAGCTGGTGCTGCTGGACAGGATTGAACTGTCGACCTCTCCCTTACCAAGGGAGTGCTCTACCACTGAGCTACAGCAGCCCGCTGGCGGCGTTCTAGCTGTTCACGCCGAACGCCGCAAGTCTGTTTCCGCTTAAAAAGCGGAATTAATCGTCACGATGGGTTTTTTCCATCCGTTCATGCTGTTCCTGCGCCTCAATGGACAGGGTCGCAATCGGGCGGGCTTCCAGTCGGCGCAGAGTGATCGGCTCACCCGTTTCCTCACAATAGCCGTAGGAGCCGTTCTCAATGCGCTGGAGGGCAAGGTTGATCTTGCCGATCAGCTTACGGGCACGGTCACGGGTGCGCAGCTCCAGCGCACGGTCTGTCTCCACACTGGCACGGTCTGTAATGTCGGCTTCATGAATGCCGCCTTCAGAAAGGCTGGCAAGCGTATCCCCGGCCTCTTTCAGGAGTTCAGCACGCCACTTCAGGAGTTTCTGTTTGAAATATTCCGTCTGAAGAGGGTTCATGAACTCTTCATTGTCGGACGGGCGATAGTCTGGCGGTAGAGTAATCATGTCAGTTGTCAGCCTTTGCAATGACAGGACACCTGCCTTGAAAGAATGACGCGGCTTATAGCGGTGTGCACCCCGAACGCCAAGAACATTATGAGATTTTAGCGGAAGAAAAAGGACAGCATAGGCATGCAGGCCGCTGGATATGCCCAAGAAATAGTATGGGAGCAGGCCGCTAATAAAAGGAAATATTTAGATTTTCTTAAAAACTGATGGAGCGGCGCTGCTCTGTTGGGAGGAGTTGCGCGGCTCCGAGGTGGCCAGAAGCCAGCCGGCAAACAGGAAAACCCAGCCTGCGGTGGGGAAGGAGAACAGGGCGCTGGTGGAGGCTACCGGCCATAGCACCACACAGCACATGACAAACAGCATGGCCTGCTGCGGGTTTCGGACCGGGGCGAGCGCGAGCAAGCCTGTGCGCAGCCAGCAGAAGATCATCCATGCAAACGCCACCAGTCCTGGCAGCCCGGCGGTGGTGGCAATCTGCAGATAATAATTATGGGGGTGGATGTTGCAGCCCTGTGCGGTGTCACTATCCAGCGGAGGCAGGCCGATGGCGGTCAGGGCATTGGTGTGGAGGGGGGTGTGGCAGAAGTTTCTGAAGCCATCCATGCCCAGCCCAATCCAGGGGTGCGAGACGATCATTGTCACAGCAGTACGATATAGCTTGCCGTAATCGCTCTGAGTAAAATGGTGCAACTGGTTGGAGAATTTGAGCACCAGCTTGGCATATGTTCGCGGGGAGATATCGGGCAGGCTGGCTACCAGCCCCGCCCCGCCAGCCAGCACGAAGGCGAATGGCACGCGAAAGCGCGGGATCATCAGGGCGGTCAGCATCAGGCCGAAGAGGAGCAGCACATTGCTCATCCGCTGGCCAATCAGCACCATGGTGGTCACGCTCAGCACCAGCAGCGCCACGCCGCCAATCCATGGGCGCAGACGCTTGGTATAAAACGCGCGTAAAACCACCGGCATCAGGGCCGGGAAAAAAAGCATGAGCAGCGTAAATCCGGCCCGTGGCTTCACGAAGGGGCCGGTCAGAGCACCATCATCCGCCGGGGGGTAGCCCAGCAGGTTGGTGCCGGTCAGATACTGTTTCCAGCACTGGCCGATCAGCCACAGGGCCAGCACAAACAAAATGGCGGCCAGTGTCTTACGGCGGGAGGCCGGGACCAGAATCCAGCTTTCCATGGCGGCGGTGAGCAGGAAGAGACGCGGCAGACATAATGCCTGAACCCATGCGCCTTTCTGGCCGATATAAAGGGAGGAGATCAGGCAGAGCCCGCAGAACACGGCAGCCGGGCGTAGCCAGTCCTTCCGTATCCACTGCCAGTCTTTCTGCAGAGCGGAGTAGAGGAGGAACAGGCAGGCGATAACGGTCGCCGCCACATCGCTGAGCGCGCGACTATAAAAAAAGAGGAGGGGGAGAAGAAAAGTGCCCCCTGTTCCACACAGCGTCAGCGCCGCTGCAAGGCGGCCGGAAGAGTGGGGAACAGAAGATGCAGGTGTCATTACGGAAAATTCCCGTTGAGACAGACCGCATCACCCCGGCAAAAGGCCGGGGGAGGGACTGTCAGACCCATAGGCCGATCAGAACGGGATTTCGTCGTCCAGATCACTGTTGCCGGGGGCATCCCAGCCGCCCGCATTGCCGCCGGCCGGGCCACGGGCCGGCGCGTTCTGGCGCGGAGCGGAAGAGCCGCCAAAGTCGCCGCCCTGATTGCCACCACCATAGCCACCGCCGCTTCCGCCGCCGTAACCACCACCGCCATTCCCGCCGCCGTAGCTGCTGCTGCCACCGCCAAAGCCGCCGGACTCTTCACCCTCACCGCTGCTGCGGCTGTCGAGCAGAACCAGTTCCCCACGGAACCGCTCAACAATCACTTCGGTCGTGTAGCGTTCCTGCCCGGACTGATCGGTCCATTTGCGGGTCTGCAAAGCGCCTTCCAGATAGACCTTGCGGCCTTTGCGCAGGAAGCGTTCTGCGACGTCGGCCAGACGATCATTGAAAATGACCACACGGTGCCATTCCGTCCGTTCCCGGCGTTCACCGGAGGCGCGGTCATTCCATGTGTCACTGGTGGCGACAGAAAAAGAGACAATTTTCATGCCGCTCTGGCTGGTGCGGACTTCCGGGTCTTTGCCCAGATTGCCCACCAGAATAACCTTGTTGACGCTACCAGCCATCAATGACCCCGTTTTCTAAAACAATAAAAAGAGTATCCAGCCCGTGTAGCGCACTCCTGCGCCCGTCGCCAGTTCTGGTTTGATTCTATCTCCAAAATGGCGAGCCGGGCGGACGCACCTCAATCGGATGGGAGCGTTTGGGGACGCGCTTACAGCTGCCAGACAGTAAGACGCGCGGCCCCATGCCGTCGTTCCGCCAGCAATGTGCCCGCATAGGCCGGGGGAGGTGGAGTTTCTTCATCCTCACTGACGGGCGCGGTTTCCGGCAGGCGTGTCGTGCCGTCCGCATTTTTCTCTAGCAGCGGCAGCGGTTCCTGCGCGGCGGTTTCAATCACCGCAATGGCGCCGGGTGCAATCCAGCCCTGGGCGTGCAGGGCGGCTAGTGTCCGGGCAGGCAGATCCTGCCGATAGGGCGGGTCCAGAAACAGCAGGGAGCATGGGGCCGGCGCGCGCGTGGGCTTGGTGACGTCCCGGGGGATGACCTTACTCCGGTCCTCCCACTTGCAACCTGCAATATTGGTACGCAGGGCGGAGAGGGCGGCGCGGTCATTCTCAAAAAACGTGGCGTGTTCTGCCCCGCGTGAGAGTGCTTCCAGCCCGAGAGCGCCCGTGCCTGCAAATGTATCCAGCACGCGCGCGTTGGTCAGCAGGTCCGGGCCTCCCCATGGGGCATGAAGCAGCATATCGAATAGCGCCTGCCGCACCCGGTCCGCCGTGGGGCGGGTTGTGGTACCGGGTGGGGCGGCCAGCATCCGGCCTTTGCGAGCCCCTGCAATAATCCGCATGCTTAGCGGGCCTTCTTGCCAGCAGTTTTCTCTGGCGCTCTGGGCATCTGCTCACGGAGGATCTTGCCGGGCACTTCTTCCAGTTCGCCGCGCTGCAGGGTTCCGAGCTGGAAGGGGCCGTAGCTGGTGCGAATCAGGCGGCTGACGTGCAGGTTCAGGCCCATCATCACCTTACGAATTTCGCGGTTCTTGCCTTCACGCAGGGACACGGTCAGCCAGGCGTTATCGCCCTTGCGGGAATCGAGCCCGGCTTCAATTGGCCCATACCGCACACCCTCGAACACGCTGCCGTTGGCGAGGGACGCCAGACGGGCCTCATCCACCACGCCAAACACGCGCACACGGTAGCGCCGCAGCCAGCCATTGTTGGGCAGTTCCAGCCGCCGGGCCAGTTCGCCATCATTGGTCAGCAGCAGCAGGCCTTCACTGTTCAGATCCAGCCGGCCCACGCTGATGACGCGCGGCATGCCTTCCGGCAGCGAGGCAAAAACAGTCGGGCGGCCTTCCGGGTCCTTATGCGTCGTCACCAGTCCGTCCGGCTTGTGGTAGCGCCACAGGCGGGTGCGCTGGGGGTGGTCCACAATCTTGCCGTCCACCTGCACAATGTCGTCGGAAGTGACAAACGTGGCGGGATGCGTGACGGGCTGATTATTCAGCTTCACCCGTCCTTCTTCAATCATCCGCTCGGCATCACGCCGGCTGGCAACACCGGTTCGGCCCAGCCATTTGGCGATGCGTTCTCCACGCGTTTCCTGCGTCACTCTTGTTCTCCTGCTGCCTGTACAAAGGCGCTAAAAATGCTCCGGTCACCCGGGTCTATGCCAAATTCCGGATGCCATTGCACCCCGAGGCAAAACGGAAGGGTGGGGTCTTCCACCCCTTCAATCAGTCCATCTTCTGCCAGGGCATTGATAATCCCGCGTCCGGGTGTGCGCACGGCCTGATGATGGGAGGAATTAACGGCCATGCGGGACCGCCCCACGCAGCGCGCCAGCAGCGTATCCGGCTCCAGATGCACTGTATGGCTGGCTTCATCGCGCGGATTAGGTTGCTCGTGCGGGAGGGCCGTGGGGCAGGACTCGGGGATGTGCTGGATCAGCGTGCCACCGAGGGCCACGGCCAGAAGCTGCATGCCGCCACAAATGCCCAGAACTGGCATTTTGCGCAGCATGGCGCCAGCCAGATAAGCCTGTTCGGCTTGCGTGCGTACCGGGCGCAGGGTCACGCTGCTGTGGCGCTCGGCCTCACCATACAGGGATGGATCAATATCAAACGCGCCGCCGGTGATCAGCAGCCCGTCAATCTGGTCCAGATACTCGGTGGCAAGCTGCGGGAAAAGCGGCAGAGCCACCGGCAAACCGCCCGCCGTCGCAACAGCGGACATATAGTTTTCCCGCAGAGCATACCACGGGAATCGGGAATAGCGGTCTGGTCCGCCCGCCTCATGGTCAAGCGTAATGCCGATAACAGGGCGGCGTGCAGTCATGAACTCGGGTGTCTTTTTTCAGAAAAAGCCGGATGAAGCGTATCAGGTGCCACACCCGGCGACGGTTTGCACGGGGATAAACACAAACGTCTTCTGAAAGCGGCAGAAAGACCGCAGACATCAACCCGGAAGCAGAGAAACCCGCTGGACGTGGGAGGCTGCTGCTGCGGGTTCATTCCCCGTCCGGTCTACAACGGCAAGGCCGAGGCCGATCGCAGCGGCGGCGAGGATGAGAGACAGACTGTGCATTGTACTAATCCTTTCCGCTATCTGGGTCAGGGCAGAATTCCCTGACAACATGGTGTCAGTTGCATGTCTGTTACAGAACAGATCATGGCATCTATAAGGCATGATGACAGAGAAGATCGCGCTTTTGCAAGGAAAAACGACCGTTTGAAATAAGGCAAAAAGACGTAATTTATCGAACGGCGAGTGAGGCTTGAAATATTTGGTGAGTTTCTCCTTTTAGCTGAGGGACTAAACCGGTTTACGGCACAGCCAGCAGGAGCAAAAAGAGGCATGCACCGATGAAAAACGGGATGGAATTAGCACTTTGCGAGGCGCAGAACGCAGCGCAAAGAGGGGAAGTTCCTGTTGGCGCGGTCTTGCTGGGGCCGGATGGCACCGTGCTGGCTCAGGCGGGCAATCGCGTGGAAGAACTGCATGACCCCTCCGCCCATGCGGAAATGCTGGTGATGCGCGCAGCAACGGCGGCGCGGGGCGGCAAACGGCTGGCGGATTGCACGCTTGTCGTCACGCTGGAGCCGTGCCCCATGTGTGCAGCGGCGCTGGCGCATTTCCGCGTCGGGCGCGTGCTGTTTGGTGCGTATGACCCAAAAGGCGGTGGCGTGGAACATGGGCCGCGTCTGCCCTTTCGCGCCGAGGCGCTGCACAGGCCGGAAATTATCGGCGGTGTGCGGGAGCGCGACTCTGCCGCTTTGCTCAAAACCTTTTTCCAGACGTTGCGGGAGCGGGAGAGTGAGGCCTCTTCCGCGCTCTGACGCATGTTACAAGAGTAAGATAAATAAGGGTGTTCCTGCCGGGCGACCTTTTGTTTTTGTTATCAAGGAACCATGTTAACCGCAGAAGCGTATGATATCTGGCCTGATGGTCTGAATCATGCGCCCCGGCGGGGATTGACCCTGTTGGCAAGAGTTTAAGGGAACAGTCGGAATCGTGATGTCGGAAAAATCTGTATCCAAGTTTTTCGGGCGGACTAGCCGCAAGACACTTCTGGCCCTTCTGGCTGGTGCAGCCTTTGTAGGGACGATGGGCACAGGGCCGGCTGGCCTCCATGCTGCCTATGCTGAGGATGCCGGGGCCATCAAGCCGAGCAGCCCGGTCCAGACGCTTCCAAACTTTGTGAATCTGGTCAAACAGGTCAAACCTGCCGTTGTCTCCATCACCTCCATGATCAAGGCTGATGCTGTTGAGGGTGAAGGCGGTGGCATGGGGGGAATGGGCGGTATGGGCGGCATGCCCTTTCCTTTTCCCTTCCCGTTCCAGATGGCTCCCCAGCAGTCCCGCCAGCAGATTGAAGCCCGCGGGTCTGGCTTTCTGATCTCAGCCGATGGTTACGTCGTCACCAACAACCATGTTGTGAAAGGGGCCACCAAGGTCACCGTCACGCTGGATGATGGCACCACGCTGCCCGCCAAGATTATTGGCCGTGATGGCAAGACGGATCTGGCCCTTCTGAAAGTCACGTCGTCCCAGAAGCTGCCCTTTATCGAGCTGGGCGAATCTGACGATGTGCAGCCCGGTGAATGGGTTGTGGCCGTTGGGAACCCGTATGGTCTGGGTGGCACTGTCACGGCAGGGATCGTGTCCGCCCGTGGGCGTGACATTAATGAAGGTCCGTACGACAACTTCATCCAGATTGATGCGCCCATCAATCGCGGTAACTCCGGTGGTCCGCTGTTCACGCAGGATGGCAAGGTGGTGGGGGTTAATACCGCCATTCTCTCTCCCTCCGGCGGTGGGTCCATTGGCATCGGCTTTGCTATTCCGTCTGACACCGTGCGCAGCGTGACAGACCAACTGCGCAAGACCGGCCATGTGGTCCGTGGCTATCTGGGCGTGAACGCTCAGGTCATTTCCCCCGCTATGGCGAAAGCCCTGAACATGCCTGTTCCGGCTCCGGGTGCGCCGCCTGCCGGTGCGCTGGTGGCCAGCACCAGCCCGGACAGCCCGGCAGAAAAGGCAGGCCTGAAGGCGGAAGACGTTGTGACCGACTTCAACGGCCAGAAAGTTGCCTCTCCGCATGATCTGGCGGTGCGTGTTGCTTCTGTGGCTCCGGGGACGGACGCCAAAATCGGATACCTGCGCGGCGGCAAACCGCAGACGCTGACGGTCAAGATCGGCAACCTCGCCAAAGCTTCCAACGATGGTGGGATAGAGGGCAACGCGTCCTCAGGCCAGCATCTGGGTGTGTCGCTCACGCCGCTGAGTGGCGATATCCGTCGCCAGCTCGGTCTGGGTAGTGATGTGCATGGTGTGGTGGTGAATGATGTGCAGCCCGGTTCCCCGGCGGATCAGGCCGGTATTCGCCCCGGCGATGTGATCCAGTCCGTCAATAACCAGAACGTCGATTCCCCACGGGCGGCTGTTACGGCTGTGCGCGGAGCGCTGGCAGCTAAAAAACCCGTTCTTCTCCGGGTGCTGCGGGATGGGCAGTCTCTGTTTATCGCCATTTCCCCGGATGGCACGGGGGATGGGTCTGATTCTTCCTCTTCTAATGGCGGGGATGATGACGACCAGTAAGACGGCTTTCATCGTCTAAGACCGGGCATCAAGATCCGGTCTCGCAAAACGCTGGCTCTGCAAGGGGCCAGCGTTTTTTTGTGTTGTCAGGGTGGTATTATTTCTAAAAACCGTAAAAAATAGCCTTTGAAGAGCCTTGAAGCTCAAAAACATTGTAAAATTTTGATTACATTCGATGTTTTGTGGATGAAATTTTCAGCAAGATCCGCTTAATGCGTCAAATGCAATAAAGCTATGCTCCAGCCTCGGGGCTTGTTTGCTTAGGTTCTGAGCGGGTATCTCCTGCGTAATTCATAAAGTGGGAGCGATCCGCCCAATGACACTCACTCATTTTTCTGATCTGCCGTGCAGGGTTGCGTGATGCGAGCCGGACGGGTGGTTCCTATGCGGTTGCGGGTGGGTCGGCGCGTGTTTGGCCTGCTTTGTGCTCTGGCGTGTCTGGCAAATACCCCGGCATGGGCGGAGAAAACCCCGCTTGTTGTGGGGCAGGATGGCAGCCTGAGCGTGCCGGAGGGCTCGCCGCTGCGGAAGCGGCTGGGGGTTGAGGCTGTACAGGTTGTTGTCCCGAAGGATACCCTGTCCGTTCCCGGCGCCATTGTGACGGAACCTGCCCGGCAGGTGCCCATTCTGGCACCCGTGACCGGGCGCATTGTGGCGTTGAATGTCGTGCCCGGTCAGCATGTCAAGCACGGCCAGCCGCTGGCGACCCTGCTTGCCGGGGATATGGCGCAGGCCACCACGGATGAAGAAAAAGCACGCGCCGGACTGGTGCTGGCGCAGGCTGCGATGGCGCGCGCTCAGCAGGTCAAACAGGCTGGTGGGGCTGCCACGCGGGATGTTGAGGCCGCACGCGCTGCTCTGGTGCAGGCGCAGGCGGAAGAACGCCGCGCGCAGGATCGTCTGAGCTCTTTTGATGATACCGCGGCAGCAGGCGGCAAGCTGGTCCTGCGCTCCCCGGTGGACGGCGTGGTGTCTGCTGTCAGCATGGCGCCCGGCCAGAACGTGACGGACATCACTGCGCCCTTGCTGAGTGTGGAAGACCTCTCGGAAATCTGGGCCGTGGCCGATGTGCCGGAAGCCGATGTGGACCAGATCCATATTGGCCAGTCCGTTTCCCTCACCCTGCCTGCGCGGGACGGGGTGGTGCTGTATGGAGAAATCGCCACCGTTGAGCCGGATCTGCGGCCCGAAACGCGCCGTCTGCGGGCCATGATTCCGCTGCCGAACCCGGATGAAGACTTGCATCCCAATATGTTCGCAACGGTCAATATCCAGCTCAAGCAGCCGCCGGGCCTGATGGTGCCGCAGTCGGCCCTGCTGATGAATAATGACAACGTGACGGTGTTTGTGGAAACCGCGCCCTGGACGTTCAAGCGGCGCAAGGTTGGTATTTCCTACGACGAAGGTGAAGATACACGGGTTCTGAGCGGCCTGAGTGCCGGAGACCGCATCGTGACGCGCGGTGGGGTTTTGCTGAACGATGATTGAACGGATTATTGCGGCCTGCCTGCGGGAACGCCGTATTGTTTTTGTGGCGATGGCGGTGCTGGCCCTGTGGGGCGGCTGGGCTTGGAAAGATCTTCCGGTTGAAGCCTATCCCGACCTCGGGGCCGTGTCCGTTCAGGTCACGACCCAAAGCTCAGGGCTGGCTGCGGAGGAAGTGGAGCAGCTGATCACCATTCCGCTGGAACGCCAGCTGGCGGCCACGCCGGGGCTGTCCAACAGCCGTTCCAGCAGCACGTTTGGCCTCTCGCTTATCAATCTGATTTTTCGGGATGGCGTGAATGTTTACGCCGCCCGCCAGCGTGTGACGGAACAGCTGGCGCAGGTCACGCTGCCGCCGGGGGTGACGGCCAGCCTCGGGCCTGTCACCAGCCCATCGGGTGAAATTTACCGCTACACGCTGGAATCAGACAGCCAGAATCTGATGCAGCTGTCTGAAATTCAGCGCTGGATTGTGGTGCCTGCCCTGACAAAAGTGCAGGGTGTTGCGGCCATTAACAATTTTGGCGGCTTCACGCGGGAATATCAGTTGCTTCTGGATCCGGCCGCTCTCTCCCGCTTCCACGTGGGGGTGAATGATGTTCTGACGGCTATTACCAGCAGCAGCATCAACGCCGGCGGTGGCCGTGTGGCGCGGGGCGAGCAGTCCTACATTGTCCGCGGCATGGGCATGATCCATTCGCTGAAGGAAATGGGCGATATCCCCGTGACCCAGCATGACGGCACCCCGGTTTTCCTGCGGGAACTGGGCCGGATGCAGCTTGGACATCAGGTGCGGGAAGGGATTCTGGGGAAAAACGGAAACCCGGATACCATTGAGGGCATTGTCAGCATGGTCTCGGGCGAGAACGCCTCGAAGGTGCTGAATCTGCTGCATGCCCGTGTGGCGGAGTTGCAAAAGCAGCTGGAGCCGCAGGGTGTGCGGATTGTGCCCTATATCGACCGCGACGTTCTGGTGAATGCCACTACGGAGAAAGTGACCCATACGGTTCTGGAAGGGGTGGGGCTGGTTTTTGTCATCCTCATTCTCTTCCTTGGCAGCCCGCGGAGTGCGCTGGTGGCAGCAGTAACCATTCCGCTGGCGCTGGCGACGGTCTTTCTCATCATGAGCCTGCTCGGCATGCCCGCCAACCTGTTCTCCCTCGGTGCGATTGACTTCGGGGTGATTGTGGACGGCGCGATTGTGGTGACGGAATCCATCCTGCGCCTGCGTGAAGCAGAACCGGGCCGCACCATGTCTCTGGATGATGTGGAAGGGCTGACAAAACATGTGGGCCGCGCGATCGTATTTTCTACGCTGGTAATTATTGTCGCTTACAGTCCGCTCTTTGCGTTTGAAGGCGCGGAAGGGCGGCTGTTCCGGCCCATGGCCTTTACCGTCAGTTTTGCCCTGCTGGGTGCGCTGCTCAGCGCCATTGTGCTTACGCCTTCGCTGGCTTTTCTGGCTATGCGCAAGCCGCACAAGATTTTCCATAACAAGCCGCTGGAAAAGCTGCACCATCTGTACCATGACGGTCTGGCCCACGCCATGCGCCGTCCTCTGCTGGCCTATATCGGTGCCGTGATTGCCTTTGTGCTGGTGGTCGTGCTGGGCATGAATACCGGGCGCGAATTTCTACCGGAAATGGATGAAGGTGCGCTGTGGCTCCAGGTTCAGCTGCCCTCCGGCCTCTCACTGGAAAAAGCCGGAGCCATGGCGGATGAAGTACGCCATGCCATCTATACGTTCCCAGAAACCTCTTACGCCGTAACCCAGCTGGGCCGGAATGATTCTGGCACGGACCCGTGGACCCCGTCACACATCGAAGTGCCCGTGGGCCTCAAGCCGTATAACACCTGGCCGCATGGCGAGACAAAGGCTCAGTTTGTCGCCAAACTGCATGAACGTCTGGCGAAAATTCCGGGTATTGATTTTGGCATCAGCCAGCCGATTGCCGATGGTATGAACGATCAGGTCGGCGGCGCGCATTCTGCGCTGGTTCTGCGCGTTTATGGCAATGATGCACGGGAAATCCGGCGGATTGGCAACCAGATTGTCGATGTTCTGAAAACCGTGAAGGGCACGACCGAAGCGTCCGTCTTTCAGGAGCCGGAAATTCCGGAACTCAACATTGTGGCGGACCGGCCTGCTGCCGCCCGTTATGGTATTTCTGTTGCCGACATCATGGCCGTGGTGGGCAATGCGATTGGCGATGGCCCGGTCTCTCAAATCTATATTGCAGATCGCACCTACAATATGACGGTGCGCGTGCCTCCGGCCACAGTCAGCAATTTGCGCTCTCTGGCGCATCTCCCGCTGACGGCGGCCAATGGCGCGCAGATCCCGCTGGAAATGGTTGCCCAGATCAGCCTGAAAACCGGTGAAGGCACAATCTCGCATGAAATGACGGAGCGGCAGATCACCCTGCGCGTGGATAACGGCAAGCGGCCTCTGTCCGACTATATGGCGGAAGCGCAGAAGAAAATTGCCGCACAGGTGCATTTCGACACCAGCCTGTATCGTCTGCAATGGGCCGGCGCGTTTGAGCAGCAGCAACGCGCACAGGCGCGCCTGAGTGTGGCGCTGGGCATCATGCTGATCGTCATGCTAGTTCTGCTCTTTGCGGAATTCCGTGTTCTGCGGCAGGCTGTGCTGATTCTGGCTGTGGTGCCGCTGGCTCTGCTGGGTGGTCTGGTCGCGCTACAGGTCCGGGGTGAAACCCTGAACGTGGCGACCGCCGTTGGCTTTATCGCGCTGTTTGGCGTGGCGGTGCAGAACGGGATCATCATGATTTCCAACATCAACCGGCATCGGTCCCAGGGTGTGCCCTTGTATGACGCCGTGCTGGAAGGGGCGGGTGAACGCTTCCGCCCTGTGTTGATGACGGCCACCGTCGCCAGCATGGGTATGCTGCCCGCCGCTCTGGCAACCGGCATTGGCACGGACGTGCAGCGGGGTCTGGCGACCGTGGTGGTCGGCGGTCTGGGGATCGCGACGATTCTGACGCTGTTTATCCTGCCGACATTCTATTACGAGCTGGAAGCGTGGTGTGAGCGCCGGGCAGCCGCACGGGGACCTGCGCGATGATGCCAAATAAACTGATACTCTGGGCAGCTACAGCTCTGGCTTTGAGTGGGTGCGCCGTAGGCCCGGACTTTAAAAAACCCGCGCCGCCAGCGCCCACCGAGTATGGGCAGGCCGGGAAAGGCAGCAGCACGCAACCTGTGGCCGGCTCAGCTGAAGCCGCTGCTGCTGGCCCGCAGAGCGTGGTGCAGGTGTTCCATCCGGGGCAGGATATTCCGCCGCAATGGTGGGCGCTGTTCCATTCGCCGGATCTGGACAGGCTGGTACGGCGTGCGCTTGACCAGAATCCGTCTCTGGAATCCGCGCGGGACGCGTTGGCTGCGGCCAATGAAAACCGTCTGGCCCAGCAGAGCGCGCTGTATCCGTCCATTTCCGGGAGCTTCAACCCGACACGGAACAAGACCTCCCGCACATACTCACCCGTGCCAAACAGCAACGCATGGCTTTACACCGTGCATACGGCGCAGCTGAATATTTCCTATGTGCCGGATTTGTGGGGCGGTGTGCGCCGTGGGGTGGAAGCCGCAAAAGCCTTGCGCGATGCCCAGCGTGACCAGCTGGAAGCGGTTTATCTGACGCTCACCTCTTCCGTTGTGCAGGCGGCGATTGATTACGCAGCACTCAATGCGCAGCTGGAAGCCACTCAGTCTCTGGTGGCGTTGCAGCGGACCTTGCTGACTTCGGCAGAACGGCAGGAGCAGGTCGGGCAGTTTTCCCGCAATGATGTGGCCATGCAGCGCGCCTCTCTGGCGCAAAACGAAGCCACTCTGGCCCCGTTGCAAAAGCAGCTGGAGCAGCAAAAGCACCTTATTGCGGCTCTGGTGGGGGATGCGCCGGATGCGCCGGAGCCGAGCTTTACGCTGGAGAGTCTGAGTCTGCCGGTTGATTTGCCGGTCAGTCTGCCTGCTCGCCTGATTGAGCAGCGCCCGGATATCCGCACAGCGCAGGCCAACTGGCACGCCGCCTGTGCGCAGGTTGGCGTCGCAGTCGCAAACCGCCTGCCCAATGTGCAGCTTGGGGCAACGCCGGGTTTTGCTGCGGCGTCCATCGCGCAGATGGCCTCACCGGGGTTTGGGCAGTGGGAAATCGCTGCCATGATTACCCAGCCGCTGTTTGATGGCGGTCTGTTGCGGCATCAGGAACATGCGGCCCGCGCGCAGTATGATCAGGCGGCAGCCGATTATCGCACAACCATTATTGCGGCTTTGCAGGATGTTGCGGATACGCTCACCGCGATACGTTCCGATGCCACGGCCCTGGGTGCCAATGCTTCCGCCGCTACCGCAGCTGCAGAGAGTTGGCATATTGCACAGGCGCAGTATCGGCTTGGCGATGTGAGTGAGGTTTCTATGCTTCAGGCGCAGCAGACCCAGCTTCAGGCTCAGCTGGCTCTGGCACAGGCCAGAGCGGATAGATTGTCAGATACAGTTGCGCTGTTTCAGGCTCTGGGTGGGGGCTGGTGGAACAGCAAGGAGCCGGACGCGCCGCGCACGCCGTCCTGGCATCCGGATAAAGGGTTAGCGACTATCCTGCCCTGAGGCGAGGTCCCGCAGGCGCGTGACGGACAGCACCCGGATCCCGTGATTATCGGTGCCGGTAATGGTCTGCTCACGCCGGAGGGCGCTGATCGTGCGGCTCACCGTTTCAATGGTCAGACCCAGATAATCCGCAATATCGACCCGTGTCATGGGGAGAGAGACCAGACGGCCTTCGGTTTTGCCCTGCCCGGAGGGGGCTGGTGGCATCATGCGGTTTAAGAGGAAACTGGCGACGCGCTCGCGCGCCGTCTTGCGGCCCAGCAGCAGCATTTGTTCCTGCGCTTCCGCCAGTTCGTCCGTCACTTCATCCAGCAGCCTGCGTTCAAACTGCGGGTAATCCGTCAGCAATGTTTCCAGCTGAGGGCGCAGAAAACGGCAGACCTGCACGGTATCCACCGTTTCCGCGCCAAAGGAATAGGTCCTGGCTGTGGTCAGGCCAAGAAAGTGCCCGACATCTGCAAAACCCGTAATCTGGCGGCGGCCATCCGGAAGGGATTTGAACAGTTTGACCGTGCCGGATGTCACGTTGAAGAAGGACAGTGCGGGTGTGCCTTCTTCAATCATGGCTGTGCCGGGCGGCAGTGTCAGCCGTTTTGAGGCTTGTGCGAGGATGGCCAGCTCAGTGTCATCAATGCCGTTGCACACGCTGTGTTCGCGAATTTCACAGACAAGACAACGATGAAGATCAGTCCGGGCTTCAGGCGTAAACCTGCGCCTGAGCGGTATGGACTGTGTCCGTGAATGGGGAGCAGGCGGCATGAAGGTATGGGTCCGGCAAAGCCGACTCTTGCGGATGCGAGGATTATCCGGAAAAGCCTGTGTCAGGGAAATCTATCGTAAATATTAGGTTATTGTTGATATAACTCAACGACAGCTCTCGAAAATCTCTACTCGCAAGGATGTTTTAAACGAATATCAGAGTTGTGTTGTGCGCTGTGGTTTAAATAACACACTCTTCGCCCCATCATGATGTGGGTTTGATCTAAATCATGGTGACCGGCCTCTGCGCGTGATTTCTCCCCACTCATAAACTTACAGCGCAGTTGGAAGAGTAACAGGTATGGTCAAGCTTCGTTCCTTATTTACAGCCCTTGCGGCGGGTGTGGCTGCGGTTTCTGGCACGGCCGCGGCTCAGGCACAGGTTGCTGCTCCGGCATCCCCGAACGCAACCTATGTGAATGCTCCGGTCATGAGCAAAATTCCGGCTGCTCCGCGTCCGGGCAGCGGCCATTGCGGGATTTTTGAAACCTGCGCCAGCACCAAGATCGGTCTGGGCAAAGGTGACTTCATGATCCGCCTGTCCGGTGTGGGCGTTCTGCCGCAGGACCGTGACAGCAACGTGGCTCTGCATGCCGGTGGTGCGACCATTCCCCTGCGCAACACGCACCTGTCCACCACCAACCAGGCAATGCCTGAACTGACGCTGGAATACTTCCTGACGGACAACATCTCTGTTGACCTGATTGCCACCAGCACCCGTCACGAAGTGGCTGCGCTGGGGAGCGATGTTCCGTCTCTGGGTGGCCCGCGCAAGCTGGACGTCGGGAGTGCTTGGGTGCTGCCGCCGACGCTGACCTTCGCATGGCACTTCCGTCCGCATAAGCGCTTCAACCCGTATGTGGGTGTGGGTGTTACGGCAATGTGGTTCCATAACATGAAGGGCAATGCTGGTAGCCCGCTGGGTCTGACCAAGCTGAACTCCGGCTTTACCGGTGGTCCGTCTGTCAATGCTGGCTTTGACTATCAGCTGGTTGGTAACTGGTTCTTCAACGCAGACGTCAAGCAGATGTTTGTCCGTATGCATGCATGGGTTCAGAATCCTGCAGAAACGCTGCGCGTTCGTGCACACGAATCTCTGGACCCGACCGTGGTCTCCGCTGGTATCGCTTACCGGTTCTAATGGTATGAGCGCGGTATCCTTATCTGATCTGGTTCTCCGTTACGGCGGAAACCTGCCGCGCTACACCAGCTACCCGACCGCAGCCAGCTTTACGGATGCGGTCGGGCCTGCGCAGGCCGAACAATGGCTGCGCGCCCTCCCGGCGGATGAGCCGGTTTCTCTTTATTTCCATGTTCCGTTCTGTGATGAACTGTGCCGCTTCTGCGGGTGCAATACATCCGTCATGCGCCATGAAGACGGGCGTATGGCTTACGGAGATTTGCTGCGTGAGGAACTGCGCCGTGTCGTGGCGCTGGTGGGTCCGCAGCGGTCAGTCAAACATCTTCAGTTTGGGGGTGGGACCCCTTCCACGCTGCCTGCGGCCTCGCTCCGGCAGGTGCTGCGCAGTGTGCGTCAGTTTTTCCGGATTGAGCCGGGCGCCGAACTGGCGATGGAGCTTGACCCCCGGCATGTGCCGGCAGGGTACCCGCAACTGCTGGGTGACCTCGGTTTCACCCGCATCAGCCTTGGTGTGCAGGATCTGGAAGAAAAAGTGCAGGAGGCCTGTGGCCGCCATCAGTCCTTTGCCCAGACGGAAGACTGTATCAACGCCGTGCGTGCCGCCGGTGTGTCCGGTGTAAATGTCGATCTGATTTATGGCCTGCCGTATCAGACGGAAGAGAGTGTTGCCGCCACGGCGCGTAAAATCGCGTCTCTCCGGCCTAGCCGTCTGGCAGTGTTTGGTTATGCGCATGTGCCGTGGAAGCAGAAGCGCCAGCGTCTGATCCCCGAAGAAGCTCTGCCGCCGCCCGTTGAGCGCCTGCGTCAGCGCGCCCATATTGAAGAGGTTTTGTGTGCGGAAGGGTACGTGCCCATCGGGCTCGACCATTACGCCCTGCCGGACGATACGCTGGTTCAGGCCGCACAGGCGGGGGCGCTCCACCGGAATTTTCAGGGTTATACGACCGATTCGTCTACCGTGCTGCTGGGAATGGGCGCGTCTGCTATTTCCATGTTGCCGGACGGCTATACCCAGAACATCACAGCTGTTGCGCCGTATGTCCGCGCTCTCGCGGATCAGGATGGCCTGCCTGTTGCGCGTGGCGTGGCTCGCACGGCAGAAGACAAACTGCGTGGTCATCTGATTGAAGACCTGATGTGTACCATGCAGGTGGACCTTCAGGCGGGTCCTGCCGCTGCGTATGATTTTTCGGTAGAATCTGCCGCCCTCAAGCCATTCGTGCAGGACGGATTCGTGCAGATAGACGGCAGCTGCGTGCGGGTGACGGAAGTAGGACGGCCTTTCCTGCGGAATGTAGCTGCCGTGTTTGATACGCGCCGCCAGACCCTTTCTTCCGCCACGCCGGGGAGTACTCCTCAACCCCGTTTTGCCACGGCACTCTGAACCTTCACGGGCTTTGCCCGTTGAGGCATCAGTTGATCGTGCGCGTGTTTTGGCGCATGGAGAGAGAACTTTCCCCGCCCGGATGCCATAAAAAAGAACGGTATTCTTCTTAAGGGCAGGAACCCGCATCACAGCTGAAGGACAGAACAGATGCGTTCTGACGCCCCCGCTTTGACAGAAAAGCTGGCTACCATGCAGCCTGCACAGGTCCCGTTTACGCACTGGATGCTGGAGTCCGTTCTGGAACCAGACGCCTGCGATGCCTTGCTGGAATGGGAACCGGGTGATGAAGCGCGGGCTGGTGATGTCGGCGGCCGTCGTGAGACCCGTAATAAGTTCCGCGTGTTTGTAGACCCCGCAACCCGCGCGAAGGATGCGCGGCTGGACCGGATGGCGCACCTGCTGGATAGCGAGGCCGCGCGCAAGGTCTTTAAAGATGTTTGTGGCGCAGAACTGGACGACTCTGCCCTGCGGCTGGAGTTGTGTCTGGACACGGATGGCTTCTGGCTGGAACCACACACTGATATTGGTGCGAAAAGACTCACACTGCTGATCTCGCTGTCCACAAACGATAAAGAGCATGCATGGGGTACGGACCTTATGTCGCCGGACGGCAAGTCCGTCACGCGGGCGTCTGGCGCGTTCAATTCCGGTGTGCTGTTCATTCCGTCTGACAAAACATGGCATGGCTTTGTTAAGCGGCCTATCGAGGGCACACGCCGTACGCTGATCGTCAATTTTGTCGACCCAGCATGGCGTGCCGTGCATGAGCTGGCCTTTGGACCGCGTGTGCCAGTGGCTTCTGCCTGAAACAGAACTGAAAATAAGGCTTCAGACACGGATTTTCAGGCAGAATCCGGGGTCTGCTACGGCTGTTTTTTTGCAATTCCGCGTTAAATCGGCTTTAGGAAGGCCTCGCCGAGATCTCAACGGGGGCTGTGAACGGGAATGAGTGAATCTGTGCGTGAGTCGATGGAGTTTGATGTCGTCATCGTTGGTGGCGGACCGGCCGGGTTGGCTGCGGCTATTCGCCTGCGCCAGCTTTCACCGGAAACAAGCGTCTGTCTGATTGAAAAAGGCAGCGAAATCGGGGCGCATATCGTCTCCGGCGCTGTCATTGAGCCACGGGCTCTGGCTGAGCTTCTGCCGGACTGGCAGGACCGTGGTGCACCGCTGAACACACCGGTGACGTCAGAAGAGATGCTCTATCTGACCGAAACCCGCAGCCTGCGCGTGCCCATGCTGGACCGGCTGATGCCGCACATGGCCAATCACGGCAATTATATTGTCAGTCTGGGTGAAGTCTGCCGCTGGCTGGCTACGCAGGCCGAAGAGCTGGGTGTGGAAATTTACCCCGGCTTTGCTGGCGCTGAAGTCCTGATTGAAAATAACCGCGTGGTTGGTGTGGCCACCGGGGACATGGGTATCACCAAAGACGGTGCAGAAGGCCCTAATTACCAGCCGGGCATGGAACTGCGCGGGCGTTATACGCTGTTTGCAGAAGGTTGCCGTGGTTCCCTGACCAAGCAGGTCATGGAGCATTACGACCTGCGCAAGGGTGTGGACCCGCAGACCTACGGGCTTGGGATCAAGGAAGTCTGGGAAATTCCCGCGGAAAATCATCGCCCCGGTCTGGTTCAGCACAGCTTTGGCTGGCCGCTGGATGACAACACCTATGGCGGTGCCTGGCTCTACCACTTTGGTGAAAATCTGGTGTCCTACGGCTTTGTGGTCGGGCTGGACTATCCCAACACGTGGCTTTCTCCGTTCGACGAAATGCAGCGCCTTAAACTGCACCCGGCGTTCCGCAAGCATCTGGAAGGCGGCCGTCGCGTCAGCTACGGCGCACGCGCTCTTTCAGAAGGTGGCCTGCAGGCCATCCCGCGTCTGACCTTCCCTGGTGGCGCTCTGATTGGCGATTCCGCAGGCTTCCTGAACATGCCCAAAATCAAGGGCACGCATACGGCTATGAAATCCGGCATGCTGGCCGCGGACGCTGTTGTTGAGGCCATGCAGACGGATCGGGTTGAGCCCGGCTCTTACACGCAGCGTGTTAAAGACAGCTGGCTGTGGGAAGAACTGCGCACAGCCCGCAATGTCCGTCCGGCTTTCGCGCATTTTGGCATGAAGGGTGGAGCAGTTTATGCCGCGCTGGACGCCATGCTTCTGCGTGGCCGTGCGCCGTGGACGCTGCATTTCAAGCATCAGGACAACGAGACCCTGAAAGCAGCAAACCTGTGTGAAAAGCCGAACTATCCCAAACCGGATGGCACGCTGACGTTTGACCGCCTGTCTTCCGTCTTCCTGTCCGCCACCAACCATGAGGAAGATCAGCCGGTGCATCTGCGCCTGCGCAATCCGTCCCTGTGGAAAACGGTTAACTGGGATGTGTTCCGTGCACCGGAAGCCCGTTATTGCCCGGCTGGCGTGTATGAAGTGGTGGATGAAGCCACAGCGCCGGCTCTGCAAATTAACGCGCAGAACTGCGTGCATTGCAAAACCTGTGACATCAAGGATCCAACCCAGAATATTGACTGGACTGTGCCCGAAGGCGGTGGTGGTCCTAATTATCCTGCTGGTATGTGATTTTGTTGCAAAGTACGGTAAGCAACGTTTGAACGATCCTGCGTCTGCAAGCGAAAGAAGCCATGAAGATTGTAGTACCTGTAAAGCGGGTTGTTGATTACAACATCAAACCGCGTGTTAAGGCGGACGGCAGCGGTGTTGAAACCACTGGCGTCAAGATGTCGATGAACCCCTTTGATGAGATTGCTGTAGAAGAAGCAGTGCGTCTCAAGGAAAAGGGCGTTGCGTCTGAAGTTGTCGTTGTCTCCATCGGGGTGCAGCAGGCACAGGACACGCTGCGGACCGCCATGGCCATGGGCGCAGACCGCGCCATTCTGGTTCTGTCTGAAGAAAGCCCGGAACCTCTGGCTGTTGCCAAGGTGCTGAAGGCGATTAACGAGAAAGAACAGCCGGGTCTGTTCATTCTTGGCAAGCAGGCCATTGATGATGACATGAACGCAACCGGCCAGATGCTGGCTGGTCTGCTCGGCTGGGGTCAGGGCACGTTTGCCGGTAAGGTTGAAGTTGCGGATGGCCGCGTGAAGGTCAGCCGTGAAATCGATGGCGGCACGGAAGATGTCTCTCTGGCACTGCCGGCTGTTGTGACGGCGGATCTGCGTCTGAACGAACCGCGCTATGCCTCTCTGCCCAACATCATGAAGGCCCGCAAAAAGCCGACGGAAACGCTGAAGGCTGAAGACCTCGGCGTAGACATGACCCGCCGCCTCACGGTGGTGTCCGTAGCGGAACCGCAGCAGCGTCAGGCTGGTGTGAAGGTTGGCTCCGTGGGTGAGCTGGTTGAAAAACTGCGTAACGAAGCAAAGGTGATCTGATCATGACCGCTCTTGTTCTTCTCGATCATGAAGAGGGCCGGATCAGAAAGTCTGCCCTTTCTGCCGTAACCGCCGCCTCTCAGTTGGGTGACGTGCATGTGCTGGTGGCGGGTGATGTCGCCGTGGCACGGGCCGCAGCCGCTATTCCGGGTGTTGCCAAGGTTCTGCATGCTGCTGATGCACAGTATGCGCATGAACTGGCTGAGCCTCTGGCAGCCCTGATTGTCTCGCTTGCTGGCGGGTATGACCAGATTGTTGCCGCGGCGAGCGCTGTGGGCAAAAACGTGCTGCCGCGCGCTGCCGCCCTGCTGGATGTGCAGCCGATCCCGGAAGTGGTCAGCATTGTGGACGCCGAAACTTTCGTGCGCCCGATCTATGCAGGTAATGCGCTGGCTACTGTGCGTTCGTCCGATGCCAAAAAGGTTCTGACGGTGCGTGGTTCCGCCTTTGATGCCGCTCCGGCAGAAGGCGGGTCCGCTCCGATTGAAACGGTTGTGCCTGCAACCAACCCGAATGTTTCTGAATTCGTGGCAGTTCACCTGTCCGATTCCGAGCGTCCGGAACTGGAATCCGCCCGCGTGGTTGTCTCCGGTGGCCGTGGCCTTCAGAGCGAAGAAAAATTCCACGTTCTGGAACCGCTGGCTGACAAGCTGGGTGCTGCTATCGGTGCATCCCGTGCAGCTGTGGATTCGGGCTTTGTGCCGAACGAATTCCAGGTTGGGCAGACCGGGAAGATCGTGGCTCCGGAGCTCTATCTGGCATTCGGTATTTCCGGCGCGATCCAGCATCTGGCCGGTATGAAAGACAGCCGCGTGATTGTGGCCGTCAACAAAGATCCGGAAGCTCCGATCTTTCAGGTCGCCGATTACGGCATTGTGGGGGATCTGTTCGAGATCGTGCCCGCTCTGACCGAGGCGCTGAACTAAACGATCATTTCTGCGGCACGGATTTCCGGGTCGTTAGAGATCAAAGCCTGTGCGCTCTTACTCAGAGCACACAGGCTTTTTGTTTTTTGGAATGTATTGAGGGGCTCAGTCTGCGGCGGGGGCTTCAGAAGGCTTGACGCCATAGGCCGCCAGAAACATGCGAACGGCAGCGTGAATCACCTTTTCTTCGTCTTCAGCCTCATTATCAAACGGCATATTGAAGCGTTTCCGGTGCGCAATGCGCGTCTGGCAGAGTGAGAAAAACTGCTCTGCTGCAAAAACAGGGTCATCCACGTTCAGTGTGCCCTGCGCTACCTGTCCTTCAATCCAGCCAGACAGGGTTTCAATCGCCCTTTTGGGGCCACTCTGCCAGAAGGTTGTGGCCAGATGTGGGAAATGCGGCGCTTCGGAGACAATAATCCGGTAGAGCATCAGACTTTCAGGTGAGATGATCAGCCTGATAATCTCCCGGGCCAGAGCCGTCAGCGTCTTTTCCGGAGACAGGCTTAATTTCTGCACCGGGGCCAGAACCTCGAGTTTTTCCCGGCAGTTCTTTTCCACAAAGGCGGCAAACAGGTCGCACTTGTTGGCAAAGTAATTATACAGCGTGCCCTTGGAAACGCCTGCCTCACGCGCAATGGCGGACATACTGGCGCCTTCAAAGCCATGTGCGGCAAAAACAGCTTTTGCTCCGGTTAGAATCTGCTGGCGCTTGGCCTCAGATTCCCCGGTGCAGAGGTGGGTCACCATCACGGGCTTAGAAGGGGAGACAGACATTGTGTGGTGTTATTCCCAAGTATGATGATTGACGCAACATTGAAAAACGATAGTTTGGCATGCTGACCGAACCGGTCGGTCAGTGCAAGAACCGGGTAGTAAGAATACGGACTTTCGTTAGGAGCGATCAGGTGGCGAAACGGTATGTGTCGGGGGCAGGCACCATAGTTCTGGCTTTAGCGCTGGGTGGGTGCATGGTAGGCCCGGATTACAAAAAGCCAGCCACATGGACCCCGGCAGAATGGCAGTATGCCAAACTGGAAGGGGCTTCCCGTGTTCTGAGTGTGCCTAGCACACAGGCGCCTGACCCGGAATGGTGGTCCGTGTTTCAGGACCCGGAACTGACGTCTCTTGAAAAACGCCTGGCCTCAGAAAACCTTGATGTCCTGCAGGCGACGGAACAGCTCGCAGTTAGCCGCGGGCAGTTGCTGATTGCCGGAGCCGAGCGATTCCCTGATCTTGCCGCATCTGGCTCCTACAAGCGTGCGCAGTATAGCAGTAAACAGCTCATCCGCATTGTAGAGCGGATTGGTCAGAATGCGCCAGAAGGGATGGGCGCTCTTCTGTCCTCCCAGTCTGCCAATGTCTCCATTCCTTTGCTCAACCAGTGGCAGGATGGCCTTCAGGCGAGCTGGGAGGTCGATCTGTGGGGCCGTGTCCGTCGGCAGTATGAAGCGGCCAAGGCTTATCTGACGGCCTCCATGGAAGAACGTCGCGGTATCCTGATCGCCCGTCAGGCTGAACTGGCGCGGGACTATATGGAGCTGCGCGGTCTTCAGGAACAGCTACGGATCACCATCGCCAACCGTGATGCCGCCACGCAGATGCTCAATCTCAGTAGCGCCCGCTATAAGAGCGGACTGGTGAGTGAACTGGATGTGGAAAGCGCCCGTTCACAGGTAGAAAGCACTAATTCCAGCATTCCGCAGTTTGAGCAGCGGATTGCCATGCAGATTAACGCCATCAATCTGCTGATGGGTGCGCCTCCGGGTGGTTTGAATGCGGAACTGACGCAGACGGCTTCCATTCCTCTGGTTCCCGCAGCTGTGCCTGTGGGGCTGCCGTCTGAACTGGCGCGCAGACGCCCGGATATTCGGGAAGCTGATGCGGAACTGCATGCTGCGACGGCGGAAGTCGGGCAAGCTGAAGCGGATTTCTATCCTAAAGTCACTATTGATGCCGGGTTTGGCTTCCAGTCCTTCTCTTTCCGGGACCTCGGGTTCTGGAGTGCGCGGACATGGAATGTCGGTCCCTCCATTTCTCTGCCGATCTTTCAGGGGGGCCGTCTGACCGGTCAGCTTGAAATGAAGAAGGCGTCTCAGAAAACAGCAGCGCTCCGGTATCGGAAGACGGTGCTCAAGGCGTGGAGCGAGGTGGATAACGCTCTGACAGCCTATGAGGCCGAGCAGAAGCGGAACCTCAGTCTCAAGGCTCAGGTGGCGGCGGACCAGCGGTCCTGGCAGCTGGCGCAGGATCAGTATCGCCACGGGATGCAGAGCTTCCTGCAGGTGCTGGACACAGAGCGTCGCCTGTTGTCGTCCCAGACGCAGCTGGCAGATAGCACGGCGGTCATCTCGGATAATCTGGTGCGTCTTTATAATGCACTGGGCGGTGGTTGGGAGACGACTTATCCTGAGGCCAGCAAAACCACATCTAAGGCGACACAGCACAGCTAAGAGCTCGCTGTGTCAGTGTGCTTCAAAACCCCCGGCGTCGCAGACGTCGGGGGTTTTGCATTTGTAAGGCGGAGATCTGGCGGGAAATAGGGCCTTGAGGCGGGCATCCTTTTAGGAGGAGGGGCATTACCCCTTTATAATGAGGAGCTCTCATCCTGCGGAGCTACTCTCAAAAACGATTCCGTTAAGGTTTAGAGGTGATTCGGCAGAAGGCTAAAACTGCTATCCCGTTGAAAACTGGCGGGAA
>NZ_LHZA01000134.1 GCF_001580535.1 Acetobacter cerevisiae | reverse complement strand
CGTCTGCGGCGTATGACCGGAACAAGGGCCGCATGGTGCGTCTGGCGGAATATAGCCGGGACGTGATGATGGACCTGCGCGCAAAAACCGGCATTGAATATGATGACCGCCAGCAGGGCACTCTGCAGGTCTTCCGCACCCAGAAGCAGCTTGATGGTGCGGCGCAGGATATTGCTGTTCTCAAACAGTATCAGGTGCCCTACGAAGTTCTGGATCGGGCGGCCTGTGTGCAGGCTGAACCCGGCCTGGCGGATGCCGCCAACAAGATTGTCGGTGGCCTGCGTCTGCCGGGTGATGAAACGGGGGATGCCTTCAAATTCACGCAGCGTCTGGCCAAAATGGCGGAAGAAGCGGGTGTAAAATTTCTGTATAATACCCGTATCAAACAGCTTTTATCCGAAGGGGGCCGGATTACCGGGGTGGACACCAGTAACGGTGTGCTGACGGCAGATTCCTATGTTCTGTCTCTGGGGAGCTTCTCTCCGGCTCTGGTGCGCTCTCTGGGAATGAAGCTGCCGATCTATCCGGTAAAAGGTTATTCTCTGACAGCAAATATCACACAGGCTGACCGCGCGCCGGTTTCCACCATTATGGATGAGACCTTTAAAATCGGCATGACCCGTCTGGGTGATCGTGTGCGTGTGGGGGGCACGGCAGAGCTGGCCGGGTTCAGCCGCCGTCTGCGTGCTCCGCGCCGGGCGACGCTGGAACATTCCGTGACGGATCTGTTCCCCGGTTGCTGTGATGTGCCGGGAGCATCCTTCTGGACTGGCCTGCGCCCCATGACGCCGGATGGCACGCCTATTATCGGTCGCACCGGCCTGGAAAATCTGTTCCTCAATACGGGTCATGGTACGCTGGGCTGGACCATGGCCTGTGGCTCGGGCCGGGTGCTGGCGGATGTCATGTCTGGCAAGAAACCCGATATTGCGTATGAAGACCTGAATATTTTCCGTTACGGTCTTTCATAAAACCTTTGTCATGATTTGCTCATTTTTGTGCCTGCAAGCGGGGCATGCAGGCCATGCAGAAGCGTATGGTCTGCGTTTTTTCAAAAAACTGTAAAACCGGTCAGGCAGAAAAAATGTTCTTCTGAAAAAACATATTTTCCGCTGGCGTATGACATGGATATGCCCCTTTTGGTTGGTGAGATGGCCAGCGAACAGGGATGTTCATGTTGCTCCTGATGCTTTCATAGGGTGGGCTTTGGTCGTTATGCTGCCAGACTGGTTTTTCTTGCCTTCGCGCTTTGTCTCGTCTTTCCGCCGTGCCTGCCGACCGGTTCCCCTCTGTGCCCAGAGGCTGACCCTTGGAGTTAGCCTGCTGGCTGTTGTCGGTGGGCTGACTGCACATCCTGTGGTTGCACAGGCAGCGGATGTACAACAGTCCTCCCCACAAAGTGCGGCGGCCATTCCGGCCCCGCCTTCCGCCAGCCAGCAGCGGCAGGCCGTCCGCCTTTCCACCAGCGTTGTGTTCAAACCCACCCGCACTGATATGGCGCTGATTGAGGATCTGGAGCACCGCACGTTCCTCTGGTTCTGGGAAGCCGGTGATGCGCAGACGGGGCTGGTGCCCGACCGTTATCCGTCTGATCAGACGCAGGCCAGTGTGGCGTCCATCGGCTTTAGTCTGACAGCTTATGGCATTGGGGCGGAACGGCGCTATATTACCCGCCAGCAGGCCATTGAGCGCACGCTGAATACCCTGCGTTATCTGACTAAACTCCCGCAGAATGACAGTGCAGAAAATTCCTCAGGCTATCACGGCTTTTTCTATCATTTCCTGAACAACAAGACTGGCCTGCGTTTTAATAAAGATATTGAACTGTCCAGCATTGATACGGCTTTGCTGATGCAGGGTATTCTGTTTACGGAAAGCTATTATACGCAGGACACGCCGCAGGAAGCGGAAATTCGCAGTCTGTCTAATCAGCTTTATCAGAATGTTGACTGGGCGTGGATGCGTCGACCGGATATGCGGCTGAGCATGGGGTGGTCACCTGAGCATCAGTTCCTGCCCAATTACTGGGAAGGCTACAGCGAAGGCATGATGGCTTATATTCTGGCCCTTGGCTCGCAGAAGCATCCGCTGGAACCAGCCTCCTGGCAGGCATGGCTCACGACGAATGATCGGCGATGGGGCGAGTATTACGGCCAGACGATGCTGAATTTTGCACCACTTTTCGGGCATCAGTACACCCATTCCTGGATTGATTTCCGGGGAATTCAGGATGACTGGAACCGGGAAAAAGGCATCGACTATTTTGAAAATAGCCGCCGTGCCACTTATGCCCAGCGCACCTACGCCATGACCAATCCCGGCAAATGGCAGGATTACGGGAAAGATGTGTGGGGCCTGACAGCCAGTGACGGGCCGGGTGAGCTGACGCAGACTGTGGGAGGCACACCGCGCCACTTCATGTCCTATTCCGCCCGCGGCACAGGGCGTGACTACACGCAGGATGATGGTACCATTGCCCCGACGGCAGCGGGTGGCTCCGTGGCCTTTGCGCCGGAAATTGCCATTCCTGCTCTGCGGGAAATGAAACACCGTTATGGCAACCACATTTATAGCCGTTACGGGTTTGTGGATGCGTTCAACCCCAGCTTCCACACCGCAGACAAGTCGTTCTGGTCTGACACAGCCTATCTGGGCATTGATCAGGGGCCGATTTTGCTGATGATTGAAAACTGGCGCAGCGGACTGGTGTGGAACACCATGAAGCGGAACCCCGCTATCCGGCAGGGCTTGCTGAAAGCAGGTTTCCGGGGTGGCTGGCTTGGGAACGAGGCAGAGGTTTCTGCACCCGCAAGCCAGCATGCCAATGCGCAGCATTCGGCTCAGAGTGGGCAGCAGCAGTCGGGCTGACTTTCGTTTGCAAAGTTAGTCAGGTGAGACCGGCCTATTGTCACAGCAGGTTCCAGACTTTGATGGGAGAGGCGCTTATCCCTGATAAGACGCAATCTCGATCAGATTCTGGTCCGGGTCGTGGCAATAAACGGATGTGATCGGCCCCAGTGCGCCCAGCCGGGCTACGGGACCTTGCACAACGCTGACGCCGCATTTTTCCAGATGTTCAACAACGTCGTCACTGGTTACGGCGGTGACAAAACACAAATCGTTCCCGCCGGGCAGGGCATGCACGGCGGTCTCCCACCCGGTTGCGTCCTGCGGGCGAAGGTTGAGTTTCTGCCCGCCAAAACGCAGAGCTGTGCGGTTGTTGCGCCCATATTCCTCGCGCTCCATGCCCAGCACACGCTGGTACCAGGAGGCAGAAATTTCGAGGTCTCTTACGGTCAGGACCGCGTGGTCCATCCGGTCAACAGTAAAGCGCATGAGGTCAACACAGCTCCTTTAATGTTCAGCTGAGTTCAGCGTAGAAGTCATTCCCCTTGTCGTCGATAACAATAAAGGCGGGAAAGTCCTCGACCTCAATTTTCCACACGGCTTCCATGCCCAGTTCGGGATACTCGAGCACTTCAACCTTGCGGATGCAGTCCTGCGCCAGCCGGGCTGCCGGGCCACCGACGGAGCCGAGATAGAAGCCGCCATAGGTCTGACAGGCGTCCTTCACAGCTTTGGAGCGGTTGCCCTTGGCCAGCATGATGTAAGAGCCGCCAGCAGCCTGAAGTTCGGCCACGTAGGAGTCCATGCGTCCGGCCGTGGTGGGGCCGAAGGAGCCGGTTGCCATGCCTTCCGGCGTTTTGGCGGGGCCAGCGTAATAGACCGGATGGTCTTTCAGATACTGCGGCAGGCCTTCACCGCGTTCCAGTCGTTCCCGGAATTTGGCGTGGGCAATGTCACGCGCCACAACCACCGTGCCCGTCAGGGCAAGGCGGGTTTTGACCGGATAGCGCGAGAGTTCCTTGCGGATTTCATCCATCGGACGGTTAAGGTCGATTTTTACGGCCTCGCCTTCCAGATGCTCATCCGTGGTTTCCGGCAGGAAGCGGGCCGGGTCATGCTCCAGCTCTTCCAGAAAGAAGCCGTCTGCCGTGATGCGTGCCTTGATCTGCCGGTCTGCCGAGCAGGACACACCCATGCCCACCGGCAGGGAGGCGCCGTGGCGGGGCAGGCGGATTACGCGGACATCGTGGCAGAAATATTTGCCGCCAAACTGTGCGCCAATGCCCAGCTTGCGGGTGAGTTCCAGAACCTTCTGTTCCATCTCCACATCCCGGAAGGCATGGCCTGCCATGCTGCCGCTGGTGGGCAGGCTGTCATACCAGTGGGTGGAGGCCAGCTTGACGGTCTTGAGCGTCTGCTCGGCGGACATGCCGCCAATCACAATGGCCAGATGGTAAGGCGGGCAGGCGGACGTGCCGAGGGTTTTGATCTTCACGTCCAGCCAGTCCAGTAGCTTCTGCTCAGAGCCGAGCAGGGCGCGGGTTTCCTGAAACAGGAAGGTCTTGTTGGCTGAGCCGCCACCCTTGGCCACAAACATCAGGTCAAACTGTTCATCATGATGCGTGGCGGGGCTTGCGAAAATATCGCACTGCACGGGCAGGTTGGTGCCGGTGTTCTTTTCCTCAAACATGCTGAGGGGGGCCATTTGCGAATAACGCAGGCTGGTGCGGGTGTAGGTTTCATACACGCCTTTGGAAAACGCGACTTCCTCATCGCCTTCCACCCACACGCGCTGGCCTTTTTTGCCAAAGACAATGGCGGTGCCGGTGTCCTGACACATAGGCAGCACGCCGCCTGCGGCAATGCAGGCGTTTTTCAGCAGGTCCAGTGCCACGAAGCGGTCATTGTCCGAGGCTTCGGGATCTTTGAGGATGCTGGCGAGCTGCTTGAGATGGGCAGGGCGCAGATAATGCGCGACTTCATGAAAGGCCTGCGCCGTGAACTCCGTCAGAGCTTCCGGCGTGATGTGCAGGATGGTCTTTCCGCAGCATTCCGATGTGCTGACACCGGCGATATCCACCTTCCGATAGGACGTTGTGTCCTCCCCCAGCGGAAAAATGGGGGAATAGGTGAAGGCGGGTACCGGGGGGCGAGGGGGCTGGCTGGTCATGATGTGCTGAACTCTCCGTCGGCCTGCCCCGAAAAGTGGGGCTTAACCGGGTGATGGCCCCTTCTTGCGAAAGGCGTCAAGACTGACAACCTGTGAGGAGGTGTCACTTTCCGCTGAGCTTTCAGCCTCTTTCCCGGCCGACGGGGCTGGGGTGGCGTCTGTTTCGGGTGCGGACTCTTCTGCCGGTTCCGCCGCCATGAAATGCAGGCTGAGATGGATGGAGGGGTCTGCAAAACCGGTAAAGGCGCGCACGGGAATTTCCAGAATGGAGCCTGCGCCGCCAAAGGACAGACCGACAGAGACCTTGCCGGCTGTGCGGTCCACGTTCAGATCCCAGAACTGATGCTGCAGCACGATGGTCATCTCATGCGGATACTGTGCACGCAGACGATCCGGGATCACCACACCGGGGACGTCCGTGCGGAATGTCAGGTAAAAGTGATGTTCGCCCGCAAGGCCTTCACGGCTCACATATTCAAGCGCGCTGAGCATCACGCCGCGATAGGCGTCTTCCAGCCATGTTTCGTAAGGCAGCAGGCTTTCGGGCGGAAAAGCGCCATTTTCCGGGGTGTTATCGTGGTCATCCGCCATGAAAGCTCTCCTCGCTCGCGCCGGTTGGACATGTCGGCGTCTTGAATATCACTCTGCTGTCAGCCATGCGTGAAAGAGGGGGCAAGTGCAAGTCGACAAGTTATGATTCTGCAACACGGCAGGAGGCTGAATGGTCTGCCGGGTAAGGATCAAATGTGCTTGAACTGTGCCTGACCGGGCTTTTTGCGGTTTTGCAGGGTGCGGGACGGTAAGGGCTGCGTCCGGCTGATCTCATGGCTGCAAAGTGGGAGGGCTTCTGTTGCCCGGTGCCCTCCCGAACCGCGCTTATCGCTTATGCAGCGACAGCGAGCACCTCAGTGTTATCATTGGCACTTGTAAGTTTAGCCCGATAACGGCGGTACAATGCCGGGCAAAAGGAAGGTCTTTACCACGCGTGTCGAGCCTGTTTCGTCCCCATCTATCCGAGCCGCAAGGCCGGATTGAATTGGTGGAGACGCCGGGTACTGCCCCCGGGTCCACAACGATTATTCCACGTTCCGTTTATCACCATAGCCAAGGAGCAAGCCCCTCCGGCACTGATGAACATAAGGAGCACGGGGGCGGATTGCAAGAGCAGAGAAAGGGGACATCTGTCCGCAGCACGACGCGTTTAGTTTGGCGCAATACGGACGGCGCCTCGCCCGTCCCTGTGTTCCTCAGCCAGCGTGAGCAGGCGTTCCAGATCTTCGAGTTCAATGTCAAAGGCTTCACCGGTTTTATGAAGTGCGGCGAGGATATCCTCCCGACGCAGTTCGGTTGCGGTTTCTGTCGTGGGTGAAGGGGGCATGGCGTGATGAGGGTAGCTACGGCCAGAAAGCCGGTGAAACGCTATGCCCACACAGACCAGAATGAGCGAATTAAGCCCAACCGGAACCAGTGGAAACAGGAGGGCAGCGGTCGGTCCGGCTGAAGAGGGGTGTAGCAGAACGGCTGTTAAGGCCGCGGCCCCACCGGGAGGGTGAAGTGAACGAGTCGCAGTCATCGCTATGATGGCCAGCCCGACAGCCAGCCCCGCAGCAAGCATCTGATGCGGGATGGCGATGCTGACCAGCACCCCGATTGCGGCAGACAAAATATTTCCCATGATAACGGCATACGGTTTTGCCAGCGGACTTGCCGGAATAGCAAAAACCAGAACGGAAGAGGCGCCTATGGGAGCGACAATGGCGGGGAGAGCCGCGGGCGCTATCAGGCCTGTCAGCGTCAGGCTGGCAAGGATGCCACAGACGGCCCCCAGGCCAACAGCCAGAGACAAGAAAGACGTGTAGCCGCCCCGTGCCGTAAACGGCAGCACGGAGGAGAAAAATTGACCCATACCTGAAGTATCCGTTCGACTTCGTTATAATTAATTTTGTGTTTTTATTGCGAGTAAGGAGGTCAGTGCTTTCTCTGCCTGCGTGTCATACTCTGGTTGATGCCGTCTAATTGAATAACATTATTAATTTATAAATTTCTCTTATGATGAGGCGGGAGAGCGCTGTTGCGTGAGATCAGGCATTTTCGCCCAGTGTATTTTGCGCTAGGGAGGAGGCATGTCACTGACCGATGCCCAGCGCGCCGAAATTGCGGCGCACGCCCAAGAAACCAGCTCCACTCGCCGCCCCACGGTGCCGGCATTGGAGGCCATGCTGTATGAACCGCAGGAAGTGCTCGACCACGGATTCTTGCGGGTGATCGACTATATGGGGGATGATTCCGCCATTGTGCAGGCAGCGCGTGTCTCCTACGGGCGCGGCACCCGCAAGGTGTCTGAAGATGCCGGGTTGATCCGCTATCTGATGCGGCATCGTCATTCCTCGCCGTTTGAAATGTGCGAGATGAAATTCCACGTCAAACTGCCGATTTTTGTGGCGCGGCAGTGGATCCGCCACCGGATGGCCAGCGTGAATGAATATTCTGCCCGCTATTCGATTCTCGACAGCGAATTCTACATCCCTGCGCCGGAACACATGGCCGCCCAGAGTGCGGTGAACCGTCAGGGCCGTGGCGATGTGCTGGCTCCGGATGATGCGGCGGCAGTGATGGACATCCTGCGTGATGACGCCATCCGCACCTACCGTAATTATGAGACGATGCTGAGCACGGAAGGGGACGGCTACGGTCTGGCCCGTGAACTGGCGCGCATCAATCTGACGGTCAACACCTATACCCAGTGGTACTGGAAGATCGACCTGCACAACCTGATGCACTTTCTGGCCCTGCGGCTGGACCCGCATGCGCAGTATGAAATCCGCGTCTATGCGGAAGCCATGCTGAAAATCCTGCACGCCTGGGTGCCGCAGACGGCGGCGGCGTTTGAGGATTATCGCCGCGGTGCGGTGACGTTCTCTGCCGGAATGCTGAAAATTGTGCGCCGCATGCTGGCGGGCGAGCAGGTAGAGCAGGCCGGCTCTGGGCTGAGCAAGCGCGAGTGGGATGAAATGATGGCGGTCCTGAAGGGCTGATTTCCAGCCCATGAAGGACTCTTCATTCCATGACGAACCGTTTGTGGAGGATGAGGGCGCAAAGCCAGCATCCTCCCCTTTTCTGGCGACGTCGGATGACCTGAAAGGGCTGCGTCCGCCCTCTGACCGCCTGCCAAACTTCACCCCGTTTATTGTGGTGGCGGCTCTGCTGGTGGGTGTGTGGGCGTATCTGTTTTTTACAGCCCCGAAGGATATGAAGCCCCAGCATTTGCATGTGTGTGAAACACAGGGGCCGGATAGCCATAAGACACTCTGCCTTCACTAAAATTTGACAGAATCGTCAAGTTCCTTGTTTTCTGCGCAGGTCAGCCTCTCAGCATGAGGTGTGGTGACGCGGCAGCACTCTTCTGTATCGTCACAAATGTCATCGTTTTTAGCGGCTGACGGGCCTTTTTAAACAGAAGATGGATTGCAGTGAGATGTCTATTTTATCATCAAAATTTTTACGCACGCTCTGTCTGGCCGCAGGTGGCGCGGCGCTGCTCGGCACGCTGACCCCGGCCCATGCAGAGGATTCTCTGCGTCAGCAACAGACGGAAGCCTGCAAGGGCGATGCGCTCAAGCTCTGCGCGCTGGCGATCCCCAATGAAAAGAAAATTACCGCCTGCATGGAGCGCAAGAAGGACAAGCTGAGCCCGAAGTGCCGCGCGTTCTTCGATAATAAACCGGCCAGCGGTAAGAAAGTGCCTGCTAAAAAACACTAAGTCTGAGCGGGGTGAGGCGGGCGGACCCGCCTCGTAGAGTCAGCCAGCCGTGTTGAGTTTGTCTTTAAGGGCAGCAGCCGTGGCCTGAGCAATGCGGCGGAAGGCTTTAGCCCCTTCGCTCTCCGGTGCGCTGGCTACAATCGGGGTTCCTTCGTCTGCTGTAGAGCGGATATCTGCCAGCAGCGGCACTTCCCCAAGGAAGGGCACGCCCATGGTTTCAGCTTCCTTCTTCGCGCCGCCGTGGCCAAAGAGTTCTGTGTTGTGCCCGCAGTTCGGGCAGCAGAAATAGGACATGTTCTCAATCAGGCCGAGAACAGGCACCTTCATTTTCTCAAACATGCTCACGCCGCGTCGGGCGTCAATCAGAGCAATGTCCTGCGGGGTGGAGACAATGACGGCCCCGGCCAGTGGCACTTTCTGCATCAGGGAAAGCTGGGCGTCCCCCGTGCCCGGCGGCATGTCCACCACCAGAACATCCAGCGGGCCCCAGTCCACGTCTGTCAGAAACTGATTAATGGCGCCCATCACCATCGGGCCGCGCCAGATCATGGCCTGTTTTTCATCCACCAGCATACCGATGGACACAGCGCTCAGGCCCCACACCTGCATGGGTTGCAGGCGACCTTCCCGCACTTCCGGCTTGGCTTCCGTGCCCAGCATGCGGTGCAGGGAGGGACCGTGAATATCGGCATCCATCAGCCCCACGCGTAGCCCTTCCTGCGCCAGACCAATGGCCAGATTGGTGGCGGTGGTGGATTTGCCGACGCCACCCTTGCCGGAGGCCACGGCAATGATGGCTTTCACATTCGGCAGCACGGGCGCGTCCGGGGCCGGGGCGGGGCCACCAAACGGACGATGCCCACCCCCTCCCGCTTTGGGGCGAGCCGGGGCGGAGGGGGCCGCACCGGGAGCCGAAGGGGCGCGATGGGCGGTGAGAATGACGGTGGCCGTCTGCACGCCCGGCAGTTTTTCCAGCGCGGGTTTGGCCTCGTTGCACAGCGGGGCAAGGGTGGCGGCCTGCTCCTTGCTGACAGCCAGTGCGACACTCAGCCGTCCCTCTTCCAGCCGGAAGCCGTCCAGCTTGCTCAGGGCCAGCAGGGAGTGGCCGGTTTGCGCATCCCGTACGGAATCCAGCACACGGGCAACGTCATCATGATGGAGGGGGGAAGAGTGTACCACTGTTTTTCGTCCTGACTCTGGCTGTCTCTGCGGCACAAGAGGCCTGTTGCCCTGTTGGCAACAGCATGAGGCTGCTGCCGTCAAGGGGGAAGAGCGGGGGCTGTTTTGCGGTTCCCCATCGTTTTGACGCTTTTTTCAGGAATTCGGGGCGCGTAAAGAAGGAAATGGTCGCCCAATATCTGGTGTGCGCCAGAGTCTGATGGAAAAAGGGGCCGATCCGTTATTATGAGCGCCATGCCGCACGATCCGTCCACCATGGAAAAACCGGTTCCATCCCCCGCCGTGCCCCCGTCCGCGCCGCCGGTGGCCCGCTCCGTGCGGGACCATCGGATTGACGCCATGCGGGGTGTCGCGCTGCTGATGATGTTTGTGGACCACATTCCGCAAAACCTGCTCAATCGCTTTACCATGCGGAATATTGGCTTTGCCGATGCGGCGGAAATCTTTGTTTTGCTGGCAGGCTATGCGTCCTGGCTGGCCTATGGGCGGGGCTTTCGGAAATACGGGGTGGCCGTCTGTCTGGGGCGTATCTTTCGCCGCTGTGTGCAGCTTTATATCGGCCAGACCATTATGGTGGTGGTCTATGTCATCACGGTGCGGGTCTGGCGGCATTATACGCTGGTGCCGGTGGATTTTCTGGAGCCAGAACTCGCGCATGGCCTCAGCTGGGTCTGGCGCGTCATGATGTTTGATGCGCTGCCCAGTAACCTGAACATCCTGCCGCTTTATATCATCCTTCTGGGCGGGTTTCCGCTGTTTTATGTGCTGATGCGCATCCACCGCTCTCTGGCGCTGTTGCTGTCCGGTGCCATGTGGATGCTTGTCAATCTGGACCCCGGCCTGAACCTGCCCAACTGGCTGGACCCGGATGGCTGGTATTTCAACCCGTTTGCCTGGCAGTTCCTGTTCGCCCTCGGGGCCTCTGCCTCTGCTGAGACGGAGCGGCGTGGGGCGGACTTCCCACGTCTGGATATTCTGGCCGGGTGCTGTGTGCTGTATCTGGCGTTCTCCGCCCTGCAGGCCTTCCCCTGGGCGCAGTGGGGACTGCCGGATCTGCGGCCATTTGGCACAATGATCATGCCGGAAAAAAGCTGGCTCTCCCCCCTGCGCCTGCTGGATGTGATGGCCATTTTCTATCTGGTGCAGTCCTCCGCCGCAGCGCGGAAATGGGCGGCGGAAAGTCGTAGCGGTCAGCTTCTGGCCCGCGTGGGGCGGCATTCACTGGAAATTTTTGTGGTGGGCACAGTGCTGGATCTGTATGCGCGCCTGCTGTTCAGCACCTTTGGCGATGGCTGGCTGTTGCAGATTGTTGTGAATGTGGCAGGCCTGAGCATTCTGTTCGCGCTGGCCGCCTGGCTGGATGGCTACCGCAAACGCCAGCGGGCTGCGCGGCCAGCCTGATGTTCGAAACAGGCTGACGGTGGAACAGGATCGTGCGATAGACTAAGGTCCGATGTGATTTCTGACGTTTGAGAGTATTGTCGCCCATGCGCCTGTCCAGTCATCTCCTTTGTGCCTGTTCTTTGTCCTGCCTGCTGCTGGCGGGGGGGGCGGCCCGGTTGCTGCATGGGCTGCGGAGGGGGCTGCTCTGCCGGCAGCACCTCAGGCGGTAGCTCCGGTTGCCGGGCGGCTGAACGGAGCACCGGACAGCTTTGCTGATCTGGCCGCGAAGTTGCTGCCTGCCGTGGTCAACGTCTCCACCACACAGACTGTCAAAAGCGGTTCTGATGAGGATGATGAGGACGGCGATGGCGGGGATGACCAACTCCCCCAGATGCCGAACTTCCCGCAGGGCTCGCCCTTTGAGAAATTCTTTCATGACTTCATGAACCGGCAGAGCAGCCCGGACGCCCCGCCGCGCCGCATGCAGGCGCTGGGCTCTGGCTTCATTATCGATCCGGCAGGCTATATCGTGACGAACAATCACGTTATCCGCCATGCCGACAAGATTACGGTCACCCTGCAGGATAATACGGTGCTGACCGCCCGCGCTGTGGGGCATGACGACCGGACCGATCTGGCGTTGCTGAAAGTGGAAAGCAAGAAGCCGCTGCCCGCTGTCCATTTTGGGGATAGTGACAAGCGCCGGGTGGGGGACTGGGTTCTGGCCATTGGCAACCCGTTCGGCCTGTCCGGCACGGTGACGGCCGGGATTATTTCCTCACGCGGGCGCAATATTGATCAGGGCCCGTATGATGACTTCATCCAGACGGATGCGCCCATCAACAAGGGCAACTCCGGTGGTCCGCTGTTTGACATGGACGGCAATGTGATTGGTGTGAACACCGCCATTTACTCGCCATCTGGTGGCTCTGTTGGGATTGGCTTTTCCATTCCCGCCAACGAGGCGCGCGGGATTGTGGAACAGCTCCGCAAAACCGGGAAAGTCTCCCGTGGCTGGCTGGGTGTGCGCATTCAGAACGTGACGCAGGATATTGCGGATGGTCTGGGCCTGAACCCGGCACGCGGCGCACTGGTGGCCGGTGTGGAAAAAGATGGTCCCGCCGCTAAAGCCAAACTTCAGACCGGTGATGTGATCCAGACGCTGGATGGCCAGCCGATTGAAGGCAAGGCTCTGCCGCGCCTCTCCGCCCAGTTGCCGGTGGGCACAGTGGCGCATCTGGGTGTGTGGCGTCATGGCAAGATGGTGGATGTGCCCGTGACCATCGGCATGCTGCCGGAACCGGCCGCTGAGCCGGAAGCTAAACCCGCGGCGACTCCCAAAGGGGCTGCGGAAGTCAGCCTCTCCAAACTCGGCTTCTCCGTAGGGCCGCTGGATGCCGCTGCCCGCCAGAAATACAGCCTGCCGTCCGGCCAGAAAGGGGTGCTGGTCACCTCCGTGAAGGACGGTGGTCTGGCCTCTGATCGTGGCCTGCGGGAAGGCGATGTGGTGACGGAAGTGCAGCAGGCGGAAGTCACCAGCCCGGCAGACCTCAAAAAACGGATTGAAGATGCGCAGAAAGCTCACAAGAAATCCGTGCTGCTGCTGGTGCATGATGCCGATGGCCTGCGCTGGGTGCCGTTCCCACTGAATGGTGAGGACACCCCCTGAGCTGGTTCTGCGTTTTCTGCCGGTCTTGTAAAAGCAGAGCGGGCTTTTGATGCATTTTAAAATTTTGTCTGCCCCATGGCTTGGGAACCCGGTTGTGCGGCAGACCATCAGGCTTCTGGTGTCTGTCGGGCTGTGCGGGTTTGTGACGTGGATCACCAATCTGCAGGAACCGGGCTGGGCGCTGATTACCTCAATGATTGTCACCCAGAGCAGCATTACAGAAACGCTGTCCAGCGGGCGGTATCAGCTTGTCGGGACGTTGATCGGTGCTGCGGCCAGCATTCTGCCCATCACGCTCATGCTGTATCACTGGCCGCTCTGGGAATCCTTTGCGATCGCCTTTGTGCCGCTGGCCATTCTGGCATCCTGGAAGCCGGGCACGCGGATGGGGGTGGTCACGCTGATGATCGCGACCCTGTTCGCCACGCCCAATGACCCCTATCTGCTGCCGGTTGAGCGCGTGCTGTCCATTCTGATGGGCGTGGGTGTTTCCATGCTGGTGACCTACGTTGTGCTGCATGAGCAGGCGCGGCGGGATGCCTTCCGCAATGCGGCGACCACCGTGCGCCAGATTGTCGAGATGCTGACGCAGGCCCACAATCATGAAATGGACTGGGCGCAGATTCAGGATCTGAATGACGCCAGTGTGGCCTCTCTGCGCAAAGTGCAGAGTGCGGTGGAGGAAGCACGGCGTGAACACTGGCGTCCGCTGGAAAAGCGGGACCCCATGCTGGCGGAACTGCCCAAGGCCTTGCGGCAGTTGCAGATGGATGCGCTGGTGGTCACTCGCGCTGTTCTGCTGGCCGAGCATCAGCCTGTGCAGGGGAAGGACGAGGCGACGGACCCGCTCAGCCCCGCCCTGATGCGGGCGTTTGACTGGATTATCCAGCGCTGCGAGAGCGAGGTTGTGGCCCGCACGGGTGAGGAATATCGTGTGGCGGCCGGGGTCATTACGGCGCTGCCGGATGATGACGCGCAGGGTGAGGAAATCATGCGCTTCGTCATGGGCGTTCTCCGCACGGACCTGAAAACCCTGATCCAGCTGCTGGCGGAAGACGACACCAAAAAGGCCTGAGGCTGGCTGACGGCTGGGATAAATCTTTCAGGTTTTGACGAACTCAGGCCCGGTTGAGGCTTTTTCAGCGCAGGGAGTATTTTGCCATGAGTGATGAAACCAACACCGTTATCCGGGTGCATGAAACAGGTGGCCCGGATGTGCTGAAGGTGGAAAGCCTGCCCGTGCCTACGCCGGGTGCGGGGGAAGTCCTGCTGCGGCAGGAGGCGATTGGCGTCAACTTCATTGATACCTATTTCCGCTCAGGCCTTTATAAATTTCCGTCTCTGCCAGCCATTCCGGGCTCGGAAGGGGCCGGCGTGATTGAGGCCGTGGGGCCGGATGTAACAGACCTCAAACCCGGCATGCGGGTGGCCTATGCCGGTGTGCCGGGTGGGTATGCGCGGTATCGGACCATTGCGGCGGATCGTCTGGTGGAGTTGCCTGAAAGCGTGTCGTTCGAGACGGCTGCGGCTGTAACTCTCCGCGGGTTTTCTGCGCACATGCTGCTTCGGCAGGTTTATCCGGTGCGCAAGGGTGAGACCATTCTGGTGTACGCCGCTGCCGGAGGGGTTGGGCAGTTGCTCTGCCAGTGGGGTAAGCATCTGGGTGCTCGGGTGCTCGGCGTAACCTCCACGCAGGAAAAGGCTGATGTGGCCCGTGCCTGCGGTGCGGCGGAGGTGCTGGTGGGCACGGACAATCTGCCCCAGCGCGTGCGGGAGCTGACAGACGGCGCCATGCTGCCGGTGGTGTATGACAGCATCGGGCGGGATACGTTTGAGGCCAGCCTGTCCTGTCTGGCTCCGCGTGGCCTGATGGTCAGCTACGGCAACGCCTCCGGCCCCGTGACGGGCGTGAATGTGGGGACGCTGGGCGCGCATGGCAGCCTGTATCTCACCCGGCCTTCCCTGATGACTTATATTGCGGACAAATCAGAGCTTCAGGCCTCAGCCGCAGCCCTGTTCAGCGCGCTGGAGCAGGGTGTGCTGAGGCCCTCCATCGGGCAGCGTTTTGCGCTGACGGAGGCCGCAGAGGCCCATCGTGCTCTGGAGTCGCGCAAGACAACCGGCAGCACCATTCTGCTGCCGTAAACGGTGTCTTGCGGCCTCCGGCCTGCATGGACCGGGAACGATGGGGTGTGCAGGGCGTTTTTTAAAGAGGTGCGCGCGAAGGCGCTGGCATGCGGCTGTTAGCGCATGACGGAGTGTTGCGGATCGGTTAGATTGAGACGTCTGCCCGGCACATCGGGTGGACGAAAAAGAATGCAAGGATAGTCTGATATGCCGAAATGTCCGGTAAAATGCCCGAAATCCCCCTGTATGCGTGGTCTGCTGATTGCTGGCTTGGTTGCTGCGGCGGTTTATTTCTTCCGCAAGAAAAAGTGCTGCGGCTAAATCTGATTTTCTGACCAGACATGGCCAGACCCAAAGCCCGCCCGGTGCAAGCCGGACGGGCTTTTTTTCTGCCGGGTTTAAAGGGCAGGGGCAGCCAACGCTCCATTGAGGTAGAGCAATGTGCTGGCCGTGGGTTGTGTTATGGTGCCGGCCCTGTATCAGACTAAATTCAGTGTAACTGCTGTCTGCATCCCTGTGTTGTCAGACTGATTTAAGAAAGGATAAGGGCGTTGCATCCTATCGTCTCCCGTCTTGCTTCTCTGGCTGCAGGGTCCATGGCTGCATGTGCGCTGACAGTTGGCGGCGTTGTTGCTGCTGGTCTGCCGTCAGCAGCCCATGCGCAGGCTTCTGTTCTGCTCAAGAACCAGTCCGCCAAGGCCGTTGTGGAAACTGTTGACCATGATGCCCGTGAGCTGCTGCTGCGTGAAGCCAATGGTCACCTCATCACTATCGAATACGGTTCTGCCGTGCGCGATCTGCCGCATGTCAATGCGGGTGACAAGCTGAGCATCCGCTTCGTGGAAACGCTGGGCGCTGTGATTGCGCCGCCGGACAGCCCGCTGCCGGAATCCACGCTGACGACCGCCAAAGGCTACGTGCATGGCCACCCGCGCGGCGTGATTGCAGCCTTCCGTCGTGAACGCGCAACTGTGCAGAGCATTGATCTGACAACTCACACCCTGTCCTTCGTGACGACGGATGGTGAGTCTCACATTGCCGTGCTGCGCATCAAGGCGATGCAGGACTTCATGGCGACGCTGAAGGTTGGCGACGTCATCGACATTACCCGTACGGAATCCATCTCCTACGTCATTCTGAACGACACGGCTGCTCCGGCAGTGGACCCGAATGCGCCGGTTCAGGCTCCGGCTGATGCGGCTGCGGGCGCTGCGGCAACGGTTCCGGCCGTGCCTGCCGTTCCGGCTGCACCGGGCGTTCCCGCTGCTCCCGCCGTGCCGGCAGCACCTGCTGCGCCATCTGCCCCGGCAGTCTCTCCGGCTCAGTAAAACTTCTGTTATTTTCAGGGTATGTAAAAAAGGCGGCCCTTTGGGGGCCGCCTTTTTTGTTGGGATGCTGGGAGGAGAACTGGGAAACCGGCACAGGGCCAGCCTCCCTGATAATCCGTCTTACCGCGGCACGCGGCGGGTCAGTTGGCTCAGGTCACGCACGGCACCGCGGGCGGCGCTGGTGGTGAGGGCTGCGTAGGCTTTCAGGGCGGTAGACACAACGCGGTCGCGTTTCGGCTGCCATGCGGCATCACCCTTGTCATCCATCCGCTCACGCCGGGCAGAGAGTTCGCTATCCGGCACGGCAACGGACAGGCGGCGATTGGGAATGTCGATCTCAATCCGGTCGCCTTCTTCTACCAGACCAATCACGCCGCCTTCCCCGGCTTCCGGAGAGATATGGCCAATGGACAGGCCCGAGCTGCCACCGGAGAAGCGGCCATCGGTAATCAGGGCGCATTTCTCAGCCAGCCCTTTGGATTTCAGATAGCTGGTCGGGTAGAGCATTTCCTGCATGCCGGGGCCGCCTTTGGGGCCTTCATACCGAATGACCACCACATCGCCGGCTTTGATTTTGTCGCTCAGAATGGCCGAAACGGCGTCATCCTGACTTTCAAAAATGCGAGCCGGGCCAGAGAAGGTTTCAAGACCAGCTGCGACACCCGCTGTTTTCACAATCGCACCGTCTTCGGCCAGATTGCCATACAGCACAGCCAGACCGCCATCCTGATTATAGGCATGGGCCTCATCACGAATGGCCCCGTTTTCCTGATCCGTATCCAGCTCTTTATACAGGCTGGCCTGAGAGAACGCCTGCGTGGTGCGCACACCACCGGGGGCCGCGCGGAAGAAGTCACGGGCGTTGGCGTTGCTTGCCCCTTCAGCGGAGCGGATGTCCCACGCAGTCAGACCGTCTTTCAGGGACGGGGCATGGACCATCGGGATTTCGTTATGCAGCAGGCCGAGGCGGTCGAGTTCGCCCATGATGGCGGGAATACCGCCCGCCCGATGCACGTCTTCCATATGCACATCCGGGCGGGACGGGGAGACCTTGCACAGATGCGGCACTTTGCGGGACAGGCGATCGATATCCTGCATGGTGAAGGGCACTTCACCTTCATGCGCTGCGGCCAGCAGATGCAGAACGGTATTGGTGGAGCCGCCCATGGCGATATCGACAGACATCGCGTTTTCAAACGCTTTCATCGTGGCGATGCTGCGTGGCAGCACGCTGGCGTCGTCCTGCTCGTAGTAACGGCGCGCCAGATCCACAATCCGTTTGCCAGCTTCCACAAACAGCTCGCGCCGTGCGGTGTGCGTCGCCACCAGCGTGCCGTTGCCGGGCAGGGAGAGGCCGAGGGCTTCCGTCAGGCAGTTCATGGAATTGGCGGTGAACATGCCGGAGCAGGAGCCGCAGGTCGGGCAGGCTGAGCGTTCAATGGTCTGCGAATCCGCTTCGCTCACGCTCGGGTTGGCAGCTGCGACCATGGAGGTCACAAGGTCGGCCCGCTGTTCGATATCATCCAGCGTGACGCGGCCAGCTTCCATCGGGCCACCGGAGACAAAAATCACCGGAATGTTCAGCCGCATGGAGGCCATCAGCATACCGGGGGTGATCTTGTCACAATTGCTGATGCACACCAACGCATCCGCACAATGTGCGTTGACCATATATTCCACGGCATCGGCAATCAGTTCACGCGAGGGCAGGCTGTAGAGCATTCCGCCATGACCCATGGCAATGCCGTCATCCACCGCGATGGTGTTGAACTCGCGGCCAATACCACCGGCTTCCGCAATGGCCTCGCACACCAGCTGGCCCATGTCCTTAAGGTGCACATGGCCGGGCACAAACTGCGTGAAGGAGTTGGCGACGGCAATAATCGGCTTGCCGAAGTCGGAATCCTTCATGCCTGTGGCGCGCCACAGGCTGCGTGCGCCAGCCATGTTGCGGCCATGGGTGGTGGTGCGGGAACGGTAACCGGCCATTGCGGGGGTCTCTCTGGTCAATACAACAAAGGGTAGAAATGAACGGCCCGATCTCAGGCAGGCCGACAATGCGGGCGCGCATCCTACGCCATAAGTGGTGCTGTGTCAGGGTGTGGGGAAGGGGGGAGGGACATATTCGGTGTAAAAGTGCTACAGTTTCATGACATTTGTTGCGTATGGGGGAGATTGTGAGTCCCTCTGGTTGCAGGCAGCCGGGGGGTTCAGTATTGCTCCCCATTCCCGACCTGTAGATCGGAACGGAGTGCAGATGGACGGAACCGCAGAGCAGCCCACACAGGCTGAACCGCCTCAGATAACCCGGCGCTGGGATGGTGACGCCCTGTTCAGAACGCTGGTCGTTCTGACAGGCATCAGCGTGCTCATTGTGCTGGGCGCCATCATCACCGTTATGGTTACAGGGGGGTGGAAAGCCTTTTCCACTTTTGGGCCGAGCTTCTTTGTCACCGCCATCTGGAACCCGGTCACCCAGCATTTCGGGGCTGTGGCCCCGGTGTTCGGCACGCTGGCCAGCAGTTTTCTGGGGCTGGTGATTGCCGTGCCGCTGGCGTTTGGCACTGCTTTCTGGCTGACAGCACTCGCACCGCCGACGATCTCCTCCGTTATTGGGATGGCCGTGCAGCTTCTGGCCGCTGTGCCGTCCATCATTTTCGGCATGTGGGGCTTTTTTGTGCTGGTGCCGGTCATGGCGCATTACGTGCAGCCCACCGCCCGCCACATGTTTGGTCATGTGCCTGTGCTGTCCGCGCTGGTCAGCGGTGCACCGTTTGGCACGGGTCTGCTCACAGCCGGGCTGGTGCTGGCCGTTATGGTTGTGCCGTCCATTACCGCCGTGATGCGCGATGTTTTTGTGTCTATGCCGACTGTGCTGCGTGAGAGCGCTTACGGGCTGGGGGCGACCCGCTGGGAAGTGATGCGTCAGGTTGTGCTGCCCTGGTCCCGTCAGGGTGTTGTGGGCGGCATTGTGCTGGGCATGGGCCGCGCCATGGGGGAAACCATGGCGGTGACGTTCGTGATTGGTGACAGCAACCATATCGGCTGGTCTCTGTTTGCACCGGCCAATACCATCGCCTCCCTGATTGCTCTGGAATTTCCGGAAAGCCCGGCAGGCAGCCTCAAGCTGTCCTCACTGATGGCGCTGGGTGCCATTCTGATGGCAATTTCCTTTGTGACCCTTTGGGTATCCCGTATTTTTCTGGCGCGGGGTGAAGCACGCGCAGGAAAACGCTCATGACGCGCCCGGTATTCTCGCAGGCCGCAGACCGGCCTCAGCGGTCCGGCGTTCTGGCTCTGCGCCGCAAGATCATCGACAAGCTGGCAACCGGCATGAGCTGGCTGGCCATGCTGATTGTGGTGTTTGTGCTCGGCTCCATTCTCTGGACCCTGCTTAAAAACGGCCTGCCGGGTCTCACGCTCTCCCTGTTCACCCATTCCATGGGCGCGCCGGGGACGGGTGGTGGTCTGGCTAACGCTATTGTGGGCAGTCTGCTGCAAACAGGCCTGTCCATTCTGCTGGGTGCGCCTGCCGGCCTGCTGACGGGGATTTTTCTGGCGGAATACGGGGCGGACAGCAAACTGGCCCGGACAGTGCGGTTTGTGTCGGACATGCTGCTCTCTGCGCCGTCCATTCTCATCGGCCTGTTTATCTACATGGTGCTGGTGGAGCCGTTCGGTCACTTCTCCGGCTTTTCCGGTGCAGCAGCCCTCTCGTTGATGGCCATGCCGATTATTGTACGCACAACGGAAGACATGCTGCGGCTTGTCCCCGTTTCCATGCGTGAGGCGGGTATTGCGCTGGGTGCGGCCAAATGGCGCGTTATTCTGTTTATCTGTGTGCGGGCCGCGCGCGGTGGCATCATGACCGGCGTGCTGCTGGCCATTGCCCGCGTGGCGGGTGAGACGGCTCCCTTGCTGTTCACCTCACTGGGGAATTCCGAATGGTCTCTGGATATGCGGCGGCCGATGGCCAGCCTTCCGGTGGCGATTTATCAGTATGCAGGCTCCGCTTATCAGGACTGGATGCAGCAGGCATGGACCGGTGCCCTGCTGGTTACGGTGGGTGTGCTCATTATTAATATTGTGGTGCGGGTTGGCATCCGCGGAGGACGGACATGAACGAGAACACCATGCAGGCTACGCCGTCGGCTGACGTGGAAGTGGAGGCATCAGCCTCTGCCGTGTCAGGTCGCCCGATTGCCATCCAGGTGAACAATCTGGATTTTTATTACGGCAAGACCCATGCGCTGCATAACATTACGCTGGGCTTTCCTGAGCGGAGCGTAACGGGGATGATCGGCCCCTCCGGCTGCGGCAAATCCACCCTGCTGCGGGTGCTGAACCGGATGTATGATCTGTATCCGGGCCAGCGCGCTACGGGCGAGGTCATGTTCTCCGGCCAGAATATTCTCGGTAGCGGGCTGGACCTGAACGCCCTGCGCTCCCGCGTGGGCATGGTGTTCCAGAAGCCAACCCCGTTCCCTATGTCGATCTATGACAATATCGCTTTCGGCATCCGGCTGCATGAGCGTGTGTCCCGGTCCGAAATGGACGGGCGGGTAGAAGATGCTCTGCGCCGCGTGGCTCTGTGGCCGGAGGTGAAGGATCGTCTTCAGGCGTCCGCTACCGCACTGTCCGGCGGCCAGCAGCAGCGTCTGTGCATTGCCCGCACCATTGCTGTGCGCCCGGAAGTGATTTTGCTAGACGAGCCGACCAGTGCGCTGGACCCGGTTTCTACCGCACGCATTGAAGAACTGCTGGACGAACTCAAAACCGAATTCACCATCGCCATCGTCACGCATAACATGCAGCAGGCTGCCCGCTGTGCGGATCAGGTGGCCTTCTTCTATCTGGGTGAACTGGTGGAAGTGGACAGCACGGCGCGGATGTTCACCGCCCCGCGTGAAAGCCGTACACAGGATTACATTACCGGCCGCTTTGGCTGAACAGGGAGGACACACTCATGGGGAACGAACCCGCGCATACCGTCACCCGATATGATCAGGAGCTGGACCGTCTGCGTGGGCTGGTGGCCCGCATGGGTGGTCTGGTGGAACGCCAGACGGCGCGGGCTATTGCCGCCGTGGTGGATCAGGATGAAGAAGCCGCTCTGGAGCCACCCGAGCTGGATGTGGAAGTGGATGCTCTGGAGCGCGAGGCGGAAAGCCTTGCCATCCGCATTCTGGCCCTGCGTGCGCCCATGGCGGTTGACTTGCGTGTGATTATCGCCGTGCTGAAAATTACCGGCGATTTCGAGCGGATTGGCGATTACGCCTCCAGCATTGCCCGCCGGGCGCTGAAGGTGGAACCGCTGGATGGTGCGCTGTCTTTTGGCGCGCTGCGCAACATGGCGCGGCTGGTGCAGGAAAACCTGCACAGCGCCATTGAGGCCATGGTCAATAATGACAGTGAATGCGCCATGCAGGTCTGGGGCTCTGATACGGCTATTGATGAACTCTATACCGCCATGTTCCGTGAACTGGTGACGTATATGATGGAAGATCCGCGCAAGATCGGCCCCTGTATTCATCTGCTCTTCGTGGCTAAAAATTTAGAACGTATTGGCGATCACGCCACCAATATTGCCGAGCGTGTTTATTACGCGGTAACGGGGGAAATGCTTCCCGCGCTGCGTCCGCGTGGCGGGGCCGCAAAAAAGAGCGGCTGAGGCGACCTGAGTGCGTCCTGCCGTGCAGACTGAGAGAAGGGCAGGGCGTGCATAAATCAGGTTGGATCGGCATAGTGTCTCTTTTGGCGCTGGCCGGCTGTGCAGAACAGAACGGGGTGTGTCAGGTCTCGACGCTGGGGGACCTTCCCGTTCTGAATAAATTTGGCTCTCCCATCGTTGGGGTCACAATCAACGGGCATGATGCTGCGATGATTGTGGATAGCGGAGCCGATATTTCCATGATTTCGGAAGAGGCCAGCAAAAATTTCGGCCTCGTGGATACCGGGCACGTCCTCAATATCAGCGGCGTGACGGGAGAGATGTTCTCCCCCGTCATGCAGGCGGATAAAATGGGTCTTGGGTCCGGCACGAGTGGTGAAGTCTATCTGACGCAGGCCAAACGCTCTTTTGGCGGCACCATTGCGGGCCGGCCAGTGGTTGGGCTGTTTGGGGCGGACTTTCTGCACTCTTATGATGTGATGTTCGACCTGCCCGGCGGGAAGATTGCGCTCTACCAGCTCAGCGCGTGCAAAACCCCAACGCCTACGTGGGACGGCCCGTCTTCAAAGCTCGACTGGTATCGTCTGGGGACGAATGGGCTCCGTATTGGCACGACCATCCGCCTGAACGGCAAGAAGATTGACGCCATGCTGGATAGTGGTGCCTGGCACACGTCCGTGCTGCCATCTCAGGCGCGGAAAGCAGGCGTTTCAAAGGACGATCTGGCGCAGGATATTACGTTCACGTCCACCGGTGTTTCCGGCAAACGCAGAGACGGCGGCCATCTGCACCGTTTTGCCAGCCTGCAGATAGGGGATGAGCTGTATCCGAATCCGCTGCTTGGCATCTCCCCCATTGAAACGGACGGCTACGCTCTGCTGGGGGCGGATTTCCTGCGGCACAACCGGGTATGGGTGTCCTACCGGCATGAGCAACTCTATATCCAGCGCCTGAGGCCACCGGAGCAGGATCATACGTTTGACCTGCGCATCAAGCCGAAAAATGTGCCCGGAGCGGGTGCTGAACCGGCAGTGCCTTTGTCCGCGCCCTTCCCGCGTATTTCGCTGAAGGACGCGCCTCCCCCCGGGAGTGCGCCTGCGGCCAGCACGCCGGCTGGCGCACCCGTCACAGTTTTACCAGCTCCCACGCCGTAAGGTTTTGAAGCGTCGCGTCGGGCGCGAAAGGGTCTGTCTCAGGTTAATCTGACAGGCCCTTTCAGGCAGACGTTAAGGGGCGTGAACCGTCAGGCCCAGTTGCTGTGCGATCTGCGGCGCTGAGGGCAGCATGCTCAGGCTGGCGGCAATGGCCATCAGCGGCACCGGCTGCTGCGGGCGCAGCGTGATGGTCAGTGGGCCGCTGCCCGGATGGGCCAGATAGCTAATAAACTGCGGCACGGGCGCGTTCGGGTCACTGCCCTGCGGGACCAGATCGGTCTGGAGGGAGGTTGTGAATTCCTGCGGCGTCACGCCACGCGCTCTGGCGGAGTTTGCCAGCACTTTCGGCACCAGCCCGTGGTCTTTGTAGGACAGGTTCATGCTCATCACCTGCATGTCGGCCGCACCGGCAGAAAGCAGGGCGAGGGTATTGGCCTCGCTGAAATTACCATCCAGCGTCAGGCGCCCCATATCGGGGGCATCTAGGCTGAAGGTGTCGATGTGCAGTTTTTCGGCTTTGTAGTCATGTGTCAGGTTCAGCACCAGCGACCCACGGAAATGGTCATAGCCCAGCGTGGGCAGCAGGGAGAGGTTGGGCACAGAGGGCCACAGCTCCAGCCCCTGAACGCTTGAGACTTCCTGTTCCGATGCCTCGGAATGGGTCGCGTGGGAAGACACTTTGGCGACATGCATCAGCGGGCCTGTGCCATCAATCGCCAGCCCGTCCACCTGAATGTCCCGTACGCCGTTACGCGGCGTATAAGGCATATTGTAGGTGAGGTTATTATAAAGGCCGGCCAGATCCACACCGTCCACCAGCACGGATTTGGCGCTGATCTGGCGTTGCGGTGCAACATTGGTGGCCAGCCGGACGTCTCGGGCGTCCAGATGGGAGGCTTCATCATTGCCGTAATCATCCACCGTCAGGCGTGTGGCCGAGATGTCCGATTGCAGGCTGCTGATAAAGCCGTGCAGCTTGCTGGCATCCACATGCTTGATTTCCAGCCCCTGCGGCGGAGTGCCGTGCTTGTCATCCCCGTTGGTGGGCAGCGTGACGCCATCCAACGCCAGATCATCCATGCGCAGGTTGCCGGATGTGTCTGTCATCTGGAACTTGTGGAAGATCAGATGGCCGATTCGTCTGGCATCATCCCCGGTGGTGCTGACCTTGGAAATTTCCGCGTCATCCGCCGTAATGCTTTCCTGCCCCTGCCGGAATACCAGTGCGGTAAACTTCACACTCCGGCCAAGCAGGCCGGGCCACGCCTTTTTATAGGTGAGGGATGCGTCCGGCCCTAAGGTCTGACGGAAGCTGTTGATGCTTTTTTCCAGCATAACATGCTCGGCATGGCGCGCGGCCAGCCATCCAACACAGGCAAGGGCTGCAATACCAGCAACCGTAACAGGAACATGTTTCTTCACCAGGTAGGAATCCTGCTTGTTTTTACAAAGAAAGTCTTCAACGCATCTCCCCGTGTAATGCACGGGTGGGGGTGCTGCAAGTCTGGTTGCGGTAATATGTTACCGTGTGAAAAACTGTTGATTTTACGGGGGTGAACGCCGATTGCTCTTGACGAAGGGCTTTTGCGCACGCATAAGGCGCCCATCTTCAAAGCTTATAGTCTTAACGGAATCACACTCTCATGAAGACCACCCTCTCGCTGAAACCCGCGGAGGTGACGAAGAACTGGATCCTGATCGATGCCGAAGGCCTCGCTCTGGGTCGTCTGGCCGTCATCATCGCGAACCGCCTGCGCGGCAAGCACAAAGCTCAGTTCACCCCGCATGTTGACTGTGGTGACCATGTTGTTGTCATCAACGCCGAAAAAGTGGCGCTGACGGGCAATAAAGCTGGTCAGAAGCTGTTCCACTACCACACGGGTTATCCCGGCGGCATCAAGACCCGCACCATTGCACAGCGTCTGGGTGGCAAGAACCCTGACCATGTTGTGGTGAAGGCTGTTGAACGCATGATCACCCGTGGTCCGCTGCAGCGCCAGCAGATGCGCAGCCTGCACGTCTACGCTGGTGCAGAGCACCCGCATGACGGCCAGCAGCCGCAGAAGCTGGACGTTGCGGCTATGAATCGCAAAAACGTCGTTAACGCGCAGAAAGGCTGAGCATCATGTCTGAAACTCAGGAACGTACAGGCACGCTGGCTGATCTGAAAGACGTGGTTGCCACGGCTCCGGAAGCCCCTGTGTATGAAGTAAAACGCGATGCGCAGGGCCGCTCCTACGCAACGGGCCGTCGTAAAGACGCCGTGGCTCGCGTGTGGATCAAGCCCGGTAAAGGCGACATCACGGTTAACGGTCGTCCCGTTGGCACGTATTTCGCTCGCCCTGTGCTGCGCATGCTGCTGACGCAGCCCTTCCTGGTGGCTGACCGCTACAACCAGTTCGACGTGGTTTGCACCGTCGTTGGTGGTGGTCTGTCCGGTCAGGCTGGCGCTGTTCGTCACGGCATCAGCCGCGCGCTGACGCATTACGAACCCGGCCTGCGCAGCATTCTGAAAGCTGCCGGCTTCCTGACGCGTGACTCTCGTCAGGTTGAACGTAAGAAATACGGCCGCGCCAAAGCACGTCGTTCCTTCCAGTTCAGCAAGCGCTGATCCGGCAAGGACGTCCGCTTACAGCAACGTCAGAAAAGGGCGGGAGAGGGAAACCTCTCCCGCCTTTTTTGTGTTCTGGCGGGTTTGGTCCGGCTGCCTCAGGGTGCCAGAAACGCTTTCACATCCCGCGCCAGAGCGGCCCGGCTGTCCGGGCGGGTGTAGAGCATGTGGCCGCCGGGATAGGTGTGCAGGCCAATGCGGTTACGGCCTACAGGGATATGCTCCGCCACCCAGCGCGCACTGGCAAACGGGCAGGCCAGATCGTAATAGCCGTTGGCAATAAAAATGCGCAGGGTCGGGTTTAAGGCCAGCAGGCGGCGCAGAACGGGGATCTGGTGTGCCATAGGCTCGCCATCGCCCCGGAAGTCCCACGCGGCATTCACCTTCATGCTCAGCAGTTCGTAAGACAGATCCGTCCGATAGTTGAGCGTCTTGCTGGCATACTGTTCAAACGCGCTGCCATAGGCACGGCCAAAACCGGAGAGGGTCGGGTCCGGGCTGTCACCATTATCTACACCTTCGGGGAAGGGGTCCGCAATGGAGACGGTTGCGTCATACAGCGTGTAAAGGCGTCCATCCCGGCTGCGGATATCATGCGCCATGGGCTGCGGCTGGCCGCGTTCCTTGGTGATGACCTCTTCCGGCAGGCCGGTGTGCTTGGCGACGTCTTCATAAAAATCACGCGCGGCATCACCCGTTGGCGGGGTGTTGGCCAGCGTGGAGAGATACGGGCCAAGCGCGTAGTGATAGGCCTCATCTAACTGATGTGCTGCCGTTTCCGGCGCGAGCTTATGCTGCATGGCCAGTTTGGCGGCCTCAAAAGACGGCAGCGTGAGGGCAGAGGCCAGAATGCTGTTGCTGGTATCCAGAAGCCCCATGTCCAGCGCGGGCGAGATCATGATGATGCCGTTCACCATCAGATTCTGCTGCTGTGCCAGCGCCTCAGCTACCTCAATGGAGCGAATGCCGCCATAGCTTTCTCCAACCAGATAACGCGGAGAGGTCAGTCGGCCATTGGTGTTGGCCCAGAGCTGAATGGTCTTGGCAAAAGCTTTGGCATCCTGCTTGACGCCATAAAAGGTTTTGTCGGCTGTTTTTGGGTCGGTCGGCGTGGACCAGCCGGTGCCGGGGGCATCAATAAACACCATGTCGGTGTCGGGCAGCCAGCTATCGGGGTTAATCGCCAGACGGGCATTGGCGCCATCGGTCGGGTTGCCTGCCGGGAAGGTCAGCGCCGTGGGGCCCGCGGCACCCAGATGCAGATACGCCGTAGCACCACCGGGACCGCCATTGAAGAAGAAGGAGACCGGGCGTTTTGCCGGGTCCGCGCCATCCTGCGTATAGGCGACGTAAAAAATGCGGGCCGTGGGTTTGCCAGCATCATCCCGCAGCATAAGCGTGCCGGTGTGGGCGGTGTAGCTGATCTTGTGGCCGGCAAACGTGTCCGTGTGATGGGTTATGGCATCATCCGGCAGCAGCGCGGCAGCATTGGTGAATTCTTTAGGGGCCGTTTTGGGGGCATCGGCATGTGGTGCGGCTGGCGGCGCGGCAGGGGCGGCGTAGACCGGGGCCGCAGACAGGCAAAGCGCCGTGGCCAAAGCAAGGCTGGCCCGTTTTTGAGGTCTGCGTATGTGTTTGCAGAGTAAAGAAGGCTTGATCATCAGGGTTTATTCTCCAAACACAGAAAAAGATATGAAGGCATGAGAGCAACTCTGCCCTGCCGAGGCGGAATGGGCCATTTTTTGACAAAATGTTCTGTCTAAACCATGCCTGCCTTCCTGAGGATGCTCAGGAACTATGGAAGGAATATTTATGCAGTTCATTCGGAAAATCGCCATTATGGGGTTGCCGCTTGCAACGGCTCTGGTTTCAGCCACAGCCGCCTACGCCGATCCTTGCCTCTCCCTTACCTCCTGCGCACAGCAGCAGGTGCAGCAGGGAGTGGAGAATACGCGGAATGCCGTCAAGACTGATACCAACCAATTTTCATCCAACCTGAAAAATGCCCGCCAGTCCGCACAGGATCAGGCGAAGACGCGTTGGAATAATGCCAGTGATGCCACCCGCCAGAAGTGGGAAGCGCAGCGTAATAAAGTGACCAGCGCGGAACAGAACGCGAAGGACAAGTGGAACAACGCAAGCGAAGAAACCCGCAAAAAGTGGGAAGCTCAGGGCAATAAGGTGACCAACGCGGAGCAGAGCGCGAAGGACAAGTGGAACAACGCGAACGAAGAGACCCGCAAAAAATGGGAAGCGCAGCGTGACAAGGTGACCAACGCGGAACAGAACGCGAAGGACAAGTGGAACAACGCAAGCGAGGAAACCCGCAAAAAATGGGAAGCTCAGCGTGACAGCGTGACCAATGCCGGCAAAAACGCGCAGAACAAATGGAACAATGCCGGGCAGAATGCGAAAAATGCCTGGAAGAGCCAGAAAGACCGCATCAATTCCGACTGGAAAGATGCAACCTCTCTGCCCAAGCTGTAAGGCGCTGAGCGTTTAAGCAAGAAAAAGGCCCCTTCCTTTCGGGAGGGGCCTTTTTTGCATCTGATGCAGATCAGAAGGCTTTGCGTTTCCGGCTGGACGGGCCGCTTTTGCTAAAGCCACCGCCGCCACCTTTACGGGGCGGGCGGCCACCGGGGGCACCACCCGGGCCACCGGAACGCGGCGGACGGCCACCATCACGGCTGGCACCACCACGCGGCGGAGCGGAGGGCTCAACCGTGATTTCATCAGCATCGGCGCCAGCAGCGCAAGACTGGAAGCGCTCGGCTTTATCCTGTGCAATTTCCACCAGCGTGTGGTCCGGCTGAATACGGATCGCCCCGATATCCTGCTTGCGGATACCGCCCAGACGGCAGAGCATCGGCACCAGCCATTTCGGGTCAGCGCGATCTTCACGGCCAACAGACAGGCGGAACCATGAACCCGGCTCACGCGGGCCACGGTGGTCACCCTCTTCGTCATCCCGGCGGGTGCGTTCACGCGGTGCTTTTTTGACAGAGCCCGGAGAAATAACGCGTACGCTGGAGGGTTCCGGCAGGTTGGCGCGCCACATGGCAATCAGAGCAGCCGCAAGCTGATCAGCCGAATGGGCTTCCGTCAGCTTGGTGATCAGGTCATGCATGCCACCGGCTTCCGGCACAGCAATGGAGAGCTGCGGTGCAGACAGCAGGCGTTCGGCATCAGCGCGGGCAATATCTTCCGGCGTCGGTGCGCCACCCCATTCTGCCGTAACCTTCGCGCCTTCCAGCAGGCGTTCAGCCAGCCTTCTGCGTGAGGGCGGAACCAGCAGCACGCAGGTACCTTTGCGCCCGGCGCGCCCGGTGCGGCCTGAACGGTGCAGCAGGGTTGCAGGGTTGGACGGCAGGCTTGCGTGGATCACCAGACCGAGGTCCGGAATATCAATGCCACGGGCGGCCACGTCGGTCGCCACGCAGACGCGTGCCTGACCATGACGCAGGCTTTCAATGGCGCGGCTACGTTCGTTCTGCCCGAGGTCACCGGAGATGGCGACGGAGGAGAAGCCACGCTGCGTCAGGATTCCCTGCAACTGCCGCACAGCTTCACGCGTGTGGCAGAACACAATGGCGGAGGGAGACTCCATCTGGCGCAGCACGTTGACGATGGTGTTCGCCATGTCGGACTGGTCCGTCAGCACCGCGCGGTAGGTAATGTCCGTGTGCGGTGCGCTGCCGCTCTGCGTATCAATGCGCAGGGCGTCCGTCTGATAACGGCGGGCCAGATTGGCAATGTCCCGCGCAATGGTGGCGGAGAACAGCAGGGTGCGGCGTTCCGGCGGGGCAGCTTTCAGCAGGGTTTCCAGCTCATCACGGAAGCCGAGATCAAGCATTTCATCTGCTTCATCCAGCACCACGGCACGGAGGCTGGACAGCTTGAGCTGGCCACGGGAGAGATGGTCACACAGGCGGCCCGGCGTGCCGACCACAATGTGGCAGCCAGCGTTCAGGGCGCGGGCTTCCACGCGGGGCTCCATACCACCAACGCAGGAGACGATGCGTGCACCGCTGGAGGCATAGAGCCATTCCAGCTCATTACGCACCTGCAGGGCGAGTTCACGCGTAGGGGCAATCACCAGAGCCAGCGGCGCGCCCGGCGGGGGGCAGCGGCCGTTGTCATCCAGCAGGGTGTTCGCCATAGCCAGACCAAAGGCCACGGTTTTACCGGAGCCAGTGCGGGCTGAAACAAGAAGGTCCCGACCTTCGGCGTCAGGTGCCAGAACGGCAGCCTGAACTGGAGTTGCGGATTCGTACCCGCGAGCGGCAAGAGCGCTCGCAAGAGAGGCGGGGGCATTCTGAAAAGGCATTCTACTTTAGGTCCAGGCAACAAGATGTATGGGGGGATAAAGGTTCCCCGCATGAATGGCCAGAGGCCTGGCCGGAGAACTTTTGCCCTAAGCGCTTATCGGTAAGCGTGATGTGTTACTGGAACGGCAGGTAACGGAAGTCCAGAAATATCTGACTCATGCTTGTATCCGGACCACCGCCCTGACCCTTCCAGGCGTCCCGGCGGGAGTAGGCTAGCTGGGCTCCGGCTTCCACCGTTCCGTAGTGTCCTTTGAAGAAGCGATACCATGCACCAACGGTCGCTTCCATCACGCTGCGGGTGTTGGCCGTGCAGCCCAGAGTGGACAATTCGGTCTCACACCCGAGGTTGGAATAATTGGGGTTTCCGTAGCCGTACGCCCCGCCGCCATAGTTGGAATAGCGGCGTCCGGCTTCCTGATAGCCAAAGAAGCCATACACATCCACACGCGGCGTGGGGTGGGCAATCACGCCGCCCGTGGCCTGAATGGAGGGGATGGGGGCAACATCGCCATCGGCTTTCAGTGTGGCATCAGGCAGCAGCACGGAGCCGTAGCGGCCTATGCCAACGCCAGCCAGCCCGGCCAGACGGACTTCCACCTTATGCGGCAGAACCGGCAGCACCATGGAGCCACCGCCGCCGCCCGCAATGGCGGTATTGTTGTGGCCCTGCCCGAGGGAGGCCACGCGGTCATGCGGGAAATGCAGGATGCCCACGGCCTCGTAATGGCCCCAGTGCGGGTCCCACGCCACCTTGCCGATGACATCCGGCGCAATCTCGTTGGAAAAGGGGGCATCATTGGTCAGGCCCGTGCCGTTGCTGCTGACGGTGGCGGTTTTGCCATTGGGCAGCGTGACGGTGCCGTCGGAACTGGTAAAGCCAGTGGTGTCATACAAGGTGGCGGAGTTTTCGATGGAAAGCCCCAGCCACAGACGGTGCTGGAGGAAATCCTTCACAAACCGGAACTGCAACTGCCGCGCCCATGTCTGGCCTGCCAGCATGGAAGACTCGACGGTTTCCGGCAAACTTTCCTGACGCGGAATAATACCGATACGGCCCGGCGTGAGCATGCTCCATGCCTGACCAGCGAGGAAGTGGAAGTTCAGGTCACTATTATCATACGCCAGATAGGCCTGCCGCATGCGGAAGGCATAGCTGTTGCTTTCATACGCATCGGTCGTGGCGGCACCGGCCCCAAAGTCCATTTCAAAAAAGCCGGAAATGGTGGAGTGCGTATCCACATTCCCACGCGCCATGAGCGAGATACGACTGTAGCGCGCGCTGCCTTCAAAATTATTGGTGTGGTAGCGGGACTCGTTGGGATACGGCATCGCCTGCCAGTAATTGAAGGTACCGGACGCGATATGCCGGTTTTCCACCACGGCGGCAGCATCCAGAAAACCACCCAGAATGAGGGTGACCGGCCCCATATGGAACACGCCGTGGTCACCCAGCGCACCGGCGGCCTGTCCGCCCGCTGTTTCACGCGCATGCGGGCCGACGCTGTTTTCGGCAATGCGGGAAATCATATCTTCCGCGCGGTGGCCAATCACAGCTTCCACGTCCGGGTGATCATCCTGCCCCGAGAATACAGGCTGCGCATCTGGCCCTGTGACATGGCGGCCAGTGGTGTGCGGTGTGTTCATGGCGGTTGCGGTCGTGCCGGCAGATTCAATGCCCACGTCTTCAGACCCGGTTTCCGGAGACCAGCCTTTATGGCCCGTGCCGCTGCCGCTGCCCGTGGTCGTGTTCCGCGCTGTTGTCAGCGTGTGGTGGCTGCTGCCACTGACTGCGGATTGTGTGGCGGAACTGCCTCCACCATGCGTCAGCGCGGCCCGGTGGGCGGCAATCTGCTTTTGCATGCCCATCAGCGCTTTCTGGAGGGCTTTCTGCTGCTCCTGAATTTGCGCCATCTGGTGTTCCAGCGCTTCGAGAGAGGCCGTTTCATCTTCTGCTGCGTAGGCCGTGCCGGAAAGCTGCATGCTGAGCAGCCCTGTCGCCAGAATAGTGCCAACACAAAGCCATGTCCGCATCTGGCGAGATGCCGGCGCAGGCAGAAGAGAAAAGGTGGTCATTTCTTTAAATATTATCCCCGGAGCAGGTTCATTTATTGTTTGAAACCATTTTGCCGAGCCTTGCGTAAAGACTATTTTTTTAAAAAATAATTTCAGCAGGACCGGCTTCCGCGTTATGAGCACTGCAAATTTTGATGAAGCTGAGTGTCAGGGGGACTGTCTTGTGGCAAAAGTGATCCATTCCATGCTGCGTGTTCTTGATGAAGAACGTTCGCTGGCATTTTACGAGACTGCTTTTGGCCTCAGGCCGGTCGATCGGCTGGTGTTTGACAGCTTCACGCTGATCTATCTGGCCAATGACGAGCAGACGTTTGAGCTGGAACTGACCATCAATCACGGCCGCACCGAGCCTTATGCGCTGGGGGATGGATACGGCCATCTGGCTGTTTCTGTTGAGGATCTGGCCTCCGAGCATGCCCGTCTGGATGCGGCAGGCTTCTCGCCCACGCCCATCAAGACGCTGGAAACCGATAACCGCATTATCGGCACCTTCTTTTTCCTGACTGATCCGGACGGGTATAAAATTGAAGTGCTGGGCCGTGGTGAGCCGGGGCGTTTTCTCTAAGTCCCACAGCCCTGTTCCCTCATGGTATTAGGGGCTGATCTGCCTTATAAGGCGCGGTATGCAGACCTCCTTCTCCAAGATGCACGGGCTTGGGAATGACTTTGTCATTCTCGACGAGCGTGCCGGCCATCTGTCCCTCACCCCCGCGCGGATTGCAGCCCTTGCAGACCGCCGCAGAGGGATTGGCTTTGACCAGCTGGTAACGCTCCGCCCTGCCTGTGCGGAGGGCGCGCATGTGTTTGTGCGCTTCTTCAACCCCGATGGGTCAGAAGCCGGGGCCTGCGGCAATGCGTCCCGCTGTGTGGCGGATCTGGTGTTTCGTCAGACCGGCAACCGCACCCCCGTGCTGCAAACACGGGCCGGAACCCTGCCTGCCCGGATTGAAGAGAACGGGCTGGTGACAGTCGACATGGGCACTCCAAAGCTGGACTGGCAGGCTGTGCCTCTTGCGGCGGAGATGGACACCCTCCATCTGCCTCTGGACGGAGACCCGGCCGCGGCCTCCATGGGGAACCCACACGCAACTTTTTTTGTGAAAGATTTTTCGATGCTCAGCCATGGCAGTGCGCTGGAGCATGACCCGCTCTTCCCTGATCGCGCCAATATTGGTTTTGCCCGCATAGACAGCCCTGAGAGCATGCGCCTGAAAGTGCATGAACGCGGGGCGGGGGTGACGGAAGCCTGCGGGTCCGGCGCGTGTGCGGCGGTGGTCAATGCTGTGCGGCGCGGGCTGGTGGAGCGCCGCTGCACGGTGGAGCTGGATGGGGGCATTCTGCAGATTGAATGGGCCGAAAACGGCCACGTGCTGATGACTGGCCCTGCCGCGACAGCGTTTTACGGGATGGTGGATCTGGCCACCTACGCCTCATGACCCGCCCGGAAATTCTGACATTCGGCTGTCGGCTGAATACGTGGGAAAGCGAAGTCATGCGCGAGCATGCGGCGGCGCTGGAAGACGTGATTATCGTTAACACCTGCGCCGTGACGGGCGAGGCTGAACGGCAGGCCCGTCAGGCCATCCGCCGTGCGCATCGCGATAACCCGGACGCCCGCATTGTAGTGACGGGCTGTGCCGCGCAGATTGACCCGGACCGCTGGGCCACCCTGCCGGGTGTGACGCGCGTACTGGGTAATGAAGAAAAGCTGAAAGCGGAAAGCTGGGCTCCCGCCGCCATGAACGAGCCGCTCGCGGTGTCCGACATCATGGCCGCGAAGGAAACCGCTGCGCATCTGGTGACGGAATTTGCAGGCCGAACGCGCGCTTTTGTGCAGGTTCAGCAGGGATGTGACCATCGCTGCACCTTCTGCATCATTCCCTTCGGGCGCGGGCCGTCTCGCTCCGCACCTGTTGGCGTGGTGGTCGAGCAGGTGCGCGCCCTTGTCGAATCGGGCTACCGGGAAGTGGTGCTGACCGGTGTGGATATGACCTCATGGGGCGGGGACCTGCCGGGTACGCCGTCGCTGGGGCAGTTGTGCCGTCGTGTGCTGGGGCTGGTGCCACAGCTGGAGCGCCTGCGTTTGTCTTCGGTCGATCCGGTGGAAATTGACGAGGACATCTGGCGTCTGCTGGAGCATGAGCCGCGCTTTATGCCGTATCTGCATCTCTCACTTCAGGCCGGGTCGGACCTCATCCTCAAGCGCATGAAGCGCCGCCATCTGGCGGAAGATGCCGCGCGGGTGATTGAGCGTGCCCGCAAACTGCGCCCCGATATCGGTATCGGCGCGGACGTAATTGCCGGATTCCCGACTGAAGATGAGCCGCTGTTTGAAGAAACGCGCGCTTTTCTGGAGGCGCAGGGTGTGCCGTATCTGCATGTCTTCCCCTACAGCGAGCGTCCGGGCACCCCAGCGGCGCGGATGCGTGCTGTGCCGGTGCCCGAGCGCAAGGCACGGGCGGCGCGCCTGCGGGAGGTGGGGGCGGCGTCGGCCGAACGGTATTATCAGAGTCTGCTGGGGCAGACTTTGCGCGTGCTGATGGAAACGCCCACATCCGGGCATAGTGAACAGTTTGCCCCCGTCCGTCTTGCGGAGGGTGAGGCGGAAACGGGTGAGATTATCAGTCTGCGGGCTGTTGCGGTGGATGCCGCGGGTCTGCTGGCGGAAAGGGTTTGAGATGGCGCTAGGTTTTTTTTCACGGCTCAAGAAGGGCCTCTCCCGCTCAACGCAGAAGCTGGGCGGTGGCCTCACATCCGTCTTCACCAAGCGCAAGCTGGATGATGAGGCGCTTGAAGAGCTGGAAGACCTGCTGATTACGGCAGACCTCGGCCCTGCTGTGGCAGAGCGCATTATCGACTCGTTCCGCCGCACCCGCTTCGGCACGGAAGTGACGGATGAGGAAATCCGCACGGCTCTGGCGGATGAAATTGCCAGCGTGCTGGAGCCGGTCGCCATTCCGTTTGAGCCGGACCCGGCACACAAGCCGCATGTTGTGCTGGTAGTGGGCGTGAATGGCGTGGGGAAAACCACTACCATTGGCAAAATGGCCCGCTCTTTCAGCGATCAGGGCAAGAAAGTGATGATGGTGGCGGGCGATACCTTCCGCGCCGCTGCCGTGGAGCAGTTGCAGGTGTGGGGTGAGCGCACCGGCTGCCAGGTGATTGCCGGAGCGCCTAATGCGGATGCTGCGGGGCTGGCGTTTGAAGGCCTGAAGCGCGCCAAGGCGCAGGATGCGGACCTGCTGTTTGTGGATACGGCGGGCCGTTTGCACAACAAAAGCGCGCTGATGGAAGAGCTGGCCAAAATTATTCGCGTCATGCGGAAATTTGATGAGACCGCGCCCCATTCCGTTCTGCTGGTGCTGGATGCCACCACCGGGCAGAACGCCATGGAGCAGGTGCGCGTGTTCCGTGAGCTGGTGAATGTGACCGGCCTTGTGGTCACCAAACTCGATGGTTCGGCCCGTGGCGGTATTGTGGTGGCGCTGGCGGATAGCTTTGGTTTGCCGGTGCATGCCGTGGGTGTGGGGGAGCAGGTGGAAGATCTCCGGCCCTTCTCCGCGCAGGACTTTGCCAAGGGGCTGGTCGGCTCGGCTGAAGCTGAGGCCGAAACCGCATCCTGACGCAGGCGGAAGAGTCCGTTAGTGCGCTTTTTTTGCATGCGTGACGGATTTTCCGCTCAGTGCTACGGATGCTTCCTTGACAGGATATGGCAGCGCCGTTAGCAAGCGCCTGCACCCTTCTGGGAGTGCGAAGTATGGGTGAAGACAGCGACGAGTCTTTTGCTAAGCGATTGAGAGAGGCAGAACGCCGCTCCGGTCGGGTAGAAGAGGATGAAAAAGCCAGTAAGTCTGAGAAGGATGAACAGTCCCTCCCGGCACTGGCGCTCAGAGCCGGGACGGAAATGATTTCCGCACTGGTGGTTGGGGTTGCTGTGGGGTGGGGACTGGACCGTTGGTTCCATACCCGCGCTATTTTCCTGATTATCTTCGCGCTGATGGGCGGAAGTGCAGGAGTGCTGAATGTCTGGCGGCTGGTAAAGCCACCGGAATAGTGAGTTGGAAAGCTGAAGGCCCGGCAGGATAGTCCGGGCACAGTGGAGTAGGAGAACGGTTTTGGCGGGCGGTTCCAGTATCGACGTACTTGGTCAGTTCGAGCTTCATCCCGTTCTCGGCGGGCTTGGTGAGGCACTGCGCTTCAGTCAGTCACCTCTCTACATGATCCTGGCTGCGTGCCTGGTTCTGGCGTTCCTGTATTTCGGTATGCGCCCTGCTGCTGTGGTGCCTGGTCGTTTCCAGGCTGCTGCCGAGGTGTGCTACGAATTCATTCACAGCATGGCGGTGGACACCATCGGGCCGGAAGGCACGGCGTTCTTCCCGTTCATCTTCACGCTGTTCTTCTTCATTCTGGCCGGGAACTACATCGGCCTGCTGCCTTTCTCCTTCACCTTCACCAGCCATATCGCAGTGACCCTCGGCCTTGCCGTGATGGTGTTCCTGCTGACGGTGATCGTGTCGCTCAAGGTGCAGGGCTTCCGCTTCTTCGCGCACTTCATGCCGGCTGGTGCCAGCATGTTCCTCGCGCCGCTGCTGATCCCGATTGAGATCCTGTCCTTTCTCTCTCGCCCCGTGAGCCTGTCCATCCGACTGTTTGCAAACATGGTCGCCGGACACGTCATGTTCGATATTTTCGCAAGCTTCGTCATCATGCTCGCCGGTTTTGGTGTGGTGGGTGATGTGTTTGCGATAGGGCCTATTGCCATTAACATGGCGCTGGTGGCTCTTGAGTTGCTTGTTGGTGTGCTGCAGGCCTATGTGTTTGCCATTCTGACGTGCATCTACCTGCGGGAGGCCGTGGCTCACTGAGCTGCTTTGCCCGTTTCGTTTGAACTGTACTTTTTAACAAGGAAGTGACTGATATGGACATCGCTGCAGCCCGGGAAATCGGTGCAGGTATCGCCGTAATCGCCCTCGCCGGCGTTGGTATCGGCCTCGGCAACATCTTTTCAACGCTGGTGAGCAGCATTGCTCGCAACCCCGCATCTCGTCCGCACGTGTTCGGTCTGGGCATGCTGGGCTTCGCGCTGACAGAAGCTATCGCGCTGTTCGCGCTTCTCATCGCGTTCCTGATCCTGTTCGTCTGAGAAAACGGTAGGAAAAGGGAGGCCTTCCTGTGGGTGTCATGATGAAGATTGTCCGTGCCGGTTTACTCGCTACGGTATCCGGCGTGTCTCTTCTGGTAATGGCTGCACCTGGTGCACACGCCGCAGGGATGCCTCAGCTTGATTTTCACAACCCCCTGGTTACCGGTCAGGTAATCTGGGGTGCTGTGATCTTCCTGGGCTTTTACCTGGTGCTGAGCCAGGTAATGCTGCCGCGCGTTGGCCGCGTTCTGGAAGACCGGAGCAAGCGTATCTCGGGTGACCTTGATGTTGCGCGCTCTGCAAAACAGGATGCAGACAAAGCGGTGGCGGAACTCCAGCAGGCGCGTAAAGACGCCATGGCTGAAGCTCAGGCCAATCTGCAGAAAACGCTGGACGCTGAACAGCAGGCTGCAGATCAGAAGCTGGCAGAAATCAATGCCCGTCTTTCAGCCGAAATTGCTGACGCTGAAAAACGTATCGCTGCCGAAAAAGCTCAGGCTTTCGGTACGCTCAAAGAAATTGCTGCTGATACCACGCAGGCGCTCGTTTCTCGCCTGACAGGTGTCACGCCCGACGCCCAGCTTGTGGCGCAGAAGGTTGACGGCGCGATCGCGCACCAGAATATCTGACCGGCTCCGGGAGAACTTAAAGTCATGTCTGGCATTTTTCACGAAGCAGGTTTCTGGGTCGCTGTTTCCTTCGTTCTGTTTTTCGTCTTCTTTGGCCGCAAGGTCTGGGCACCCATCGCGACTATCCTTGATAGCCGTGCCGCCCGCATCCGTCAGGAATTGGACGAATCCGCCCAGCTCCGCCGGGAAGCCGAGCAGATGCTGGAAGATGCCACGCGTGAGCGTGAGCAGGCTCTGGTTGAAGCCAAAACCATGGTTGAGCAGTCTCTGCAGCATGCTGCAGAACTGGCTGAAAAAGCCCGCGCAGAAGCAGAAGCTGCTGTGCAACGCCATGAGCAGATGGCACGTGACCGGATTGCTGCCGTAGAACGTGCAGCGATCAAGGAAGTGCGTCAGGCCGCTATTGATGTGGCTGTTGAAGCCGCACGCGGTGTGCTGGGTCAGTCTCTGGACCAGCAGAAGGCGGAAGCTCTGGTCGATCAGGCCATTGCCAACCTGCCGACCGCTCTTGCGCGTCACGCAGCCTGAGCGCGTGTTTGCTGATTGATCTGGCTTGAACGCGCTCTCTTCCTCCCGGAGTGGTGACGCTCCGGTTCTGAGCATTGTCATTGCCGTTCTCGATGAACGGGATAACCTCCCGTTTGTCTGTCAGGAACTGGCGGAAGCCCTTGAGCATCTGCCGGAAACTGAAGTTGTTTTTGTGGATGATGGCAGCCGGGATGATACCGTAGCCATTCTCCAGAAAATGCGGACCGATGTCCTTCCCGGTCTCCGCGTTCTCTCCCATGATCATTGCTGCGGAAAATCAGCCGCTCTGCGCACCGGCATTACTGCCGCACGTGGTGAGTGGATTGCGACCATTGATGGTGATGGTCAGGATGACCCGCGTGAACTGATTGATCTGCTGCGGCTGGCTCGTTCCGCCAACGGCACGCCCCCACTTGTGGTCGGTGTGCGGAAAAAGCGGAAAGACGGCTGGTCACGCCGGTTTGCAACTCGCTTTGCCAACGGCCTCCGCCGTCGCCTGCTGCGGGATGAATGCCCGGATACAGGTGCGCCGATCAAACTCTTCCAGCGTGATGCGTTTTTAAAGCTGCCTCAGTTTGAAGGGCTGCATCGCTTCCTGCCTGCACTATTTGCGTCTTACGGCGTGCCGCTGCTGTGCCACCCGGTCAAGCATCGCCCACGCCTGCATGGGCAGTCTAAATACACCAATTTCAACCGCGCTCTGGTTGGCATTCGCGATCTGCTGGGTGTGATCTGGCTGCGGAACCGCACTCGCCTGCCGCGCTCGGTTCGCGAATGCTAAATCCACGCTGGGGCCAGCAACGCCTGCCCGGGCGCGCGCTGGCTTTGCTCGGTTTACTTGCATTTTTCCTGTTTTTGCCGGGGCGGGCCTCCACCCCGCCGTTCGACCGTGATGAGCCGCGCTACATGGAAGCGACGGCGCAAATGCTGGAGAGCGGCAATTTTGTGGATGTCCGCTTTCAGGACAAACCCCGCTATCTGCAACCTGCCGGGATTTACTGGCTTGAAGCGGCCTCCGTTGCAGCCACAGGCACGCTGAAAAGCCGCGCCGTCTGGGCGTATCGTCTCCCTTCTCTGCTGGCCATGACGGCCGCAGTGGTGCTGACGGCTTGGATGGGTGTCACGCTGTTCGGGCCAATGGCCGGGCTGGGGGCAGGGCTGCTGCTGATGGTGTCTGTGCTGGTGACGGCAGAGAACCGGATGGGCACGATCGATTCCACTCTGCTGCTCAGTGTTCTGCTGGCGCAGGCTGGCCTGTTGCGGGCGCTGTGTGACCGTGAGGCTGCACGCGCTACGCCGTTAAGCACGGCTCTGCTCTATTGGGGCGCGATCGGTTGTGGCCTGATGTTGAAAGGCCCGGTGATTCTCATTCCGTCTCTGGCCACGCCGCTGTGTCTGGCTGCTGTTGAGCGGAATTTCAGCCTGTGGCGCAGGCTGCGGCCCGCATGGGGCTGGCTGGTCTCTCTGGCTATTTTGCTTCCGTGGTGCATCGCGATTGGCGTGGTCAGCCATGGCGAGTTTTTCCGCCGTGCTGTAGGCACCAATTTTTTGGGTAAGGTGGCCTCTGGCCAGCAGGCACATGGTCTGCCGCCGGGTTATCACCTGCTGGTTTTCCTGATTGCGTTCTGGCCGGGCTCATTTTTTGCAGCGGCGGTTCTGCCTGCTGTCTGGAAAAGCCGGAAGCTGCTGCCGATCAAATATCTGCTGTGCTGGATTATCCCGCACTGGGTGGTGTTTGAGGCCATTGCGACCAAGCTGCCGCATTATGTGCTGCCCACTTATCCCGCCATTGCCATTTTGACGGCTGGCATGCTGGCACAGGGCGCGCCGGTCTGGGCTGGCTGGCCGCGTGCGGTCTGGGCGCGTCTGGCCTTGGGGGCTTATGGCGTTTTGTGGACCATTGCCGGCGTTGCATTGGCACTGGCCGGTCCAGTGCTGCTCTGGAAGCTGGAGTATGTGGTCTCTCCCGCAGCGCTGATTCTGGCGGGTGGGAGCCTGCCGCTGATCGCCCTGTCCGTTGTCTTCATCTGCAGGTCCGAGCTGCGCAAGGCCGTCCTGACCAGTGCTGCCTGCGCCATGCTGCTCTATACCGGGCTGTTTCTGGTGGTTGTGCCCCACCTGCAGAGCATCTGGCTGGCCCCGCGCCTGACGGCTCTGGTCGCGGCGCACCAGCCCTGTGCGCAGACAGAAGTCTCGTCCGTCTCATTTTCCGAGCCGAGCCTTGTGTTCCTCATGGGCGGCAAGGTGCATCTGGAAGGGCCAGAAGACGCTGCCCGCCGGATGCTGGACAATGAGGCCTGTGCCGTAGCACTTGTCGATGTCCAGAAAAGCGAAGCATTCCTCGCAACACTCGGTCCGGCCCGCAGTCGCGTGCGCACCTATGGCTCCGTGACCGGGGTGAACTATTCCAACGGCCACCATCTCACAATCAGCCTGTATGGTTTTGATCGTTAAAGAGGCGCCTGTTGGTGCGTAAAGTTTGATGAATTAAAGATTTCTATTTTTTATTGAGAACTTTAGTGGTTCTCTTCTTTGAAATTTAAATTGCCTGCATCAGGATCAAGGGAATTATGGGACAGAGTTTTTCATATTTGATGAAGTTCTATGCCCCATTTCCCGGAAGAATAAATTCTCAAAAAGAATACTCTGCCTTATTTCAAGGGTTCGGTGTTTTTCTTGCAATTATTCTGTTTTTTCTGGTTTCGTCTGGCGCCGCACAACATATCTACTTTGAGCATGACGACTGGGATTTTATGACGAAGCTGGCGCCAGGCATGGTGCCTTACGCTTCTCCCTGGCAAAAAACGCTTTTTGAAGGGCGTTGGGTCAATTGGGTCTGGTCTTTACAGGCTAATAATCTGCCTGCCAGATTTATATATTGTCTTTATATGCTGGGATACTGCCTTCTTTGCTGGCTGTCTTCCTGCCTGATCTCTTCAAAATTTTTCTACAGAATGCTTAGAGCCCTTTTGGAAATTCGCTATGATAGGTTTTCAAGAGGTTTTGAGCGTGATTCAAAGGCAGGATGTGGACGCCAGCACAACGAGGCCGCATGGCCGGAATTACACGCAAGACGAAACGCTATCCGTCTGATCTGACAGATGAGGAATGGGAGCGCATAGCGCCTCTGATGCCCCCTGCGAACCGGCGTGGTCGGAAACGGACAACCGATTTCCGTGAGATCATCAATGCTCTGCGCTATCTCGTGCGCTCAGGCTGCGGTTGGGAGATGCTTCCGGTTCATTTTGGCCCATGGCAAACGGTTTATACCAACCATTGTTTGGCCTGAC
>NZ_LHZA01000111.1 GCF_001580535.1 Acetobacter cerevisiae | reverse complement strand
GCAACAGATAGGTGCGGTTGCCATGCAGCACGCCGGGGCGACCGCGTTCGATGGACGCTGCCGTCTTGCCGCTATCCAGACCGTGGCCAGCCGCTTCCACGCCGATCAGCCGCACAGAGGCGTCATCCAGAAACGGATGGAAAATCCCCATGGCGTTGGAGCCGCCACCAATGGCCGCAACAATCACATCCGGCAGGCGGCCTTCCTGCGCCTGCATCTGCTCTTTGGTTTCCTCACCAATCACGCTCTGGAAATCACGCACCATGGCCGGATAAGGATGCGGGCCAGCCACGGTGCCCACCAGAAAATAGGTGTCCGCAATATTGGCAACCCAGTCGCGCATGGCTTCATTCATGGCGTCTTTCAGGGTGCCCGCCCCAGCGGTCACGGGCACAACCTCAGCGCCCAGCAGACGCATACGGAAGACGTTGGGCTTCTGCCGCTCAACGTCCGTGGCGCCCATGTAAATCACGCATTGCATCCCGAACAGCGCACAGACCGTCGCCGTCGCCACACCATGCTGGCCGGCCCCGGTTTCGGCCACAATACGGGTGCGCCCCATGCGGCGAGCCAGCAGGATCTGCCCCATGACGTTATTAAGCTTGTGGGAGCCGGTATGGTTCAGCTCTTCGCGCTTCATGTAAATTTTCGCGCCGCCCAGCTCTTCCGTCATGCGGCGGGCAAACCAGAGCGGGCTGGGGCGACCAACATAATCACGCAGGTAGAAGTCCAGCTCCTTCTGGAAAGCCGGGTCCGCCTTGGCGGCCTCGTACGCCGCGTTCAGTTCCAGCAGCAGCGGCATGAGGGTTTCGGCCACAAACCGGCCACCGTAACGGCCGCCAAAGTGGCCACGCTCATCCGGTCCGTGCCGAAGAGAATTGGGCTGTGCTGCTGTGCTGTGCTGTTCTGCCGGGTCCGCCATGGGTGGTTCTGCCGCTCCTGATTTTTGCGTGATGTGCCGGGTCGCCCTGCCCTAAAAAGCAGGCATCCGGCTTACCAGAAGCTGAACGCACTTGCACAGAGGGCACAGAGTCTAAATTTCACCCGGTTGGGAGGGTGGAGCGAGGCTTTTCCGCTATTCAGGACTGTCACTTGTCACTGTCCGCCGGTCTGGTCATATTTCCTGCGCCCGTGTGTTAGCGGTTCGCAAGAGTGACAAAACGATACGCCCGAGGAGAATTTCATGTTTCTGGCCCACAAGCCCGGCGCCCCCGCACGGGCGATTGAGAGTGAGGCCGACGCCCACGGCGTAGCATGGATTGACCTGCTGAACCCTACTCAGGAAGAACAGGAACTCGCCGCCAAAATCTGCGGCCAGCCCCTCCCCACACTGGATGACCTGAACGAGATTGAAAGCTCCTCACGCATCAGCGTGCGCAATGGAGCAGCATTCCTCTCCACCCCCCTGCTCAAAAAAACAGGGCTGGAATTTGAGGCCTTCCCGGTTGGGTTTGTGCTCACGGCGGAACGGCTCGTTACCATTCGCTATCAGCCCTACCCTTCCTTTGAGAATGTGGCCCAGCTTGTGGCCGAGCATACCCTGCCGCCCGCGCCAGCCACCACACCCGCCCCCAGCATGGTGCTCACCCCAGAGCAGAGAGAAAGCGATGCGGCAGACGCCAGTGGACAGGGCCGGCCACTGGAGCCAGCCCCTATTGGCCCCGGCGAGGTGCTGGTGGCGCTGATTGAAACCATTGTGGACCGGCTGGCAGATATTCTGGAAAGTGTCGGCATGTTGCTGGACAAGCTTTCCAAGGACATTTTCAAACGGCGGCAGAACATGCCTAAGGTGCGCAGCGTCGCGGCATGGCAGCGCGAATTGCTGGAGCGTGTTGGCAGTTCGGGCGATCTCTGCTCCCGCGTGCGGGACTCCCTGCTGGGGCTGGAACGCATCACAATCTTTCTGAGTGAAAGCAAAAAGGACGGCATGGCCCCGGCCTCTGGCCTGCCCATCACGTCCCGCCGTTTTGAAGCCGGGGTGACCACCATCCCGACCGAAAATGCGCCTTATGCGCTGTCCGGCGCGCTGCGGTCCCGCATGGCGACGGCCAACCGCGATTTGTCCTCGCTGAGCGATTACGTCTCTCAGGCGGCCAGTAAGGTGGAATTTCTGCTGGATGCGACGTTAGGCTTTATCAGTATTGAACAGAATGGCGTGATGAAGGTGCTGACCGTTGTCAGCTTTATCGGCGTTGCTCCAACCCTGATTGCCGGGGTCTATGGCATGAACTTCAAGGATATTCCGGAACTTAACTGGTCCTTTGGCTATTGGTATTCACTGGGGCTTATGGCGGCCTCCGTCGGCTTGCCGCTGCTGTGGTTCTGGCGCAAAGGTTGGCTTGGAGGCATCAAATGACACATCGTACCCTGTTTTCCCGCCTGCGTGGTTTAGTGCCTGCGGGCGCAGCCTGCCTGCTCAGCCTTGCCGCCAGCCAGACGGGGCACGCTGCCGAGATCAAGACAAACCCGGCCATCAGTCAGGCTGGCTATCAGGCGATCTTCAACCAGCTGAGTGCAGAACCGCTGCGCTATGGCGGACTGTCTTCCATACACACCCGTCGCATTCTGGTCGGCCTGCATCAGACGGGTCCGGGCACCGTAGCGGGTGAAATGATGCGGCTGGATTCCGCCATGCGGCCTGTGGATGCCGGACCGGTGAGTGGCACACTCACGCCCACCACCTCCGCACAGCTGAGCCACTGCCACCTGAAAGTCACCCTGTCTGACCGGGATATCCTGCTGGATGGCCCCTGCTCCGCCACGCTGCTCTCCGGTGCGCTGACCTCCCACCCCAGACCGAGCCAGCTCTGGTCTCAGGTGACAAACTTCATCTCGCCCGACACCTCGGTCTCGCAATACTGGCTCAGCCGGGACACATGGCAGGCGGCCATCACACCTGCGCCAGCGCCCTAAGCGCCTGTAAAGTCTGGTTGACGAACCAGATTTGCGGATTTATTCTCCGCCCCCAGAACTGGCTGACTTCACCTGTCCAGTGCTTTCCCTCATGTCAGGATCATCCTGCTATCCGGGCCGCCGTGGCGCACCTCTGCTGTGACACGCCGTGTTTCCGGGCTTTGCGCAAGACTGATCCGGACCTCCCCATTTCTGAACTACTGCCAGTCAGGGCATTCCTAAATGCATCTTGCGGAACTCAAGGCCAAATCTCCGGCCGATCTTCTGGCCTGTGCCGAAGACCTGAATATTGAAAACGCATCATCCCTGCGCAAGCAGGACATGATGTTCGCCATTCTGAAAGCGCTGGCCGATAACGACCAGGCGATCTACGGTGATGGCACACTCGAGATCCTGCATGACGGGTTCGGTTACCTCCGCTCTCCCGAATCAAACTACCTCCCCGGTCCGGACGATATTTATATCTCCCCCGCTCAGGTGCGCCGCTTTGCTCTGCGCACGGGTGATACGGTTGAAGGGCAGATCCGCGCCCCGCGGGATGGCGAACGCTATTTCTCGCTGCTGAAAATCAACAGCATCAATTTTGAAGCGCCTGAAGCCGTCCGGCACCGCATCAATTTTGATAACCTTACCCCGCTCTACCCTGAGCGCCGCCTGCAGATGGAAGTGGAAAGCGCTGCCCCGCCGGTGAGCGAAACCAAGGGCAAGAAGGGCAAAAGCACGCAGGATTTCACACCCCGCGTGATTGATCTGGTCGCCCCCATCGGTATGGGCCAGCGTGCACTGATTGTCGCACCCCCGCGCACCGGTAAGACGGTCATGCTGCAGAGCATCGCCTCCTCCATCTCCGCCAATCATCCGGAATGCTTCCTGATCGTGCTGCTCATTGATGAGCGCCCGGAAGAAGTGACGGACATGGCCCGCTCCGTGCGGGGTGAAGTGATTTCCTCCACCTTTGATGAACCGGCCCACCGCCACGTGCAGGTGACGGAAATGGTGCTGGAAAAAGCCAAGCGTCTGGTGGAACACAAGCGCGATGTGGTCATCCTGCTGGACTCCATCACCCGTCTGGCCCGCGCCTACAACACCGTTGTGCCGTCATCCGGCAAGGTGCTGACCGGTGGTGTGGACGCCAACGCGCTGCAGCGGCCCAAGCGCTTCTTCGGTGCGGCCCGTAACATTGAAGAAGGTGGCTCTCTGACCATTATCGCCACGGCGCTGATTGATACCGGCAGCCGCATGGATGAAGTGATCTTTGAAGAGTTCAAGGGTACGGGTAACTCCGAGCTGATCCTTGACCGTAAACTGGCTGACAAGCGCACCTTCCCCGCGATTGACATCACCAAGAGCGGCACGCGTAAGGAAGAAATGCTGGTGGACCGCGCCACCCTGTCCAAAATGTGGGTGCTGCGCCGTATTCTGGCCCCCATGGGCACGATGGACGCCATGGACTTCCTGCTGGACAAGCTCAAATACAGCAAATCCAACAACGACTTCTTCGAGGCCATGAACAACTAAGTCTCAGGCCCGGGGACCGTTATCAGACCCCGCATTGGCGGCTGCGTTCAGCCTGCCGGTGCGGGGTCTTTTTTCAGGATCGTCAGCACCACGCTGCCATCCTCTGCTGCCTGCTCGGACAGCACGGCATGGCCCAGCGCCAGCACGGAGCGGCGGACATTTTTATGAGGTTCCTCGCCCTTCAGCCGCACAGCAAGCAGGCCACCCGGTGCCATGCCATCCAGCGCCAGACGGGTGCGCACAAACGTCATCGGGCATTTTTCATGCGTGATATCCAGCATGAGCGTCTCAGGATGAGACGAATCCGCAGGCCGGATCTCTGACGGCTCTCTCGTGTTTTTCATGACGCATTCTCCTCAGGGCCACAGCGCTGGTGGCAGAAACCATTTGAAATCAGAGCTTAAAAAACCTGTGCGTGTGTGTAAAATTGGACAACCTCTCCCCTTTTCGGCTACCTGATGTTTCATGAATGCAGGTGGTAACAAGCAGGATTTGCGCCCTTGAAATCACAGTCGACAGAATCGCGGATTGCGCAGCTGTGCATCGAACATGGCCTGAAGATGACGGGGCAGCGCCGTGTCATTGCACGCGTTCTGTCGGACGCTGATGACCATCCCGATGTAGAAGAACTCTACCGCCGAGCCTCAGCGCTGGATTCCCGTATTTCCGTGGCCACGGTGTATCGCACCGTTCGGCTTCTGGAAGAAAAGGGGATTCTGGAACGCCGTGACTTTGGTGGCGGACGCGCCCGCTATGAAGCCACCGAACATGGCCGCCATCATTACCATCTGATTGATGTGGATAATGGCAAGGTGATTGAGTTTGAAGACCCGGAGCATGAAGAGCTGATGCGGCGCGTTGCAGAACGGCTGGGGTTTGACTTTGTGTCCATGCGTCTTGAACTGTTTGGCAAAAAGCGCCCGCAGACCCAGCAGGCAGGCAAAACGGCGCAGGCCGCAAAACGCAAAGGAGCAGCCTCATGAGCGCGGATCAACTGCCGGCAGGCTCTCTCTCCACTCTGGATCTGGAACGCAAGGGCTTTCCTGAACTCCGGGGCGGCAACCTGAGTGTGCGCATTGCCACCACCGATGATGAACGCGATGCCGCCCAGGCCCTGCGTTACCGCGTATTCTATGAGGAAATGGGCGCGCACCCGGACGCAGAAACCCTGCGCCTGAAGCGCGATATTGATGAGTTTGATGCCGTAGCCGACCACCTGCTGGTGATTGACCACGCCATTGCCTCCGATGCGCGCGGCGTGGTGGGCACCTACCGCCTTGTGCAGGGTGATGCGGCTGCAAAGATTGGCCGTTTCTACTCCGCCAGCGAATACGATATTTCCCCCCTGACGGAATTTCCGGGGCGTTTGCTGGAAGTCGGCCGCTCCTGCGTGGACAAGAACTATCGGGGCCGGGCCGCCATGCAGCTGTTGTGGCGCGGCATTGCGTCCTACATTTTCCTGCATCGCATTGACGTCCTGTTCGGCTGCGCCAGCCTGCCGGGCACCAACCCGGATGCCATTGCGAACGAGCTGACCTATCTCTACCACAACCATCTGGCCCCCCCGGCCCTGCGGGTGAAGGCCCTCCCGGAACGGCGCGTGGACATGCTGCGGGTGGACCCACATTCCATCGACTTCCGCAAAAGTCTGGCGCGCCTGCCACCGCTCATCAAAGGCTATCTGCGCCTTGGCGGTTATGTGGGGGATGGCGCGGTGATTGATCCCCAGTTCAACACGACAGACGTTGCGGTGCTGGTGAAAAGTGAACTGCTGGCAGACAAATATTATCGCCACTATGAACGCCGCCTGCGCGATGCGCTTGACTGAGCGGCATTGTCAGGCTGATCCGGCGTTTCCCGCACCGTGCTGAGCCGTCTGGCGTTCTGGCGCAGGCCTCCATCACCTGCGTCTGACGAAGCACGGGCAGAGCGGCAAAAAAACCGGGCAGCAGGATGGCGTCAGGCTGGCCTGATGCTGGGCATGGGCGTGCTCTCAGCACTTGCCCTGCCACCTGTCCATTTTCTACCCATTCTGCTCATCACCTTTCCCGCTCTGGGCCGGGTGCTGAATCGGGCTCCGAGCTGGAAAAATGCCGCCTGGGCGGGTGCGTTGTTTGGGTTCGGCTTCTATGCAGCGAACCTCTACTGGCTGATTAATGCCGTGATGATCCGCGCAGAAGAGTTCTGGTGGTTTGTGCCATTTCCCTCTCTGGGTTGCGCGCTCATTCTGGCCCCGATGGTCGCCGCTCCGGCAGCGCTAAGCCGTCTGGCTCCGGCTGGCCCCCGTCGGATTCTGGCCTTTGCGGCAGGCTGGACCCTGTTTGATATGGGCCGCGTCTTCCTGTTCAGCGGGTTTACGTGGAATCCCCTCGGCAGCAGCCTGGCGATCCCCGGCGTAGTCGGCGATGTGCTGATTCAGCCCGCTGCGTGGATTGGCGTGGATGGCCTGACCTTTTTTGTGGTTCTGGGCGCATTGTTCGGTGGCGAAGCCTTGCAGGATGCCTTCCGGGCTCGCGCCGGTCGCCCCTGCCAGCTTTTCCCACGCCACGCCGACCGCATACGGATCGCAGCCTGTGCAGCCCTTCTTATCAGCATCAGTCTGACCGCCAGTATAGTGCGGCTCAAAACCGTGCATCCTGCGGGAGAGCAAGGCCCGATTGCTGTGCTGGTACAGGGCAATGTGCCTGAGACGGAAAAAGTCGGTCATTTTAACCCGCGCGATATTTTCATGCGCTACCTGCACCTGACGGCAGATGGCATACTTCAAGCCCGCGACCAGCGCCCCCATCCTGCTTTCCCAGACGCCATTAACCGTCCGATCGTCTTTTTGTGGCCGGAAACCTCCTTCCCCGGTTCCATGTTGTTGCAGGACAGCCCACGCGCCCGCCAGATTATTATGGAATGGGCACCGGGCGCGGATGCCGGATTAATTGGCGCTCTGCGCGTGGATGAAAATGGCCGCTACCGGAACTCAGTTCTGGCCCTCGCGCCGAACGGCGATATTGCTGCCGTTTATGACAAAGCCCGACTGGTACCATTTGGCGAATACCAGCCCCCCTTCATCCCACTGCAAATTGTCCCGCAAGGAGGCATGGCAGCCGGTCCGGGCGCACAGACCTGGCATCTGCCGGGCATTCCGCCTGTAGGACCACTGGTCTGTTATGAAGTCATTTTCTCAGGCCTGACGGTAGACGAACATGACCGGCCCCGCTGGCTGGCCAATGTGACAAATGATGGCTGGTTTGGAGACAGCGCAGGCCCTCGCCAGCATCTTTCATCCGTCAGGCTGCGCGCTGTGGAAGAAGGACTTCCCATCGCTCGCGCTGCCAATACCGGCATTTCCATTGCCTATGATGGTTTTGGGCATGAACTCGCGAGCCTTGGCTGGGGAAAAACCGGCACCCTGGTTGTGCCCCTTCCTGCGGCGCTGCCTACGCCCCTGTTCGCCCAGTATGGGCGCAGCCTGCCTGCCCTCCTGAGCCTCGCTGTTTTTCTGCTTGCAGTGGTTCGTCCAGGACGGAAGCGGTGAATATAATTGAGATAAAATAAATATTTCTTTGCCGTTAAGATAATTTTTAGACAAAATTTCTTTTGCAGCATGCCTTAATCAGCTAATTAGGCGCGGAAACCCTTTTAATAACAATAAATTAATGATTGATATTTTCAAACATATAGGTGGTTATTACTATTCTAATATTTTGTATTATTCAGTATGGGCAAGATATTTTTCAAACCTGACAATAGTCATGTGAGCAGCCCTGCAAACTTTAATAAATGGTTTATAAACAGTTACCATCTGGTTTATAAATTACTCTCCTTTCTTCGGTGAGAAATTGCGTGACAGAAACAACCTCTTCTTTCCCTGCCCCAAAGGCCTCTATCCCCCGGGCAGGTTTGGTTGACATGCATGTCGGGCGTCGTATCCGCCTGCGACGCACGCTGTTGGGAATGTCTCAGGAAAAACTAGGGGAGGCTCTCGGCATTACGTTTCAGCAGGTGCAGAAATATGAACGTGGCGCCAATCGTGTCGGGGCGTCGCGCCTTTACGATCTGGCCTCCGCGCTGGACGTGCCGATCAGCTTTTTCTTTGATGATATGCCTGCGTCTGGTCAGACTTCGGATCCTCAGCCCCCACCCACTTTCCACGGCGGCCTGTCACAAAACCGGAAGCCTTTTGAATCCCCGTTTCAGACCGGGACTGCGTCTGTTTTTTCGGATCAGGAAGCCTCTCTGTTTTCCCGCAAGGAAACCATTGAACTGATCCGTGCCTATTACCGCATTCCTGACGCAGTCGTCCGCAAGCGCGTGCTGGAACTGGTGCGCTCCATGGCGCCTGCAACCGAGCCGACATCCTAAATAAAAAAGGGGCGACCGAAGCCGCCCCCTTTTGGATCTTTTTGCTGGGTTTGCCTCAGAAATCCTGATCGCCACCCCAATCACCACCGCCAGCGTCGCCACCAGCATCACCGCCCCAGTCATTGCTTCCGGCATCAAAGCCCTGATCAGCAGACGTTCCGGCTCCGGCAAACGGGTCTGCGCCCGCACCATCCCCATAATTGTTGTTGATAACGGTCTCGCTCGGCTGACCTGCGCCCCATCCGCCGTCAGCCCCGGCACCATGATGGCCACTGAACAGATCTGTCAGCGCGTTGGCTGCCAGCATGCCCCCGGCAACACCCGTCGCGGTTGAAAGAGCGGACCCCAGAAAGCCCGAGCCACTGCGGAACATGCCCGGCTGCGCCCCATAAGGCAGCGGCTGCGGCTGGTACTGCGGCGGCATGGCAGCAGGGCGACCGCCCCAGCCCGGAGGTGCAGACTGTTGCGGCTGAGCCTGAGGCCCACGCTGACCGCCGCCAAACAGGCCGCCCAGAAAACCACCGCCGCCGGCCGGTTTCTGCTGCGCCTGAGACTGAGCCTGCTGCAATGCCTGCTGAGCTTGCTGCAACTGGAACTGAAGCTGCTGAATACGGTTCTGCGCTTCAACCAGCGCCATTTCCTGCACCACAGCCATCTGCGTAATACGATAGCGGGCTTCCGGATATTGCTGGAATTCCTGCGCCAGGAATTTATCCGCATCCGGGTCTATCGGCGGCAGATTGGGCTTCGTGCTGGGCACGCTTCCAAAACCGGACTGGGACGCACCGCCCACTCTGGCTACAAATTTCGCAATGAGGTCGCGTTCCTCGTTGGTCATCGTCTCTTTTCCCTGCCTGCGGCATGTGCTGCCAGCCTGATGCACTGGTTTGCATAAGATAGCACTAGTCTGGCTAAGATATGGCGAGGCGGCAAGAGCGTTGCAAGAGGAGAGCTGCAGGGAGTTGCATGCCTTCTCTTCCTGAATGCGCAGCGCCCCTGTATGGTGTGCCCCGCCGTGCGCGCTCTGCGCACACCCTGATTGTCATACTGCGGAGTTTCACCCTGACCATGGACCCGGCGTCTCCCCGCCCTACCGAGCGGCCTCTTTCTTTTCAGGACCTGATCCTGACCCTTCACCAGTTCTGGTCAAAGCAGGGGTGCGCCATTCTCCAGCCCTATGACCAGGAAATTGGCGCGGGCACGCTTTCCCCCCACACCACCCTTCGGGCTCTGGGCAGCACACCGTGGAAGGCCGCCTATGTGCAGCCCTGCCGCCGCCCGTCCGATGGCCGCTACGGGGAAAACCCCAACCGGCTCCAGCATTATTACCAGTATCAGGTGCTGCTGAAGCCCACGCCGGAAGAAAGCCAGAAACTCCTGCTGGACAGCTACCGCGCCATTGGGATTGACCCGGACCGGCACGACATCCGCTTTGTGGAAGATGACTGGGAAAACCCGACCATCGGCGCATGGGGGCTGGGCTGGGAAGTATGGTGTGACGGGATGGAAGTCACCCAGTTCACCTACTTCCAGCAGGTAGGCGGTATTCCGGTGGTACTGCCTTCCACGGAACTGACCTACGGGCTGGAACGTCTGGCCATGTATGTGCAGGGCGTCGAGAACGTCTATGACCTCGATTACAACGGGACCGGTCTGACCTACGGCGATGTCTTCCTGCGTGCCGAGCAGGACTATTCCCGCCATAACTTTGAGCTGGCGGATACGGAACTGCTGTTCCGCCATTTTGCCGATGCAGAAAAAGAGAGCGCGGCCCTGGCGGAAGCCGGTGTAGCGCAGCCTGCCTATGACCAGTGCCTGAAGGCCAGCCATCTGTTCAACCTGCTGGATGCGCGCGGCGTGATCAGCGTGAGCGAGCGCGCCGCCTATATTGGCCGTGTGCGGACACTGGCAAAACTGTGCTGTGAGACCTGGCTGGCTGGCGAGGACAAATAAGATCATGCCCGAACTGCTGATAGAACTTTTTTCAGAAGAAATTCCTGCCCGCATGCAGCAGCAGGCTGGTGAGCATCTGCTGCGCCTGCTGTCTGAAGCTCTGGCCCCGCTGAACCCGAAAGACGCTGTGGCCTATACCGGCCCGCGCCGTATTGCGGCCTCCTGCACGCTGGACGCCAACGTGCCCGGCCGCACAGTGTCTGAACGCGGACCGCGTGAAAGTGCGCCGGAAAAGGCCCTGCAAGGCTTCACCCGCAAACACGGGGTGACGCAGGATGTCCTGACCCTGCAAAACGGCTTCTGGGTGCTGGAGCGGGAAGAACCCGTCATCAGCGCCAAAGACCATATCGCTGCCATCATGCCGGATCTGCTGCGCCGCTTCCCATGGCCGAAGTCCATGCGCTGGGGCCAGGGCAGCGCCTTTACATGGGTGCGCCCGCTGCGTCGCATTCTGTGCATTCTGGATGGTGAGACTGTGCCGTTCTCTCTCGCGCAGGGTGACGATAACGGCCACAATCTCCAGTCTGGCAACCAGACGGAAGGCCATCGCTTCCTTTCCCCGGGTGCGGTGACTGTCAGCAGCGCTGCGGAATGGCAGGACACGTTGAAGACCCGCCATGTGCAGGTGCATGCAGCAGACCGTCGGGAAACCATCGTTACAGGCCTGACGGCCCTTGCCTCATCAGAAGGTCTGGCCCTTGTGCCGGATTCCGGGCTGGTGGATGAAGTCGCCGGACTGGTGGAATGGCCAGTGCCGTTCCTAGGCCAGATTGATGAGAAATACATGGATCTGCCTGCCGAGGTGATGCAGGTCTCCATGCGCGTCAACCAGCGTTATTTTGCCCTGCGCAATGGTGATGGGTCCGCCGCCCCGCGCTTTGCCTTTGTGGCCAATATTGTCCCCGCAGATGACGGCACGCTGATTGTGACCGGCAATGAGCGCGTGCTGCATGCCCGTTTTGCGGATGCGCGCCACTTCTGGGATCTGGACCGCAAGCAGAGCCTCGCCTCTCGCCTGAGCGCACTGGACGCCATCACCTTCCACGCCAAACTTGGCAGTCAGGGTGACCGCACGCGCCGTATGGTGCGTCTGGCCGGGCTGATTGCTCCGATGGTTGGAGCCTCCAAAGCGGACTGTGAACGCGCCGCCGAACTCAGCAAAACGGACCTGACCACCGGCATGGTCGGGGAATTCCCGGAACTGCAGGGCGTAATGGGGGGCTACTACGCGCAGCATGACGGCGAAACACCTGCTGTTTGTCAGGCTATAAGCGAGCAGTATATGCCACGCGGCCCCGGCGACACGGTGCCGACTGCTCCGGTTTCTGTCGTGCTGGGGCTGGCCGACCGGTTTGACATGCTGGCCGCGTTCTTTGCCGCGGGTGAAAAACCGTCCGGCTCGGGCGACCCCTTCGGTCTGCGCCGTGCAGCTCTGGGCATTATCCGCCTGATCCGTGAAAACGGCCTGCGTCTGGATCTGGTCAAGCTGTTCCTGCTGGCTGCTGAAGCACTGCCGGAATCCCTGCGCGATGCGCCGGATCTGGCTCTGCTGCCGCAGTTTATGGCTGAGCGCCTGCGTGTTCAGCTGCGCTCGGAAGGCGCACGGTATGACTGCCTTGCCGCTATTTCCACCGGCAATACCGATACGGACATCACCCGCCTTCTGGCCCGCGCACAGGCGCTGGAAACCATGCTGGAAACGGAGGACGGCAAGAACCTGCTGGCCGCCACCCGTCGCGCTGCCAATATCCTGCGGATTGAAGACCGCAAGGATGGTCCGCATGAAGGCGCGCCGGACCCGGCCCTGTTTGCTCAGCCGGAAGAACAGGCACTAGCCGCCACGCTGGACCGGGTTGAACCGGCTGTGGAAAAGGCGTTTGCAGAAGAACGCTTTACCGACGCCATGCGGGAAGCCGCCAGCCTCCGCGCACCGCTGGACAAGTTCTTTGAGGACGTCACCGTTAACGCACCGGACGCTCCGCTGCGCCTCAACCGCCTGCGGTTGCTCTCACGTCTGGTGCGGATGATGCGTCTGATTGCGGATTTCAGCCAGATTGAAGGCTAAGCGACCTTCCTTTTGAAGGAACGCTGAACAGAGAAAGAGAGACGTGACGGTTTGCCGCATCTCTCTTTTTTTATGAGCTATCGGGACTTTTTCTCTCCCTAGCTTCATGCACCATCGAGATTTTATCGCTCGAATGGCTGCACCCAGGAAGCTTTTTAGCGCAGCCTCAACTCAGCCGGGTGCCATTGGGCACAGGCCTTTCCAGACCCGCCAGCACGACGCCCTCTTCCGTTTCAAACCCTGACAGCAGGAACTCGGAACGAAACGGGCCGATCTGCTTTTCCGGAAAATTGATAATCCCGATAATTTGCCGTCCGATAAGCATTTCCAGCGTGTAAAGGCGTGTCACCTGTGCGCTCGTTTTACGCTCCCCATATGGCCCAAAATCTACCCAAATTTTATAGGCAGGCTTCCGCGCTTCCGGAAACGGCTCTGCACGGAGAATCGTCCCCGCCACAATCATCACCTTTTCAAAATCTGACCAGCTAATCTGTTCCATAAGGTCCTCTTTTGCGCCTGAAAGCCTGAGCTTTTTTAAACGGTCCCGTTAAAGGCAGGCCCATAAAAAAAGCGTGTAGCCTGAAGAGACCACACGCTTTCCTATTTTTAATCAGCCTCGAAGGCCCTTGGGGACAAACCCCTCACCACTATGTGGGTGTGCGGCCAAAGAAGAAGCTGACCACCAGCAGCACCACAAAAATAAACAGCAGAATTTTAGCAACACCAGCAAAGCTGGAGGCGGCGCCACCAAACCCGAACAGGGAGGCAATCAACGCCAATATCAGAAAGGTCAGAACCCACCGTAAAATAGCCATCTCGTCTCTCCTTAAGAACCCCGCAGTTACTCCGGAAGAGCACTCCGGCTTTGCGCTTCCCCCAATCCAACGCAGGGATACTTAAAAAGTTCTCTCGGTTCAGAAACGAGACGCAGCAGACACAAACCTGATGCTATCCGACAACCCGGAGCACAGCATCAGTCCCGAGCCGCATTCAAACGGACCTGTTAGTGGCCTTCAGACCCCGGAATAATATCATACCCCGCACTGCCCGGAGCCGGACCCGGCGGGGGCGCATTCCCTACTGCAACCCCAACCATCTGGTTGGAAGCCGGACCGATTTCCCGTGCGTCGATGGCGACACCCAGTTCCCCGCTGCTGCCCGTGCCCACGGCATAAAGCGTCTGACCCGGCTTGAGCCAGGCGGCCAGACGCGTGGCCTCACGCGGGGGGAGGTAAATCACGGAATGATCTTTCAGCACCGCGCCGTTCAGCTGGCCGTCCAGATCATAGAGCGGCATCCAGACTTCGCCATGCAGCACCAGATCGGGGCCTGCAATCATCTCGGTAGACTGGCGAGGCATGGCAATAAAGGTGTCCTGCATGCCCCGACCACGCGGGCTCGTGAGGCCAAAAGCGCGGATAATGGGCAACGTGCGGCCCTTCAGGCCACGGATATCGACGGTATCACCGGGTTTGATCAGACCGGCCAGCGTATGACCCTGATCCGGAGAGATGAACACCTGCGTGCCATCATGCAGAATGAACCCGACTACACTCCCGTGGGAGGACGGCAGAAACTGCGACACCTGCCCACTAAAATGCGGCAGGCCTGAGAGGTCATAAACCCCGTCAGCTTCCTTTTCCGTCACCGTCTGGTGAGAAGCGAAGTTTGCCGCATTCTGCTGCCCGGCGGGTGCCTTATGGGCAGGGGCCGCGACGGCTACAGAAGAAGCCAAAAGGAAAGCTGGAAGGGAGAACAGATGGCGCATGGATCAACCGATTAGAGAAGTCTGGCCTGAGGCTTTACGGACCTCAGGCCAGAATAAGGAAGACTGTGCGCCATTGTTCGTCAGGAACGCGCGTCCGGCAAGAGCCGGAAAAGCGTGTCAGTGGCGGAAATGACGCATACCAGTAAAGACCATGGCAATACCCGCAGCATCCGCCGCAGCAATCACCTCATCATCCCGGATGGAGCCACCCGGCTGAATCACAGCGGTCGCCCCTGCGGCCACAATGGTTTCCAGCCCGTCTGCAAACGGGAAGAACGCGTCAGACGCGGCCACAGAACCCTGTGTGAGCGGTGCGTCCAGCCCGGCAGCCTTGGCGGCTTCCCCGCTTTTGCTGGCGGCGATACGTGCGGAATCAACCCGGCTCATCTGGCCCGCGCCAATCCCCACCGTGGCATCGTTTTTGGCGTAGACAATGGCGTTGGACTTCACGTGCTTGGCCACACGGAAGGCAAAGATCAGGTCTTCCATTTCCTGCGCGGACGGAACGCGTTTGGTCACCACACGCAGGGACTCGGGTTTGATCTGCCCGTTATCCCGCGTCTGCGCCAGAAAACCACCAGCCACAGACCGCACAACCACACCAGATGCTGCGGCATCCGGCAGACCGCCCGTCAGCAACAGGCGCAGGTTTTTCTTGCGGGCCAGAATGGTTTTGGCCTCTTCATCCGCATCCGGAGCGACGATGACTTCGGTGAAAATACCAGCGATTTTGGTCGCGGTTTCCGCGTCCAGCGTGCGGTTGAGAGCAACAATGCCACCAAAGGCCGACACAGGGTCACACCGCAGCGCGTTGTCCCAGCAAGCAGACAGCGTGTCACCCACAGCCACACCACACGGGTTAGCGTGTTTGACAATCACCACAGCCGGACGGTCAAACTCGGCCACAGCTTCAAACGCCGCATCGGTATCGTTGATATTGTTGTAGGACAGAGCCTTGCCCTGCACCTGCACAGCCGTCGCGACACCGGGGCGGGTGCTGCCATCTTTGTAGAAAGCGGCCTGCTGATGCGGATTTTCACCATAACGCAGCACTTCCGCCCGCTGGCCAGCCAGCACAAAGCGTTCCGGCAGCGTGTCCTGCGCCTGTGCGGCAAACCATGCTGCAATGGCGGCATCATAAGCGGCGGTACGGGCATAAGCAGCACCGGCGTAGGCACGGCGCTGTTCAAGCGTGCTGCCACCCTGCCCCAGAGCCTCAATCAGCCCGGCATACTGCGCGGTGTCAGTCAGCACAACCACGTGACCGTGGTTCTTGGCTGCGGCGCGAATCAGCGCGGGGCCGCCAATATCGATATTTTCAATGCAGTCTTCAGCGCCAGCGCCGGAGGCAACCGTTTTTTCAAACGGGTAGAGATTGACCGCGACCAGATCGATCGGAGCAATCTTGTGCTCTTCCATCTGAGCGACATGAGCTGGCAGATCGCGCCGCCCAAGAATACCACCGTGGATCTGCGGCACGAGCGTTTTCACGCGGCCATCCAGAATTTCCGGGAACCCGGTGTGATCAGACACCTCGGTGACGGGAAGGCCGGCTTCGCGCAGTGCGCGGGCAGAGCCGCCTGTGGAAAGGATTTCCGCACCGTGCGCAACTAGCGCGCGACCGAGGTCAAGAAGCCCCGTTTTATCGGAAACAGAAATTAACGCGCGGCGCACGGGTTGCGTCGTCTGGCTCATGGTCGGACCTTTCGCACGGCTAAACCTGATTTCAAAGCGGCTCATTAGCTAACAAGCCGCCCAAGAGCAACCTTACGCGCCCCGGAAAAAGGTCTTAACTGCGCGTAAAGGTCCAGTAGAGCGGCTGGCGACCTGCTGCGATGGCTTTCGCTTCGTAACGGGTGGGGAACCAGCCTTCCGGCCGCTCAGAAACGGGCGGCGGGGCTTCAAAAAACGGTTGTGCCGCCATGACTTCTTCAACCCATGCCTGATAGGTCGGATCATCACTCGCTACGCGCCACACAGCACCGGGCTTGAGCACACGGGCCACAAGGCTTACGTTTTCCGGATGCATGAAGCGCCGCTTGGCATGACGCGCCTTGGGCCATGGGTCCGGAAACATCAGGAACAGCCGGTCCACGGAGGCATCCGGCAGTGCACGCAACAGCACGCGGGCATCATCATCCCACAGCCGTAGCATGTCTGGGATGGCGGACGTTGCCTCCTCTCCAACCGGCACAAAGCGGGTTAGCAGGGAGCACAGGCCGTTATCAAAAACTTCAGAGGCAATATAGCCAACATCGGGGTGGGCATTATGCTGCCCGACCACGTGTTCCCCGCCACCAAATCCGACTTCAAACCAGATTTGCTGAGGCGGGCGGCCAAAGGCTGTGGCCGGGTCCGCTGCGCGATCCAGCGGAAAGCGCAGGCGGGGCAGCGCCTCATCTAAAAGACGCTGCTGACGGGGACGCAGCGAATGGCCGCGCGGTCGCCCATAAAGTCGTTCGGGCGACGGCTTAACGTCCGGTGCGCGTACTTCCTCCGTCATCGCGTCGTCAGACCTTAGCGGTTGAAGGCGCCACGCAGGGCATCCACCAGATCGGTGCGCTCCCACGTAAAGTCATCACGCGCATCATCCGGCGTACGGCCAAAGTGACCATAAGCAGACGTCTGGGCGTAAATCGGGCGGTTCAGACGCAGGTGCTTACGGATACCGCGCGGAGACAGATCCATGACCTCACGCAGCACGGAACCCAGACGGGCTTCGTCCACATCCTTGCCGGTGCCATCCAGATCCACATAAACGGACAGAGGATGAGACACGCCAATGGCGTAAGAGACCTGAAGCGTGCAACGCTCTGCCAGACCAGCAGCCACAACGTTCTTGGCCAGATAGCGGCAGGCATAGGCTGCGGAACGGTCAACCTTTGTGGGGTCCTTACCGGAGAATGCGCCGCCGCCATGAGGCGCTGCACCACCGTAGGTGTCCACAATGATCTTACGACCCGTCAGACCGCAGTCACCATCCGGACCGCCGATGACGAAGATACCGGTCGGATTGACGTAGAACTCGTCTTCCGGCGGCATCCAGCCTTCCGGCAGCACATTGCGCACAATGTCACCCAGTTCTTCACGCAGCTTCTGCTGGCTTACGCCTTCATCATGCTGGGTGGAGATCACCACGGACGTGGCGCCAACGGGGCGACCATTGGAATAGCGCAGTGTGACCTGGCTTTTGGCATCCGGCTGCAGGCCAGCTGCACGCGGGTCACCCGCACGGCGCAGATCACGAATTTCGTGCAGAATGCGGTGTGCATAATAAATGGTGGCCGGCATCAGAGTGTCGGTCTCGATGGACGCGTGGCCGAACATGATGCCCTGGTCGCCAGCGCCTTCATCTTTCTCGCCAGCGCTGTCCACGCCCACTGCAATATCAGCAGACTGAGCGTGCAGGTAGTTCGCCGCGTCCGCTGTACGCCAGGAGAACCCTTCCTGATCGTAACCAATGTCCTTCACCGCATCGCGCGCTGCCTGAATCAGGCTGTCGGATGTGATGGAAGAAGGGCCGCGAACCTCGCCAGCCAGGATGATCCGGTTTGTGGTCACCATGGTTTCACAGGCCACGCGGGCTTCCGGGTCCGCTGCAAGATAAGCATCCAGAACAGTATCGCTGATCCGGTCCGCAACCTTGTCGGGATGACCTTCGGAAACAGATTCCGAAGTGAACAGGAAATCGCCGTCTTTACGCATGATGGTGCCGTCTGCCCCACGCACTAGTGAATTAGGAATTGTGACCGCCACCTTTAAGAAAAGGCGACGGGATCGTGTGGCGGAATAGTGGCCGATGGTCAAGTGTATTGCGGCTATGCAGCCATCAGGACCATATTCCTGCTGGCCTGCAGGGGGCATTTTTCCAGTATCTGCCAGACCTTATTCTGCGGCGCAGACCGCAGAATTCAGCCCTTTAGAAGCGGATAAAAGAAAATATCACGATAGGAAATGTAAATAAGGTCAGGTCTTAAAAAACGATCCCGGACGTTTGTC
>NZ_LHZA01000058.1 GCF_001580535.1 Acetobacter cerevisiae | reverse complement strand
TGTAGCAATCAACGGTTGGTATTAGGACCACGGTTGCCGTGCTGACCGCCACCACCGGGGCCGCCTGCGCCACCGGGCCCGCCATGACCGCCCGGCCCACCCTGACCACGCGGATCAGCATAGGACTGGGGTGCTGCTACGGCAAAACACCCGAGAGCCAGAGCAAGGATAAATTTTGTCTTCATAAGAGACCTCATCTGTAACATGACCACTGTTCCGCCGGGGGTGTGGCAAAAGTTTGTCCGGGCTGCATTCTTTTCATTTTTGAAATAATGATAAACTCCTCTTTCCAAACCAGAAATCATCACCTTTATGGAAAAGGCTCATACACGCATGGCCTGTATGAAACGATCCTGATGACAAAGGTTTCCCATGATCAGCCGTTTACGTATTGGCCTTGTCGTGCTCAGCCTCAGCATAGCTGGGTGCGCCTCCCATAAAGAAAAAACGGCTGAAACAACTTGCCAGAATACGGCCCCGGCTCACCATCGCGCCTTCCACGGCAGGATAGAGGTTGGAAATGCCATGCAAACAATGTTGCCGGCTGCCCTGGGAGCCATTCCCGGAGCGGGAAATATGGCTGGCGGGTTAGCCGGAATGGGCATGCGGCAGGCCATGAATGGTTTTGGCCCTCACCCTCATCAGCCGCCTCCAGAGAAAACCGATCAGGAAGAACAGCCTGAGGCAACGCGTCCCTCTTTTCCCTGTCAGCCAGAAAAAGACGTCGTCCCAGACCTGAAGGCTGACGATATTAAAATGGAAGAAGCCCGTTAACTAAAAATAGGGATAAGCTGGCAAACTGAGCTGCCCGCATGCCGAGCCTTTTTATAAATGCGGCAGCCCCATCCAATGAGGCCGTTTGGCTTCAACCCACGCCAACGCTTTATTGGTCAGGCGCTGTAATGGCGGAACATCATCGGACAACAGTAAAAAGCCGAGTGGCAGCATCCACACCCCAAACACCGGCAGAATAGCCAGACACCCACCCAGAATAAAGAACGCGCCTGCCGGCATACGCACCCAACGCGCCTGTGGCCGCCGCAGCCAGTGAACAGCATTCTGCATGCGCGCAGGCAACCGTTTGACCAGCAGTTCTATCCGCCTTTCGCGGTCCTCAATGTCCTGAGCTATCGCGTGTTCTGTTCGCATGCCTATACTCCCTCATCTTTCAAAAGAGTGAGCTTTTAGAACACACCCTCTCCATTCAAAAAAACAATCTAGCCGCTTCCCTACGGTGCCCTATAACGCCTGGCAAAGCGCTTCGTTTTCCCTCACGCCCCAAATCTGCAAACGACTGCCAGAATCCAGCCCCTAGCAGGATGAAGGTGTTCAAATATTCACTTCGACACAAATATGTAAAATAGTTAATAAACAAGAGCGGGGCAGAAAGCCTGCCAGAATACAAAACAACTACGCACAAATAAATATATTATAATCGATATATTTTTATTTATCCGTAGAAAGTTAATTTTCATTATCCGCAACAAAATGGATAGTGACATGATTAAAGTATTCACATTCTCAGAAAGAATGAAAAATTACAGAACGTATGAAAATATGGTCCGTGCACGGGCTGATGTTTTTCACACACGCATGCATTGGGATGTGAAAGTTGAGCATGAGAGAGAAGAAGATGAATATGACCGGCAATATAACCCGCTTTATATTGTCGTAGAACGTCCTGATGGGTCCCATGCCACATCCATCAGACTATTACCGACAACTGGCCCGACAATGCTGCGGAACGTTTTCCATCGCTTTTTTCCTAACTGCCCCGATATCTACGGCGCAAACATTTGGGAAGTAACACGGTATTGCGCAACGTACCGGAAAGGAGACCCTGCATCCTATACTGGAGAACTTTTTGTAAAGCTTTCCGAAATATGTCTGGATGCAGGAATTGATATTGTCACTGGCGTCTTTTTTAAACCAATGTATCGTATCCTGATGCGCTCAGGATGGGATCCTATCCCGGTTACAACATCTGAATGGGATGGTAAACCTATCGTGCTGGGAACGTTTGAGATGTCAGAACCCCGCATGCATGACATCGCGCATCGATACGCCCTCGCCGCATAATAGACACCCCTCGCCCCCGCTCATACAGTATCAGACCCATCCTCTGAATGGTGTCTGTGCTGTATGACGAACTCAGAATTTGACCCGCAGATCATCCCCATCAACGATAGTCTTTTTGATGATATAAACGAGTCTGATACACAAAACGACATTTTGAAAATTATTGAAGAAATCAAAAAATCTTCAGGTATTGAAAACCTGACTTACGCCATGCTTTCTTCCATCCCGCAGCAAAGCAAAGCACCACCTCTTATTACAACATATAATGAGAACTGGCAGGAACTCTATCTTTCCAAAGGCTTTCTAAAAGACGACCCGACCGTTAACAGACTCTTTGAAAGTGCCTTACCTTTTGAATGGTCTAAAATCGTCTGTCGCACCCCCCGCGAACAGCACGTGATGGATTTATCCCGGGAATATGGTGTGGGGGAGTCTGGGCTCACTATCCCCCTCCGGGGACTACGGGGAGAACTCGGCATCTTGACCATAACCGGTCCGAACGCCTTCAATCCGCCTCTCAAGAGTTGTTACGCAAGAACATTCAGCCAGGTTGGCCTTTATCTGCATGAATGGCACGCCCGCAAAGCCGGGCTGCGATCAGAACAGGATATCCCGCGTTTATCGGCGCGCGAGAAAGATTGCCTTGCCCTTTGCGCGGCAGGCCTGATGGCCCAGAGAATAAGCGAAAAACTCGGCATTTCTGAAGCGGCGATACGCCTCTACCTGTCTTCAGCACGCACGAAATTACGCAGCCAGACAACCTGCGGCGCCGTCGCTAAAGCTATTCGTTTGGGAATTATATGAAGCGAGGAGATGAAATGGCGGAGGCTCTGGCTTGTGGTGTCTGGTGGTTCCCGTTTGTGGGAGTTGCGCTTCAAGTCTCCGGTGACAGGTAAACGCCGCCAGATAGAAAGGGGGTTTTGATCCCATAATAGAACGCAAGAAGGAGAAAGTTGTTAGCAACGTCGACACTCAGGATGTTCTGACTGCCCTCCGTCCAATATGGACAGAGAAAATCGAAACAGCAGGCAGGGTCATCTTTCAGCCCCCCTGCCCCCTCCGTCAAAACTGATAAAAATTCTGGGCCGTAGCCTCTTGGTAGTTCAAATAATGCGCTAAGTCACGGCAGGTCCATAGCTTGTCAGTAGGAATCTCCTCAGAGCTTTCTTTTCCCATTTCGCATCTTCCGGGCCACCATGTTTAATAGGACCGGTCTTTCCTGAAAGAGCAGCGGTTAGAGCGTTTTCCTCTCAATCTGGT
>NZ_LHZA01000124.1 GCF_001580535.1 Acetobacter cerevisiae | reverse complement strand
GCCATAGCCGCCACCCCAGCCACCGCCCCAGCCGCCATATCCCCAGCCGCTCATGGGCATCATGGAATAGTCAGTCTGCTGGTTGATGTAGGAGAGGAACGTATGGTTGCCGGAAACAAACTCGCGGGTGGGAACCCCGTAGGTCCGCACCACATCAACAGCCTGTTTGCCAATCATGGAATCCAGTTGGCGGCGTTCTTTGGCAGTGGGAACCTGGCAGGCAGCCAGAGAGAGCATGCTCACCAGAAGAAGAAGTTTTCTATGCGTCATGACGAGGATCCAGACAGGGTGAAACATGCCACCCCGGCACCATGTGCGCAGAGTACCGGGGGCGGGGTAACAAACACAGACGCTAAATCTTGCAGACTAACGGCTCAGCCACAAGACATCCTGTATGCGCCGCGCCCCACAGCTTAACATGACGAGCCTGTCAAACCCCAGCGCAATCCCGGAGCAGGGGGGCATATGGGGCAGGGCATCCAGCAGGCTTTCATCCATCGGCCAGTCGGGCCGGGTTGGGTAGAGCGCTTTGCGGGCTGTACGGTCAGCCTGAAAGCGGCGGCGCTGTTCTTCGGCGTCTGTCAGTTCCTCAAACGCATTGGCCAGTTCTACTCCAGCGGCATACAGCTCAAACCGCAGAGCGACGCGCGGGTCTGTAGGGTCACGCCGGGCAAGGGCGGCCTGACTGGCGGGCCAGTGCGTCAAAAAGGTAGGTCGCGTGCGGCCTATGGCGGGTTCCACCCGTTCCAGCAGCAGCCGGAAAAACAGATCTTCCCAGTTTTCCCCGGCGCGGAGGGTGCAGTCTGCGGCTTGTGCCAGTGCTGCGGCGTCGCCTTCTGTGGGCAGCAGATCTACTCCGGCATGATGGCGGAAGGCTTCTTCCATGGTCAGCCGCTCAAAAGGGAACTGGATGTCCAGCGTCTGGTCCAGACCGGGGCCGATATGCTCCAGCCGGGGAGGCAGTACCGCCCGAATCAGCGCTTCGGCCTCATCCATCAGCCCGTCCAGCCCGATACCGGGGTGATACCATTCCAGCATGGTAAATTCCGGGGCGTGCAGGGCACTTTGTTCGCCATTGCGCCAGACTCGCGCAAACTGAAACACAGGCAGGCCCGTGGCGGCGACAATCCGCTTCATCGCAAATTCCGGGCTTGTGTGCAGGAACAGATTTTCCTGCTCCCCCTGTGGTGTTTCCCGCACGGTGTGGAAGGGGTGCAGGTGCACTTCTTCCCCCGGTGCGGGCACGGCATAGGGCGTTTCCACTTCAATATGACCGCGTGCTTCCAGAAAGGCGCGGATGCCACGCGTCATCAATCCGCGACGGCGCAGAAAGGGCAGGCGGTCCCGAATATGGTCCGGGTCAGCGTGTGCGGAATGGGTCTGTGGGATTGCAGGAGAGGACATGGTGAGAGTAGAGCCGTGACATGTCTCATCCGGTCAAGCCCCCTCCGTCCGCCCGCAGGCTTTTGCGCACCCCAGAGGATCTGATTGCCGCGGGTCTGGTCCCGCCTGAGCAGAAAGATGCGCTGGCTGCCGTGGCGCAGGACTATGCCACCGCCATTCCTCCTGCGTTTCTGGACCTGATTGAACAGCCGGATGACCCGATTGGCGTGCAGGTGATCCCCTCGCCAGAGGAACTGCTGATCACGCCGGAGGAACGCTCGGACCCGATTGGGGATGAGGCGCTTTCTCCCGTGCCGGGCATTGTGCATCGCTACGCGGACCGCGCCCTGCTCAAGCCTTTGCTGGTGTGTCCGCTTTATTGCCGCTTCTGTTTCCGGCGCGAGCATGTCGGGCCGGATGGCGGCGTGCTGGATGATGCCGCGCTGGAAAAGGCGCTGGACTGGCTGCGGTCCCATCCCGCTATTCGGGAAGTCATTCTGACGGGCGGCGACCCGTTAATGCTGTCTCCGCGTCGGCTGGGGCAGATTATTACAGCCCTTTCTGTCATGCCGCATGTCACCACCATTCGCCTGCATACACGGGTGCCGGTTGCTGCACCCGAGCGGGTGACGGATGCGCTGCTGGACGTGCTGGAAACCGATAAAGCGCTGTGGATGGCTGTCCACATCAACCATGCGCGGGAAATGTCAGAGGCCGCGCGGGCCTGCCTGAAGCGCCTTGTGCGCCGGGGTGTGCCGTTGCTGGGCCAGTCCGTGCTGCTTCGTGGCGTGAATGATAGCGAACAGGCTCTGGAAGATCTGTTCCGCAGCATGGTGGAAGTGCGGATGCGGCCTTATTACCTGCATCAGCTCGACCCGGCTCCCGGCACGGCACGTTTCCATGTGCCGGTGGCGGAAGGCCAGCGGCTGCTGGCAGGGCTCCGTGGGCGCGTTACGGGCCTCGCCTGGCCTACGTATGTGCTGGATATTCCCGGTGGCTACGGCAAGGTGCCGCTTGGGCCGGATTACGTGGATGGCGCGTTGCAGGTGCGGGACCCGGAAGGCCGACCGCATACGCTGCAACGGCTTTAGGGCGTCGGGCCGGGGATTAGCGGGACCGACGGCCCCCGGTCACCTCATGCCCCAGCTCTTTGGGCATACGGGCAAAGCCAAGCGTGCCGATCAGAACGATGACGGCAGTAATCAGAAACGCGATGTGAATTTCCGGCAGGCCCACCGTCGGGTGCCCGTAGAACGACTCCAGCAGGGTCAGGCAGAAAGCGGTGAAGGCCACGCCGGCTGTTGAGCCGGTCTGGCCCAGTATGGACATCATGCTGGTGGCCTTGCTGCGCTCAGCCGTGGAAATATCGGCAAAGGCGACAGTGGAGAGGCTGGTGAGCTGCATGGAGCGCGTCATGCCCGCAAAGGCCAGCGCCAGCATCAGCAGGATATCCGGCGTCTGGGGTGTGAGAAACACGAACAGGGCCAGCGAGAGCGAGACCAGAAACCCGTTAAAGAACAGGATATTCCGAAAGCCGCCCCAGCGGAGAATGGCGGAGGTAAACGGCTTGATGCCCAGATTGGCGCAGAAATAGGCCAGAAGCCAGGTGCCTGCCCGCGCAGGCGAAAAGCCAAAACCCAGCTGGAAGAACAGCGGCAGCAGGAACGGGGCAGAGGAGAACACGCCACGGAAGATCAGCCCCGGATAAAATGAGGCATAGCGCAGGCTGTCATGCTTCAGCACATCCAGCGAAAGGATGGGCGTGGGATGGCGGCGCAAATGCCGGATGGCCAGAACGCCCGTCACGCCGCCCACCAGAATGAGGGCGAGAGCCATCAGGCGGGCAGAACCGGTCTCGGCAGAGCGTTGCAGGCCAGCAAGCAGGCAGGTCAGGCTGCTGGCGCACAGCACAAGCCCGCGAATGTCCAGCGGAGGAGCTTCTTCCCGCGGGGCGGAGGGCACAACGCGCAGCACGGCAATTACCGCCAGCAGGCCCACAGGCAGATTCAGCCAGAAGTTCCAGCGCCAGCCGATGGTCTGGGTAATATAACCGCCCAGAACCGGGCCGATGATGGGCGCTGTCAGGGCCGGCCAGACGGTGACGGACTGCGCGCGCATCAGATCCTGCTTGGGCGTGTAGCGCAGCATGATGGCGGTGCCGATGGGCATCATGACGGCCCCGGCAAGACCTTGCCCGATGCGGGCGCAGACAAATTCCGTCAGCCCTTGCGCGATGCCACACAGAAAGGAAGAGAGCGTGAACAGCAGCATGGCCATCCACATGATGCGCTTTTCCCCAATTTTGGTCGCCAGCCATGCGGCCAGAGGGGCTATGGCGGCTGAGGCCAGCATATAGGCCGTTACCCCAAGCGACAGATCCAGCGTCTTAACCCCGAAGGAGCGCGCCATCTGCGGCAGGGAGGTATTGATAATGGCCCCGTCCAGATTCTGCATGAACGTCGCCATGGCCATGATGAGGGCGAGAAGGGGCGAGTACCGCTGAACGACGTCAGACGTGGAGGAAGGGGAAGATGGCGGGAGGGAAGAGGTTGTCCGGGGCATAGGCTCTGCGTAGCTGATTTTTCAGACAAACGCGCTATGAAAGGACGCCGTTCCCTCCCGCAGGGTTATTCGCCGACTGCGCCGCCGCCGGGGTGACGGCGGTCATATCCACCGTAATAGCGAGCAGTCCCCTTTTCCCCCAGACGCGGACCGCCGACCAGAATGCCTTCCGGCATGCCCCACGGCGCATGGGGTGAGAACTGGTAGCCTTCATGTTCCAGTGTTTTTTCAACGTCTGGAGAGACCGCTCCACTTTCCACTTCCACCGCTTCCGGCAGCCACTGCTGGTGCAGGCGTGGCAGATCAATGGCCTGCTGGATATCCAGCCCGTAATCCACCACGCCCATCACAACAGAGAGGACAATAGTAGGAATGCGGGAGCCGCCGGGGCTGCCGATGACCATTACCGGTTTGCCATTCCGCGAGAGGATGGTGGGAGACATGGAAGACAGCGGCGTCTTGCCCGGTGCAATGGCGTTGGCTGCGCTGCCAACAATGCCAAACATGTTGGCGGAACCGGGTTTGGCGGAGAAGTCATCCATTTCGTCGTTCATGAAGATGCCAGTGTTGCCGCCCATCACCTTCGCGCCAAACCAGCCGTTCAGCGTGTAGGTGGTGGAAATGGCAAACCCGTTCTTATCAATCACGGAGAACTGGGTAGTTTCGTGCTTTTCTGGCGTGCTGTCACCCGCTTGCAGCGTGCTGGAGGGGACAGCAACGTCTGTCGGGATATGGGAGCGCACCTCAGCCGCGTAGGCCGGGTCCAGGAGGTGGTGTTCCGGGTTTTTCACAAAGGCCGGGTCGCCAAGGTCACGCCGGTCGGAATAGGCGTGGCGCATGGCTTCAATTTCATAGTGCAGCGCGGGGGCGGTATGCAGGCCCAGCGCGTGCATGTCATAGCCGGAGAGAATATCCAGAATTTCGCACAGCGCGATGCCGCCACCGCTGGGAGGCGGTGCGGTTTCAACCTGAAAACCACGATACTGGCAGCGCAGTGGGGTCAGTTCACGCGGCGCATAATGGGCAAAATCTGAGGCCTGAAGCAGGCCGCCATTCTTTTTGGATTCCGCCACAATGGCCTGCATGATCGGGCCTTTGTAGAAGGCATCCGGCCCATGCTGTTCCACCTGCTCTAAAGAGCGGGCAAGGTCCTTCTGCACCAGACGGTCCCCAACCTGCAGGGGCGTGCCATCGGGGCGCAGGAAGATGGAGCGGGCAAACGGATCCGCCCGGAAGGCGTCGGTTGAGGTGTTCAGAAGGGCAACATCGCCTTCTTCCAGCACAAAACCATCTCGAGCCAGCGCAATGGCCGGGGCCATGACGGCTTTGCGGGAGAGGTGTCCCCATCTCTGATGTACACTATCCAGCCCCGCCACGGTGCCGGGCACGGCAACCGCTTTCCAGCCGGTGACGGACAGATCCGGGATCACATTGCCTTTGGCGTCCAGATACATATCGGCGCGGGCGGCTGCGGGGGCTTTTTCCCGGAAGTCGATAAACACAGCCTGTTTGCCCGGTTCCCGCAGCAGCATGAAGCCACCACCGCCGATGTTGCCCGCTGCCGGATAGACAACAGCCAGAGCGTAGCCCATGGCGACAGCGGCATCCGCCGCGTTCCCACCCTGCGCCAGAATGCGCGCCCCAACCTGAGAGGCGAGCTTCTGGGCGGAGACCGCCATGCCATGCTGCCCCGGTGTGGGGGCAAGTGGCGGCAGGCCTTCCGGCTGACTGGTGCCGTAGGCCAGCGGGTCTGGTGCATCGGTGACCTGTGGAGCCGCTGCGAAAGATACAGTAGGCAGACTGCCTGCACCGCAGGCCAGCAGAACCAGTGCGGCAGAACGCAGGGCAGACAGGGTGCGGTCAGGCAGAACAGGCATGAGGCTCAGCTTTCAGTCGGGTAGGGCGGGCAGGTGTAGCCAGCGGGGGAGAGGGTGAAGATCTCGTAGCCGGTCTCCGTCACGCCCAGCATGTGCTCAAACTGAGCAGACAAAGACCGGTCCCGCGTGACAGCCGTCCAGCCATCATCCAGAATTTTCACATCAGCTTTGCCGATATTGAGCATCGGCTCAATGGTAAAGACCATGCCGGCTTTCAACTTCATGCCTTCGCCCGGTCTGCCGTAATGCAGCACCGTGGGTTCTGCGTGGAATGTGCGGCCAATGCCGTGCCCGCAGAAATCTTCCACAATGGAATACCGGTTTTTTTCAGCCAGCGTCTGAATGGCGTGGCCGATATCGCCCAGCGTTGCACCAGGACGCACCACTTCAATGCCGCGCATCAGGCAGTCATAGGTGGTTTTGATCAGCTTGGAGGCCTTCAGCGGCACCTTGCCGACGGTGTACATCCGGCTGTTATCACCGTACCAGCCATCAACAATGGAGGTGACGTCAATATTGACGATGTCGCCTTCCTGCAGGGCTTTGTCACCCGGAATGCCGTGGCAGACTACATGATTGATGGAAATGCAGCAGGATTTGGGAAAGCCGCGATAGTTCAGCGGGGCAGGAATAGCGCCGTGATCCAGCGTGTATTCATGAATAATGCGGTCAAGTTCCCCGGTGGTGACGCCCGGTTTGACGTAAGGGGTGATCATGTCCAGCGTGGCGGCCGCAAGGCGGCCCGCGGCGCGCAGGCCCACAAAATCCTGTTCGTTATGCAGAACAATACCGTTTCTGCCCGCCATACTGAGACTCCCTTATTTATACAGCTCTCGTTTTAAAGAGAGGTGCAAAATGGAGTCAGGGCGCGGTAAAGGCAACCCGCTTCCGGGAAGGAAGCGGGTTATTAAAGAAAAAATCAGGTATGATTACGTGAGGTATGGCCAGCATGCGCCCGATGTGTTGTGGCGGTGGCAGGGCGTACCTTCGCCCCGATCAGGCGGATATGGTGCCCGTTGGCAACCGGCGTGGCCAGCACATAACGGCGGCCATGACGCACGGTGGTGTGGCGGGCTGCCGAGGCTTCCGCCACTTCCATGGGTGCATGGCGTGAGGAGGCTGCGGCCAGCATGATCACACGGCCACCGCGTGTGCGGTGGGAGGGAACAGTGTTGCGGGCCAGAACCAGCGGACGGGCAACCGGTGCCACACCCTCGGCATCAAACCCACGGTCAAGCTGATCCGCCATGGCCAGCGTGCGCTGCGTGTTGGAAGAGGCACCCATTACCACGCCCACCAGCCGCACATCATTGCGGAGGGCGGAGGTCACGAGGTTACGACCTGCTTCCTGCGTGTATCCGGTCTTCATGCCGTCTGCGCCGACATAGGCTTTCAGCATCGGGTTGTGGTTGGGGATCATCCGCCCGTGGAAGCGGAAGGCCGCGACAGAGAAGTAATGATAATCTTCCGGGAAGTCCGTCACGATATGGCGGGCCAGAACAGCCAGATCACGCGCGGTGGTCAGCTGGTCCGGGTCCGGCAGGCCGGAGGCGTTGCGGAAGGTGGTGTTGCTCATCCCCAGTGCGCGGGCCTGCTGCGTCATCATCGCGGCAAACTGCGGCTCACTGCCGCCACCCAGAAATTCACCCAGAGCGCAGGCGGCATCATTGGCGGATTTGGTTACCAGAGCCAGCATGGCCTGCTCGACCGTCAGGTGAGAGCCGGGAACCAGACCGAGCTTTGAGGGTTCCATGGTAGAGGCATGAATGGAGACAGGGACTGTCTGATCCAGCGTGATCGTGCCGGCGCGCAGGGCTGAGAACGCCATATACAGCGTCATCAGTTTTGTCAGGCTGGCAGGATAGCGGCGCAGGTCCGGGTCTTCCTGAGAAAGGACAGCGCCCGTTCTGGCGTCCATGACAATGGAACTGATCTGCCCGGCATACTGTGCGTGAGCGGCGCGCTGCGTCACAAAGCTGCCCAGCGCGACACCTGCCATCAGACCAGCCCATTTGCGCAGGCTGGAGCGGCGTTTACGTGGGGTTCCAGCCTGTTTGCGGCGGCCTGTTCCGTCTCCTGCTGCGTGAATATCTGGCACTGCGCGATCCTACCTGGGTTTTCTTCAGGATATTTAAGTGTGGTAATTCAGATAGTAAGACCGCGTCTATAAGAAATCTGGGGATCCCGGTCTCTGGCGCGGTGATGTTCTGAGCAAAATGTCAGCCGCGCATGTGGCACAAATAAGGCATTTTCCCCAGTATTGTCTTGATTTTGGAACGTTTCTCAGGCCCTAAGCCTCTTCCATCCCTCAGGTGAATACCAATATGATGCCTCATGATTTTTTCTGTCAGAAACCGGACCCGGAGTTCTAGCCCGATGGTATCGCGTCATTTTTCAGTCCTGCATGCGGGCAACGGGCCGTCACGCCGTGATGCCGGAGGGGCCGATTCGGGTGATGATCAGAACGACGTTGGCGTGGTGGTGCGGGCGCGTCCCAAAACGCGCAAACCCGCTATGTATAAGGTTCTGATGCTCAATGATGATTACACGCCAATGGAATTTGTCGTGCATGTGCTTGAGCGGTTCTTTCAGAAGACTCGGGATGAAGCCACAACCATCATGCTCAGCGTGCACAAACGCGGCGTGGGTGTGTGCGGCGTCTTTACCTATGAGGTGGCCGAAACCAAGGTCACGCAGGTAATGGATCTGGCTCGCCAGAACCAGCATCCGCTGCAATGCACGCTTGAAAAGGACTGAGTGCGGAGCAACAGAAAAACCACTCGCTCCATTTTTTGTGCAGTTGTGACTCGCAATTCCTCGCAAAGCAGCCAAATATGATGTGAAGGTTCCGGACAGGGTGGCGGTTAAGTCATGCTATTCCGGGTATCTGGGGAAAGGAGCGTCTCGTCATGTTGTCACGCAATCTTGAGCAGACGCTACATCGGGCACTTATTCTGGCCGGCGAGCGGCATCATGAATATGCCACGCTGGAGCACCTGCTGCTTGCCCTGGTTGATGATGCGGACGCCGTTACGGTGTTCCGGGCGTGTGGTGTTGATCTTGAACGCCTGCGCACCGATCTGACAGGTTTTCTTGATAAAGATCTGGCCGGGCTGGCCTCAGACCGCCCGACCGAACCCAAACCCACAGCTGCGTTCCAGCGCGTGATCCAGCGGGCGGCTATTCACGTGCAGTCCACCGGGCGGGATGAAGTGACCGGGGCTAACGTGCTCGTCGCTCTGTTTGCCGAGCGTGAAAGCCATGCTGTCTATTTCCTGCAGTTGCAGGACATGACGCGGCTGGATGCTGTCAATTTCCTCTCTCATGGCATTGCGAAGGCACCGGACCGTTCAACGCGTCGCCCTGTAACAGGCACTGGCAGCAATTCTGGCCCTGAAAAGGGTGAGGATTCTGAGCGCGGAGAAGCACGTACCCAGAAAAATCAGGATGCGCTGTCCACTTATTGCGTCAACCTCAACGCCAAGGCGGAAGCCGGTAAGGTTGATCCGCTGATCGGGCGCGACGAGGAAGTTGAACGCACGATCCAGATCCTGTGCCGCCGCACCAAGAACAATCCGCTTTATGTGGGTGATCCGGGTGTTGGTAAAACCGCCATTGCGGAAGGACTCGCGCGCCGCATTGTGGAAGGCAACGTGCCGGAAGTGCTGCTGAAGGCAACCATCTATTCACTGGATATGGGGGCGCTGCTGGCTGGCACCCGCTATCGTGGGGATTTTGAAGAACGCCTGAAAGCCGTTGTGACGGAGCTTGATCAGGACCCGCACGGCATCCTGTTTATTGATGAAATCCACACGGTCATTGGCGCCGGCGCGACGTCTGGCGGGGCGATGGATGCGTCCAACCTGCTCAAACCTGCACTGGCTGCGGGTACGCTGCGCTGCATTGGCTCCACGACCTATAAAGAGTTCCGTCAGCACTTTGAAAAGGACCGCGCACTGGTGCGCCGGTTCCAGAAGATTGATGTGCCGGAACCAAGTGTGGATGATGCCGTCAAAATTCTGCGCGGCCTGAAGAGCAGCTACGAAAAACACCATAAGGTGCGTTACACGGATGATGCCATTCGTGGGGCTGTGGAACTGTCGGCCAAATATATTCATGACCGCAAGCTGCCGGATAAGGCAATTGACGTGATTGATGAGGTCGGTGCGTCTCGCATGCTTCAGCCGGAAGGGCGGCGGCGGAAAACCGTCAACCTGAAGGACGTGGAAGACATCATTGCCCGCATTGCGCGTATTCCGCCCAAGAGCATCTCGGCGGATGACAAGGAAGTGCTGCGCTCTCTGGAGCGCGACCTTAAGGGGATGGTGTTCGGGCAGGATCAGGCCATTGATACGCTCTCTGCGGCGATTAAGCTTTCCCGTGCAGGGCTGCGTGACCCTGAAAAGCCGATTGGTAACTATCTCTTCTCCGGCCCTACGGGTGTGGGGAAAACCGAGGTGGCGCGTCAGTTGTCCACCACGCTGGGGATTGAGCTGATCCGCTTTGACATGTCCGAATATATGGAGCGGCACTCCATCTCGCGTCTGCTGGGTGCGCCTCCGGGTTATGTCGGGTTTGATCAGGGTGGCCTGCTGACCGACGCCATTGACCAGCATCCGCATGCGGTCCTGCTGCTTGATGAAATCGAGAAAGCGCACCCGGACCTCTATAACGTGCTGTTGCAGGTGATGGATCACGGGCGGCTGACGGATCATAACGGCAAGACGGTCGACTTCCGGAATGTCATCCTGATTATGACGACCAATGCCGGGGCTTCTGACCTCAGCAAGGAAGCAATCGGCTTTGGTCGGGATGCGCGGGAAGGGGAAGATGAGGAGGCGATCAAACGTCTGTTCACCCCGGAATTCCGCAACCGTCTGGATGCCATTATCCCGTTTGCCAACCTCACGCCGGAAACGGTGGGCTGCGTGGTCGAGAAGTTTGTGCTTCAGCTGGAAGCTCAGCTTGCAGACCGTAACGTGACCATCGAACTTTCTTCCGCAGCCAAGGAGTGGCTGGCAGAGCGTGGGTATGACCGGCTTTACGGTGCGCGTCCGCTGGCGCGTGTCATTCAGGAGTTCATCAAGAAGCCGCTGGCTGAAGAACTGCTGTTTGGCAAGCTGACCAAAGGTGGTGCTGTGAAGATTGGCCTGAAGAACGACGCGCTCGTGTTTGATATCCTGCCGACCAAAACGTCGGGCAGTGCCAAAGAAGATGAGCGCGGCAATGAGCGGGAAGAAGAAGCCGCCGACTAATCTGGCGTCTGAGTAGGACAAAAGGAAACGGCCCGTCTGAGTGTTCAGGCGGGCCGTTTTTTACGCAGATTAACCGGTGTTCCGTCTTTATTCGTACCGCGTGCCGTTAACAGTCACGTAGCCCGGGACATGCCAGGATCGGCCGGTGCCGTGGTGCGTCCAGTCCACGCCCTGCCGGCGGATGGAATCGTAATAGTAGCGGCCAACGACTTCCACCTGATCCCCTTTATTCACCCACGGCCAGGCCGGGGCCTGCATTTCATCCAGCCCGGAGACAATGCGGATAGAGACCGTGGGCGTGACGGCAAGGTAGAAATAGCCATGCCAGCCGCTGCGGGTATGCTGTGCTTTGGGGCTCAGGGCCAGCACCTTGCCGCAGATATGCACAGGAACGTCTGCTTTGGCCCCACCATTTTCAAAAGCGAGCTGTTTGGACAGAAAATCCTGATTGTCGCAGGTGGGGGACACGGTCTGGGCGACCTCAGCCCTTTCGGCATGCCGGCTGCGGGCCTCTGCCGGAGAGGTCAGGCTTGTCAGGCCTGCAAGGAGGAGCGCCGCTGCAGGAAGCAGGCGGGAATATGCCATCATAAACAACAGGACCTTTTACTTTTTCTCAGCCATCAGGCGCGCGCGATAGTCGTCCAGAGATTTGGAGACTTCCGGATCAGGCTTCGGGGCTGTCTGGTTCAACCCCTTCAGGGCGCGGATAATTGCCCCAATCACCACAAGCCGGGCATACCATTTATGGTTGGAGGGCACCACAATCCACGGCGCATGCGGGCGCGCGGTCTCGGCAATGGCGTCCTGATAGGCCTTGGTATAGTCGTCCCAGTATTCCCGCTCATGCATGTCGGAGGGGGAGAATTTCCAGCGTTTTTCCGGCACTTCCAGCCGTTCCAGAAGGCGTTTGCGCTGTTCTTCTCTGGAAATATGCAGGAAGAATTTCAGCACAATCGTCCCCTGCCGGTTCAGATAGTGTTCCAGATGCCGGATGTCGCTGTAACGGCCTTTCCAGAATTCCGGCGTGTTGATGGGGCCGGGGAGATGCTCGTGGTCCAGAATTTCCGGGTGCACCCGGGTGACCAGCACATCTTCATACTGGCTGCGGTTGAAAATTGCGATGCGGCCAACCTGCGGTGCTGCGGCGTGAATGCGCCACAAAAACCCATGCTGGAGTTCTGCCGGGCCGGGCTGCTTGAAAGAGGTGACGGTGACGCCCTGCGGGTTCACGCCGGACATGACATGCTTGATGGTGCCGTCTTTCCCGGCAGCATCCATACCCTGCAGGATGATCAGCATGGAACTGGTCTGGTTGGCATAAAGCAGGTCCTGTAAGTCCTGCAGTTGCGCTTTTACGTCCTTTAGCAGCTTGGCGCCGTCTTCCTTGGTCAGTCCGAGATTACCATCATCGTCCGGGTTAAATTTGCTGAGATCGAATTTGTCTCCATCGGTGACGTGGTAGCTGTCCAGAGCGCGCAGGAATTTGGCGAGTTTATTCATAAATAGGCTTCTTCATTCTCTTTCCTGCCCACCAGCAGGTGTGAGGGCAGGGGGTGATAAGACGGGCCACAAAGGCCAAATGTCAGGGCCTGAAATCAGGCAGACCCACGCTGAAAAGGTTGCTAAAAAAACACGGGCACCACATATGCACCGTATGGCTTTTCCGCATGTTTCCCTTCTTGAACGCTCAGTCCGCCCCGGCGGGACGTTAACCGGCCTGCTTCTGGTGGCAACGCCAGCCCTCAGCGTAACTCCTTTTGACAGAAGTGTCATATATCTTTGCGCGCATGCCTCGGGTGAGGGCGCAATGGGGCTTGTCATTAATCGTCGCCTGCCCAAACCGGGCTTTGAAGACCTGCTTGAACAGTTAGAAATTCCCCCGGCACCCCCATTGCGCCGGCTTGGCCTGTGTGCCGGTGGGCCGCTGGAGGAGACGCGTGGCTTCGTCCTGCATTCTTCCGACTGGAAAGGCGAGGGCAGTATGCCGGTCACGGGCGCAGCCACGCTCACGGCCAGTCTGGATGTGCTGAGGGAGATTGCCGAGGGCGGTGGCCCGCGGGATGCCTTGCTGGCCATGGGGCATGCAAGCTGGGAGGCCGGGCAGCTGGAAGAGGAAATTTTCCAGCATGATGCGTGGCTGCTGGCGCCGGCCAGCCGGGAGATTGTATTTGGGCATGACCATGCCGCCAAATGGCGACAGGCTCTGGCCTCCATCAATATCGACCCCATTCGGCTGACCGGACGCGCCGGTCACGCCTGAGGCTTTGGCTTAAAAGCGAAAAACGAAGTTGGACTGGTAATAGGTGCCGCTTGAGCCGCCAGCGCGGTTCAGTGCATTGGACGTCATGAAGCGCGAGACATACTGCGTCCAGGACAGATGGGTGTTGATCTGCCAGGCAAGAGACGCCTGTGGGGCCATCCCCACAAACTTACCCTTGAACTGATAAGGGAAGCTGTAAGACCCGGAAGATTTGTAAACAGGGTCATTCGGGCTGTAGCGCCAGAACAGCGGATATTTAACCTGAAAACTCAGAGATTTCAGGAATGTTGCCCGGATCAGAGGTGCTACGCTGATCAGGTTTGAACCTGTCATATACGTCGTGGTGTCCAGATAGTTTGTCTGCGGGTTGAAGGGCGAGATGTAGGTGCCAATCGCCCCGGACGTTTTGCGGGCATTGCCGCCGGAATATACATCCGTTTGTAATCCTGCGAACGTATGAAAGCGATCATTCGGAATACGGTAGCCCACCAGTGTATTCAGCGCATAGGCGTTCACATTCCGGGACTGATTGGTTTTGGCGTATTTGAAGACGCCGCCCTGCCAGATGCCGCCAAGAGAAAATTCAAACGGGCCGGCAATCCCATGCCAGCGCACACCAAAATTGTTGCGGGTATTGGACCCGTTCTGGCTGCCAGTGGCGGTGGCAATAGCCCCGGAGGAGCCGGAGAGTTTGTAGCCAACATAAAATACATCCAGAAAGGAATTGTATCTGTCGCCCATAAAGCGGCCATCGGGCGGGGCCCATGTCATGTTGAAACCATACAGGCGGGTATTATAGTTTTCCGTATCGTGGAACATTTTGTTCTGGCTGTCATTGGTCTGCACAAAATCCCAGCCATCAATGCGGATGCGGGGCCAGACCATGTAAGCCCGAAAGCCGTTCCATGAGAGCGGTACGTTGGGCGTTTCCCGGTTGTACAGCATGTAGGAGGGTGCATCCAGAAACTGCTGCCGCCCGAACATAAAGCCACTTTTGGCCCCCAGCATGGACCATTTGGTTTCAATAAAAGCCTGCTGGGCATCAAGCCGTTTGCGATAGGTTGTGCCGTAGCCATACCCGTTCCAGCCTGCGGCATCAGCATTGACAAGCTGACCGAACAGCCGGACGTGAGACCCCAGATGCAGATCCGCGCCATACAGGTTACGGACTGCAAAACGCCCGGAATCATTGTTGTGCTGCGTGCCGAGGTTTGGGCGGCTTTCAAACCAGTTTCTCAGGCGTGTTTCACCTGAAAAGCTGAGCCATATTGAGCCACTTTCATTCAGGGCAATATATTTGATCAGATCAAACGGATCTTTCCGTTTGGATTTGTCCCGCAGGCGGCTCCAGTCCTCCGCCCAGGGGGCAACACCATATTGGCCAACCGGACCAAAACCCGCAGCTTCACCATTGCCACGGTTAAACACGCCCCAGTCATATTGATGCCCGGAGACACGCCCCTGCACACCTGTTGTACGGACCGGCTGGCCGACGGGGTTGGCATGGGGATACAGCACCACAGGCGGCATGGGCGGAGGCAGCTGGCTGGCAGAGGGCGTGACCACAATCCGCTCACGGTCATGCGGCAGATAGACAGAGGCAGGCTTGCTCACGCTTTTCTGTGGGGTTGTGTGTGGTGTGGCAGGAGAAGCAGAATCTGTTCCCGGCTGCGCCATGGCACAGGACAGCGAAAGAGCGGAAGACGCCACAGCAGAGGCTAGCAGGAGGGCGCGAGGCAAGCCCGGTTTCCCGGCGAACGAAGCGTGAGAGCTGAGGCGAACCATGAGATTTTCCAAAGAGGAGCGGAAAGCCGGGATTATGAGGGGTTCATAAACACTAAACTAATTCGTATTTTGTGAATTAAACATAACACGATCTAAATCGCAATATAGAAAACGATAAAATATCGTATTAAATTTTTAGCCGAATGGAGAGAGGCTGATGCGTGTGTCCCTTTTGAAAAAAAAGAAATTCTTCAATTTTTCGTGGCAGGAGTTTGCTGGGCTATAAAGTGAAAAAGGCAAATTTAAAAAACGAAATAAAATGTATATTGCTGTCTGGAAAATTATCGCGCATGATATCGTGAATTAGGAATCTAAAGGGGCCGTGCCGTGAGTGCTTGTTTCGGTCAGGCGGGGTCTCTGGTAGTGTGGAGAGACTGACATGACCCATAAATCCCCCCTTCTATCCCGGCGCTCTTTTCTGGGTGCGACGTCTCTGGTGGGCGGGCTTGTTGCCGGGGGAGGGCTGTGGGCTTCCTCTTCCTCCGCAGCAAGTGCGCAACTGCTGAATGTCTCCTACGACCCGACACGAGAGCTGTATACCGAGATCAACCGTGCGTTTGCAGCCTTCTGGGCCAAGGCCCATCCGGGTGAGTCTGTGTTTGTCCGCACCTCCAATGGCGGGTCCGGTGCCCAGGCGCGGTCTGTGCTGGAAGGCGCTCCGGCGGATGTCGTCACGTTAGGGCTGGCTTACGATATTGATATTCTGGCGCAGCATGGCTTGCTGGCGGCCGACTGGCAGACACGCCTGCCGCATAACGCCACACCCTATACCAGCACGATTGTGTTTCTGGTGCGCAAGGGAAATCCCAGGAAAATTCAGGACTGGAGCGATCTGGTGCGGGATGACGTGAAAGTCGTGACTCCCAACCCGAAAACCTCTGGTGGCGCACGGTGGAATTATCTGGCCGCATGGGGCTGGGCGCTGAAGCAGCCGGGCGGGTCGGAAGAGACGGCGCGGGCGTATCTGAAAGCCTTGTTCAGCCACGTGCCCGTGCTGGATACTGGCGCGCGCGGGGCGACAAACAGCTTTGTGCAACGCGGTCTGGGCGATGTGCTGCTGGCATGGGAGGATGAAGCCCTGCTGGCCACAAAGGATATCGGGCCGGATCAGTTTGACCTCGTGGTGCCCAAACTCACCATTCTGGCAGAACCGCCGGTGGCTGTGGTGGACAGCAATGTTGCCAAACATGGCACGCAGGCTCAGGCACAGGCTTACGTGAACTTTCTGTTCTCACCCGAAGGGCAGCGGATTGGTGCGAAGCATTATTTCCGCCCGGTTGATGCCGCCGTTGCTGCGGAAAATACGGTGCGTTTCCCCAAGGTTGAAACATTCGATATCGCCAGTCTGGGTGGCTGGGCTGCCGTCCAGAAAAAGCATTTTAGTGAAGGCGGCGTGTTCGACCAGATTTCACAGGGCTAACACTAAGCCCGTTCTCTGCGGGGGTTATAAAGGCCTGAAAGCAGACGGCGGCGGAGGGGTCATGTCCGGCATGGCTCTCCCCGCTGGCGCGGTTGCGGAGGCCCATGCCGGGGGCGCGTTAAACGGGCCATAGGGCATGGCGCCCGGCGGGGACGTGGAGGAGAACGGAATAGGCGGCTGCTGTTCCCCCAGACCGACCGGAGCCAGCGCAAACCGATTGCGGGGCAGGGCTTCCGGGCATTCCTCACACATCCACTGAATGATTTTTTCCCGAATTTCACAGCGCAGATCCCAGCTGCGTATGGCTGTGCGGGCGCTAGCTGTGACGCGGATCATCATGGTCTGGTCGTTACAATCCGCGACCTGTGCGCTGAAGTCTTTGCCAGTCCATTGCGGGCAGGCGCGGACAATCTCTTCCAGTTTGGTGCGCAGGCGGTCCATGGGGGTGCGGTAATCCACATAGAGATAGACCGCGCCAATCAGTTCCGCAGAATTGTAGGTCCAGTTTTCAAACGGTGTATCCAGAAAGAAGGCGATGGGCACAATGCGCCGACGCCAGTCCCAGGACCGCAGAACAACATAGGTGGATGTAATTTCCTCCACCCAGGTCCAGTCGCCCTGAAAGGCGATGAGATCCCCCATCCGGATGGGCTGCGTCATGGCAATCTGCACACCCGCAAACAGGTTGGCCAGAATGGGGCGGGCCGCCAGACCGACAATCAGAGAGGCCGCGCCCGCCGAGGCAAACAGGCTCAGCCCATATTCCCGCACCGGCTCGAAGGTAATCAGTTCGGCGCTGACGGTCAGCATGCCGATCAGAATTTCTGCCGCTCGCCGCAGCAGCCGGACCTGTGTGGCGTGTTTGCGGGCCAGAATATCATCATCCTGATCCGCTTCCGCAAAGCGGGACAGATAGGCATCGGAGACCAGCCGGACCGTTACGACGGTGCCGTATCCCATCACCGCCACAAAAGTCATGAGCAGCAGGTGGGTTACGCTGTCCAGCAGGTCGCCATGCAGACCGCACGCCGGAAGAGCCAGCCCCATGGCCATGATAACGACAGTAAGCCGCACAGGCCGCCGGAGAGATTTGGTGAGGGAGCGGACAAACGCGCCCCGCCGCGCACCGGGAATGCGCATCAGAATACGGTCTGTCACCAGCCTGCTCAGCATGGCCGCCACCAGCCCGACAAGAAAAAGCACCAGTAGAGAGACGAGGGACGCAGGCAGCCAGCTTAACCAGCTTCGGAAAAAGGTGACCGCAGGGGTCAACTGGTTCTGAACCGTTCTGGCAAGCGGATCATGCGTCAGGGCCGTTTCTGAAATAGACATGAAAAGAGAAAAATTATCCTCAAATAAGACAATGAACAGCATCAGATTGCGCTTTCCCTTGTGGCAAAACGCATGACGGTCGGATGAGTTTAGCTGTGCGTGCCCGATGCTGCGGGACGCGGCCCCAAAGGCTGGCGCGCGGTGCGCCGGGGCGGATCAGGAAACCGGAGAGGCCGGTTCCGTGTTGGCGGCATCAGCGGGTTTGCGTGCCCACCGCCATGAACCCAGACCAAGCCGGGCAAGTTCCCGGTGCATGATCATGATGGGCCACTGGCCGGACCCCTGGTAATTTCCCATGCCATCTGGCGCGGAAAGCCGTTTGGCCAGAGCTTCCACCAGTGTCACTGACCGATGGCGACCGCCTGAACAGCCAATAGCAATGGTAGCATATTTTTTGCCTTCCTGCACAAAACGCGGCAGGACGAGCTGAAGCAGGCCGTGAATCTGGTTGAGGAACGGCAGATAATCGCTGTCTTCGGCCACGTAAGCAGCCACATCCGCATCCAGCCCGGTTTTGGGAGCCAGAGCCGGGTCGTAATGTGGATTTCTTAAAAAGCGCGCATCCAGCACAATATCCGCCTCACGCGGCAGGCCGGCCGGGTAGGCGAAGGACATCAGGGCGACCGTCAGCCCTTCACCCGCAGCGCCTTCCCACGGGCTGAAGCGGCTTTCCACAAACTGGCGCAGCTCAGGCGGGGGCATGTCGGAGGTATCAATCACCAGATCAGCCGCCGCACGGAGCGGGGCAGTCAGGGCGGTTTCTTCCTCAATGCCTTCTTTAATGCTGCCGTGCAGGGCCAGCGGATGGCGACGGCGCGTGGCAGTATAGCGGCGGAGCAGAACGCTTTCTTCCGCCGTGGCGTAAATCAGTTCCACCCGCAGATTTGGGTTCATACGCAGGCGCGCGAGCGCTTCCAGAACGGCGGAGGCATCAAACCCGCGGGTGCGGGAATCCACACCAATAGCAACGGGGCGTTCGGCGCGGGCGACAATATCATCCAGCATACCAAGCGGGGGGTTGTCGATCACCTCGTGATCAAGGTCTTCCAGAATGCGGAGAATGGAAGACTTTCCGGCACCAGACAGGCCAGAGACCAGCAGGATGCGGCGTGGGACAAGGGTATCATCCACCGTGCGCATTACAGCTGTTTCCCCTTCAGTGTCGTGACGCCTTCGGACCCGTCAGCGGCGTGAATAAAGCCTTTCCCTGACTTCCGAGGCCGTATTATGCTCCGGTCAGTCCTGACTGCGCAACACACAACAGCGCATGGATGCTGGCAGGTGTTGCAGAGCAAAACGGCTGGACTATACCAGATTTTAAGTTATTTGTTTGTTACGAAAGAGAAATTTGCCGTCCGTCGGGGCGCCGCAGTATGCTGTGAGGCCATGGGGAACACCGTTCAAAACAGTGCACATCACCTCTCTGGGTCGCACGCCAGAGTAGAGCGCATTTCCGGGGGGCTCAAAATCTCCGGTCTTTGTGCGCCGCATCCGGAAGGCGAGAGCATTGCGGAGCAATGTCGCACTGCTCTGGATGCTGGAGCGACTTTACTGGCCGATTATGGCTATTCCATGCAGGATGTGACGCGGGTGACCTATCTGGTCTCAGATACGCGGGATTTTCCGTCCTGTTTCCCCACCTTGCGGCATGTTTTTTCCGCCATTTCCCCATCTGTGACGCTGATGTGGGTGAAGAAATTTGCCAATCCCCACGTCAAGATCGAGTTTGAACTGGGCGTTGAACCGGGTCTGGTCTAAGTTCAGGCCATCACGCGGGGCAGGCGGACTGTAAAGCGTGCACCGGCAACGTGGCCTTGCGCATCATGCCGGTTTTCCACAGAAATTGTGCCATGCAGAGCATCCACAATCTGGCGGCTGATAGACAGGCCCAGACCGGAATGCTGGCCAAAATGCTCTTCCTTCGGACGTTCAGAATAAAAACGGTCAAAAATGGAATCGAGCTTGGCCTGAGGGATACCCGGCCCTTCATCAGAGACGGACAGCGCCACCATATTTCCCACCGGCACGGCCTCCAGCAGAATGCGGCCATTGGGGGGAGAGAAGGAAATAGCGTTCCCAATCAGATTGCGCAGCACCTGCACCAGACGATCTTCCACCGCCAGGACCCTGAGCGGATGCTCTGGTGAATCGCCTTCACTGTGCGTCAGGATAATCGGCTCACCCTCCTTGCGGGTGGCCTGATGGATTTCCGCCAGAACAGACAGGAGCGGCACAACTGAGATGGCCTCCGTCTGCGCGCGGGACATTTCGGCATCCAGTCGGCTGGCGTCGGAAATATCGGTAATCAGGCGGTCCAGACGCAGCACGTCATCATTGATAATGGTCAGTAGACGACGCTTCTGGTTGAGGTCTTCAATCCGCAGCAGGGTCTCAATGGCCGAGCGGATGGAGGAGAGCGGGTTTTTGATCTCGTGGCTGACATCCGCTGCAAAACGCTCAATGGCGTCCATCCGCTTCCACAACGCCTGCGCGCTGGCCTGAAGCGCACGGGCCAGATCCCCAATCTCATCCCGTCGTGCCAGCAGGCGGGCCGGCACGGTGCCGGTGCGGCCTGAAGACTCGCGCATGATCTGTGCCGACGCCGCCAGCCGCAGCAGCGGGCGGGCGATGGTGAGCGACAGATACCATGAGAGCAGAACGGTAATGACCAGCACCATCAGGAACAACGAGAGAATGGAAGAGCGGATGGCAAACAGCGCCCGGTCCACCTGAGAGGCAGCGCGGGTGAGCTGAATGATGCCAACCGTCCGGCCTTCATGAATCACCGGTTCAGCGACCGTGATAATTAGCCGATTATTCGCCGTGCGTCGGATATAGGGCGGTGCTTCCGGCGGAGGGCGGGAGAATGTGCCGTTGGCATCCGTGGGGCGGGCCGGGTCTGCCGGTATGTCCGCCTCATTGGTGTCCAGCGTAACAATGCTGGAACTGTGGCTGCTCCAGAGCCAGGTCAGAAGCCGTTCATACAAACCCGGTGGCGGGTGCAGGCGATGAAAAGGCGGCGGCTGATGTTCATCGGAATGGGCAGGGGGTGTGGCGCGCTGGGGGGCTGTTAGCTGGTCGGCCAGATTATCAGCCAGCAACTGGCCGTCCGGGCCAAACAGGCGGGCGTGGGCGTTCGGGCTGGGTTCGGTCAGCCGGAGCAGCAGGGGGCGGGCCAGAGCGGATTCAAGGGTGAACCCATCCGGTCCGGCACCGTGGGTATGATTGCTGCGCACGGCAATCTGCCCCAATGCGCCCGCATAAATGCGGGCCTGTTCCCGCAGGCCGGTGACTTCTGTTGCCAGCAGACTGTTCCGAAACTGGTTGAGGAACAGCATGGTGATAGCCAGCAGCACCAGCGGCAGCACATTGACCAGCATGATGCGCCGCATGAGCGGGGAGATCAGCCGGGTGCGGGAGGCCTCATAGGCGGCTGTAGCTTCCACGCCGCCCTTGCGGGGCGCCTGACCAGGAATGCGGATGCGCCGCAGCCCGGAGGACAGAGTGGAAGAGACAGACATGCGTTTCCGGCTGGTCATGCACCGGTCTCAGTCTTCTTTATAGCGGTAGCCAATGCCGTACAGCGTTTCAATCTGATTGAAATTGTCATCCACCTGCCGGAATTTTTTCCGTACCCGTTTGATGTGGCTGTCGATGGTGCGGTCATCCACATACACGGTGTCACCATAGGCGGCATCAATTAGCTGATCGCGTGATTTGACGAGGCCGGGACGCATGGCGAGCGTCTTGACCAGCAGGAATTCCGTGACCGTCAGCGGCACATCTTCCCCGTTCCACGTACATTTATGGCGCAGCTCATCCAGAGAAAGCGCGCCGCGCACCAGAGCGCCGCCAGCGGGTGCGCCGCTGGCTTCCGCACGGCTGGCCTCGTTCCGGCGCAGCAGGGCGCGGATGCGTTCCAGCAGCAGGCGTTGGGAGAAGGGCTTGGTAATATAGTCATCCGCGCCAAGGCGGAGGCCCATCAGCTGGTCCACTTCCTCATCTTTCGAGGAGAGGAAGATCACCGGCAGATGGGAGCGGGCCCGCAGGCGCTGCAACAGTTCCATGCCGTCCATACGGGGCATCTTGATGTCCAGCACGGCCAGATCAACCGGGTAGGCTGTCAGGCCCTGTAAGGCCGATTCGCCATCGGTATAGGTGCGGACGTGAAAGCCCTCCGCCTCCAGAGTCATCTGGACCGACGTCAGGATATTACGGTCGTCATCAACCAGAGCAATCGTCTGCTTGGTGCGGTCTGCCATGGTATGCGTTTTCCTTCCTCGCGGTCAGCGCAAGCCAGTCAGCATACGCGCATCCTCGCCCGTGCGCTATGGGCAACGGTTTCCAGTTTGTCCAATTTTTGAGCACGTTGCGGCGCGCTTGTAAAATTGGTTGCAAAATCAGCATGGCAGGCGTTGCGGGTCTTGTCGCGTCCCATCACGTTGCTTACTTCTTGAAGCATGACCCAAGATACAGATCCCACACAGGTTGAGACGCAGGCCGCACCGGCTGCGTCCGACCACGTCGCCCCGCCTCAGGACGCCGCCGAAGCCGGGGCAGAACAGGCAACCGAGCAGTCTCCCGTCGAGCAGCGCATTGCCGAGCTCGAGCAGGAAGCTGCCGAGATGAAGGAAAAGTGGCTGCGTTCTGAGGCTGAAAACCAGAACCTGCGCACCCGTGCCAAGCGCGATGTGGATGATGCCCGCCAGTATGCTGTGCAGAAATTTGCACGGGATGTGGTGGAAGCGGCTGAAAACATGCGCCGCGCGCTCTCCAGCCTGCCGCCTGCGCAGGAAGGTGAAGATACGGTCATCACCAAAATGCGTGAGGGGATTGAAAGCACCGAACGGTCCTTTATCTCCATTCTGGAACGGCATGGCATCAAGTGTGATGACCCGTCCGGCAAGGCGTTTGACGCCAACCTGCATCAGGCCATGGCGGAACAGCCCAGCGCTGAGCACGCACCGGGAACGGTCATGCAGGCCTGGACCCCGACATGGACGCTGCATGGCCGCCTGCTGAAGCCGGCCATGGTGGTGGTGGCTAAGGCCGGAGAATAAATCTGGCCGAGAGTGCCCCGGATACCGGGCGGGAGATGGAAAAAATTGTTTCCCGCCCGGTGTCTGGACCTTGAAAGAGGTTTTGGGGCACCATACATCAGACTTAACATTCATGGCCGGTTTTCAGCGTGAAAGCAGGCCGGAAGAGATAGGACCCCGTCCGGTGCTTCGGGCCAGACCGGGTCGCTTAAAGGAGCAGACATGAGTAAAGTTATTGGTATTGACCTGGGCACGACCAACTCCTGCGTTGCAGTGCGTGAAGGCAATGAAAACCGCGTTATTGAAAATAGCGAAGGTGCTCGCACCACCCCGTCCATGGTCGCTTTCACCGAAGGCGGTGAAATGCTGGTCGGGCAGGCGGCTAAACGTCAGGCTGTCACCAACCCGACGAACACGCTCTACGCAGTCAAGCGTCTGATTGGTCGCCGGTATGACGATCCGACGGTGCAGAAAGACAAGGAAATGGTCCCCTACGCCATTGTCAAAGGTGACAACGGCGATGCGTGGGTCGAGGCGCGCGGCAAAGGATATGCCCCCTCCCAGATTTCCGCTTTCGTGCTCGGCAAGATGAAAGAAACCGCTGAGGCTTACCTCGGTGAAAAAGTGACGCAGGCCGTTATTACGGTTCCGGCTTACTTTAACGATGCCCAGCGTCAGGCAACCAAAGACGCCGGTCGTATCGCTGGTCTTGAAGTCCTGCGTATCATCAACGAACCGACGGCTGCTGCCCTTGCCTATGGCATGGAAAAGAAAAGCGGCGGCACGGTGGCTGTGTATGACCTTGGTGGCGGCACGTTCGACGTTTCTGTTCTGGAAATCTCTGACGGCGTGATCGAAGTGAAATCCACGAACGGTGATACGTTCCTGGGTGGTGAAGACTTCGATAACCGCATCATCGGCTATCTGGCTGACGAGTTCAAACGTGAGCAGGGCATCGACCTGCGGTCTGACAAGCTGGCTCTGCAGCGCCTGAAGGAAGCTGCTGAAAAAGCGAAGATTGAACTGTCTTCCTCCAAGGAAACGGAAATCAACCTGCCGTTCATCACCGCAGACGCTTCCGGTCCGAAGCATCTGGTGCTGAAGCTGACCCGTGCTAAGCTGGAAAGCCTTGTTGATGACCTGATCCAGCGCACGCTGGAACCCTGTAAGGCCGCTCTGAAAGACGCTGGCGTGTCTGCTTCCGAAGTGGATGAAGTCATCCTTGTTGGTGGTATGACCCGTATGCCGAAGGTGATCGAAGCTGTTAAGCAGTTCTTCGGTAAAGACCCGGCCCGTAACGTGAACCCGGATGAAGTGGTCGCCATTGGTGCTGCTATTCAGGGTGCCGTTCTGAAGGGTGACGTGAAAGACGTTCTGCTTCTGGACGTAACGCCGCTGTCTCTAGGTATCGAAACGCTGGGTGGTGTGTTTACCCGTCTGATCGACCGGAACACGACGATCCCGACCAAGAAGAGCCAGACCTTCTCCACGGCGGAAGACAACCAGAACGCTGTGACCATTAAGGTCTATCAGGGCGAACGTGAAATGGCGGCTGATAACAAGCTGCTGGGGAACTTCGACCTGACGGGTATTGCCCCGGCTCCGCGTGGTGTGCCGCAGATTGAAGTGACGTTCGACATCGACGCCAACGGCATTGTGTCCGTGTCCGCTAAGGACAAGGCGACCGGTAAAGAACAGCAGATCAAGATCCAGGCTTCTGGTGGTCTGTCCGACAGCGACATCGACAAGATGGTGAAAGACGCTGAAGCGAATGCTGAAGCCGATAAAGCCAAGCGCGAACAGGTTGAAGTGCGGAATAACGCAGAAAGCCTCGTGCATCAGGTCGAAAAGTCTCTGACGGAAGCTGGCGACAAGGTTCCGGCTGCTGACAAGACGGAAGCTGAAAGCGCGATTGCCGCTGTCAAAACCGCTCTGGAAGGCACCGATGCCGAAGCCATCAAGACGGCCAGCGATCGTCTGACGCAGGCTGCCATGAAGGTGGGCGAAGCCGTATACAAGGCTGGTCAGGCTGGTGAAGGCGCGCCGGAAGGTGAAGCTGGTGCTGCTGGTGCCAAGCCGAACGACGAAAAGATCGTCGATGCGGACTTTGAAGACGTGAACGACAAAAAGTCCTGATCGGACGCTTTAACCCGCTGCCACCTTGCTTGACGCAGGGTGGTAACGGCTTTTTTCTCCGGCGTCCGCGCTTCCTGGAAGGCGGACGCCGTTTGTCATTTTCAGACATCTGCTGCGCTTTTGTAAAAGGCAGTTTCCTGCAAGAGGACTTCCATGGCCACCAAGATTGATTATTACGAAATTCTTGAAGTTAGCCGGACGGTTTCATCCGATGAACTCAAGAAGGCTTATCGTAAACTGGCCATGAAATATCACCCCGATCGTAACCCAGGGGATGAAGCTGCCGAAGCAAAGTTCAAGGAAATCAATCAGGCATATGATGTCCTGAAAGATGAGCAGAAGCGCGCAGCTTATGACCGCTTTGGTCATGCAGCCTTTGAAAACGGCGGCGGCGGTGGCCCCGGCGGCTTCGACTTCAACGGCTTTGGTGGCGGTGGTGGTCTGGGCGACATCTTCGAGCAGATGTTTGGCGACATGATGGGTGGCCGCCGTGGCGGTGGCCGTGCCCGCACGGGTAATGACATCCAGACTCATGTTGAAATCACGCTGGAAGAAGCCTTCTCCGGCGTGAAAAAAGACGTAAAAATCATCACACGCGTGGCGTGTGAGTCCTGCCATGGCACCGGGTCCAACGCTGGGGAAGCTGGCGTGGAAACCTGCCCGAGCTGCCATGGCGCGGGCAAGGTGCGGGCGCAGCAGGGCTTCTTTGTGGTGGAACGGCCTTGCCCGACCTGCCACGGGGCCGGACGCGTTGTGAAAGACCCCTGTAAGGTCTGCCATGGGGAAGGGACGGTCGAAAAAGAACGGACCCTCGCTGTGCAGATCCCCGCCGGTGTGGAAGACGGCACGCGTATCCGCATTACGGGCGAAGGCGAGTCTGGTGGTCAGGGTGTGCCTGCGGGTGATCTCTATGTGCATGTCTCTGTTTCAGAGCATGGGATTTTCCAGCGTGACGGCGCCAACGTTTATTGCCGCGTGCCGCTCCGTATGGGGCAGGCTGCTCTGGGCACGGAAATTGAAGTGCCGGTGATTGATGGCAACCGCGCCAAGGTGAAAATCCCCGCAGGCACGCAGACCGGAGCGCATTTCCGCCTGCGCGGCAAAGGCTTCTCCGTTCTGCGCTCCAGCGCGCGTGGCGATATGTATATTCAGGTGACGGTGGAAACGCCGCAGCATCTGAACAAACGCCAGAAAGAGCTGCTGGAAGAGTTTGAAAAAGAAGCCGGTGAGAACGTGAAGGGTAGCCCCGAACATACGGGCTTCTTTGCACGCGTTCGGGACTTTTTCGAAAATAAGGGCTGATCCGGCATGACAGATCAAGGGCTGCGTATCGGCATTGCCGGCATTACCGGGCGCGTAGGTCGTTTGCTGGTGGAAGAGGTGCAGGCTGCGGGTGCTGTGTTGGCAGGCGGCACTGTGCGCGATAAAGCGAAAGCGATCGGCCTGCCGGACGGGCTTGCTCTGTTTACGGACATGGCCGGTCTGGCAGCAGTGAGTGATGTGGTGATTGACTTCACCCATGCAGACACCGCTATCCCGCATGCGCAGGCTCTGGCGGACCACGATACGGCGTGGGTGCTGGGCACGACCGGGCTTTCCGAGGCGCAACAGGCGGCTGTCCTGAAGGCAGCGGAGACCATCGGGGTTGTGCATGCAGCCAATTTTTCGGCTGGCGTCACGCTGGTGCGTCGTCTGGCGCAGATGATGGGGCAGGCGCTCCCTGCCGAGTCTTATGATGCCGAGATTGTGGAAATGCACCACCGGCAGAAAGTCGATGCGCCGTCCGGCACCGCGCTGGCCATTGGTGAGGCCGTGGCAAAAGGCCGTGGCGTGGCGCTGACCGATGTGAAGGAGAGCGGGCGTGACGGCCATACCGGCCCGCGCAAGCCGGGCGCCATTGGGTTTGCAGCGCTTCGCGGCGGTCAGATTGTGGGAGAGCATGAGGTTCTGTTTACCTCTGCGGACGAGCAGATTACCCTGACCCATCGGGCGTTTGACCGGCGGGTGTTTGCCACGGGTGCGGTGCGGGCAGCCCTTTGGGTGCAGGACCGTCCGGCTGGATATTATGGGATGGAAGAGGTGCTCGGTCTGCCGCCTTGCTAAAGGCATTGCACTTTCCTAAGAAACAGCAGGTTCGGTGG
>NZ_LHZA01000075.1 GCF_001580535.1 Acetobacter cerevisiae | reverse complement strand
GCGCATGACTAAAGGGTTTCAGACTAAGGGGGAAACCTGTGCCTCAATAGTGGTTTCAATCGGCGTCAGCTTGGCCAGACGTTTCACACGGCTCTGGGCCTGTGCGGCTTTGGCGGCAGAGGCTTTGAAGCGGTCCACAAAGGATTGCAGATGCGCCCGCTCGGCGTCCTGCTTGGCGCGGGTGGCACTTTGCAGGCGGATTTTTTCTGCCCGCTGATGCTCAAAGGAATCATAGCCGCCGGTATAGAGTTCCAGCTTGCCTTCCGTGACATGCAGCGTGAAATCCACCGAGTTGTTCAGCAGTTCACGGTCATGGCTGATAATCAGGGCGCAATGCGGATAGCGTTCCAGCCGGGCTTCCAGCCAGAGTGCGCCTTCCAGATCCAGATAGTTGGTCGGTTCATCCAGCAGCAGCAGGTCAGGCTCGGAGAACAGGGCGGCGGCCAGCGCCACGCGCATCCGCCAGCCACCGGAAAATTCCGCCATCGGGCGGTCCAGATCTTCGGTGGAGAAGCCAAGGCCGTTCAGAATTTCTGCTGCGCGGGAGGGGGCGCTGTCGGCATCAATCTCAATCAGCCGCATCCAGATATCGCCCATGCGCTCCGGCTCGGCGGTTTCCAGCTCCGCCATCAGCGTAGCGCGTTCCAGATCTGCTGCTAGAATGGTTTCCAGCAAGGTGACATCCGTGGCCGGATGTTCCTGATCCACCGCCGCAATGCGGGCGGCCTTGGGGATGGAAATTTCACCGGAATCCGGCTGCAACTCGCCTTTAATCAGCTTGAACAGCGTGGATTTGCCAACCCCGTTCCGCCCCACAAGAGAGACCTTGGAGGGGTTGGGCAGGCTGACGCTGGCACGATTAAAAAACTGGCGTCCCCATGCGTTGAACACGAGGCTGTCGATCTGGAGCATAAAGCGAGAGGTCCGGTAACAGGAAAGGGCCGGACCTCTCTATCGCGTTTTAGACGCTCTCCGCCACCCAGTTCTTCTTTTTAGTGGCCAGACCAATGCCCGGGTTCATGCAGTTGCAGGGGTCCAGCTCCCGGTAATGCGCCAGCATAACATCCGGCGCCTGATAGAGATGGCCCACATTATGTTCTGCCGGATAGCGCGCGCCGCGCTGGTCCAGACCGGGGAGCATGCTGTGCTCCACGTCCATGGCGTTGTAGCCTTTTTTGATGACGTAATCCTGATGCATCACATGGCACAGGAAGTGGCCGTAATAGAGTTTGACGATAATCTTGTCTTCAATCTCTTTCGGCAGTTTTTCAAACCAGTTGCGGTCGTTCCGGCGCAGGGCGACGTCCAGCGCCACAATGTCTTCCGCCTCACGGTGATGCACGGCGCGGTAGCGCACGGCAGCCCCCGCAGCGGCAAAGCGATGCAGGAAGGCGCGGGAGCCTTCATCCGGCGTGCATTGAAAGAATTCGCCGGTCGCTTTGCTGAAGAACTGCTCCAGATAGGCCTTCATCGGGCCTGCCAGTGTGGCGGAGGTTTTCAGCATCAGGTGGTGTTCAAACTTGTCCCGATACTCCAGCATCCGGTTGGGCAGCTGGTTAGGGATGAACACGCTGAGCGCCTGCATGATGCGGTCGCTCAGGTTTTCAGGCAGGAAGCCGAACTGCTTGGCAAAAATGTCAAAGCGGGACTTCATGGCGAACATCTTCGGCAGGAATTTCGTGCCGAATTTGCGGATGACCGCAAACGTGTCCTTGCCGTATTTCTCGGCAATGTTGAACGCATCGCGGTGGATGTATTCGCCTGCAATCGGCAGTTCTTCAAACCCGGTCAGCATATGGCGGCGGAGGTCTTCCAGCTCGTCCGTGCTGTTGGAGCCGATGTAGAACACCGCCGGGTTTTTTGCGGCGGGGAAAGTGTCCAGACGCACGGCAAACACCACCAGCTTGCCCGCGCAGCCTGCGGCTTCATGCCAGCGGGCCGGGTCTGCGTTAAAGCGGGCGGGGGTGTCCGCATCCACATCACGCACGTGGGTGATGTAGTTGTTGTCATGCCCGCGGCCTGCATCCCAGTCGATGTCCGCATCGGAGAAGGTGCCAGCCTGTAGCTTGTTCAGAATGGCTTCAGGGTCATTCCCCAGCTGGATGCCCAGATGGTTGACGAGCTGGAGCTTACCGTCTTCCCCCACCTGACCAAACACGGCCATTTCCGTATAGGCCGGGCCACGCTGCACCAGCGCACCGCCCGAGTTGTTGCTGATGCCGCCCAGAACGGACGCCCCAATGCAGGATGAGCCGATAACGGAATGCGGTTCCCGCCCAATGGCGCCCAGCATGCCTTCCAGCTCATACAGCGTGGCGCCGGGCAGGCAGACAACCTGCTTGCCGCCGCCAATCATATGGGCACCGGTCAGCCGGAGGGTGCTGATGAGCACGATCTCACGGTCATAATCATTGCCATCCGGCGTGGAGCCACCTGTCAGGCCGGTATTGGCGGCCTGCATGATGATAATCTTGCCCGCATCCACACAGGCCTGCGCCACCCGCCACAGTTCCACCAGCGTGCCGGGCTGCACCACAGCCAGCACCTTGCCCGCGCCAAAGCGGAAGCCGTGCCGGAAGCGGTAGGTTTCGGCCTCGCTGGTCAGCACGTGGCTGTGTCCGGCAATGTCCTTCAGGCGGCCCAGAAGAGACTGGTTCGCCGGGGTCTGGGCTGGGGCGGTCATAAGGAAGTGGCTCCGTCTGGATAAGGCTTAAAAAAGAATGAGGTGTTATAACACTGTTCTCTGGCCATGCCAGATCACAGATATGCGTTTGCGTTGGTGCGGCCTCCCGTTCCATGCGGGAAAGGCCCGCACATCAGAGGGCTGCCGGTGCCGTGGGGGTGAAGTCGAACACCACGACCTTGGCCAGATACGGTCCGGCGAAGGTTTTGAAGGCATCATGTGCTGGGTCAAAGTGCCCTGCCTCGGTGACAATCGGGCGCCCGACGTAAAAGTTCCTGTCCCCTTCAGACTGGAAGGTAACCAGATACCCCTGCTCCAGCCCGAGGTCGGAATTTTCTCCGCTGTTCTGCGCCCCTGTCTCAATGGACGTCACAACCGTCTTGCCATCCGCCCTGCGGGAGAGGGTGGTGAGGGCCACAAAGCGCCGCGTAACCTCCGCGCGCTGTGCCGCTGTCGTGCCGGGGCGGAAGGTGAACATCACCATATGGCGCACCACACCGAGCTTGTAGTCCGGAGAGGTAAAGCGCGCAGCCCCGACGGATTTTAGCTCGGCCCGCACAGCCCGAGCGGCAGCATCCAGAGCGGGCGTGGTGGCAGGCGTGGTTTTGTGGGCGGGGGCGCTCAGGGCAGGGGCTGCCAGCCCAAGAGCCAGAGCAGTCGGGGCACTGGCCCGTAGCAGGGTTTTCAGAAACGCGGGCAGAGACATAAAGGGTTCTCCTGACTTAAATTTATCAACGCGCAAAGTGCCGCAAAGTGCTGCAAAGTGCACGCCCAGTTAAACCCGGTATTTTTCCCCTGCCAGTTCCCGCCGGGTGCGTTCCAGTTCTTCCGCATAGCGGCGCAGCACGTAGCGCTCACTCAGCAGGCCGAGAATGTGGTTGTCGTCATCCACTACAGCCAGCGCCGGGCGGGCCAGCCGCTCGAACGTATCAATGGCGGTGGAGAGTGAGAGGGCCGGGGTCAGCGCCAGATCATCCGCGGCAACCAGTTCCGTCAGTGGCGTGGTTTCCGGCACGCGGTTGGCATGGAACAGCACGTTTTCCACCAGCCCTTTATAATGGTTCTGCTCGTCACACAGAATGATGTAGCGCGGTGTCTGGTTTGGGAAGGCGATGCGGGCGGCCTGCACGGTTTCCGTCGCGGGGAAGGTGGCGACTTCCGTGCGCATCATCCGCTCCACCGTCAGCGTGCGCATCCAGCCTACATCTACGCCGGAGCGGATATTCTCACCGCGCAGATGGAAGCGCCATGTGGCGAAGGAATAGCCAAAGGTCCGCCGCACCGTCATGGAGGACACAATGGCCGAGACCACCACAGCGCCCGTTAGCGGCAGGCTGCCGGTCGTCTCCAGCGCCAGAAAGATCATGGTCATGGGGCCGCCAATAACGGCCACGGCCAGCGCGCACATGCCCACAATGGTGCAGACGGAAACAGGCAGCACGGCCAGCGGGGCGAGCGCTCCGGCAAAGACCGCGCCCGTCAGCACACCCAGATAGAGTGAGGCAAAAAACAGCCCGCCGCGAAAGCCCGAGCCAATGGAAATGGCAGAGGCCAGCGCCTTCAACCCCAGCAGGCCGAGGGCCAGCATGAAGGGCGGCGAGCTGATGAGCCCTGCCCGCATGGCCATGTGGCCGGAGGAGAGAACGGAGGGGGAAATGATCGCCAGCCCGCCCACCAGCAGGCCACCCAGCGCGGGGCGCAGCCAGACCGGCAAAGGCAGGCGCTGGAAGGTGTATTCCGTCAGCGTGACGCCACGCATCAGCATCACTCCCACCAGTCCGGCAAAAACGCCCAGCAGGATAATGGGGAAGTAAGCCAGCAGCGGGATGCCCTGCGGTGTGGCCACCCAGACGGGCGGCAGCACGGTGCCGGTCAGATGCACCACGCCAATACCGCAGATGGCAGCCAGTGCCACCGGGGCGAGGGCGGTAAAGGTGTAGGAGCCGATAATCAGTTCAAACGCATAAAACGCCCCGGCCAGAGGTGCATCAAACGCAGCCCCGATGGCCCCGGCGGCTCCGCAGCCGACCAGCAGGCGCACATCGGCCCGGTGCATGCGCAACTGCCGGCCAATGCGGGAGCCAAAGGCAGCTCCAAGCTGACTGAACCCGGCCTCCAGCCCCAGTGAGGCCCCGCAGCCATTGGAGAGAATGGTTTGCCCGGCCAGAATCAGACTGTCCCGAAAGGACATGCGGCCTCCATGCAGAGCATTGGCCTCAATCGGGTCTGCCGGGTGGAAGCGGGTTTTGCGGGCCAGATACAGGCTGGTCAGCCCCAGCAGCAGGCCGCCGCACGTGGGAACCAGCAGGGCGCGCACGGGGTTAACGGTTGCCAGCCCGGACAGGCGGCCAGATTCCGGGGCCAGCAGATGATGCGCGAGGAATGTTGCGGCCGTCATCAGGCTGACAACACCACCCGCCAGCACGCCGACAAGGGCTGCCAGCGCGATCAGCCACAGAGTGTCTTTACGGACAAGCGCCCTGAGCGCCGCCAGAAGCCGGGGCGGCGTGTTGTGGGTGCGCATATGGTCCAGCAAGCCGGTCATGGCTGCGCTGAAACAGGCAGAGGGACGTCTGTCTGGTGTCTCACGCTGTCCGTAATGCCTGTTTTCTCCTGCGGGAGGAAATATTAAATTTAATATTTTCTTCTTATGGATATTAAAGAGGGTATCCATAAGAATATATAACTATTTCCTCTGCGTTAATGAATGGATGAATAGATATTATTTTTCCAAAAAAGTAATTTGCATGGCAATCAAATTCCCGCCTTGAGGTGCTTCAGACCATTGCCCATTAGATGCTCTGATAGGAAAATGATCTCCTTGGAACAGGCCGCCATAAATACAATCGCATGTTAAGGATGCAGGTCCAGTAATACGAATTGCAAATGCTTGAATGGCAAGAGAATTTCCAATGGTTCCTGAAAAATCACCATTACTTTTCCATTCAGTGATGGTTCCATCTTTTAGTTTGGCTCGACGCGGAAATCTCACAGA
>NZ_LHZA01000141.1 GCF_001580535.1 Acetobacter cerevisiae | reverse complement strand
TCTCGTCCGGTGAAGCGGTTTCTAAGGGATTGAGCCGACCCTGTCAACACGCTTTGAAATTTTATTCAAAATGGCGGGAAACCGGGGCTGAATCGGTTTTTACCCCACCGGGAAGACCCCTTATGGGGCCCCTTTTAATCATTAAAGAAAATCCATCTTAAGGATTCAGGCGTTTATCGTGAGCTTCTCATAGGTGCGGAACCAGGAGACAAAGCGCTGCACGCCTTCTTCCAGCACGGTTGTAGGGTGCCAGCCGGTTAAAGACTGAATGGCATCAATGGACGCCCACGTCTTCTCCACATCTGCCTGCGGGCGCGGCAACAGGCGCAGGTTTGCTTTCCGGCCCAGTTCCGTTTCCAGCAGAGAGACAAGGTAGCGCACGGATTCCGGCCTGTGGTTGCCGATATTCAGCACCCGCGCCTCCCCTGCGGCTGGCGGTTTTTCAAACACCGCCAGAACGCCTGCCACCACGTCCGCTATATAAGTGAAGTCCCGCGCCAGCCCCTCACCCTCATAGAGCGTGACATCTTCCCCCCGCGCAATGGCACGGGCAAAGCTGTAATAGGCCATATCCGGACGCCCCCACGGCCCATAGACCGTAAAGAAGCGCAGTCCGGTTTGCGGCAGGCCATACAGATGACTGTAAGTGGAAGAGGCCAGCTCTCCAGCCCGTTTGGTCACAGCATAGAAGGAGCCGGGCTCATCCACCCGGTCTGTCTCCTTAAACGGCATACTGGTGTTTCGCCCATAGACGGATGACGACGATGCGTAGACCAGATGGTCCAGCCGCTTCAGTTTGCGGGCAAATTCCAGCACGGCCACATGGCCCAGCACATTACTGTCCGCAAACACATACGGGTCCCGCATGGAATAGCGCACGCCAGCCTGTGCCGCGAAATGGAAGATCCCCCGAATATCGGGCTCCTGCGCGGCCAGGGTATCCAGCGCGTCAGGCTGTGTCAGATCAAGCTGATGAAATACGAATCCCGGCGCCTGCCCAAGCCGCCCGAGACGAGCCTGCTTGAGAGCGGGGCTATAATATGAGTTGAGGTTATCGATGCCGATAACCCGCTCCCCTCTTTCCAGAAGCGCCTGGCTGACATGGTAGCCAACAAACCCGGCTGCTCCGGTTACTAAAAACGTCACGTTACTGCCCCGTTACACCCAAGCTGCCGGGGCTGTGCGCACCCCCCGGACAGAACGCTCTGCGTCAGGATTTTTTCTCCAGAGACGGTGCTTCCACCTTATCGCCCACAGTAATACCCAGTTTGGCGGTCACCCCGCCTGCCAGTTCCAGCGTTGCACCCACCGGACCGTGGCTGCTGATATGGGCCAGACTGCGCGGCACAGCATTTTCCGCAATGGCCTGAATCCGGTGGTCCGTCCCGATAAAGACGATATCCAGCGGGACCAGCGTATTTTCCATCCACATGTCGCTCTGCTGCGGGGTTGCCCACAGGAACAGCATGCCGTTATCCGCAGGCAGAGTGGTGCGGAACATTTCCCCCACCTGCTGCTGGCGCGGCGTTTTGGCCAGTTCTACCGAAAAGACGTGACGACCATTCGCCGAGGCGATTGTGAGGTTTTCTTTCGGCAGCGTTGCCTGAGCCTGGGTCGGCTCCCCCATATCTTCCGCCCTGACCGGACTGGCCCCTAAGAGCACACCCGCTGTCAGGCAGGCGGTCAGAATACCGCAAATACCCTGTTTCACTCACAAACTCCTGTTAGCCAGCACGGAGGAACGGATTGTTCACGCGTTCCTCTCCCAACGAGGTTGAGCCACCGTGCCCGGGCATAATGACGATATCGTCTCCAAGTGGAAGTAATTTCTCCTTTAGGTTGCATATTAAGAGGGAACTATTTCCATAAGGGAAGTCCGTGCGACCAATTGTACCACGAAACAAGGTATCTCCCGCAAAAGCAAAACGGGCTTTTTCATCAACAAACACCACATGGCCGGGGGTGTGACCGGGAATATGGCGGACTAAAAAAGTGCGACCCAGCAGCTCCAGACGGTCTCCGTCCTGCGTGTACTGGTCCACTGTTGCGTTTTCCAGACCGGGCAGGCCGAAATGGCGCGCCTGATCCACAATAGAAGACAACAGGAATTCATCCTGCTTGTCCGGCCCAATGACTGTTGGTGCTTTGCCCTGCTCTTTTGCCAAGGCGCGGCACAGGGGGGCGACACCACCCGCATGATCCAGATGGCCGTGGGTGATGAGAATCGCATCCACCGTCAGCCCCCGCTTGCGGATGACCTCCATCAGGAAGTCCGCATCCCCTCCGGGGTCCACCACCAGCGCGTGGCGGGTATTTTCGTCCCACAACAGAGAACAGTTCTGGCGGAATGGGGTGACAGGCAGAACCTGCAATTGCATGTCGGGATACACTAGATGCAAGACGTCAGGCTCCTTCCTGTAAATATGCGCCTACGCGGGGACCGTGACCGGTTTGCACGCAGCCTCTCCCCTTACTTTAAGATGGTTTTTCCATAAAAAAACTGCCGCATGCAGAGCATGGGCAGTTTTTTCAGACCTTAATCCTGACTTAAGAAATCAGGACGGCAGGACCCAACCCGTTGCCGGGATATCAAAATGCTTGCGCAGATCATGTGCCGGAATGTTGGTGAAGTCCTTATCAAAGGTCTTGATCAGCTTGGCTGCAGCGGGCTTGCTCAGATGCTGGCGGATTTCATGCAGCACCGGGGCCGGAGCGGCCAGCACGAAGCCATCAATTTTTTCACCGCTGTTGACCAGCGCGTTCAGACGGTCAGCCACAACGCGGGCAAAGCCGTCTTTGGCTGCATCTTTCGGCGTGGCACCCGTGGGCATTTTGCCCGGAGTGGCTTCATGCTTTTCGCTGTCGAAGTCCTGCACATCGTGCATTTTGCCTTCGCCATCATGCAGGAAACGGACTTTCCTGCCATCAGCCACAACGTAAATGACGCGTCCGTCTCTTGATTCAATCATGAAATCACTCCTCAGTCTCTTAATAGCACTCATGTTATGACATGGGCGTTCCTCATCTGCCTATCAAGACCCCGCCCCCACGGAAACCTGCCACAAAGACAGGCCTGACCCCACGTTCCTTCCGTGGGCACAGCCTGCAAGGGCTGGTATAGACTGGATTTTATGACTGTCCCTCTTTCCGCCCCCCAGCCACTCACCCCACTGGACCACGCTCTTTTATGGGCACGGGAAGGCCATGCTGTGGCCCTCGCCACCGTGGTGGGCACATGGGGCAGTTCCCCACGCCCGGCAGGCAGCCTGATGGCCATTAGTGACACAGGCCGGGTGGAAGGCTCCGTGAGCGGCGGCTGCGTGGAAACCGACGTAATTACAGCAGCACAGGCCATTATGACCGGGGCACCGCCGGAAGTTCTGTCCTACGGCGTAAGCAGTGACCGCGCGTGGGAGGTCGGGCTGGCCTGTGGCGGTAAGCTGGATGTGCTGGTGGAAGCTGTGCTCTCCCCCGCCTGTCCCTCCGGCACGCTGCCTGAAGCATTGCTGGCCGAAGCCTGTGCCAAACAGACCACCCGAACCGGTGCGCTGCTGACCCGCACGCTGGACGGTGTAAAACATCTTTTAATCTCTGATCTAACCACAGAATCCACGCCCCCCGGCTTTCCGGCGGAGCTGATTCCCGCTGCTCTGGCGTGTCTCAACTCTGGCCGGTGCAGAAATGAGCCGGATGCACAGGGGATGGACTGGTTTTTGCAACCGCTGACCCCGCCGCCGCGCCTGCTGATTGTGGGCGCTGTGCATATTGCCCAGCACCTCGCCCTTATGGCCCGGATGACAGGCTTTTCCCCCGTGGTCATTGACCCGCGCACAGCTCTGGCCACCCCGGAACGCTTCCCCGGCTTTATTCTGGGGGAAACGCTACTGACGGAATGGCCGGATGACGCGTTGGGAGAACTTGGCGTGGACAACATGACCGCCATTGTCACCCTGACGCATGACGCCAAGCTAGATGACCCAACGCTGGAAGTCGCTCTGCGGAGTCCTGCTTTTTATGTTGGAGCACTGGGTTCCCGCACGACACAGGCCAGCCGGGTTGAGCGTTTGCGAGAAATCGGGTTTTCCGAGCAGGAAATCAGCCGAATCCACGGCCCCGTCGGGCTGGCCATCGGCGCGATTGGGGCTGAGGAAATCGCGCTGTCCATTCTGGCCCAGATTGTCGCGGTGCGGCGCAAGGCTGCCCTTGCGAACAATCCGGGGTGGTAACGCCCTCTCCCGCCGCAGCGCTCGCCATTGTTCTGGCGGCGGGGCGCTCCTCCCGCACGGCACCCGATCATAAGCTGCTGGCCCGCGATGCGCAGGGCGTGCCGATGCTGGTGCGTACAACGGCCACAGTTCTGGCCAGTGCAGTGAGCAAGGTGGTGGTGATTCTCCCGCCAGACCGGCCCGACCTCTCTTCTCTTATAAGCAACGCCTTTCCCGATACGCCCCGGCTTGAAACGCGGATTGCGCAGGACGCACAGGATGGGCTCTCTGCCTCCCTGCGAGTCGGGGTGCAGGTCGCGCAGGCGGAGCATGCGCCTGCCCTGCTGGTGTGTCTGGGTGATATGCCGCTGGTTTCCGTCGCGTTGCTGAACGCACTGCTGCGGGACCATGCCCGGTTTAAACCTCCAGCCACAGCGCCAGACCGGGGGGATGGCAAACCCGGCAACCCGGTTGTGTGGGATGCCGCGCAATTTGCTGCCCTTGCCGCCGTGCAGGGCGACCATGGAGGCCGGGCGATTCTGCGCGCTCTTGGCCCTGCCGTGCAGCGCGTTCTGGCCCGCCCCGAGGAGCTTGTGGATTTTGACACCCCGGAACGACTGGCCGCCTATGCACGTTCTGCACAGGCCCCCGGTTGACCACATGGGCCCGTGCCCTGAAAACTGAGGGTCTGCCGGCACGGAGCCGGCCAGCGCATGCGCTGAAAACCTGAAGAGATCCTTATGAGCAAAATTCTGCGCACGAACCCCAGCCCGATTCTCTCTGCGGCGGTTGAGTATCACGGCTTTATTTTCACGCAGGGCGTTGTGGCCCGTAATCTGGATGCCGATGCGGAAGGCCAGACCCGTGACATTCTGGAACAGCTGGACACCCTGCTGGAACAGCATGGCACGGATAACACCCGCCTGCTGCAGGCCCAGATCTGGCTGAAAGACATCAACGACCGTGATGCCCTGAACAAGGTGTGGAGCGCATGGCTGCCGGAAAATGCTGCCCCGGCCCGCGCCTGCGTGCAGGCTGTGATGGCGAACCCGCGCATCCTGGTCGAAATCATGGTTGTGACGACCAAATAAGCCTGCCTTTTCCGGCTCCGTGGGGGACGGCCCGGCGTGGCATCTATGCCACAGCAGGGTCGAATCCATGGGGCTGGAACAGATCAGCAACTTTTCTTCACTCTGCCAGAAAATAAAGCAAATCAGGCAATGTCATGGCAGGGGATAGGATTTTATTCCTATTTTCCCGTTTTTAGACCCATGGATTCAGCAAACCCAACCTCATGCGAATTTGCCCCGCAATGAGCGCTTGCCTGACTTGCGCAGATGTTTATACCTGAAGTCCACATTGACTGAACCGTGATGCAGGGAAGGCACGCTGAAATGCGACAGAGACGGCCCGGAAAACTCAACCTCGCGATGGCCGTTGTTTCTCTTCTGTCGTTATCCGCCTTTATACAGCCTGCCTCTGCAAAGGCTCGTCATACTGTAAGCAACGGGCACCGAAATGGTTCCGTTCATAAAATCACCTTTTCCACTGCATCCTACCACGCGGCAGGCCGTTATGCCGGTGGCCGCTGGCACCCGGCAGCAGGCCGCCAGTTTGTGTCTCACCGCGGGTATGGTGGCGGTCACGTCATTCAGTGTGTTGCTTACGCCAAGTCCGCATCCGAAGTCGTGCTGCATGGCAATGCACGGGACTGGTGGCACAATGCCGCTGGCGTTTATGAACGCGGCAACGCACCGGAAGAAGGCAGCGTGCTGAACTTCCGTGGTATTCGCCGCATGCCGCTGGGCCATGTGGCTGTGGTGCGGAATGTTGTGAACAGCCGCACGATCATCATTGATCAGTCTCACTGGGCGCAGGCTGGCATCAGCCGCAACGTGCCGGTGATTGACGTCTCCCCGAACAATGACTGGTCTGCTGTGCGCGTTGCCCTGAACAACCGCTCCGGCACCTACGGGTCCATCTATCCGACCTACGGCTTTATTTATGCACGCTCCCCCGGTGAGCGCCGCAACAGCAACCCGCGCAACGATGTCATGACGGCATGGGCCAAGAAGACCCAGATGCAGGGCGGCGAAACCCAGCTTGCTCAGGCTCCGGAAAATGCGCACCCCATTACCAGCGGCGCGCAGGACAACTCCATTACGTTTGATGGCCAGCAGTAAGGCCTCTCCTTACCGCGCATCCTCTGAAACCGCCCCGGTTATCCGGCGGCGGTTTTTTTGTGCCTGCATAACACTTGCATAAGCGCACTTTGTACTGATAGGTAAACTCTTAACCAAACGGTACAGAGTCGCACACATGATCAAACCTCCCCTTCCCCCCTTCACCGAAGAGACCGCCCCCCAGAAAGTCCGCGCAGCGGAAGATGCCTGGAACAGTCAGGATCCCGTGCATGTTGCACAGGCCTATACGCCGGACTGTTTCTGGCGCAACCGGACGGACTTCATTCACGGACGCGAGGAGATTATCGCCTTCCTCACCCGCAAATGGCAGCAGGAACAGGACTACCGGCTGGTCAAAGAACTCTGGGGCTTCCGGTTGAACCGCATGGCCGTGCGCTTTTCCTATGAATGGCATGACGGCACAGGCCAGTGGTTCCGCTCCTATGGGAATGAGCTGTGGGAATTTGAGGAGAACGGCCTGATGCGCAGGCGCGTGGCTTCCATCAATGACCTGCCGATCCTTAAGACAGACCGCAAACTGCTCTGGACCGGCACGCGCCGCCCGGATGATTTCCCCTCCCTGACTGAACTGGGCCTTTAAGACCCATGGCGCGCACGGTTACGGAAAAAGCCGATATTCTTCCGCTTCTGGCGGAAGTCTTTCGGGAGCATGGTTATGAAGGAGCAAGCCTCAGCCTGATTTCTCAGGCGACCGGGCTGGGTAAAGGAAGCCTGTATCACTTCTTCCCCAAGGGCAAAGAGGAGATGATGACCGCCGTTCTGGCCAGTATTGACCACTGGTTTGAAACGGAGATTTTTCAGCCTCTGCTCACTTCCGCCGCCCCTGCAGCTGCGATTGAAGCCATGTTTGTGGCCGTGCGCGTCTATTTTGCCTCCGGCCAAAGAGTTTGTCTGGTCGGGCTGCTGGGGCTGAGTGACAGTCGGGACCGGTTTGCCGAGGCCATCCGGGACTACTTTGCCCGCTGGGTGCAGGCCCTGACCACGGCATTGCAGCGCACCCACCAGACGGAACAGGCGGCGCGGGAACAGGCCGAACAGATTGTCGCGGGTATTCAGGGCGCGATTGTGCTGGCCCGTGCGCTTGGGAGGCCGGATGTGTTTGATCGGGTTCTGGATGAGATGAAAGGCAGACAGCCGGGCAAAAGCGGAGGATAATCCCCTGCTCTGTTGCCACGCCTGTTAAGGACACCAATCGCCTTGCTGCTGACTGCCTCTTTGCCGTGCCTGATTGTGATCCTAAACTGGCTCTGGCCGCTCTCTCTGCCTCTGGCGCTCAAAATCCCTCTGGCACTCCTCATGCTGGGGGCATCCCAGTATCTCTACTGGAGCAAGCTTTCCTCCGGCTCCGTGTTTGTGCCGGAATTCCCGCGCCCGCTGATTATCCTGTTCAACTGGGCTTTTGGCGCCATCCTGTTTTTAGCACTTTTGCAAATTGTGCTGGATCTGGGCGCGCTGGTCGACGCCCTAGTGCGCTGGCACTTTGTCGCCATCCCCGATTCCGTGCGCCTTGCCTCAGCGGGTCTGGCTGCCGTGCTGGCAGCTATTGCAGTTGCCGGAGCGATTCGGGTGCCGCCGGTGCGTGATGTCACGGTTACCATTCCCGGCCTGCCGCCTGCTTTTGAAGGCTATCGCCTGCTCCAGCTGACTGATCTGCACATCAGCCGCCTCTTCCCGACGCGCTGGACGCAGGCTGTTGTGGACCGCGCCAATGCTGCCGGAGCCGACCTGATCCTTGTGACCGGGGATTTTATTGATGGCTCCGTGGCCATGCGCCGGGCTGATATTGCCCCGCTGAAAAACCTGCATGCGCCGGACGGTGTATTTGCGATTCCCGGCAACCACGAATATTTTTTCGACTATTCTGAATGGATGCAGCATCTCTCCGGCCTTGGGATGACCATGCTGCTCAATGCCCATACGGTTCTGACCCGCAACGGTACGCATCTGGTGCTTGCCGGTGTGACTGACCTCTCCGCCCGGGCCCATGGGCAGACCGGCCCGGATCTTGAAGCAGCCCTTGTCGGCCGTCCAACCAACGCGCCTGTCGTGCTGATGGATCATCAGCCCCGCACGGCACAAAATTCCGCTGACCGGGGAGTGGCTCTGCAACTGTCAGGCCATACGCATGGCGGCATGCTTCCGGGCCTCGCCCGCATGGTGGCGCGTGGCAATAACGGCTTTGTTTCTGGCCGCTATAACGTGGGCGGCATGACGCTCTATGTCAGCAACGGCACAGGCTTATGGCCCGGCTTTGCCCTGCGCCTTTTCTGCCCACCAGAAATTACGCGTTTCTGCCTGCGGGTAGGGCCAGCGCACTCCTGAAAACCGCTTTTGGTAAAGAAAGGTCTGTGCATAGCCGGGAGTAATGCACGGACTTCAATCTGCGCGAATTTCAGAACTATGCGGAAGACTTACAAAGAAATCTGGCCTTTCACGCAGGTCACAACATCCCCGCCGATCCAGACATCTTTGTCAGAGCGCGTTACGTAAACCTTGCCCGCGCGGCCCAGAACCGTGCCTTGCCTTGCCACATAGGCGGGGGCTGCAATGCCGGTGCTTGTTAACCACTGCGCAATACCGGCGTTCAGGCTGCCGGTAACGGGATCTTCAAATCCGGCAGCCGAGAAGGCGCGCACCTCAAAATCGGCTTCATCCTCCCCGGGTGTGGGGGCAACAACGCCTACCCGGATGCCTGCAATTTCTGCAAAATCAGGTTTTAGGACCAGAACGGCGTTGCGATCTTTCAGGAGCAGCGCCAACCAGCCGGGGCCATTATCAACCCATTCTGCGGCAACAACATCTTTTTCGGAAAGATTGAGGCCTTTTCTGATTTTAGCCAGAAGGTCCGGCTCCACAGCACCTTTCCGCAACAGGTCGGGGGCTGCAAGAGCCAGCCGATTGCCATCCCGACGGATCCTGACCAGCCCTGCCCCACACTCCTGCAGAATATCCCTGCCCTCTGGCAACACTCTGGAAGAAAGCCAGACATGGCAACTTCCAAGAGTCGGATGGCCCGCAAAGGGAAGTTCACTATACGGCGTAAAAATACGGACGCGGTAATCCGCATCGGTCTGGCTGGGGTTCAGGAGAAAGGTCGTCTCGCTCAGGTTGGTCCAGTGCGCAAGTGCCGCCATTTTGGCATCAGGCAGCGTATCCGCGTTTTCAACCACCGCCAGAGGGTTGCCGCGCAACGGAACAGCGGAAAACACATCCACCTGCTGGAAGCCGAAAGTTTGCACGGCCTGCGGAGCCTCGGGGGTCGTCATCATCACGTCTTAAGCCCTCTGTCTGCGAAGCAGCATCAGACAATGATTACGCCCAAAACTCAAAACGAATTCGTTATTATCGGCACGAAATCGCTATTACCCACATGGCATTAGTTCCATTTCTGGCCGCCGTGCTTCACAGCCCTGCATCATCGTAATTTCATGAAAATTTATGATCTGACCATTTTTTTCAGTCTTTCTCTCCCCATCTCCACCGCCATCCCCCTTCAGTTCGGGATTTACAGATCCAGAGGAAAAGAGCGACTGCAATCGCATTGATAAGAGTCACCCCAGACAAGAGCAGAAGCGGTTTGTCTGGCCGCAGAAAGAGCATCCCGAACGTCGTTCCAAGGGTGACGCTCAGAAACACGGCGAGCGCGACCCATCCTTGCCAGACAATGGGAAGCCCTGCCCCGTAACCATACCGTTTGGCAGCAAACCATTTTCCAGAACTGGTAACCTCCTTACGCGGGGGACCTGCCATTACACGTTACCTTATGAAGCCACTCATTTTTCTGATTTTGTCAGAATAGCAGATCATGCATCCGCCCCGAGACACAGATTTGTGACACTTAGTCCTCCGTTTTAGCGCTTACAATGGGAGGGATTTCTTGGTTTATTGAATGTATTTCTTCAGAAATTTATAGAAATAATCTTTAAATGACACAAAGAGAGGTCCGTATGACATCCCTTCATCTGGTTGACGCCGCGCAACGTGACAGAGTGGGGTCCTTTCCGGCGTTCGATCCGGACCATGACGACCTGATGGACTTTCGCCGCATGCTGGCGGAAGGCACGGCCAGCCTCCTGAACTCTGATGCGGTGTCTTATGAGGAACGCAAAATAGCAGGGCCGAAAGACGCTCCTGATGTGCGTGTTCTTCTGTTCCGCCATTCGGAAACTGACCTGCCAGTTCCGGCTATTCTCTATATTCATGGTGGCGGAATGATTGCTGGCACGCCAGAGATGCAGGCCGGAACGCTCAGCCGGCTGGCGCAGGAAACGGGTGCGCTGATTGTCTCTGTGGACTATCGGCTGGCCCCGGAAGTTCCCTTCCCCGGCGGGTTGGAAGACGTCTATGCAGCACTCGTTTGGTTGCATCAGCAGGCCAGCACACTAGGCGTGGACGCCTCCCGCATTATGGTCATGGGGGATAGTGGCGGCGGCTGCCTTGCTGCTGCAACGGCTCTGCTCGCGCGGGACCGTGGGGAAATCCCGCTCTGCGGCCAGTTTTTGATTTACCCCATGCTGGACTTGCGTACTGGCGGACCAGACGCCCCCGCTGATGATCCGACAACCGGAGATTTTGTCTGGACACGCGCGCAAAACCGGCATGCATGGGCTGCTGTGCGCGGAAACCTTGCTAATGATGACCCCATGTTTGGCTATTTATCCCCCGCCTTCATGCAGGATCTTTCCGGCCTGCCGCCCACTATCATCACAACAGGGTCGCTTGATCTTTTCCGGGATGAGGATGTCACGTTTGCGCATCGCCTGTGGCAAGCTGCTGTGCCAACGGACCTCATCGTCTATGCCCGCGCGGTGCATGGTTTCGACATGCTTACTTCCCCGCTGACAGACAGAGCGAAGCGGGACGTGACAGACGGTGTGCGACGGCTGCTGGCGAAAACCTGACACTCTGAGCCTGAGACGCGCGCATAAAAAAGGCGGCACCCCTATGGTGCCGCCTTTTTTAGAGCTGCTTTATGGATCAGGATTTATTCCATCCACTCTGCAATATCGGGGCAGGAGCAGATCAGGTTCTTGTCCCCGTGGACGTTATCAATACGGCCCACCGGCGGCCAGTATTTGGTCGCAGCCTTAACACCCGGCGGGAAGCAGGCATCCTGACGGGCATAGGCATGCGCCCAGGGTTCTGCTGTCACAACGCTGGCCGTGTGCGGCGCGTGACGCAGAGCGGACTCTTCCGCCGCGATCTTGCCGGCTTCAATCGCCCGGACTTCTTCACGGATCGCCAGCATGGCGTCACAGAAGCGGTCCAGTTCGGCTTTGCTTTCAGATTCCGTCGGCTCGATCATGAACGTGCCTGCCACCGGGAAGCTGACCGTGGGGGCATGGAAGCCGTAATCCACCAGACGCTTGGCCATGTCATCCACAGTAACGCCCGCTATATCTTTCAGAGGGCGCAGGTCCAGAATGCACTCATGCGCAACCCGGCCCTTGGCCCCACGATACAGCACCGGATAGGCCTCAACCAGACGGCTGACGATGTAGTTGGCGTTCAGGATAGCAAATTGCGTGGCGCGCTGGAGACCTTCATCCCCCATCAGGCGAATATAGGCCCATGAGATCGGCAGGATAGACGCGGACCCAAACGGAGCCGCACTCACGGCCAGTTCGGTATTCGCGTCCGCCGGGTTGCCGGGCAGGAACGGCGTCAGGTGCGCGCGCACACCAATCGGGCCCATGCCGGGGCCACCGCCGCCATGCGGAATGCAGAAGGTTTTGTGCAGGTTAAAGTGGCTGACATCGCCGCCGTAATCCGCCGGGCGCGCCAGACCGACCTGCGCGTTCATGTTTGCGCCATCCACGTAAACCTGACCACCGGCTTCATGCACCAGATCACAGATTTCGCGCATGCTTTCTTCAAACACGCCGTGTGTGGAAGGATAGGTGATCATCACCGCAGCCAGATCTGCTGCGTGCGCTTTCACCTTGGCCTGCATATCTTCAAGGTCGATATTGCCGCCAGCATCACACTTCACCACAACCACCTTCATGCCCGCCATCTGGGCGGACGCCGGGTTGGTGCCGTGAGCAGATGCCGGAATCAGGCAGACCGTGCGATGCGCATCCCCCTGAGCGCGGTGATAAGCGCTGATGGCCAGCAGACCGGCATATTCACCCTGCGCGCCGGAATTCGGCTGGAAAGACACAGCATCATACCCGCTAATGGCGCACAGCCATTTTTCCAGATCATCAAACAGGGTTTGATACCCCTCCGTCTGGTCTTTGGGTGCAAACGGATGAATGTCACAGAAGCCCGGCCATGTGATGGGGAGCATCTCCACCGTGGCGTTCAGCTTCATGGTGCAGGAGCCGAGTGGGATCATGGTGCGGTCCAGCGCCAGATCCTTATCAGACAGGCGGCGCAGATAGCGCAGCATATCCGTCTCGGAACTGCATGCACTGAAAATCGGCTGCGTTAGGAACGCGCTTTTGCGAACCAGCGCTTCCGGGATCACGCTGCCAGCCGGAGCCAGTGCCGCCATCATCTGGTCAACCCGGCCCTGTTCCGCACAGAAGGCGGACCAGACAGAGGCGACTGTCTGCGCAGAGCTGGTTTCATCCAGACTGATGCCAATCCGGCCATGGCCTGCATCCCGCAGGTTGATGCCAGCAGAGCGGGCACGGGCCAGAATGTCCTGCACGCCTGCACCGGCCTGCACCGTGATGGTATCAAAGAAGGCGTCGGTTTCCACAGTCACACCCAGCGCCCGCAGGCCAGCAGCCAGCGTGGCGGTCAGGCCGTTAATGCGGCGGGCAATGGCGCGCAGACCTTCCGGCCCGTGATAGACCGCATACATCCCGGCAATAACGGCCAGCAGAACCTGTGCGGTGCAGATATTGGAGGTCGCTTTTTCACGCCGGATATGCTGCTCACGCGTCTGGAGCGCCAGACGATAGGCCGGACGGCCCGCGCTATCGACGGACACACCCACCAGACGACCCGGCATGCTGCGCTTCCACGCATCGCGCACCGCCATGTAAGCCGCGTGCGGGCCACCAAAGCCCATGGGAATGCCGAAACGCTGGGTTGAACCAATGGCGATATCCGCCCCTAGTTCCCCCGGAGAGGTCAGCAGGGTCAGCGCCAGCGGGTCAGCCGCCATCACGGCAATGCCGGAGGCCGCATGCAGCGCTTCAATCACACTGCGCGGGTCCGCCACCGTGCCGGACGTGCCGGGATACTGGAACAGCGCACCGAACACCTCCCCGGGCACCAGATCCGTGAGCGGGTTGCCGTAAACCAGCGTAATGCCCATGGGCAGGGCACGGGTTTTCAGAACAGCAATGGTCTGCGGGTGGCAATCTGCATCTACAAAAAAGGCTGTGGCTTTGGATTTTGCAACACGCCGCGCCAGCGCCATGGCTTCCGCCGCTGCCGTGGCTTCATCCAGCAGTGAGGCGTTGGCAATATCCAGACCCGTCAGTTCCGTAATCATAGTCTGGAAGTTCAGCAGTGCTTCCAGACGGCCCTGACTGATTTCCGGCTGATACGGCGTATATGCCGTATACCATGCCGGGTTTTCCAGAATATTCCGCTGGATAACGGCGGGCAGGATGGTGCCGTAATAGCCCTGCCCGATGAGAGACGTCATGACCTGATTCTGCCCGGCCAGTTCCCGCAGGCGGGCCAGAACAGCGCTTTCGCTCCAGCCCGCGCCAATGCCCATGGGCTTTGTGGCGCGGATGGCGGAGGGAATGGTTTCCTCCGTCAGAGCCTCCAGAGAGGCTGCCCCCACGGTTTTGAGCATGACAGCCAGATCAGCCTCTGTGGGGCCAATATGGCGGCCAACGAAGGACCCTGCCTCCGGCTGAAGGCCCGCGAAGGCCGGCAGAGTGTCAACAGAAGGACCAGTCGCGCGGCCCGGACCGGAAGCAATGGAAAACATGCGGGGGTATCCTGAAAAAGCTAAGCAGTAGTAATGACGTTTCCCGAGGCCGCCTTATCAGGCGATAAAGGCGGCGTAGGCGTCTGCATCCATCAGGGACTCCAGCTGGTCCGGGTTGGACAGACGGAATTTGACAATCCAACCTTCCCCTTCCGGGTCGGAGCTGACGCGGGCCGGGTCATCAGACAGCTGCGGGTTGTTGTCCAGCACTTCGCCGTCCACCGGCGCGTAAATGTCAGACGCTGCCTTAACGGATTCCACCACAGCGATGGACTCACCAGCCTGCACCACCGTGCCGGCATCACGGGTTTCAACAAACACCAGCTCACCCAGCTCTTCAGCGGCATGTTTGGTGATGCCAACAATGGCGGTCTCACCCTCTACGCGGAGCCATTCATGTTCTTTGGTGAAATACAGGGTCATTGGGTCAGCACTCCATAAAAACGGATAAATTTAAAAACTTAGGGAAAAACGTTGCCCTTACCGTTTGAAACGGGCGGGAACAAACGGCAGGACGTGAACGGTAGCCGGCACAGCACGGCCACGCAGTTCCGCGACAATCGGCGTCTGCGGGGCTGCGTAATCCGTGGCGACATAGGCCATGGCAACAGGGGCTTCCACCGTGGGGCCAAAGGCGCCGGACGTGACTTTGCCAAGCGGTGTTGCAAATTCAACGTCAGCATAAAGCGGGGCACCGCCACGCACCGGGGCGCGGCCTTCCGGCAGCAGGCCAACGCGACGGCGGGAGACGCCCTCTTCCAGCTGCGCCAGAATCACAACAGCACCGGGGAAGCCCCCTTCCCGCGCGCCACCACGGCGGCGGCTTTTCTGAATGGACCATTCAAGGGCGGCTTCAACCGGGGTCGTCGTTTCATCAATATCGGAGCCATACAGGCACATCCCGGCTTCCAGACGCAGGCTGTCACGCGCGCCAAGGCCGATCAGTTTCACGGCAGGCTGTTCCAGCAGTTTGCGGGCCACGCGGGAGGCATCCATGGCGGGAAGTGAGATTTCAAACCCGTCTTCACCCGTATAGCCGGAGCGGGAGATGGTGCAGAGCGCGCCATCCACATCCACGTCGCGCACATCCATAAACTTCATGTCGCGCACGGCGGGAGCCAGTGCGGCCAGTGCGTCTTCGGCTTCCGGCCCCTGCAGGGCGAGGAGCGCGCGGTCTTCCAGCACTTCCACCAGACAATCGGCCAGCTCATCCTGCAGATGCGCGATATCGGCATCCTTACAGGCGGCGTTGACAACCAGCAGCAGGGAATCCCCCATGCGGGCGACCATCAGGTCATCCAGAATGCCGCCTTTTTCATTGGTGAACTGCGTATAACGCTGCCGCCCGGTTTTAAGGGCGACGATATCGGCGGGCACGAGGCGTTCCAGCGCGTGAGCTGCGGCCTCTCCATCACCCGAGCGGCCGCGCAGACGGACCTGCCCCATGTGGGAGACATCAAACAGGCCGGCATGCTCACGCACATGCCGATGCTCCGCCATAATGCCATCGGCATAATTCAGCGGCATGGCATAGCCGGCAAAGGGCACCATTTTGCCGCCAGCTTCTTCATGCAGAGTAAAGAGGGGAGTGTGAAGGAGAGTATCAGCGCTCATGGCCGCAGCCTTCTGTAAGAGGACCGGGCCGGTTTTCATACGCTGCAAAAAGACCAACGACGCAAGACAACATAAGGGCCCCGGACCAGGATAATCCGTCTGCCCCTTCTGTTTTTTTGCCTGAGATCGCTATCCCGTCGGCGGACGCACAGGCGCCTCTCTCCAGAAGTTAACCGCGCAGGGTCCTTTTGCCTGAGAGTTTCCGGGGCGGTTGCTCCTTCGGCGCCGGTGCAGGACCGGTCTCTCCCTCTGCGCGGTTAGAACCGTGACATCATTGCGTTAGCAAGTCAATCAAGGTTCCCGTGAGTCTCTGGTAATGTTTTACGCCTTATCCGCAGGCAGGTGCTTTGCGATATAGGGCGGCAGATTGAACGCACCGACGTGGATTTCCGGCGTCCAGTACTGGGTTTTTCCCAAAATACCGGCTGCTTCAGCACGGGCGCGCACCGCAGCCACATCCTGCCCTGCAGGGCTTTTGCCCTTGGAGGCGATGCCCAGCGTCATGAATCCGCCAACGTAGGTCGGCACAGCCGCCACATAAGCCGACACGTGCGGGAAGAATTTCGCGCGGCGCAGGCTGGTTTCATGCAGTTCATCCGCCTGCATGAAGGGCACGCCACACTGGTTGACGATCAGCCCTTCCGCCGTCAGCACACGGGCGCAATGTTCATAGAACGAGTCTGTAAACAGGACTTCGCCCACGCCAATCGGGTCGGTGCTATCAACGATAATGGCATCAAATGACGCATCCGCTGCACGGGTTACGTAGTCGATTCCATCGCCCACAATCACCTCAGCGCGCGGGTCATTCCACGCATCACCGGCAATATTGGGCAGGTATTTTTTGGAAAGTTCGATGACGGCGCCATCAATTTCCACCATCACGGCTTTTTCTACGCCCGGATGTTCCAGCACCCGGCGCAGCACGCCACCATCACCCGCGCCAATAATCAGCACATTGCGGGGTGCTGCATGCGTGAACAGCGGCACGTGAGTGAGCATTTCCTGATAAACGAATTCATCGCCTTCAGTAATCTGCACGACCCCATCCAGCAGCAGCACGCGCCCGTGCGACTCGCTTTCAAACACCACAATGTCCTGAAACGGGCTGGTGGTGCGGGCAAGTTCCTGTTTGACACGGAAGCGCTGGCCCCAGTTGTCATACAGGGTTTCTTCAATCCATTGATCGGCCATAATTTTTTTAAAGTCCTGATTCAGCGGTCAGGGGCCAGAACATCTGCTCTGGCCCCTGCCGGAAAAACACATCACACAGACAGGGCTGTGCCGTGTTTACAGGGCGACGCGTCCGCGACGCTGTTCATCCACTTCCAGACGCTTGGCCTGAAACAGGCGCTGCATCACGGGAATCGCCAGATTGGGGTCACAGGCCCCGCACATGAAGATATCCACGGCCGCGAAGTCACGCTCCGGCCATGTGTGGATGGAAATATGGCTTTCGGCCAGCACAACCACGCCAGACACGCCACCATTAGGCGTGAAGTGGTGAAAATGGCTGTGCAGAATGGTCGCACCTGCAGCAAGCGCTGCTTCACACAGGGTGCGGTCGATCTTTTCAGGATCGTCCAGATTTGTGGCATCCCACAAATCAACCAGCAGGTGTGTACCTGCAAACTTCTCGCCATCTTTTACGACGAAGTAATCCTTGCGATCATCGTCAGACGAGACCGGAACAGAAATTGCCTGGTTATTGCTCGGGTGTTCCGAGACCATCCCCAGTTGAGCAAGTGCGTTCATCGACGTACCCCCAAACCAGTAGATAGCCTGTTGGGCGGGATCGCCCCCTTGGGCCAAGAGCGCGAGTAACTAAGGACTCGTGCCCCCCATGACAAGCTTTATCTCGTTCACATCCTATTTTTTTCTAAAAACCGTCACAAAACGGCCCGAGCCCTTCTCAATGCGCAGGGCTATGGGGCTTGATGCTCCGTATCTGCATAGCAAACAAAGCATTCTGCTCCCGGCCCAGCGTGCGGCCTGCCAGCCAGCCCTTAAGGCGCAGAAGCGTTTCCGAATCCCCCGCCGCCGCGGCATCGGTCGCCAGACGCAGGGCCAGAGCGCGTTGCGGTTCCGTCAGAACGCCTTCTTCCGGCAAGCCGCGCGTGGCCAGACGGCCAATGACGAGCACCGCCTCCGGCCAGCGCTTTTCGGACTCATACAGTTTTCCGCGCAGATCCAGCCCGGCATCGGTTTCATCCTGCGCCAGCAGTGTCAGGGCTTTGGCAGTGTCTCCGCTTTCAGCCGCCAGACGGGCGGCGTCATAGGCGCGCTGTGTGGCTAGATCATCCGGCATGGCGGGGGCTGTGGCACGCTCAAGCGCCCTTTGCACAAGTGCGGGGCGGTGCGCCTGTAACCCGGCTTGCGCCACCAGATCTTCCGCCTCAGTCCGCGCGACCGGGTCCGCCAGCATGGCAGCAGCCTGAGCAAACGCGGTTGCCGCGGCATCAGGCTGCCCGGCCTCCAACAACTGGCGGCCATACCCAAGCAGCAGCTTCGCCTTTCCGGCCCCATCCTCCACAAACCGCAAATGAGACGCCACCAGCGCAAAACGGGCAGTCGCACTCAAAGGTGCGGAGTTTGCGGCTGGTGCGGTGACCGCCTTTGAGGCCGCCTCTGGAAAAATCATCGCCTTCAAGGCAGCCTGATACGCCGCAGCCAGCACATCCTGCGGGGCATCCGGCCCGGCGTGCACGCTATCCAACACTGCCAGCGCTGCCTGTGGCTGGCCAGCCAGCGTCAACGCATGGGCCTGCCCCAGCCTGATGGTGGCTTTGGGTCCGGCTGGGAGCGCTGCGGGCTGGCCATCATTATCCAGTAATTTCCCGTAGGCTTCCGCCGCCATAGTGGGGGCAATCATGTCCTTATCCAGCATCAATGCCACAAGTGCTGCACGGGCATAGGCGGTGGTCTGGATGGACGAGGAGGCTGTCAGATTTTCCAGCGCCACACGGGCGGTTTCCGTCTGCCCTGCCCGTGCCTCTAGCAACGCCCTTGCGAGATCATAGGCCGTATCATCCGGCAGTGTTCCCAGCAGATTGACGGCGGCCTCATCCCCAAACCGCACGACATAGGTGGCGACCTGCGGCAGAATCAGCGCACGCACCGGGGCCGGGTAAGCCTGTAACTGTGCAAATCCGGCTGAAAGCAGAATCGAGGTGTTCCGGCTGTTCTGGCCTGTTTGCATCAGATACAGGCCGCGCCAGACGCGCGTGGCCGGAGCATCCCCAAACTGAGCGCCATTCAGAGGCTGCGCCTGCCAGATGCGGCCCGTCAGCAGAGAGGCTGCCGCCTGTAGAAATGTTTGGGCTGTTTGTATCTTCTCATCCGCCGCAGCCTCACCTTGCGGGGCCGCTTCCTCCAGACTTTTCAAAGCCTGCCAGGGCTGGCCCGCAGCAAACGCGGCCTGTGCCGCCGCCAGACGTGTAGAGGGCTTAGAGCCATTTCCGGCATGAGAGAGACCAAGCCAGTCCCAATCCTGCCCGTGAGGATCTGTTTGTGCGGTATCAGGCGCTTGCCCCACAGGCAGCGGATGCAGAGCAACGGCATCCAGCACCGCTCCCTCCGCCGTGCTGCGCAACGTGATCTGTCTGGAATCGGCTGTAATCACCACGCCTTCCAGCGATGGCCGCACGCCATAGCCCACGCCCTGCCGCCCCTGCGCTACGCCACCACTCGCAACACGAGAGGGCGCAATCAGCAAGCGGCCACCGGATGCCGGATCAGGCAATGCAATAATCCGCCCCGGCTGCTTCTGCGGAAAAAGCACCGCGCCCGGCCTGAATACCTGAGCCACATGAGAGGTCATGCCGGACGAGGAGCCGGACCGGGCCGATGCATCGCCCTGCAAAACCCATCCATCAGACTGGTGCGACAGAGAAAGCTGCGGGTGGGAGGGCAAATGCAGGCGGATGAGGGTAGCCGTATCCAGCACCGTGACATCCAGACTGGAAAACAGGCCATTGCCGCCGGAAGCATGCGCCAAAGCGGGAACGGGACGGTCTGCCACCACCACAAAATCCGGCCCGGACCAGAACGCGGCAACACCAGTTTGCGCATCAAACGGCAAAAACAGACTGGCGTGAGAGGCATCACCCTCTTGCGCGGTCAGCCCGTCATGCAACACCGGCTGAACCGGAACAGCATGCAGACCATCTACCCCGCCGGGCGCAGCAAATACGGCGCGGGGCGCAAGAAGCCCTGCCTGCGGTGCAAGACCCTGCGTCAGTACAAGGCAGGCGGCAATCCTGCGCATCCTTCTGTTTCCCGGCACGCGCTTTTCAACACCCCCTGCATAATCCGCCAGCGAGGCGTGACATGGCTCTTTTTTTGCATCATTCCTTCAGCCTGACAAAGAGCAAAGAGGATCGTCCTGAAAAACAGGGACAATGCCGTACAGTTGCCTTTATTGGCTTTGACTATTTTTTGCAGGAGGCTTTCATGAAACGTATTTTTTCCGCACTTTGCCTTATTACCCCGCTGATGCTCACAAGCTGCGCGGGCGGGCATTACCACCATCACCACGACCACGGCCCGCGCCCGGACTGGGACCACCATGACCATGACCATCGGCCGCCGCCGCGCCCCATGCTGCGCTAACAGCATTTAACGGCGCAACAGCATCCGGGCGAGGGTCTCCTCCCTCGCCCGGGCTTGCGCCAAAGCATCAGCCGGGGAAAACTACCCCGACCACACGCCGCACCGGGTGGGAATGTGCTGACCTTTAGCCTGTGAGTTTTTATGCTGGACCGCATTACAAGCATGCAGGTTTTTGTAAAAGTTGTTGCAACCGGCAGCTTTACCGGAGCAGGCCGCGCCCTCTCCCTCTCCCAGACCATGGTGACCAAGCACATCAATGCGCTGGAAACGCGGCTGGGCAGCACGCTTTTTCATAGAAGTACGCGCAAGCTCTCCCTGACGGAAGCCGGACGCCTGTTTCTGGATGGCTGCCAGAAAATTCTGCCAGAACTGGAAGAGATCGAGCAAACCGTCACCGAGCAGCGGCGTGAACCACGTGGCCGCCTGCGGCTGAATGCGCCGGTTTCCTTCGCCATCCGCTATGTGGCCCCGCTCCTGCCGGAATTCAGCCGCCTGTATCCGCTGGTAACAGTTGAACTGGGCGTGAATGATCGCACGGTGGATCTGATTGAAGAAGGGTGGGACCTGACCCTGCGGATCCGCTCACTCACCCCCAGCAGCCTGCGCGTGCGTAAGCTGGCCGATATCCGCATGGTTGTCTGTGCCGCGCCGGCTTATCTGGAGCGGGCCGGAACGCCCGCCACACTTGCTGAACTGAACTAGCATGCCTGTCTGGGCTATACGCTGGGCGAGACCACAGCCAGCGCCTCACGCTGGAACTTTGGAGAGCATGGCGAACACGCCGTGACCATTTCCGGCCCGCTCTGCGCCAATAATGGGGATGTGCTGCGTGAGGCCGCCATTGCGGGCCAGGGGATCGTCTATCAGCCCACCTTTATTGTAGCCGATGCCCTGAAGACCGGAAGCCTGAAAACCCTGACACTGGACGTGCCCCCAACGCCGGGACCGCCGCTGCACGCGGTTTACGCGCCCGGCCTGACGACGCCGCTAAAAGTGCGGGCCATGATTGATTTTCTGGCAGCCCACTACGGCCCGGTGCCGCCGTGGGACAAGGAAATCCCCTGAGCCAATAAACACACTACGGCTAAAGCATGTTTTGCAACACTGCTTTATAGCATTCGGAAAATCAGGATTTTCTGGAAAGAAAAAGCAATGGTGAGCCGGGAGGGACTCGAACCCTCGACCATTCGATTAAAAGTCGAATGCTCTACCAACTGAGCTACCGGCTCACACCATTGGTTCACAAACTATCGCGGCAGCGTGAGCTGCGGGACGTGTTTGCTGGAGGCTGTCTAAACGGATCATTCCTATTGTGTCAAGCGATGAGACCCCATTCTGGCGAGAAAATAGGATTTTTCCTCTCATTTCCGCTCCGGAAGCCATGCTTTGGCCCTGTTGACCACCCTATGCAGCCATACATGCGCGGGCCATTTTGGCGGCTCCCCAACCTGAAACAACCCGCAAAAAGAGCCCTCTGAGTGCGGGCATCCGGCCACGCAAGAGCACATAAAAAAACGCGACCTCCGGAGAGGCCGCGCTTTTCAGACATCAGAAACAAGGTTCTGAAATCAGGCGTTTTCAGCAGAAGCCGGACGCATGCTTTTGATCCGGTCGGGATCTTTCACCATGCCGGAGCCACCGGAACCGCGCTTGATTTTGTCGATATGTTCCATGCCTTCAATCACATCGCCCACAATGGTGTACTGGCCATCCAGATGCGGGGAGGGTTCGAACATGATGAAGAACTGGCTGTTGGCGCTGTTCGGGTCAGACGTACGGGCCATCCCCAGCGTGCCGCGCTGGAATTTAGCCTCCCGCGTGAACTCAGCCTTCAGGTCCGGCAGTTCGCTGCCGCCCATGCCCGTGCCCGTCGGGTCACCAGCCTGTGCCATGAAACCGGAAATAACGCGGTGGAACGGCACGTTATCGTAAAAGCCCTGAGCAGACAGCGTACGGATACGCTCAGCCGCGAGAGGAGCAATGTCCGGACGCAGGCGGATGACCACGCGGCCTTCGGGGACATCCATATAAATCAGATCGTTTTTATCTGTGTCGGCAGTCATAAAACTTCTCCTTGAACACTTTGGTAACAGTGCCTGAGGCCCTGTTACCCCGCAGCCCGCGCCTTAAGCCGGGCGAGCAGGCGTTTTTGGGTGCCGGGGGTCACAAATTCGGAAATATCCCCGTGATACCCGGCAATTTCTTTCACAAGACGTGACGAAATAAACTGTGTTCGTTCAGACGCCATGAGAAAAACGGTTTCAATGCCCGGAGCCAGACGGCGGTTTACGCCGGACATCTGAATTTCATAGTCAAAATCCGTCAGCACCCGCAGGCCCCGGAAAATGAGGGACGCGCCATGCGCCTTCACTGCTTCCACCAGCAGGGAATCAAAGGAGACCACTTTCAGATCTCCCCCCACCCGTTCAGCAATAGCCGGCAGGGCTTCTTCTACACACGCCACCCGCTCTTCCAGCGGCATGAGCGGATTCTTGCCCGGATTTTTCGCAACGCCAATCACCAGACGATCAACCAGCCGGGCTGCACGCTCGATCACGTCCAGATGCCCGGTGGTCACGGGGTCAAACGTCCCCGCGTAAAAGCCTATGCGCCGAGGGGTGGCACATACGCCCTCACTCATGCGTCGTCACCGGATGGTGCGCTGCCTTCCCCTGCGGGGCCAGCCTGCGGCGCTTCACCAGCTGCCGGGGCGGAAGCGGTCCCCTCGACAACCTCAACATCGCCCTCTTCTTCATCATCCATCACCGGGAAGACGCTGGTAACGCGCTCATCCTCATTCAGGCGGAACAGCGTGACACCGCTCGCCTGACGGGACATGACACGCACCTGATCAACCGGCACACGGATCAGGCGGCCAGCATCCGTCACCAGCATGACGTCCGTGCCATCCAGCACCTGCAAGGTTGCCGCCACTTCCGTCCCGCGCTTGTTGGCAGAGAAGGTCATGTTGGTAATGCCCTGTCCGCCACGCCCGCTTACGCGGTAATCATACGCGGAAGACCGGCGACCAAACCCGCCATCGCTTACTACCAGCAGAATTTCTTCCGCAGATTCGAGCTGAGCGAAGCGTTCGGGCGTCAGCAGTTCCGTGCCGGATGCGACTTCATCCTCATCCGTCGCAACGACTGCATTTTCAGACTCATCCTCACCCTCGGCAGCACTTTCAGCGCGGCGTTTGGCGTTGGCCATCCGTAGGTAAGCCGAGCGTTCTTCCACCGTGGCCTCAACATGGTTGAGGACTGCGAGGCTGATCACTTCATCCCCTTCCGCCAGACGGATACCGCGCACGCCGGAAGACCCACGGCCCGCGAACACACGCAGCGTCTCGTCCGTAATCTGGAAGCGGATGCAGCGCGCCTTGCGGGTGGCCAGGAACACATCCTGCCCTTCCCGACAGGTGGCAACACCAATCAGACTATCGCCTTCATCCAGCTTCATGGCGATGAGGCCGGAAGAGCGGATGTTGCGGAAATCGCTCAGGCGGTTACGGCGCACGCCACCGCTTGCCGTTGCAAAGACGAGGTGCAGGGATTCCCACAGTTCCTCATCATGCGGCAGCGGCAGCACAGCCGTAATGCTGTCCGAACCGAGGTCCGGCAGCAGGTTGACCAGCGCACGGCCCTTGGCGGTCGGGCTGGCTTCCGGCAGACGCCAGACCTTTTCCCGATACGCCTTGCCGCCAGAGGAGAAGAACATCACCCACTGGTGCGTATGCGCATTGAAGGAGCGGACCAGAATATCATCACCGCGCGTCCCGGCCCCGGTGCGGCCACGGCCACCCCGGTTCTGGGCGCGATACACATCCAGCGGGGTACGCTTGATGAAGCCTTCCCGCGTGATGGTGACAACCATCTGGCCGGGTTCGATCAGGCTTTCATCATCCTGATCCCCGGCATAATCGGAAATTTCGGTCGCGCGCGGGGTGGCCAGCTCGGCACGAGCCGCCATCATTTCCTCACGCAGCACTTCCATACGGCGGATGTGGCTACCGATGATTTCCAGCAGTTCATTGATGCGGACAGCAACGTCAGACAGTTCGCCCTGAATCTTGTCACGCTCAAGCCCGGTCAGGCGCTGCAGGCGCAATTCCAGAATACCGCGGGCCTGCGCTTCCGTCAGGCGGACTTTACCATCAATAATCTGGTTGCCGTCATCATGAATCAGCGCGAGCAGCGGCGCGACATCGCCGGCATCCCAGCTTGCTGCCATTAGCGATTCACGCGCCGTGGCGGCATCCGGGGCAGCACGGATCAGTGCAATCACCGCATCAATATTGGCGACCGCAATCACCAGACCGACGAGGATATGCCCGCGATCCCGCGCCTTGTTCAGTTCAAAGCGGGAGCGGCGCAGAATGACTTCTTCACGGAAGGCGATAAACGCCTCAAGAACATCCTTCAGGCCCATCAGGCGCGGCTTGCCGCCATCCAGCGCCAGCATGTTCACACCAAAGGAGGTCTGGAGCTGGGTGAAGCGATAAAGCTGGTTCAGCACCACTTCCGGCGTGGCATCACGCTTGATTTCAATGACCACACGCATCCCGGAGCGGTCAGATTCATCGCGGATGTCGGAAATGCCTTCAATCTGCTTGTTGCGCACCAGATCGGCAATGCGCTCCTGCAGGGTGGCCTTGTTCACCTGATACGGGATTTCCGTCACCACAATGGCTTTGCGGTCCTTACGGATTTCCTCAACCTCGGCACGGGCGCGGATAATGACCGCACCACGGCCCGTGGCGAACGCGCTGCGAATCCCGGCGCGCCCCAGAATGATGCCGCCGGTCGGGAAGTCCGGTCCCGGCACGTGCTCCATCAGCTCTTCAAGCTCCATCTCGGGCTTTTCGATCAGCGCGAGCGTGGCATCAATCACTTCCGACGGGTTATGCGGCGGAATGTTGGTGGCCATACCCACGGCGATACCGGTGGCGCCGTTGATGAGCAGGTTAGGGAAAGCGGCGGGCAGAACCGTTGGCTCATGCTCGCTTTCATCATAGTTCGGCTGGAAATCGACCGTGTCACGGTCAATGTCATTCAGCAGGAAGGTCGCGGCCTTGGCCAGACGCGCTTCCGTATAACGCATGGCCGCCGGGCTGTCCCCGTCGACGGAGCCAAAGTTCCCCTGCCCGTCAATCAGCTTGACGCGCATGGACCAGGACTGCGCCATACGCACCATGGCGTCATAAATAGAGGCGTCACCATGCGGATGGTATTTACCCATCACTTCACCGACCGCACGGGCCGATTTGCGATAGGCTTTATCGTGCGTAAAGCCGCTTTCGTGCATGGCATACAAAATGCGCCGATGCACGGGTTTCAGACCATCACGCACATCCGGCAAGGCGCGGCTGACAATCACCGACATCGCATACGCGAGGTAGGAGGAACGCATTTCCTCCTCAATGGTGACGGGGAGAAGGTCAGAAGGTACCGGCGATCCCGGCTGGTCAGAAATCTCGGTCAAGGTCCATCCGTCTTGTCATGGCCGCGCACCCTGCCCAAACGCGGGGCACGCCTTAGAATTACTTGAGGGCAAACAGGCTGTTTCCCCTGTGTTTTTCTTCTAGCACACAAAGGCCGAGGCACCTAGGGCCGCGCTCCGGGCTTGTTTTCCGCCTGCGGCCCCGTCATCCTGCCTTTGACTGGCTTTTATACTGCCTACAGGAGATTTTTATGCGCCTTCTTCTTGCCCTGCTGCTGCCCTGGCTTCAGTTCTTCACCATCGGGCGGCCTTTTGCCGGCATCATCTGCCTGATCCTGCAGATTACGGTTATTGGCTGGATTCCAGCGGCCATCTGGTCCGTCTACGCGCTCAGCCAGTATAAGACCGACCAGAAGATTGCCCGGTCCCGCCGGTAACGCACGCCGCCTTCGGGCAAGCCGGATGCGAAAAAGGCCCGCCAGAGTGTGTCTCTGACGGGCCTTTTTGTAAGCACTCGGAACCGGGAAAACGGGATTTAACGCCCGCTCATAATCCGTTCGATGAGCTGTGCCACCGTTGGCACAAAGCCGTTGGCGTAGAACGGGTCTGTTGCAAAGCGCCACGCATTGGTGCCGCCAAACATCAGATTATGGTCCAGAACATCCGCCGCATCCGGCCCGCTGGCATGTGCCGCAGCCTGAAGCGTTTTCTGAATACAGAAGGACCGCGGATCCGCCTTGTGCCCGTTGCTGTAATCCGGCGCGCGCTGGCTCCAGTTGGAGAATTTGCACTCGGACAGACAGCCCATGCACGCAACCTGATCCGCGATGATTTCCCGCGCCCGGTCAGGCGTTACAAAAATCAGCGTGGAATCCGGGGTGCGCATGGCTTCCGTAAAGCCCTGAGCCTCCCAGCCGTGAATGCGCTGGAGATCTTCCTCCGTCACAAACACTTCGCGCTTACGCGCACCCACGCCATAAGACGCGGTATGAGCACCCAGCGCTTCCGGTGAGAACGCCACCTGCCGCTCTGAACGCCCGCGCAGTTCCTGCAGGAAGCTGTTGTTCACGGCAGAGGAGTAAAAGCCGGTCGGGGAGAAGCGGTTGAGATAGACGTCACCCTTTTTCAGGGTGAGCAGCCGGTCTTTCCACGCCTGCGGGATCGGGCTTTCCTGCGTCAGCAGCGGACGCGTGCCGAACTGGAACACAATCGGCCCCAGTTCCGGGTTCCCAATCCAGTCTTCCCATTCTTCCAGACACCAGACGCCACCCGCCATGATGATGGGGGTTTCATCCAGCCCGAAGCTGCGCATGAGTTTGCGCAGAGCCGCCACGCGGGGGTACGGGTCTTCCGGCTGTAGCGGATTTTCCGTGTTGGACAGACCGTTATGACCGCCAGCCCGCCAGGGATCTTCATAGACCACGCCGCCCAGCAGGTCGGACGTCTTGCTGTAGGCGCGCTTCCACAGAGCATTGAACGCCCGTGCGGAAGAGACGATGGGGTAATAGTAAACCCCATATTCCACAGCAATGTCAGAAAGCCGGTACGGCATACCCGCGCCACAGGTCACACCCTGGATCAGGCCTTTGGCCCCATCCAGAACACCTCTGATCACGCGTTCCGCAGACCCCATTTCCCACAGAATATTAGCGTGGATACGCCCACGGCCACCCGCGATGTCATGCGCAATCTGAGCCTGCGCAATGCCGCCACGAATGGCGTAGTCCACCAGCTCTTCATGCCGGTCCCGACGGGTCCGGCCGTGATAGATCTGCGGGACCGGGTTTCCGGCTGCATCGTAACTGTCCGCATTAACAATGGAGACCGTACCGGCCCCGCCCGCTGCAGCCCAAGCCCCGGCTGAAACGCCTGTTGAAACGGAAACCCCCTTGCCGCCTTCTACCAGCGGCAGGACGTCCACGCCCCCCATGCGAACTGCGTTGATCGCCTTCATATCTGTCCTATCGTGTTGTCTGGCAAGCGCCGATCTTATTCAGCATCCCGACGCGGAGCCCGCGCAGGCTTGGCGCCCACGGTTTCCGTGATGTCAGCACCGGTTTCCTGGTCAACAACGCGCATGGACAGCTTAACTTTGCCGCGGTCGTCAAACCCGATCACTTTCACCTTCACTTCGTCACCCTGCTTGACAACGTCAGTCGTCTTGCCAACGCGACCCTGCGTGAGTTCGGAAATGTGAACCAGACCGTCACGTGCGCCCATGAAGTTCACGAACGCGCCGAAGTCAGCCGTTTTAACAACCTTACCGTTGTAAACGCGGCCCAGTTCCGGCTCAGCCACAATGCCGTTGATGCGATCAATGGCTTTCTGAGCCTGATCGTCAGACATTGCAGCGATGGTGATGGTGCCATCATCTCCGATATCGACCTTCGCACCGGAGTATTCAACAATCTCACGAATAACTTTACCGCCAGAGCCGATCACATCGCGGATTTTTTCGCGCGGCACGGTCAGGGTGGTGATTTTCGGAGCTGTGGAGGACACGTCTGTGCGGCCTTCCGTCAGCGCCTTGCTCATTTCACCCAGAATGTGCAGGCGGCCATTGCGGGCCTGACCCAGAGCGATCTTCATGATTTCCGGCGTGATGGACGTAATCTTGATATCCATCTGCAGAGCGGTCACGCCCTGTTCGGTGCCAGCGACCTTGAAGTCCATGTCGCCGAGGTGATCTTCATCACCCAGAATGTCGGACAGAACGGCGAAGTCTTCGCCTTCCTTGATCAGACCCATGGCAATACCGGCCACCGGGCGCTTCAACGGCACACCAGCGTCCATCAGAGCCAGAGAGGACCCGCAGACGGTCGCCATGGAGGAAGAGCCGTTGCTTTCCGTGATTTCAGACACCACGCGCAGCGTATACGGGAATTCCTGACGGCTGGGCAGCAGCGGGTGGATAGCGCGCCATGCCAGCTTGCCATGCCCGATTTCACGACGGCCCGGGGAGCCAATACGACCGCACTCACCCACAGAGAAGGGAGGGAAGTTGTAGTGCAGCATGAAGTTGGTGCGATATTCGCCCTGCAGCGCATCAATCACCTGCTCATCCTGCCCGGTGCCCAGCGTGGTCACAACCAGCGCCTGCGTTTCACCACGCGTGAACAGGGAAGAGCCATGTGCACGCGGCAGAATGCCGACTTCAGACACAATCGGACGCACCGTGACCAGATCACGGCCGTCGATACGCATGCCGGTTTTCAGCACAGACGTACGAACCACGTCGGCTTCCAGATCCTTCAGCATCGGCTTGGCGGCATCCACGTCCAGCTCTTCTTCAGCCAGCTTGGCCAGAATCGCTTCCTTGGCGGCACCGATCTTTTCGTAACGTGCCGGCTTCTTCTTTTCCTTGTAAGCGTCAGCAATCAGCTTGCGGCCCACTTTGTCGATGCGGGTGCGGAGCTTCTGCGCTTCCTTGGAAACTTCCGGCAGGTCCCACGGTGCTTTTGCAGCGTGTTCAGCCAGAGAGATGATGGCTTCGATCACCGGCTGGAAGGCAGCATGACCAAAGGTCACGGCATCCAGCATCACGTCTTCAGACAGTTCAGACGCTTCGGATTCGACCATCAGCACGCCTTCTTCCGTGCCGGCGACGACCAGATCCAGATCCGCTTCAGCCATCTGCTCAAGGGTCGGGTTCAGGATGAACGCACCATCCTTAAAGCCAACGCGCGCAGCGCCAACCGGGCCGAAGAAGGGGATGCCGGACAGCGTCAGGGCTGCGGAACAGCCGATCAGAGCCGGGATGGACGGATCATTTTCCATATCGTGCGTCAGCACGGTGGCAATGACCTGCACCTCGTTGCGGAACCCTTCCGGGAACAGCGGGCGCAGCGGGCGGTCGATCAGACGAGATACGAGGGTTTCGTTCTCGGACGGACGCCCTTCACGCTTGAAGAAGCCACCGGGGATTTTACCCGCAGCGTAGGCTTTTTCCTGATAGTTGACGGTCAGCGGAAAGAAATCCTGACCCGGCTTGACTGATTTTGCACCGACAGCGGTACACAGCACAACGGTCTCACCATAGGTGACAACCACGGCGCCATCGGCCTGGCGAGCAATCTTGCCCGTTTCCAGCACCAGCGGACGACCGCCCCATTCGATTTCTTTACGGTAGTAATTGAACATACAGTTCTGCCTTACATTTTACTCAAGGCCACACGAACAGGCGGGGGGAGAACCGAAGGAGCGGACAGCGCCTCGGACGGCATGGTGACTGGTGGCAAAACCACCCAGGCGCCATGTGGTCGGAAACGCCGTGGCCCGCCGGGATCATGATCCCGCACTCAGACCTGTGGCCATTATTATTCAGACGCGAGGACCAGCATGGCCTCCGCGCGCAGGGCTATCATCACACAATAGCCCGAAAAAGGGAAAGGGTGCGGCTTGCGGCATCACCCGGCAACCGCACCCTTCACGCCTTCAACTCTGGTCTTAGCGACGCAGGCCGAGACGACCGATCAGCGTTTCGTAGCGGCTCTGGCTCTTACGACGCAGGTAGTCGAGCAGGCTGCGACGACGACCAACGAGGATCAGCAGACCACGGCGGGAATGGAAATCCTTCGCGTGGGTCTTCAGGTGCTCGGTCAGGTTAACAATGCGCTCGGTCAGAATTGCGACCTGAACTTCCGGTGACCCCGTGTCTGTGGGGGTCGTCTGGTATTCACTGATAACTGCCGTGCGGCGTTCTGCGGTAATCGACATCACTGTCTCCGTACAAAGAAGGTTCTAGAGAATCCGCACAGGACGCAGGAAGCCGTCTTCACGACGGCAAAGGCCCAGTACGCGCCCCCCTTCCATGGCCCGGATGGGTGCGTCCTCATTATCAATCTGAGGGAGACGATCCATCAGATCGACAAGGCTGAGCGCCTGTCCGTGCAACAAGGACACTGCTTCGTCTTTGGTCAGGGCCACCGCCGGGATGTCGGCCAGCGCGGTCGAGACCGGACGCAGCAGTTCCGGTGAGGCATGGGGGTTGTCGTCGTTTAGGACAATTTTGTCCAGAACAATCGCATCGGCCTCTGTAAAAGGCCCCACGCGCAGGCGGCGCAGCGCGGTTATATGGCCCACAGTGCCGCAGGCCAGCGCCACATCACGCGCCAGCGCGCGCATGTACACGCCCTTGCCGGATTCGACCTCAAAGATCGCAGTATCCGCATCGGGCCGTTCAATCAGCTCAAACCGGTCCACCCGTGCCGGGCGAGGCGGCAGTTCCGGCGCCCGACCTTCACGCGCCATGTCATAGGAGCGCTCCCCGGCCACCTTCAGTGCGGAGAACACGGGCGGGACCTGCATGATGTCCCCCGTCAGGGCCGGGAGAGCTGCACGCAGCTCATCATCCGTCGGGCGCACGTCAGACACTTCCGTCACGTTGCCATCGGCATCGTCACTGTCCCGCGCTTCCCCCAGCCTGAGCGTAAAGCGGTAGATTTTGGTGCCGTCCATAATGTACGGCACAGTTTTGGTGGCTGCACCAAAGGCCAGCGGCAGAAGGCCGGTCGCCAGCGGGTCCAGCGTGCCGCCGTGCCCGACTTTCTGCGCATCAAAAATCCGTTTGGCCCGACCCACCATCTGGGTGGATGTCACACCGGAAGGCTTGTCGATCACCAGCCAGCCATCCAGCGGGCGGCCGCGTCTGCGTCGCATGAAGAACTCCCGTCGTAAAATTCAGAAACCCGGCCAGAACACCGGTAAAGCATGGCTGCATCTAGCGGACCCGCTGCCCCGCCGCAATGGCTGGCCCGCTGCGCCCCGGGCCGCCTTATACCACACCCCTGTAAGCTCTTCCCTGAGAACATGGCCGCCACACCCCCGGGCAGGGCTGGTCAGCCCGGAGACCGTGCCCTAATGTCGCCACACATCATGACTGATCCTCACCCCCACGCAGCCCCTCCGCATCCAGCGCAAACGCCTGAAAAACCTGTCTGGACGCTGGAAGGGGACTCCTCTGCCCCTCGCCTAGTGCTGCGGGGCTCGTGGAGCGTGCAGGATGGCGGCATGGCCCCCTTCCCGCCTGACGGGCTGGCACAGGCGCAGAGCCACGGCACCCTGACGTTTGACAGTCAGGGCGTGAGCGGGTGGGATTCCGCCTTCATTGCCTTCCTGTGGGATGTGAAGCAAGCCGCAAGCCATGCCGGGTTGCAGTTTGACCCGCACGGCCTGCCCGCTTCCGCCCAGCGCCTGCTGGCCCTGCTGCCGGACGCCCCTGCCCCCAATAAGGCCGCAGACCGCAAGAAGCCTCCTCTGCTGGAGCGCGTGGGCGAGAAAAGCCTCAATGTGCTGAATGAAACCGGCACGGTGACGGAACTGGCGCTGGAAACGGCACAGGGTGCGTGCAAAACCCTGACGGGCAAAAGCGGGATGCGCCTGAAGGATCTGGCCACCGATATCTGGAATGCCGGCCCCTCCGCCCTGCTGATTGTGGGCGTGGTAAATTTTCTGGTTGGCGCCATTCTGGCGTTTGTCGGGCTGGTAGAACTGCGGCGTTTTGCAGCGGAAATCTACGTCGCCAATCTGGTGGGCATTGCCTGCGCGCGCGAAATTTCCGCCATCATGACCGCCATTGTCATGGCCGGCCGCACCGGCGGGGCCTATGCCGCGCGCATTTCGACCATGCTGGGGAATGAGGAAATTGACGCCCTGCAGGTGTTTGGCATTCCGGTGTCCAGCTACATCCTGCTGCCTTCCATTCTCTCCCTCGGGCTGATGATGCCGCTGCTGTATATCTACGGCACGCTCATTGCGATTTTCGGCGGGTTTGTCGTGTCCGTCAGCATGATGGACATCTCTCCCCTCGGCTATCTGAACACCACTTTTGAGGGTGTTTCCCTGACTGAGTTTGTGTTCGGCTTCGTCAAATCCTTCTTCTTCGCCAGCTTTATTGCGCTGGCTGCCTGCCGGGTGGGCCTGCGGGCCGGACGGAGTGCGGCGGATGTGGGGATTGCCGCAACGCGGGCCGTGGTGATTGGCATTGTGGGCGTCATCGCCATGGATGCCATCTTCGCCGTCATGGCCACCGTGCTGGGGATCTGAACATGAACGCAGCAGACACCATTATCTCAGTGCGGGATCTGGGCCTGTCCTTTGGCCCCAAGGTGATACAGCAGAATGTCTCCTTCGACCTTAAACGCGGTTCGATCTTTGCCGTCATGGGCGGTTCCGGCTGCGGGAAAAGCACCCTGCTGAAAAGCATGATCGGCCTTTTGCGCCCCACGGCCGGGCAGATTCTGGTCGGGCAGGAAGATTACTGGGCGCAGAACGACAAGCGCCGCACGGAAATCAACCATCGCTTTGGCGTGCTGTTCCAGAGTGCGGCCCTGTGGAGCTCCATGACGGTGGGCGAAAATGTCGCTCTGCCGATGGAAATGTTCACGCCCCTGCCGCCGGATGTCATCCGCCGTCTGGTGGAGCTCAAGCTGGGCTTTGTGGGCATGGAACAGGCGATTGACCTGATGCCCTCTGAAATTTCCGGCGGTATGCGCAAACGGGCCGGCCTTGCCCGCGCCATTGCTCTGGACCCGGATATTCTGTTTTTTGACGAACCCTCCGCCGGGCTCGACCCCATTACCTCCGCCCGGCTGGATGATCTGATCCTGACCCTGCGGGATGGGCTGGGGGCGACCATTGTGATTGTCAGCCACGAACTGCCAAGCCTGTTCGCCATTGCAGATGACGGCATTTTTCTGGATGCCAAAACCCACACACCCATTGCACGCGGGGCCCCCCGAGATTTGCGGGACCACTGCACCATTCCGGAAGTAATGGCTTTTATGAACCGTCAGGCGGAGATTTCCCCGACGGATGAGACGAAGGGCTGAACGTTCATGGCTGAAAGCACAAACCGTAAAACCCTGATCGGAGCATTTGTTCTGGGTGGTGGCGCGCTGGCGCTGGCCGTGATCATGCTGTTTGGGCACATGCGCTTCTTCGCGCCCTCGCGCGAGGCTGTGGTAGTGTTCCAGAACTCCATTACCGGTCTGGCTGTGGGGGCGCCTGTCAATTTCCGGGGTGTTAAGGTGGGGTCTGTCAAAAGCATTACCCTGCGTTTTGACCCGCTGGACCGCAAGGCCTACATCCCGGTTGAGCTCACGCTGGAGCCGGACCAGATCCATATCGTGCGCGACGTGCCGGGTGGCACCAAGGTCAGCATGCAGGAGATGATTGCCAACGGCCTGCGGGCGGAACTCAATCTGCAGAGCTTTGTGACCGGGCAGTCCAATATCGAGCTGGATTTTGACAAATCCACACCCGCCATTCTGCATCCGCGCATTACAGGTGAGCTGGAAATCCCCGCCCGCCTGTCCACCATGGAAAAGCTGAAAGATACGCTGAGCGACCTGCCGGTAAAGGATATTGCCAGCCACGCCGATGCGACGCTCCTGTCCATCCGGACACTGAGCGACAAGATGAACACGGACCTGCCGCCGCTGATTGCCAGTGTAAAAGTCACCACGGATCGCTCGCATGACACTGTGCAGGCCGCGACTGACGCCATTCGGGACCTTCAGGCCAAGCTGGATGTTACGCTGCTGAAAATGGACAAGCTGCTGCAAACCAGTACGGAGCAGCTGACCAACCGGGGTGCGGATGTGCATACCACTCTGGTCTCCGCCACCAAGACGCTGGATACGCTCCAGACCATTCTTTCCCCGCGTTCCATTGACCGTGCCAATCTGGACGCCGCCCTGCGCGATATTGCCGCGGCTGCGGCCTCTCTGCGCGGGTTCTCCAGCGATGTTGAACGCAACCCGCAACTCCTGCTGATGGGACGCCGTCCATGATGCTCACCCTGCGTCGCCTCTCCTGCGTGGCCCTGCTTTCCGGCTGCACGCTGCTGACCTCCTGCGCTTCCCCGCCGCTGCGGCTTTACACGCTGGGGATGCCGTCTGATCAGGACGCACGGCAGCCGCATCTGTCCGCCCGTGCCACCACGATTGAAATCAGCCGCACGGTCATTCCGGATTATCTGGATTCGCAGGATATCGTGCTGCGGAACGGGGAAGAAATTGTGCGCAGCCCCAAATCCCGCTGGGCTACGCGGCTGTCTCTGGGCATTACGGATCTGATTACCAACCAGATTGCCGTCTCTCACCCCAATGAGCTGATTACCGACCAGCCGCTGGCCGATGCCGCAACGCTGCGTGTGCAGGTGAATATTTCGCGTCTGGATGTGGATGCCAACGGCTCAGCCGTAATGGACGCCAACTGGGCTGTCCTGCCACAGGACCCGAACAAACCGCTGATCCGGGACCGAGTACATCTGTCTGAAACCGGGGATGTCAGCACTGACGCCGCCATTGCCGCGCTGATGCGCAAGATGATTATCGAGCTGGCCAACCATGTGAACCAGTCGGTCCCGCCTCACGCCTGAACAGGCTGAGGGGGAACGCGGCGGATCAGGACGAAACCAGATCCGCCTTTTTCTTGCGACCGCCCGTTCGCACTGCACGGGCAGGAGCTACTTTAGCGGCCTTTGGTGCACGCGTTTCTGTTGGGCTGACACGCTCAGCGGAACGCTTACTGACACGGCTCACCTTGGCCTGTGCAGGAACTGACTTTTTCGCATCAGCGTCTTTTGTGGAAGCCGCTTTGCGGGCCTCAGACTGCCGTGCTTTTACCGCAGACCGACCAGCCTTTTTAACCGGTGCAGACTCCACCACCTTAGCGGCGGCTACTTTGGCCTTACTGCTTGCCGTGCGGGAGGCAGCTTTGGCTTTGCGGGGCGGTTTACTCTGAACAGCCGCATCCTGCTGCACAGAGGCAGGTTTATGTGCCGCAATCAGCTCGGCGATCAGCGCTTCATACTGTGCCAGATAGACTTTCATGCACAGCGTCTGCTCGGCCTCAGCCCGTGCCGCCTGCCGCATCTTTTTCGCCGTGCGGGTATCGTTCAGCAGTTCCAGAACACCCTCAGCAATTCGGTCCGGCTCTGTAAACGGCACCAGACGCCCCGTCACGCCATCTTCAAGAAATTCTTCAACCGGTGCTGTAGAGCTGCCCACAATGGCGCACCCGGCCGCCATGGCTTCACGCAGAGACCAGGAGGCGACGAACGGATAGGTCAGATAGACATGCGTATCAGACCGCTGGAGCAACCGCAGAAAGTCCTCATAGGCAACCTTGCCCACAAAATGGACACGCGAAAGATCAAGCTGCCCGGCCAGTTCTGCCAGCATCTTCTCCCGCCATGTGCCAGACGGCAGGCGTGCGCCATAGCTAACGCCATCCCCCCCGACCATGATCACGCGGGCATCAGGCTGTTCCTTAAGGATGCGCGGCAAGGCCCGCATGAAGACATGGAAGCCGCGATACGGCTCCAGATCCCGCGAGACATAAGTAATCAGCTTCTCTTTAGGAGAAACATGCACGTCCTTGATGCTGAATTTCCGGCGATGCGCCGTGGGGTCCGGGCAGCACAGGTCCAGATCCACCCCTTCCCGCAGCACAGTAATTTTGTGCTGCGCCCAGTCCGGGTAAGCCCCCTTCTGGAATTCCGTGGGGGTTTGCCCGTAACCGGGTGACGTCAGCGCCTGCAGGTTGATGGCGTTTTTAGCCCGCACCAGCGGCATCATGGCAGGATTTACGGGAAATTCCGGGTCAAACCCGATATCGAAGCCCGGCCCTGTATGATAGTAGAATTCAAAATAGCCCAGCACCGGCACGCCGGGGAACACGTCCTGAATATTCAGGAGTTCACCCCAGCCATGATGGCCGATGATGATATCCGGCTCAAACCCAAGCGTTTTGAGCGTGGTGGCCGCTTTTGCCACAGCATCGGCCCGCACCAGCCCCAGGTCGAATTCCCGCGCGCCCGGATGGGTCTGCTCCGTGGCATGACGGGGCATCCAGAATCATCAACTTGGGATCAGTAATCACGTCACGCGCAATCGCCAGACGGTGACCACCAGAAGTATTAGCAGGTCCTTCTTCAATGAGGGTCTCATAGCCAGCGGGCATACCTTCAATGAATTCTTTGGCATAGCCAAACAGCAGCACGCCCGACGTCATCAATCGTATAACCGGGGCGGCCCGCCGTAATATTGTCACGAATGTTACCATGGAACAGGAAATTATCTTGCAGAACCACACCGCAAGAACGCCACAGATGCGTGAGGTTAATTTCCCGCAGGTCAATCCTGTCCAGCTTCAAGTAGCCGGTGTACGATCAAATAACCCTCTGAAGCAGTCGGGCGATGGTGGACTTCCCGGAACCACTTTGCCCAACCAGTTCAAGCATGTTCCCCGCAGGTACCTCACAATTCACACCATTCAGAGCTTTGGAAGTCGAACCCGGATAGATGAAATCCATCCCAAACGACAGAGTCCCTTTGATCTGAGGTCTCATACCGGTTGTTAATGCCTTGGTTTCTGTCGGCTAATTCAGCACAGAAGCAGCTTCACTCAAAGACGTCGTCACTTCATTAAAATCGTCCAGAAGCTTTGCAAAACCAACCGGTGGCGCTGCACCCCCAGCATCATGAACGCTACGAGGCCATCGACAGCCAATGGACTAACCAGCACCAGATAGGCCCCGATCAGAATAATACCGCCGTTAATAAACAGATCGAGAGGCATCACCAGAGTTTGTGACCAGTTAGACATCCTCCTGACCACCAGTTTCCAGCGAATCACAAGAGCAGTTGCTTCACCCCGGACCTGCTTACGCATATTTTCCAGCGCCAGCGTCTTCAAGGTCCGGATTCCAGCAACCGTCTCATATAAAATCGCCCCGCGCTCACGCTCGGCCTGCATCTGCACCCCCATGCCATGCGCAACTGGCCCCATGAAGATCATGACGGTCAGGCCAATACAGCCAGCGGCAGCAACTGTCATCCACGCGAGGGTCGAGCTAAGATAGAACAAGAACGGCAGGATGGCGACGAGCGTAAACAGATCCAGAAAGGTCGACATAAGTTTGCCGGTCAGAAAATCGCGGACTTTATAAATAGCCATTACGCGACCAAGGATATTACCCGCCTGCTGACGTTCAAAATACTCCAGTGGCAAAGAAACCAGACGGCTGAAAACATGTAGGGAAATACGGGAATCAACACGGGTTGTCAGCACCATGGAGAGTTCCCGCCGCGCGTAGGACAGGAGCGCCTCATAGACTGAAAAAACGACAATAATTCCACTGATCGAAATCAGCGTGGACATGGACTTGTAACTCACCACCCGGTCAATGACCTGCATGACAATGAGGGACGGGAAAATCTGCAGAATACTGAGCGTCATCTTTCAGCAGAGTACGCAGCCAGACGATACCTTTATCGAGCTCAGCGCCCCCCACGACGGCCGCTGAGCCATCACGAAACATCAGAACGATCGGAGGCGAATGATAGCTGGGCTCAGGCGGGAGGCACTCTCATGGCCTGGTTCAGAAGAAGGGCCAGAAACATCAGGCACATGATCAGTCTGGTTCACGAACAACCCTTTTGGCAAAACCTTAATACGCGGTCCGAACGCCTTAGATCGCCAGCTCCCGGACAAAAGCCCTTATGACAGGGTGTGGGGACGACCTCAAAGTGTTTCTCGGTCTTCATCCCGCCATCCTGTGTTATTTTTTCAACAAAGACAGGAAAAACGGCTGGAAACTGCCTCCAGCCCATAAAGAGAAAAAACCAAGGGGTCAGACTGGAGCGCCTGCATCAAACCCGCCCTGTCCTGCGGGAGACAAATCAGGCAAAGCGTCTGAAAAAAAACACATTTCCCGCGCGCCCGCTCCTGAATCAGGCTGATCAGAAAGCGTCCCAGCTGCCCGCCTCCCTGACAGCAGGCACAGCTGCCCCCATGGTCTGCACCGTGGGTCGGCAGGCTCCATGTCCGCACAGCACCCCATCCGGCCTGCTGCGCTGTGGAGGGCTGAACACCAAGAAAGACCGCCAGACTGCCGGACTGTGCCTGTCCCTCCACGTCCTCCACGGACACGAGTTGCAACCGTATGCGCCGGTCCTCCGGCCCTTTCCAGAGCAGAGGACTGGTAGACACAGATGCCGCTCTCTGGAATAACACTCTACCCTCCGGACCGGCGTCCGACCGAGGCTCTTCTTCCCGTTTTTTGTGATTTATGGGTGCCATGTCTTCTCGTCTTCCGCTTCTCGATGCTCTGCGCAATCAGGTCCTGCTGTGTGACGGAGGGATGGGTTCACGCATCCAGATGCTCGATCTGGATCTGAAACGGGATTACTGGGGGCAGGAAAACTGCACGGAAATCCTGACACTCTCGCGCCCTGAACTGATCCGGGAAATCCACCGTGGCTATTATGAAGCCGGGGCAGACATGGTGGAAACCAACACGTTTGGTGGCTCTCCGATCACTCTGAGCGAATTTGATCTGGCTGACAAGACACGTGAGATCAACCGCAACTCCGCCATTCTGGCGCGGGAAGCTGCGGAAAGCTTTGCCGATGGCCGCACCCGCTATGTGGTGGGCTCCGTCGGGCCGGGCACCAAGCTGCCGTCTCTGGGCAATGTGGATTATGACACGCTGGAAGCCGCTCTTGCCGAGCAGGGACGCGGGCTGATTGAAGGCGGCGTGGACGCCATCCTGATTGAAACTTGTCAGGACACGTTGCAGATCAAGGCAGCCGTCAACGGCATGAAAATCGCCCGCGCGGAAATGGGCACAACCACGCCAATTTTTGTGCAGGTGACGGTCGAGACCACCGGCACGCTGCTGGTCGGCCCGGATATTGCTGCTGCGGCCACCGTCATCCACAGCCTTGATGTGGACCTGATGGGCCTGAACTGCGCTACCGGCCCGCAGGAAATGGCGGAGCATGTTCGCTGGCTGTCTGAAAACTGGCCGCGCCTGATTTCCGTGCAGCCCAACGCGGGCCTGCCGGAACTGGTGGACGGACAGACCCGCTACCCCCTCTCCCCTGAAGACATGGCCACATGGGTCGAGCGCTTTATTGTGGAAGATGGGCTGAACATGGTGGGCGGCTGCTGTGGCACTTCCACCCCGCATATTGCAGCGCTCGACGCCATGCTGCGTCGCCGTGCGGAAGGCACCGGCCAGCATCGCCCGGCCCCTGTGCCCAAAAAATCCGTGTGGGTTCCGTCTGTTGCCAGCCTGTATTCTCAGGTGCCGCTGCGGCAGGAAAACGCCTATTTCTCTATTGGCGAACGCTGCAACGCCAACGGCTCCAAAAAATGGCGCGAACTGCAGGAAGCCCATGACTGGGATGGCTGCGTGGCCCTCGGCCGTGAGCAGGCCAAGGAAGGCTCCAACGCGCTGGACATCTGCACCGCCTTTGTCGGCCGGAACGAGCGGGCAGAGATGGATGAAGTCATCAAACGCTTCACCTCCTCCGTCAACGCACCGCTGGTGATTGATTCCACCGAAACCCCGGTGATTGAAGCAGCCCTGAAGCTGCATGGCGGCAAGCCCATCATCAACTCCATCAACTTTGAAGATGGCGAAGGCCCGGCCACGGACCGCATGCGTCTGGCCCGCAAGTTTGGCGCGGCCGTCGTGGCGCTGACGATTGATGAAGTCGGCATGGCCCGCCGTCCGGAAGACAAGCTGCGCATTGCCACGCGTCTGGTTGAGTTTGCCTGCGAGAAATACGGTCTGCCGCAGTCGGACCTGATGATTGACCCGCTGACCTTCACCATCGCCACGGGTGCTGAAGATGACCGCAAGCTGGGCCAGTGGACGCTGGAAGGCATCCGCATGATCCGCGAGGCCTTCCCGGATATTCAGATTGTGCTGGGTCTGTCCAACATCTCCTTCGGGCTGAACCCGGCGGCCCGTGCGGTGCTGAACTCGGTCTATCTCGACCATGCTGTAAAGGCTGGCATGACCGCCGCCATTGTGCATGTATCCAAAATCCGCCCGCTGCACATGATTGCCCCGGAAGAAGTGAAGGTTGCGGAAGACCTGATCTTTGACCGCCGGACGGAAGATTATGACCCGCTGCAAAAGCTGCTGGCCCTGTTTGCCGACCGTAAAGCGTCTGAAGCCGTTAAGCGCAAACGCGCAGAAACCGTGGAAGAACGCCTGCGCGACCGCATTGTAGACGGGGACCGCAAGGGGCTGGAAATCGATCTTGATGAAGCGATGGCCAAAATGCCGCCGCTCGAAATCATCAACACCGTTCTGCTGGATGGCATGAAGGTGGTGGGCGAGCTGTTTGGCTCCGGCAAAATGCAGCTCCCGTTCGTGCTGCAATCGGCTGAGACCATGAAAGCCGCCGTGGCCCATCTGGAGCCCCACATGGAGCGCACCGAAGGCCAGCATCGCGGCACCATGGTGCTCGCCACCGTCAAAGGGGACGTGCATGACATCGGCAAAAATCTGGTTGATATCATCCTGACCAACAACGGCTATCGCGTGATTAATCTCGGCATCAAGGTGCCGGTAGCGGACATGATTGAAGCCGCCCGCACGGAAAAGGCCGATGCCATTGGCATGTCCGGCCTGCTGGTGAAATCCACCGTCATCATGCGCGAAAATCTGGAAGAGATTTCCCGCGCCGGGCTGGATGTACCGGTGTTGCTGGGCGGTGCGGCCCTGACCCGCAATTACGTGGAAGAAGACTGCGTAGCCGCCTACGCTCCCACCGGGCGCGTGGCCTATGCGCGCGATGCGTTTGACGGCCTGACCCTCATGGATCAGATCGCGCAGAAAGGCTTTGACGATTATCTGGCCGCTGTCGGCAAAAAGCGCGAGGGCAAGGCTACGCGCCGTAACGCCCGTGCGCCGGAGCAGGCAGAAACACGCGGCTTTACGCCCATCGACCCCGCAGCCGCCCGCGCCCGGCGCGAACGGATAACGGCGGATGAACCCCGGCTGACCCCGCCTTTCTGGGGCCCGCGCGTGCTGACCGCCACGCCGGAAGCCATTCTGCCGTTCCTGAATGAGCGCGCGCTGTATCAGTTCCAGTGGGGCTTCCGGAAACAGGGCCGCTCGCTGGATGAGTTCCTGAAATGGGCCAAACAGGACCTGCGCCCCATTCTGCGCCGGATGCTGGACCTTTCCGCCAAGGAAAACATCCTGTCCCCGCAGGCCTCCTATGGATACTGGAAAGCCGCCGGTGACGGGAATGACCTCGTGCTGTTTGAAGAAGATGGCACGACGGAAGCCGCCCGCTTCACCCTGCCCCGCCAGCCGCGTGAAGATGGTGAGTGCATCGCCGACTTCGTGCGCGATATCAACGACGCTGAGCGTGATGTCGTCGGCTTGCAGGTGGTCACGGTAGGCCAGAAGGCGTCCGACATTGCGCGCGACTGGTTTGAAGAAAACCGCTATCAGGATTATCTCTACCTGCACGGCCTCTCGGTCGAGATGGCGGAAGCCATGGCGGAATACACCCACAAGCGCATTCGCTCGGAACTGGGTTTTGCAGCGGATGATGCGCGGGACATGGATACGCTACTCCAGCAGGGCTATCGCGGGTCTCGCTATTCCTTCGGCTATCCGGCCTGCCCCCGGCTGGAAGACCAGCACCCGATCCTGAAGTTACTGGATGCAGAGCGGATTGGAGTGTCGCTTACGGATGGGGATCAGCTCCACCCGGAACAATCCACCTCCGCTCTTGTTATCCTTAACAAACATGCGAAATACTTCACTATCTGAGACCTGCCCGGGTCTGTCACCCCTCTCTGGTCAGGGGTAAACCGGGCACCCCGGTCCTGACCTCTGCACCAGAAGGGAACTGCCACCTTGGAACTGCTGACACTTGTTGATCTTGCCGGAAGCGTCGCCCTGCTGCTGTGGGGCGTGCATATGGTGCAGACCGGTGTGCAGCGGGCCTGTGGCGCACGGCTGAACAGCCTGCTCTCCCGTATGCTGGGCAACCGGTTTCAGGCTTTCCTGACCGGCCTTGGCATTACCGCTGTCCTCCAGTCTTCCACCGCAACCGGGTTGATGATTACCGGTCTGGCCGCCCGTGGGCAGCTGGAACTGGCCCCGGCACTGGCTGTCATGCTGGGAGCCAATGTCGGCACTACGCTGATTGTTCAGCTGCTCTCTTTTGATGTCGCCGCGATTGCTCCTGTTTTTGTGCTGACCGGCGTCATGCTGTTCCGACGCGGGCAAGGCACATGGCGGGATTCCGGGCGCGTCTTCATCGGTCTGGGGCTGATCCTCATCTCCCTGCGGCAGTTCCTCGTGCTGCTTGGCCCCTATACACACAGGCCGGAACTGACAGCCGTGCTCGGCGCCATGAGCTCGCACGATCTGGCGGCCGTGCTGCTGGGCGCAGTGATTACATGGATCAGCCACTCCTCCGTGGCCACGGTCATGCTTATCACCACCTTTGCCACCAGCGGCACCATTCCGGTGGAAACTGCACTGGCACTGGTGCTGGGGGCCAATATCGGCACGTCCATCAACCCCGTGGTAGAAGGCAGCCGGACAGATCTGACCGCCCGCCGCATTTCCATGGGCAACCTGCTGGTGCGCGTGGTGGGGGCTGGCCTGCTGTTGCCTGGCCTGCCCTGGCTGAGTGCGATCGTCGCCCGGATAGAACCGGATGCTGCCCGTCAGGTGGCGGATTTCCATACGCTGTTCAACATCCTGCTGGCTCTGCTGATGATCCCGCTGCTCAACAGCTACGCCCGCCTGATGATGCGGCTGATCCCCACCCCACCGCAGACAGCCCAGCAAACGCCCGGCACCCCGCTCTATCTGGACCGGCTGCTGCTGGATAAAGCGCCTCAGCTTGCCGTGGGCAGCGCCACGCGGGAGGCCATGCGGCTGTGTGACCTGCTGGCCTCCATGCTCCATGCCATGCGGGATGGCCTGACCTCGTCCGACCCGGCCCGCGCCGGAGCCGCCCGCCCGCTGGGTAACGCCATGGAAGATCTGGGCAACGCCATCCGCTCCTATCTGGCCGGACTGGACCCGGAGACCGCCAACCAGCGGGAAATGGATCGGGCTGAGGATATTCTGGCGTTTACAACCCAGCTCCTGCACGCTGAGGATATTGTGGAGCGCAGCCTTGTGCCCATGGTGCAGAAAATGGCCCGCCAGCGCCTGCACCTTTCGCAGGACCTGCTGGCCCCGGTGCTGACTATGGCAACCCAGCTGACCACCAACCTGAATGTCTGCGCCACCGTGCTGCTGGGCACAGAGCGTGGCATGCCTAATCCGCTAAACGGGCAGAAGGACTTTTTCCGCACTCTGGAAATTGAAGCCACCACCGCCTATTTCGAGCGCCTGCGCAAACAGACCTCTGACGCCTCCTCCCCCACAGAGAGCCATGACATCTCGCTACAGGATGAAGAAGTGACGTATCAGCTCACCCTGCTGCGCGACCTGCGGCGCGTGAACACACATATTGTCGCGGCCTCCACCTACCCCATGACACCGGGCGAGGATGAGCTGTTTGTGCAAGGGCCGGCCGAGCAGCCAGCAACACAGGCGGCTTTGCCAGACCACGCCTCACCCAATCCCCCGCAGGACGGTTGACCAGCCTCCCCTGTCCCGCCCATCATTACAGAATGCCGCACGTGTCCGATCCTAAAGCTCGTCCCACCCTTGCGTCCGGGCAACCGTCTGCCCCGGCAGGACCCCGTGCGGCTACCGCAGAGACCGCCCCCGCGTCAGAGGACCGGACTGTCATCAAGCGGCTCGGTCAGACGATGGGGCAGCATGCCACGGCCTGCACGGCAGCTTTTATTGCCGAAAACCACTCTGATATTATCCGGGAAAGTGCTGCCTTCATGCGCAGTCTGGAAGCCATCTGGACGGAAGAAGGGGTTGACCCCACTGATGTGTGGACCGAACTGCTCCGCCGGATTGAGGTGGGCGACCTCTTCCTGCGCCTCAATCAACCGCCGCACCGCAAGAAACTGAACGGCAAAGCTGTCCGCCCCTGGCGGATTTCCACCAGCAAGCTCCCCTGAGAGACGTTTGCCCCCATGGCCGCCATCGACATTCTTTCTCTTGTAATTGTGGGGGTTTCCGCCCTGCATGGTCTGTGGCGCGGCTTTACGCGGCAGGCGCTGGGCCTTGGCGGCTGGATTCTGGCCATTCTGCTGGCCTGCCGTTTTTATCCAGTGCTGATTCCGTGGACGACCCCGTACCTGTCCAACCCTCTGGCCGCCCATGTCGCCGCGTTCGTCATCCTGCTCCTTGGGCTGCTGATTGCCGCAACCCTGTTCTCTGCCTTTGTCGTCCGGCTGGTGCATCTGACGGCGCTGGGCGGTCTGGACCGCACGCTGGGGTGTGGCTTTGGGGTCATACGTGGCGGGTTACTTGTTGTGCTGCTTTTTATGGCCGCCCAGTGGTTCATGATGCCCGAAGATATGGCCAGCCTTGAAGCAAATGGGAGACTGACCCCTTATATTCGTCTCGGCGCAGCCTATATCCAACCATTCCTGCCGGTTTTCAGTGCGAAAGGGGTTGCACCGAATCTCTCCACGGGTCATGACGCCACCTTGTGATCTCTTGCGGCCCTATGCCGGCTACTTGCGGAGGCCCTGCGCACCGATGCTCTCCCACCCGACACTTCCTGAAGCACCTGCGGGTGCCTCCTGCCATGATGACGACCATCCGCATGAAGAATGCGCCGTCTTTGGTATCTGGAACGCCAAAGATGCTGCCGCCCTGACAGCCCTTGGCCTGCACGCCCTCCAACACCGGGGGCAGGAAGCCGCCGGCATTGTCTCCTACGATGGCCGCTTCCATTCCCACCGCGGACTGGGACTGGTTGGCGATGTGTTTAATGACCCGCGCGTGATGGCGACCCTGAAAGGGGACCGCGCCATTGGCCATAACCGTTACGCCACGACGGGCGCGACGCTGCTGCGCAACGTGCAGCCGCTGTTTGCCGAGTTCGCCTTTGGCGGGCTGGCCGTGGCCCATAACGGTAACCTGACCAATTCTGATTCCCTGCGTCAGGAACTCATCCGCCGCGGCTGCCTCTTCCAGTCCACCATGGACACGGAAGTGTTTGTCCACCTGATTGCCATCTCCCTCTACGCGACTGTGGAAGACCGCCTGATTGACGCGCTCAAGCGCGTAACGGGTGCCTATTCTCTGGTGGTGCTCTCTCAGGATGCCCTCATGGGCGTGCGTGACCCCATGGGTGTGCGTCCGCTGGTGCTGGGCCGCCTGCCGGGTGAAGACGGCAAGGAAGGCAGCTGGGTTCTGGCGTCTGAAACCTGTGGCCTCGACATTATCGGCGCTGAGTTTGTGCGTGATGTGGAAGCGGGCGAGCTGGTCATTATCGACGATAACGGCATCCGCTCTCTGCGCCCGTTTGGCGATACCAAGCCGCATTTCTGCGTGTTTGAATATATCTACTTCGCCCGTCCGGACTCCGTGCTGGAAGGCCTGCCCGTTTATGCCGTGCGTAAGCAGATCGGTAAGGAACTGGCGCAGGAAAGCGGTGTGGACGCCGATGTGGTGGTGCCGGTGCCGGACTCCGGCGTGCCGTCTGCCATGGGGTATGCAGAAGCCAGCGGCATTCCGTTCGAGCTGGGCATTATCCGCAACCATTATGTGGGCCGTACCTTCATTGAACCCACGGACCAGATCCGTAATCTGGGCGTGAAGATGAAGCACTCCACCAACCGCCCGGCGCTGGATGGCAAACGGGTGATTCTGGTGGACGACTCCATTGTTCGTGGCACGACCTCCCGCAAGATTGTGGACATGGTGCGTGCTGCCGGGGCCAAGGAAGTGCATATGCGCATCTCCTCCCCGCCCACCAAGCATTCCTGCTTCTATGGCATCGACACGCCTGAGCGCAGCCACCTGCTGGCCGCCCAGCACGACCTTGCCACCATGGCGGAACTGATTGGTGTGGATAGTCTGGCCTTTATCTCGCTGGAAGGTCTCTACCGCGCCATGGGCCATGAAAGCCACGGTGCCTACCGTGAGCGCTATTGTGATGCCTGCTTTACCGGGGACTACCCCATTCCCCTGATCGACCATGATCGGGAATTCGGCCCCGATTCAGCCTGAGGCTGAACTGAGACCAAAAAAGGCGGCCCGGAATGGGGCCGCCTTTTTTATTGTCCGGAGTTTGCGGAAAAGACCCAGTTTTTATTTCCGATGATGAGACGCAGAACCGGAAGCCCCGGCGTCCGTCATCTGGGCGTCCGGCACCGGCGGCATCATCCGCAGTTGCGCTGCGGCCTGATCGGCCAGCTGGCCAAGAAGCTGACTAAGGGCCTGCACCATCGCCATCGTGCCGGAGGAGACCGCAGGCGCCTGCACCAACACCCGCTGCATATAGAACTGCCCGCTGGTATCCGGGGCACCCGCCTGCGCGGCCTTGACGGACAGCGCCGCCTCAATCTGCACCGCACCGGACGGACCGGTAGAGAACCGCGTTACAGAGAGCTCCACATAGGCCTGTGGCTCAGTGGAGACCGCATCATTTTCCGCAAACACGCTGGTGCCCGGCAGGCGCTGTGCCAGATCCCCCGCAAGGGCGCGGCTAATCTGCCCGGCCAGCGAGTCACCCCATGCATCATTGGCAGCAACCGTCAGCTTGTAGCCGGTGTCTGCCGTGACAATACGGTCCCGATCCAGCCCGGAAGCAATGGTGGGCTGACGCACCTCCACAAAGCGCGGACCACCCGGCGCAGGCTGCCCCGGCACGACAGAGAGCGTGTAGAGCGTCGGCCCCGCCCCGCTGGAGCAGGCCGTGAGCGTCGTTGCCATCACACCCAGTCCGGCAGCCCCCAGCAGCAGGCTACGACGGGGGAGAGGAGCCTGAAGGCGGCGTGAGGAAGAAGAGTGCGTCATGCTTTACCGTCCCGATATCAGCGCAGTGGGGTGGTTGGTCAGGAATTCAGACAGGAACCGCAGAGACCGCGCGGCCTGCCCAAGCTGGATGACCATGGCCTGAAGATTGCGATGGAAATCACTGTTCCCGCCATAGCCCGCCAGCAGATGGTTGGCATTCTGCAGGGTCTGATCAAGCTGGTTGGTCATTTCCGGCAGACGTTGCATCAGCGGACCCATCCCACTCCGCAGCTGGGTGCTCATGACCTGAAGATTCTTCAGAGACTCTTTCAGGCTGGAGAGCGACTGCTTCACATCCGGGCTGGTCAACGTCTTGTCCGCATTGGCCAGCAGGTTGTTGGCGTTCACCCCAATCTGTTCAAACGGCATATCGGCCAGACGGGCTGCGACGGTTGAGAGGGAATCCATAATCCCGCTCATGCCCCCCGCCTGACTGGGGATAACCAGCGTCGGCCCTTCCATAGTTGTGGTGGCGGGCGGCGGGTTCTTCACAAAGTTCAGCGAGATCATGGTCTCGCCCGTCAGCAGACTGGCGCTGTCGGTCGAGGCGCGCAGACCGTTAGCCACCAGCGTCTTGAACATGTCTGTCAGCGCACCGTGGCGAATTTCATTTGCAGCCAGCACGCGCTCCGGCTGGATCTGCATGCCAATGCGCACGCGCGGATGCCCGGCTTTCTGGTCCAGATCCAGCTTCACGCTGGTCACGCTGCCAATCTGAATCCCGAACATGGTGACCTGACTGCCCGGAGCCAGACCCTTGACGGAAGACGTCACATACGTCGCCAGCGGCACGCGCTCGTGATAGCCAGCGCTCTCGGCGTCTGCCTGACTGTCATACAGTTTGAAGACGGTATCCGCCGGGGCTTCATCGTGCGGCGTTCTGTCCTTATCCCGCGGCAGGCCAAAGGCCACGCCACCGGAGAACAGGGCCTGCAGAGACTGCATCTGCACCTTCAGCCCACCGGCCCCAAACCCAACCTGCACGCCGGAGACGTTCCAGAACCGGGTATCCGGATACAGGTAATGGTCATACGGCTCCCGCACAAAAAGCTGGATGAGGATCGGCCCGCGACCGCCCGGCGGCATGGTGTAACCCAGCACTTCCCCCACATCCACATCTCGGAAGAAGACGGGCGCGCCCTGCCCGATAGAACCGATGGTGGGCGTAATAAGGGTATAAGTCCGTCCCGGCTGGTCAGACCGGACACCCGGAGGGGCTTCCAGACCACGGAATTCAGTCTTGCGCTGGGCTGTGGTCGGGTCACTCCCTTCCAGACCGGGGTCAAACGCAATATATGCGCCGGACATCAGGGTTTCGAGCCCGGTGATGCTGGCGCCGTTAATGCGCGGACGCACCACCCAGAAGCGGGCTTTATCCGTCAGCATGGGGCCGGACCCGGCATTCATGCGAATGCGCACGTTCACATGCCGCAGGTCATCCGTCAGAGAAATGCCTTCCACCGTGCCCAGCACCACGGCCTTGTTCTTCACCTGCGTCTGGCCACTTGTCAGGCCATCGGCGGTGTCAAACACCACGGTGATTTCCGGCCCGTTATTGGCAAAGCTCTTCCAGATCAGAAAACCCGCAATCAGCACTGAGAGGACGGGAATAATCCAGATGATGGAAAACCGGATACGACGCACGACAGCATCTGGCATTGTGCTGTCATTTTCGTCGGGTGACTGATAATGATTCTGTCCGTTCACGCCCTGTCCGGCTCCATGTTATCCTGATACGCACTGGCCTGCACGGCCGTGTGACCACGCCGCCGACCCCTGCCAGCGGTGCGGGCATAAGCCGCATCACCATTTTTACCTGCGGCATCCCACATCAGACGCGGGTCAAATGTGTGGACCGCAAAAATTGTCAGCACCACAACAGCGGCAAAACACACCATACCACCGTTGGCTGTAATACTTGCCATATGGTTGAAACGCACCATTGCGACAAGAATAGAGACCATAAATACGTCAATCATCGACCACCGGCCAATAATATCAATAATACGATACACTTTGGACCTGAACGGCAGATGCCTGTGCGACTTCCGCCGCGTGGTCTCTACCATGTAAGACAGGCCAATTACCTTAAGCACCGGCACCGTCACACTGGCAAAGATGACAAGCAGGGAAAGCGGGATCATCCCATCCACCCACAGCTCTATTGCGCCTTCCACAATGGTATGGCCAGTCCCGGCCCCCATGCGGATCACGGTCATAACCGGGTAAATATTGGCCGGCAGATAAAATACAATAGCCGAAACCAGCAGAGCCACGGTGCGGCTCATGCTGTTAGCCTTGCGATGCCGCACCACGTGCCCACAACGCGGGCAATAGCCGGAGGGCTCCGTGGGGCGGACCGGGTGATCAAACTCCAGCACCAGCCCGCAGGACAGGCAGGAGACACGGTTGGCAGAAGGCAGCAGCGGATCATCCTCGCCCACAGCCACAAAAGTAAGGGGCACGCGGGGGCCACGCATGGGGCGCATGAAAGAATCAATCTTGCGGTGCCGCCAGATAATTTCCGTATCCAGCGTGGCGTCTGTCGCAGCCATGGAGACCATCAGCCCGGCCACCAGATAAACGGCGGCTCCTACCTCCACAAACGCCAGATCCACCAGCTTGGTGTAGGCCACAAACACGCCCAGAATATACACTTCCACCATGGACCAGGGGCGCAGCGCCTCATACCACTTCATCAGATGCGGCACCCAGGCGGGCAGGCTGGGGCGGAGGGCCGCGGTCAGGATCATGCCCATCATGGCAATGACGATACCGGGGGCCAGAATGGTCGCAATAGCCACCAGCACACCCACTTCACCCCAGCCTTCATGCAGGAGTTCAATCGGCCCCGTTAGAATATCCACCGTGCGCTGCCGCCCATACAGATCGAGCATCATGAGGGTGGAAAACAGCATGGCCACATACAGGGCCGCCGAGGTGATGCAGAACGCCAGAGGTGTTGCAATCGGCGCAGTCTTGTTCCGCCGGTCGAGCGACTGGTTACAGCGCGGGCAACGCGCCTGCGTCCCGGGCTTTAGCTCGGGGAGTTTCTGGACAAGCCCGCAACACGGACACTCCATAACACCTTCAAGAACCTGAACGTGCCGGGTGTTATCCACCGATGTATCCTGAACAGGCATCACGGCTTCACGCATCAGGGCGGTAAATTGCGACACGCTCATAAGAGTGATCTTAGAACGAAAAAATCCTGAGCGTAATAGTCATGTCATAAGATTGCAGCCATGCGGGGGTGGCACGGACCATGCCAGCGTGCAAAATATCTTCTGATTTCCGCATCTTCCCCCGTTGCGTTTCCTGAAGTGCTATGATACTCAGCCCCTCGAAAGTGAGTATGCCCGCTTAGCTCAGTTGGTAGAGCACGTCATTCGTAATGATGGGGCCGGTGGTTCGAATCCTCCAGCGGGCACCACTTTCGGTTTTCCCTTTCAAAATTTACAGTCCTAAGTGCCCTGTGCAACGTTGCGCAGGAAAGTAAAGCGGCTGCGTTGCGCACGTCACACTGTCAGCGTCAGCGTCAGCGTCAAAAAACTACGCTTTAAGGCGACGTCGTATCCAGTTTTCCAGCCGGAAACCGCACAACGGCGGTATGGTCCGGCATCAGTTGAATGTCCGTCCAAGGTAAGGACGCTACTGCCTCACAAACTGCATCTGGTCCCGGCTGCACGTTAATCTCATACTGTTTCCACATCGCTAACCGCAATGCGCGATAGGATCTGTCTTTCAAAGCAGGAACAGTCTGGTTATCCCCGCACGCATACACAGTGGCTGCGCCCGTCGCTTCGATACGATTTTTAAGGTAATATTCGTACTCGGAAACTTTTGTGGAGTGCTGGATGGTTTCCGACCATATCAACACCCCGCTGCCAATAATGGGCACGGCCCCCAAAAAGGCGACTGACCTTTTCATTCTGGTATCAGGTCCCTCTGCCCTGATGAACACAGAAAACGCCCCGATAAAAAAGCACCAGATCCAATACGTTGAGAGCCCTTTTGGAAATTCACGGATG
>NZ_LHZA01000110.1 GCF_001580535.1 Acetobacter cerevisiae | reverse complement strand
CCTCTCCCACGAGGCACTGCTGAGAGATACGTCGCTTTATTTCAAACCCGCCGAATCCTGGCATTTCGCCACACAGTCAACGCCCTGACAGAGAGCAGCGCGACACCATCATTTCAGGAGGAAGACCATGCGCATTCTTGCCATCCTCGATCGCATCGAAACCGCGACCTATACCCTTGAAACTGCCGGGGAACTGGCCGCACGCCTTGGCCACCCACCGATCAGGGTTCTCCACCCTGAACTTCAGGACGATCCCGATTATCAGACGCCAGATGAAGGAATGCCCAGCCCCGAAGAAGAAAAACGTTTTGCGCAGGAAGTCTCCGCAAAAGCGGATGCCCTGCGCGACATCTTCCAGAAGTGGAAAGCCGGGTTGATCGACCAGCAGGCCACCGAATGGATCGAAATCGCAGGGGATATCCGCAAAACCATCGCGCGTGAGGCCATGAATGCTGATATGACCGTTCTCAGCCGTCCACGTTCGTCAGACCCCGAGGCGGTCTCACAGGCGTTCAGCGGGGCGTTATATGACGCGGGTGCCACGGTGATTGTGGCGTCACTTCAGCATCATGAGACCGTCGGAGCACATCCAGTGATCGCCTGGCATCCGTCCTCAGCCCTTGAGCGGGCCATGGCCGCTGCTCAGCCCTTTCTGGAGCGGGCGTCCCATGTCAGCATTGTAATTGGCGAGGACCGCGCAAACGAGGTAGCGGAACCGCCCATCGCGGAAGAACTCCGGCAAAAAGGCGTTACCGTTGCGATTGATCGCTTTGTCATTGCCTCATCCGATGTGGGGGAAGAAATCCGACAGCATGCCCTGAAGGCAGGTGGTGATCTTCTGGTTATGGGCGCTTATAGCCGCCCGCATTTCATCGAGTGGCTGTTTGGCGGCCCGACGCAGGATATCCTCTCACACGCCACGCTTCCGATCCTGACCCATCATTGACCGCAGATAACAGGAAAGAGGCTTATGCTGCCGAATATTTTTCCGGCACTCCTGATCGAATTGGGGGGGGGCACTGGCACATTGCTACGCTACTGGGTCGGTCTGGCCACCGCACGCTGGAGCCACACCTTTCCGTGGGGTACGATCCTGATCAACTTCACCGGCTCGTTCGCCATAGCCCTGTTTGCAGCCCTGACGGCGGCAGGTGGTCGCATGCATGTTTCCGACACGGCACGTCTGGTTTTTATGGTCGGGATCTGCGGTGGTTACACCACCTTCTCGTCATTCAGTCTTCAGACCTTTGATCTGCTTCAGAACGGCCATCCCGGCAGGGCCTGCCTGAATGTCGGGATTTCTCTTGTGCTCGGCACAATCGCAGTCTTTCTCGGATTCATGCTCGCCCAGATCGTCAATCATACCAGTCATGGAATTAGATGATCGGAAAGAATAATGTCATGTCAGAAGGACGCAGCAGAAAATTCGCTCATTCCTCTTAGTTGAATAACACAGGCTTCCACACAAGCCCGTAGCATTGCGCTACTTTGTCATAATATTTCTATTAGCGTCTGCTTTTCGGGTGATCGTTTAACATGGCTTGTGTCCGAAATGAGGCGTAAGCAGAAGGTCCGCTTAGCGCGGCGTAAGCAGACAGGCGGCAATCGCCTTCTTCCAAGACACTTAGGTAAGAATTTGGTCATTCGTAAAGCGGACATTAAGTCTCAAAATAAAAAAATGGCCGGCTGGTTGTCAGTCATGGTGCGCTCCTTTGATGAATTTGTGCCTAACCGGCGGCAATGAGCCGCCGGTCGACTGTTTTCATGATCCGATTTGACGAAGTAAAGCGTCGGCAAAGCGCACAGCCAATTCCGTGGTGCTCAACTCAGTAAATGAACCATCTGGCAGTCTTGCTATCCATTCGTCACCACTACCTGGCTTGGCAGTTACCTCCACGGCAAATGGTGACGCATCATCGTCTCTCGCCCATTTCGGGTAACCCAAGGGGTTTGTGTGAGACCAATAGAGCGACGGGCCGCCTTCCCTTCCCAAATGATGGAACATATCGGCGCTTCTGTGCTGTACATAGCCAAGTTTATCCAGCTTTGAGACACCTGGAATCTGAATATTCAGGATAAATGCCCACCCTCCCGAAATGCCACGGCCTGCGCAAAGGTCAATGTAATCGTCTAAGTCAAGGAAGCCGTCAAACACTTTTATATCAGCCTTCCCTCCAACTTTATCCAAATCACTATTCAAGTGATACTGTATAATATTCGCTAGAAGTTTGAGGGCAGTGGACCAAATTGACAATTGATCTTCTTGCTGCTTGATAATTTTTTGAAGGACTGGGTTATAATTCTGAGCCTTTTTGGCGGAGAGTTCAAGTCCGGTTAAAGATCCGTCCACCCTGTCAAATACAAGGTCGATGAATGACCTTATATCTCCACCAATATCGCCCTCAGACAGCCCCTGTAAATATTGGTCACGTTCCTTCTTCTTGAATATAACGGGAGGGTAACCTGCCCTAATCAACTCCAGATTTCCAATCGCCCTAGACACTCTGCCATTACCGTCGATAAAAGGATGGATATGGGTGAGCCAAGCGTGAAGGACAGCGGATCTGAACGGTGCTGGGGCATCTTTATTTTCCATTGACCAGCGTTCCCAATCTTCCATCTGCGCCATAATTTCTTGCCATGTTCGCGGCGGTGTATGCTGGGAGCCTCGTATGGTAACCTTTTCAGAGCGGAACATCCCTGCGCCAGGCCGATCTCCGAGAATGAGCGAATGAATTTCTTTGAGTTGTTTGATGTCCGTTGGAGTGTCTCTTTGGCGCGCAAGCGAAACGACACGAGAAAGCGCGCTATCCAGGGCTACAGCATCTCGAACATATCCTGGATCATGCCCGGTTATCGTGATCCCTTTCATCACGGCCAGTTGTGTCTCCCCCACAGACAAAGTGCTTCCCTCAAGCGCGTTTGACTCAGCGACTTGCTCGAAACGCTTCTGCCCGTAATACTCGGTCAGCGTTTGCTCTGTGATGGTACCGGCCGTTCGTAGAAGGCCGATGCGCTCTTCTATAGCACGCAAACGGTCGACAACCATTGAAAGACCTGAAGGCTCCAACAGATATGGGCTTCTATCAAAACTGAGCATTATTGCCCTCCTCTAACATAAATTGAAAATTCTTGTATGGATCCTATGTATGTTATCGTGAATATGGAGCAACTCCTTTCTTGTAATTTCACTCACTGACCGGTCGTCTGCTTGTCAGTCATTCACGCGAGCCAAAGTAAAGCATAGTGTTGTTATGCGCAGATAGGCTCTGGATCAGAGGGGAATTCGAGCACTTGCTCTGAATCAATTGGCTGGCACCTATTTGTTTCATGAGCAAATGTCGGCTTTCAGAAAATCTCACGGGTTATTTGGACGAATGGAATGAGATGAAAGCCTTCGCGGGGGGGGGCGTCCGTATGCATGTCCGGTTTTACTAATCGCCCTACACAAAGCAGACATTCCGCTCCCCCCCCAAATCTGCCTGTCGGCTTCAAGAATTAAGCAGACTAGCGGCAGTCGCCTTTATCTCGGTCATTAGAACGATCGCGAGAACGTGCGCAAAGCGGACGTTGCGTCCTGATCTATTTATCAATCCTAGAGTAGATTGTTACGCAGTTTTTGGGCTCTACATTTGGGCCGCCCCTTAGATGGTTATCGTCACTTCCGTCCTTTCAGGCTGCTATTTGATTCCATTAGAAAATATCGCCTGAAATCAACTTTCGATGCATGATGCATCCTCTACGCGTAAGGCGTGCGGCCGCACAGCCCCACCGCGTGGAAAATCCGGCAGCCACATATCCCATCAATATCAATGATGCGCGAATGCTGCCTCGGTCCGTTTCAGGCACGCCGTAATCGCCATTTATCGGAAGGGAGAGAATAAAGCGGCATTGCTCTTTGGTGAGATTTTTTGCCGCCAGATAGGATCTGGCGGCCCCGCTTTGAACAGGATAATTCACGACGTTATTCAAGAGCCGTCTCCTCCAATCCTATGCACGACAATACATGCTCATTGCGGCTTTCTGCGCGCCGATCAGATTCTGAACCGCAATATAGGCTTGCGCGTAATACGTGCCGGATGTGTTTTCGGGCATGTCGGGCAACGTCATGACCATCTCCATGGCCGCATTCAGTAGTGGCCTGAAATGTGCTTCCAGATGGTTGCCGCGTTCCTGATGTACAGTTGGTAAATCGGCAACCATCATCTGGAACAGCTCATACCCATTCCGCTGCAATTGTTCCTCTTCGGGTAAAAAGTCATTCTGCCCCAGGAAAGCAAGAACACAGGTGCGGTTGGGTGCGAGGAGAATAATTTTTTCAAGCAAAGGATGGAGAACAAGGGAAGGCGGTCGGATAAATGGCGGCCTCATGGCACTGCCTTCCCCGCGCCATCCGGCACATGACCACATCGTCTGAGCAGATCACGAAGTTGATTGATAACCGGAAAGACTTCCTGATTATGGTCGCCACCGAGATCTTTCCATGCAGCCTGCTCCATTTCAACGATCTCACGATCTTCAAAGAAGACACGCTCCGTGAAGGCGACCAGTATTGGCCACGCCAGATCCAGTAAAAAAGGAATTTTCAATCGTTTGATCGATAACAGCCCGAAGACACGGTTGGTCAGCTCGTCACGGTCCTGCGGGACATATGAGATCCACAATTCCATCACGGGTTCCTCAATCCCCTGCGTTTCAATACGCAGACTCTGATAGGGATATTGTGTCCTGATGATCATGACGTCACGATAGGCAAAATCGCGGCCGTCGCGACGTCGCTGGCCGTAGATCAAAGCCTCGCTCAGAGGCTGCTTGCCGCCCGTTCGTGCAAACGTGTAACGGGCCTCAACAAAATCATCTCCGTGATCCATTCCCAGAAACCGTGGCTTCATTTTGCCGACAAGGCGACTGTGCAGAACCTGATGATTCATATCCATCAGGTTTTCATGCATGAAACTGTAATGACAGTTCACGACCTTACCGAAGCGGCGCGTGCGGTAACGCTTGTCCCTTACTCTTGGAAAGTCAGGAAGCGGGGTCTTGTCCGCGAGAGACTGCTCCCCCATGAAAACAAAAATGAGCCCATCTTTTTCCCGGCAGGCCCAGGTCCTGAGATGCAGACATTGTGCCTCGGCAGAGATATCGGACGAAACACACTGGCCGTCCCTGTTATATCTCAGACCATGAGCGATGCAGCTTATTGCGTCACCATGCACGTCGCCTTTGCCCAAAAGAACCTGCCGGTGAGGGCATAGCCCGTCCAACGCGTAAGGTGCGCCGCTCTTTGGACGGACAACAACGATATGACGTCCGGCAAACCGGACATCGATTGCTTTCTCCCTTCTCAATTCACGGGACCATGCAACGGGATACCAGAAGTCAGGATTGGTTCTGATACGCCTTAAATCAGTGTGTTCTGCGCACCCGGGATGTTCTGAAGTTTGATGAAATTCGTTTTCCATTGCCTCGGCATTTCATCCGGCTCAGACTAGGGCGAAAGGATGTAACGCTCCAGTATGGAGTGCCGTCCCGTCTCTCACATTTTGTCTGAGCAAGCGTAACCGTTATCACTACCAGACAAGGCGCGTGAGTGCCCGGTTCCTGGATCCGAAGTGCTTAACGGCCAGGGGCTTTCAGCAGCACGAACATGTGTCGCGCATATCGGTCAGATCTGATGAGGCAAGGGACTGTGGCCTGAAAAGATCCGGTTGACCGCTTCAGCAGGAATGGCGGAAGCACGAGGCAGACAGGCATAGACTTCTCTCCTCCCTTCGGTCATCCCGCCCGACGGTTGGTGGCTGAACGATGGCAGGTCTCCTGGCTCACGGATCATGGCCGACTGGTTCCAACCTTCCCGCCCCTATGGGAACAGTGGTCCACGTTCAAGGTGAACGAACCAGCAGCATACCGCCTACAGTTGCGGGAGCAGCCACCGACTATGCCTCTGGACGGTCATCTGCCCAGTGCGTGACGGTATTCCCTATTAACCCGCTCGCGCGGGACCATCGAAGCGTTCGCCCTTGCACCATGTCGCCAGATGCACATAGCGCGCAAGATGGAACGACAGAAGGCAGATATCGATTTTTTACATGCTAGATAGCAGGTCAGTCTCTGATCTTATCCATTTTCGCCGTCACCCTGATCACATCATTCCATGAGTGATATTTATGGTTTAATGAATTTAAATCATTTCTGCTCAATGAAGTCTTCCGGTATAAGGCAGGCACGGCTCTTAACGGCAGGCATGATGAAGGCTTCAATGATCAGGGAAACCGCATTTGAAATAAAGCGCATTCGCTTCGATGAGAATTATCATCCATCCGGCAGAACGCGTCTCACGACCAATTTCGCCAATCTGGCAAGAGGAGAAAGCCGTCAGGAAAACCTGCGCAACGTGCTCAGGATGATTGACAATCGTTTCAATGGTCTGGCGCATTGGGACAACCCCATGGGGGATCGCTACTCCGTCGAGCTTGAAATCGTTTCCATTGAGATGGACCTTGCCTTTGCCGGCAAGAACGAAAGCTTTCCGCTGATCGAAGTTCTGTACACAACGATTGTCGATAAAAAGGCCAACAGGCGCATAGAAGGTCTCGCAGGAAACAGTTTTTCCTCATATGTGCGGGATTATGATTTCAGTGTGCTGCTGCCCGACTACAATAAAAACAAGGCAGAGTTCACCGTTCCTCAAAATTACGGAGACCTGCACGGAAATCTTTTTAAGAGCGTTGTGAATTCCACCGCTTACAGAAAGAATTTCAGGAAGCTTCCCCTTATATGCCTCAGTGTTTCAACCAACCGAACCTATTATCGGACTGAAAATCAGCATCCTGTTCTGGGGGTTGAATACCAGCAGCGTGAATTTTCTCTGACAGATCAGTATTTTAATAAAATGGGAATGCAGGTCCGCTATTTCATGCCCCGCAATAGCGCAGCGCCATTGGCGTTCTATTTTTTTGGTGACCTGCTCTCTGATTATTCGACTCTTGAGCTTATCAGCACCATCAGTGTGATGGAGTCTTTTCAGAAGGTCTACCGCCCTGAAATCTACAACGCCAATGCTGCGGCAGGCGACTGTTACAAGCCAAGTCTGCAGCATCAGGATTATTCCAACACCCGCATTGTTTACGACCGCGAAGAGCGGGGTCAGTTAGCAACCGCACAAGGTAAGTATACGGAAGAGAATTTCATCGAACCGTATCACGATGTTCTTGAGCAGTGGTCTGCCAGCTACGCCGCCTGATCAGTCAGAAACACAAGGTTATCTCTCATGAAAACACTGCTCCCCACCTCAACGGCTGGTAGCCTGCCCAAGCCGCCCTGGCTCGCCAAACCTAAGACCCTCTGGTCGCCCTGGAAATTGCAGGGTGAGGAATTTGTCGAAGGTAAACAGGATGCGCTGCGCCTGACCCTGGACGATCAGGACCGGGCCTGCATTGACATAGTCAGCGATGGCGAACAGACGCGCCAGCATTTCGTCACGACGTTTATCGAGCATCTCAGCGGCGTCGACTTTGAGAACCGTCAGACGGTTAAAATTCGCAACCGTTACGATGCCAGTGTCCCATCAGTTGTCGGTGCTGTGGCACGTGAGAAACCTGTCTTTGTCGAGGATGCGAAGTTTTTGCGCACGCTGACAAAGAAGCCCATCAAATGGGCGCTTCCTGGTCCCATGACCATGATCGACACGCTTTATGACGGCCATTACAAAAGCCGCGAAAAACTGGCGTGGGAATTTGCCAAAATCCTCAATCAGGAAGCGAGGGAACTGGAAGCCGCTGGCGTCGATATCATCCAGTTCGATGAACCTGCCTTCAATGTTTTCTTTGATGAGGTGAATGACTGGGGCATCGTCACTTTGGAGCGGGCTATTGAAGGGCTGAAATGCGAAACCGCCGTCCATATCTGCTATGGTTATGGTATCAAAGCCAATATCGACTGGAAAAATGCTCTTGGAGAAGAGTGGCGGCAGTATGAAGAGATTTTCCCCAAGCTCCAGAAATCCAATATCGATCTGATCTCGCTGGAATGTCAGAATTCCCGTGTTCCGATGGATCTGATCGAACTCATTCGTGGGAAAAAGGTGATGGTGGGCGCCATTGATGTGGCCACCATCACCATTGAGACGCCCGAAAAAGTCGCTGATATCCTGCGAAAAGCGCTTCAGTTTGTCGATGCCGACAAGCTTTATCCCTGCACCAACTGCGGGATGGCTCCTTTGCCACGCGACGTGGCGCGGGGCAAGCTCAATGCCCTGGGCGCGGGTGCGGAAATCGTTCGCAGAGAACTTTCGGCCTGACAACCTGCCGTAGCTGGACGCCAAGAGAGGGAGAAACGCAGAAGCGACCATGTCGATGCGGTCTTCCCAGAGCAAGCAGGAGACGCTTCGTGTCGGTGGTCAAGAAAACACAGTCTCCGGACCTTTCCCTGCATGTTTCATGTAGGAGGTCGAATTTGTATTCAGATTCAGTGCACAAGAGGCCACGATTATTGGTCGGGATGATGGAAAGCTGTCCCAAAAGAATCATGTACACCATCATGATAAAATTTTATGAGAGTGAACTAAAATGATATGTTTTTATGATTATATGAATCCTGTGCATTCGCGAGGTAGACCATGGGTGTTCTGGAGCGCAGTCATCTGACAATTATTCGGGAAGTCGCGCGAGAAGGCTCTTTGACGGCTGCAGGGATGCGTCTGAACCTAACCCAGCCGGCGCTCAGTCACGCCATCCGCAAGATTGAACAGCAGCTTGGAGTAAAGATATGGCGGCGGGAGGGACGCTCCCTTGTGCTCAATCAGGCAGGCGAATGGCTGCTTGCTTTGGCGAACCGCCTGCTTCCTCAATTTGAGCTGGCGGAAAGCCGCCTTGAACAGTTCGCAAATGGCGGGCGTGGTACACTCCGCATCGGCATGGAGTGTCATCCCTGCTATCAGTGGCTTCTGAAAGTCGTCTCCCCGTATCTGGAGCGATGGCCCAAAGTTGACGTGGATGTACGGCAGAAGTTCCAGTTTGGCGGTATTGGCGCGTTGTTCAGCAATGAGATTGACATCGTGGTCACCCCTGATCCGCTTTACAAACCCGGCCTGAAATTCACACCGGTCTTCGATTATGAACTCGTTCTGGCCGTTGGCCCTGAACATCCTCTTCGGAATGAGAAGTTCATCTTGCCGGAACAGCTTGCTGGCGAAACATTGATCACCTACCCTGTTCCGTCCGAGCGGCTGGATATCTATACGCAGTTTCTACAGCCTGCTGGTATTGGCCCACGACAGCAGAAACAGATTGAAACCACGGATATCATGCTGGTGATGGTGGCGCATGGAAGGGGCGTTGCAGCACTTCCACGCTGGCTTGTGGAAGAGTATGCCCCACGCTTTGACCTTTACCCGATGAAGCTTGGTAAAAAGGGCATTGCAAAGCAGATATTTCTTGGTTGCCGCGAAACCGATGAAGAGGTCCGATATCTGCAGGACTTTATCGAATTCGCTGCTTTACCTTCTTTGGTAACTTAAGTAATTTTCCAAAATTCACGCTTGGAATCTCCTCGTGTTTTTCTTTTACAATGTCCGATTTCTCGGTTTTACTTTCGACACCGGACATTCCGCTTCCCCCAGTCACCCGACGAGTAGTCTTGTTCGTTCGCGCACCGCTTCCAGTTCTCTTTCGGAGACCCGACCTTTATGCTTTGCTCGTCTGGCGCGCCAATCAAGACTGCGAACCTGATCAGAGAGAACCACGCTTGTCGGCTCTCCTGTCAAAGGCACTTCAAAGGGATACCCTTTGATTTTTGTCGTTGTCGGGCAACAAACAATCATACCAGATTTTTTGTTGTAACTAACTGGCGAAAGCACCACAGCCGGGCGATGCCCAGATTGTTCACGCCCTGCCTGAGGATCAAACTCCAGCCAGACGATGTCTCCGCAATCTGGCACCCATGCTGACATTTACCAGATCTCTCCGCCAATTTCAGGCCCAAAACTCACTTCACCGTGACGGTTATCATCCGTGATGGCGGCAGTCAGGGTGTCCAGCGAAAGGACAGCAGGGTGAACCGGTTGAATGATGATACGCCCATCTTCTTCCCGGACATCAACAGCCTGATTGATCTGTAGGTGAACCGCTTCAAGGATATTGGCTGGTAGACGGATGGCAGCGCTGTTCCCCCATTTGCGAACGGTCCCATGCATTGGATCTCTCCTTTGTGTGTCTACATTGTAGATACACCTTCGGCCACTTCTGTTTCAAGCTAAAAGTAGCCAATGTCCGCTTCCAATGAGCCAGGTATGCAAACCGGACCTTCCGCTTTCCCCCCCCAAATCTGCCTGTCGGCTTCAAGAATTAAGCAGACTGGCGGCAGTCGCCTCTTCTCGGCCGTGTTCAGACTTGCTCAAAGTTTCGATAAGCAGACCTTCTATATCGGCGACGCAAGCCAGGCCGCCAGTTGCCGGACCATGGATCTGGCGACACGGCCGGCGCCCAGCAGCGTGGCGGATGCGGGCCCACACCAGGAGCCATAACCCAGCAGCCAGAGACGTGGCTCCCTGACGGCCTGCTGCCCGTTAACACGGATCAAGCCGTCCGGCTCGATCACGTCGAGTGATGCAAATACACCGAGCGCGGGTCGGAAGCCGGTACACCAGATGATCCTATCGATGGCTTCTTCCCGCCCGTCGGGCCAGACGACGCCCGTCGCCGTCACACGTACAAACGGGCGCACCGCGTGGAGCACGCCTCGCTCCCTGGCGGCGCGCACAGGTGGGACCATGACGATATCGCCAAAGCCGCTGGTGGGCATGGCCGACGGGCCGCCGAGAACGCGAGCGGTCGCCCGCTCGAACAGGACCCGTCCGTCCACGTCATCCGGCAGAAAGATGGGATCATGCAGCGTGACCCATGTTGCCTGAGCGACAAGCGACAGCTCCGCCATAATCTGTGCCCCGGAGTTGCCCCCACCCACCACCAGTACACGTCGGCCGGCAAAGGGCGCGGCATTCCGGTAATGGCTGGAATGGAGTTGCGTCCCGCCGAAGAGGTCACGCCCCGCGACATCGGGAACAAAGGGGGCTGACCACGTACCGGTCGCCCCGATAACCGCACGGCCAAGAAAATCACCCGCGCTGGTTCTGACAGTCAGAAGTTTTCCGTTCGCGCGCTCCACACACTCGACCATGACCGGACGGCGGATCGGCGGCGCATAGCGCGCCTCGTAGCGGTGCAGATAGTCCAACACCTCGTCACGGGTCGGATAGCCGCCATCCGGCGTGTCTGGCATCGGCCAGCCGGGCAGCGAACTGTAGGACGCGGGTGAAAACAGATGCAGGGAGTCCCAGCCATGCACCCATGCACCACCCGCCTGCGTCCCGTTATCAAGAATGACGTAACGCAGTCCGGTCCGTCGTAGAAAATACGACGCGGCGAGGGCCGCCTGACCGCCTCCCACGATCACAACATCGAACTGTTCCGCCATTGCCCGGCTCACAGACTTTCCGGGAGACGGAATTCCGCCTTGCGTTCGCTGTAGCGATCAACGAGGTAGTCGGCCCGGTCGCGCAGCAGCCATGTGAACTTCATCAGCTCCTCCATGACATCTACCATCCGGTCATAGAGGGGGGATGGCTTCATCCGGTCATCGTCACCGAACTGGGTATAGGCCATCGGCACGCTGGACTGATTGGGGACGGTGAACATCCGCATCCACCGGCCCAGCACCCGTAGGGCATTGACGGAATTGAAGCTCTGCGATCCGCCCGAAACCTGCATGACCGCCAGCGTGCGGCCCTGCGTCGGGCGGATCGAGCCTTCGGTCAGCGGCAACCAGTCGATCTGGTTCTTGAACACGGCAGTGATGTTGCCGTGCCGTTCGGGGCTGCACCAGACCTGGCCTTCAGACCAGATCGAGAGTTCCCGCAGTTCCCGCACCTTCGAATGACTTGCGGGCACGGAATCCGCTACCGGCAGGCCGGTCGGGTCGAACACCCGTGTCTCGGCCCCCAGCACCTTCAGGATGCGTTCTGCCTCAAGCACCAGCAACCGGCTGAAGGATCGGGGGCGTAAAGAGCCATAGAGCAGAAGGATACGCGGCGGATGGTCCACACGCGGTTGCGGTTCCAGCCGCGCGAGATCGACCTGTTCAAGATATTCGGGGTGAAGGGCCGGCAAGTCAGGTTCGGTCATTGTGATATCGGTCCATTCATGCATTACGGCTGGCTGATTAGAGGCAGCCACAGGGCCAGCGCCAGGAGTGTGACCAGCAGGACGGGAGGTGTGATCACCAGACCCACCTTCATATATTGCCCCCACGTGACCCGATGGTTCCTGGACGCCAGCACATGCAGCCAGAGCAGTGTCGCGAGACTGCCGATCGGCGTGAATTTCGGCCCGAGGTCGCAGCCGATGATGTTGGCATAGACCATCAGGTCGCGTGTCAGCGGCGTGATGTCGTGCGCCTGCTGGATCGCCAGTGCCCCGACCAGCACACTCGGCATATTGTTCATGATGGACGACAGAACAGCCGCCAGAAAGCCGGCGCCGATGGTGGCGATGAACGGCCCCTGATGGCCAAGCCAGACCAGTGCGGCCGCAAGGTAGTCGGTCAGCCCGGCATTGCGCAGGCCATACACCACCAGATACATGCCCAGCGAGAAGATCACGATCTGCCATGGTGCGCCCATCAGCACCTTGCGAACAGGGATCACCCGGCCATATCCGGCGACGAGCAACAGGGTTCCGGCGGCCAGACAGGCTACAACACAGACCGGGATATGAAACGGCGCTGTCAGGAAATAGGCCGCCAGAACGAGGACCAGCAGCGGAAATGCCGCCCGAAATACATGGTGGTCACGAATTGCCGCAGCGGGTGCTGGCAGTTCGGCGACGGGATAGGTCGCAGGCACCTGCCGCCGGTACCACAGCCAAAGCACAGCCAGCGTCGCGCCCAGCGCCACCAGATCGACAGGGACCATGATCGCGGCATAGCGATCAAACGCAATGCCAAAGAAATTGGCGCTGACGATGTTCACCAGGTTGGAAATGACAAGCGGCAGGCTGGTGGTATCCGCGACGAACCCAGTGGCGATAATAAAGGCCAGCGCCGCGCCATGGCTCAGGCGCAGTTGCGTCAGGATAGCGATGACAATGGGCGTCAGCAGCAGCGCCGCGCCGTCATTGGCGAAAACCGCTGCAATGGCCGCTCCCAGCACCACGATCAGCGGGAATAGCGTCCGGCCTCGCCCTTTGCCCCAGCGTACGACGTGCAGGGCGGCCCAATGGAAGAACCCTGCCTCATCCAGCAACAGCGAGATGACGATCAGCGCGATAAAGGTGAAGGTCGCGTCCCAGACGATGTGCCAGACGACAGGAATGTCATGCCAGTGGATCACGCCAGCCGCCAAGGCCACGGCGGCACCTGCCATTGCGCTCCAGCCGATGCCCAGCCCCCGAGGCTGCCAGATGACAAAAACCAGCGTGACAACGAAAAGCAGAAGAGCCAGCATCAGGAGATCCGCTTTCCGGATTCATCGACGATCTTCTCGCCGTCCTCTTTGACGAAAGCGCCCCGCTGCGGGTTGGGCAGGATTTCCAGAGCCGCCTCGGACGGACGGCAGAGCGCAACACCGAGGGGGGGGACGACGATCGGCCGGTTCATCAGGATCGGGTGTGCGATCATGGCGTCGATCAGCGTATCGTCCGTCAGGGTCGGATTATCGAGGCCGAGCTCGTGAAAGGGCGTGCCCTTTTCCCGCAGGACCGAGCGCACCGGAAGCCCCATACGGGCGATCAGATCGACCAGTTCGGCCCGGCTCGGCGGCGTTTTCAGATATTCGATGATCCGGGGCTCCTCGCCGCTGTTGCGGATCAGTGCCAGCACGTTGCGCGACGTGCCGCAGGCCGGATTGTGGTAGATCGTGATGGTCATGGGCAGGATTCCCGGGATGGGCAGCAGGAGGACAGGTTCGCGACCAGGGGCGCGCAGAGTTCGGAGCTGCCCGCACAGCAGTCTCTTACGAGGAAGAGCATCAGGTCGCGCAAGCGCGGAAGGCGCGCACGATAGACGATCAGCCGGCTGTGGCGCTGCGAGGTCAGCAGGCCGGCACGGGTCAGGGTGGCAAGATGGGCCGAGATCGTGTTCTGCGGGACATCGAGATGCCGCGCGACATCTCCGGCGGGTAGTCCGTCCGGTTCGTGGCGCACCAGCAGGCGGAAGATCTCCAGCCGCGTGGACTGGGACAGCGCGTTGAGGGCCGAGAGTGCGGATTCTGTATCCATAAATCGACGATCACAGATATATGGGATGAAGTCAAGACTACCCAGGACATGCCTCGTTCAGAGCTTGGAACGCGGCTTCACACGCCGAACAGGCGGCCGATCCCGCCCGTGACGATCATTGCCACAATACCCCAGAACGTCACACGCAGTGCTGGGCGCAGAGGCGCTGCGCCGCCGGCAATCGCGCCAACGACCCCCAGAACAGCGAGAACCACGACGGACGTCAGGGACACGCCCCAGGACACCCACGCCACGGGCGTCAGAACCGCCGCCAGCACAGGCAGTAGTGCTCCGGATGAAAAGGCGGTTGCCGAGGCGAATGCCGCCTGTATGGGTCGTGCCGCCGTGGCTTCGGACAGACCCAGTTCATCCCTTGCATGGGCACCGAGCGCATCATGCTTCATGAGGGCAACGGCGACCTTGCGCGAGAGGTCTTCATCCAGCCCTCTCTTCTGATAAATCCCGGCCAGTTCGGTGACTTCGCCCTCCCAGTCCGTGACCAGTTCCTGTTTCTCGCGGGCGATGTCGGCGTGTTCGGAATCGGCCTGGGAACTGACCGAGACATACTCGCCCGCCGCCATGGACAGGGCGCCCGCGACAAGCGCGGACAGTCCCGCGACGAGAATGCTGCCGCGTGTCGCATGAGAACTGGCAACGCCGACGATGAGGCTGCCGGTCGACAGCGTTCCGTCATTGGCGCCGAGAACAGCCGCACGCAGCCATCCCAGTTTCTCGACGGCATGACGTTCGGCCAAAGGATGGAGACGCGACATAAGATGACCTGCTGCTTCTGGTGAATACAAATAAAGGTTAAGATGCATCATTTGCCGCGACAACAGATATTTCATTCTGATATTGCGAGTTATTTTCAATATTATTTATGTTTTAGGAAAATCTGTTCTGTTCAGAATCCTGTCAGGTAAGCATGATACGGAAGTGGATTCAGGGTTCTTTTTTGCCGAGACGTATATGCCTTGTTCAACGCCGGACATCACAGATAGCCTGCTGCGTTACGACAGGCCGACGATCATCCTTCACTGGATGACGGCCTTTCTGGTGCTGCTTCAGTTTGCTCTTGGCGAAACCTGGAACTGGCCAACAAAACCCGTCCATCATCTGATGGTGGTCGCGCATCTGACAGCCGGCATCCTGCTGACCGCAATTATGGTGTTCCGCATTGTCTGGCGTCTGACGAAAGGCCGGCATCTGTCGGACCTTCTCGTGCCTGTGGACCGGGTATTCGCCCTTGGAGCAGAGTACACGCTCTATGTGCTGCTTCTGGCGGAAATCTTGCTGGGCTATCTCTGGCGATGGGGTGCCGGGCAGACGATGAGTTTTTTCGGCCTCCTGATTCCATCCCCGTTCGCGCGGTTCCCGGCGGAAACCGTGACGTGGTTTCAGACGCTACATTACTGGAACGCCTGGTTGATTATGGGTCTTGCGACAGGTCATGGCGCGGCGGCGCTTTTTCATCAGTTCGTCCTGAAGGACAAAGTTCTCGGGCGCATGTTGCCGCAGTGTTTCTTGCTCCGTCAGTGAGGCGGTCAGTATCCTGTCTGATTGTATGACTGGGCACACCGTGATGCTGGGCCGCCAACAAGCCAGAAGTGATGATTTTTTGTTGTCATCAGCAGCTCCACATGAATGCCGGTTCATGGGAATTGTCTCCTGTCGAACGGGAAAATAAGAAAGTATCGACTCAATGACGATCGTGCCGCGTGGCGTGGGACCAGAAAGACCGGGGTCGGCTCTTGAGGTGCTCCTCATCTTTCTCAGGCTGGGCGTCACCTGCTTCGGCGGGCCGATCGCGCATATCGGGTATTTCCGGGACGAATTCGTCGTCCGACGCCGGTGGCTCAATGAGCGCGCCTATGCCGATCTCGTCGGGCTGTGTCAGTTCCTGCCCGGTCCCGCGAGCAGCCAGGTGGGATTTTCCATTGGCCTGATGCGGGCCGGTTATGCAGGCGGTTTTGCGGCGTGGGCGGGGTTCACCCTGCCTTCGGCACTTATACTGGTCCTCTTCGCCTATGGCGCGAACGCGCTTGCCGGCCCGACTGGTGCAGGCCTTCTGCATGGACTGAAACTCGTCGCCGTCGCCATCGTCGCACAGGCCGTATGGGGCATGGCGCGCACGCTGTGTCCGGACCGGACGCGAGCTTCGATCGCGGTCACGGCCGCGCTCATCGTTCTGTTCGCCATCTCACCGCTTGCCCAGATCGCGGCCATCGTTCTCGGGGGCCTCGCCGGCTTGTGGCTTTGCCGCTCTGTGCAGACGTCAGATGGCGAGCATATTACAGTGCCCGTATCGCATCGTGCAGGGATCGTCGCACTGGCTCTCTTTCTGGCGTTGCTCTTCGGTCTGCCCGTTCTCGCCTGCCATGGCGCACCAGAGGGCGTTTCCCTGTTCGACGCCTTCTACCGGTCAGGCGCGCTCGTGTTCGGTGGCGGTCATGTCGTGCTGCCCTTGCTGCACGAGGCTTTCGTGACATCGGGCTGGGTCAGCGACGACACCTTTCTCGCCGGTTATGGCGCGGCACAGGCGGTTCCGGGGCCGCTTTTCACGTTCGCGGCCTATCTCGGCGCGGTCGTCGGGCAATCTCCCCACGGTGTTGCCGGTGCCGCTTTCGGTCTTTTCGGCATCTTTCTGCCGGGCATCCTGGTCCTGATCGGAGCTTTGCCCTTCTGGGACACCTTCCGCAGCCAGCGGGCCGTTCAGGCGACGATGCGCGGCGTCAACGCAGCGGTCGTGGGCCTGCTGGGGGCGGCGCTCTATACACCGGTCTGGACGAGCGCGGTCAGGTCGGCGGCGGATTTCGGGATCGTGCTGGTCGGTTTCGTCCTGCTGACCGTCTGGCGGGCGCCACCCCTGGTGGTAGTCGGTATCAGCGCGCTGGGAGGGGTCGTCATTGGGCAGGCGGCATAATGAAATGTTCAGTCAGCGACGTGCATCGACGCGTGATCGCCATACCGTTTTTCAACGCACACTTCAATAATGGCGCGTCGTTATAAGGGCCATGTTTCGGCCGTTTCCTGTGTAAGTCAGCCAGAAAACGGACAGGCAGTTTACCCCCCAAATCTGCCTGTCGGCTTCAAGAATTAAGCAGACTGGCGGCAGTCGCCCTCATGTCTGCCATTTGATGCCTAATTGTCCGGTTCGCAAAACAGACATGCACCATTCGCCAGTATCACTCGACCACTGTCGACATTTGCCTTTTTGGGCAGAGCAGATTTGTCCCGGACAGGAGTTTATCCGGGACAGGAAACGGCATCATGCCTGTCAGGCGACGCGGATCAGCTTGCGATTGATGAACTCCTCAATGCCGAGGAAGGACAGTTCGCGGCCAAAGCCTGAGTTCTTGATCCCGCCAAAAGGCAGTTCCGGTGCAGCAGCCGTGGCTGTGTTGATGAACATCATGCCGGTCTCGACCTGTTCAGCCACTTTTTCGGCACGTGTAAGATCACGGGAGAACACGGACCCGCCGAGGCCGTAAGCTGTTGAACTGGCAACACTTAAA
>NZ_LHZA01000113.1 GCF_001580535.1 Acetobacter cerevisiae | reverse complement strand
ACCAGATTGAGAGGAAAACGCTCTAGAGAGCGTGCTGGTTCACGCTTTTCCCGGCAATGCGGGTCAGTTTCTGATCGGCAGATTTTTCTTCTTCCAGCGTCTGCTGCAGAAGAGCCGCACAGTCCGCACGACCGAGCTGTGTTGCGTAGGCAATAAGACTGCCATAACGGGTTATTTCATAATGCTCGACTGCCTGTGCGGCAGAAAGCATGGCAGCATCACGAACTTCGGGATCGTCACAATCACTGATGATATCCTTTGCCTCAGCAAGAATTCCATCCATCGCCTGACAGGTTACACCCTTAACAGGCTGCCCGTGGAGTTCAAACACCTGCTCCAGCCTACGCACCTGCCCTTCTGTCTCCGTCAGGTGATGCTGAAACGCAGCCTTCAGTTCCGGGTCGGAAGCCTCTTCGGCCATAACGGGCAAGTTCTTAATGATCTGGTTTTCGGCATAATAAATGTCCTGAAGAGTATGCACGAACAAATCATCAAGAGTGTTTATTGGTTTCGAAAAGAATCCCATTTTTCAGTCCCTTTCCAAAAGAATATCTGCCCTTGGCGGATATCTAAACATTTGGCAAACTGGTCGAAATCTTGAGGTCCCGGGAGCGCCAGCAATGTTGCCGACGCCCCCGACACTCAACGTGATGTCAGGATTTTTTATGACTCTGCTGACCAGCTTTGACATGCTGCTCATGCGTGCCGCCACGGGTGCCAGAGCTATGTTCGCCCGCGCCTTTTTCAGTCTGGGAACCAGTGGTATTTTTGTGGCTTTGTTCGCCAGCCTTCACATGTTGCTCATGCGTGCCACCCCGGGCACCAGAGCTATGGTCACCCGTGCTCTTTTCAGTCTGGGTGCCGCTGGTATTTTTATGACTTTGCTCGCCAGCTTTCACGTGCTGGTCGTGGTTACCACCTTGGTTAGCCATTTTACCATTCCTTTTTCTGAGAAGAGACGGTCCTTTTTATCTGGCCGTCTTATGGCAAACCCCGTCCAGCAGCCAAAGTTTCCCTCCCAAGAAAGAATTACAAATGTTTTATAAATAAATATAATAGAATCGGAACAAAAATGTAGTTTACTTATGGTTTTAAAAATAATTTCTGAAAAATTTTTAAATACTTACAATGATTTTAACATATTTTTCTATCTTCATTCCACCCCTTTTATCAATTGCAACGATCTCACTCTATCCGGTCTTTGCATCCACGCAGGGAGATTCCTCGGTGAACGAACGTGACACGTCCAGCCGAGAGCGTCCCGTCTTCCTGCCGCTTTGCCTTCGTGAACTTCAGCGTCCAGCGGGCGTGCCTGTCCTTATGGGACAGCTTTACCGGCTTGTCTTCCCAGCCTTCGGGGATCCGGCCTTCCCGAAGATCGGCTTTCTCCCCGTTGGTATTGCGCTGCTTTGGAGCAGCCACCAGTGTTGCATCCAGGATCTGGCCGGACATCGGAAGATACCCGGCGTTGCGCAGGGTGGCGTCAAAGCGCTCAAACAGCTTCTGGATGGCGCCTGCCTCGGTCAGACGCTTTTGACACAGCCAGACCGTTTTGGCATCGGGCACCCGGCCCGACAGTCCCAGACCGAGGAAACGCATGAAGGACAGGCGGTCGTTGATCAGATATTCCGTCCGCTCGTCGGAGAGATTATTCAGCGTCTGGATGACCAGGATCTTGAACATCAGCACCGGATCGAACGGGGGACGGGCGCCTTTGCTCCTGTCTGAATAGGCCAGAGCCATTTCCAGATCAGGGCGGAACGCCTCAAAACCCACAGTCCGGGAAAACGCTTCGAGCTGATCGCCAAGCCCGCTTAACCGGGCAAGCTGCTCGTCAACATCAAAGAAACCCGGCTGCTTCATGAGCCATCCCCCAATCATCACACAAGGTATGGTTGGGATGCGGCAGATCAGGATACGGACCCGTTCCTACCGTCACAGAAAGGGATGCGGTTTCTGGACGCAGCACAAGCTTCTATGTCGCCACACCGAGCACCGCTAGTCCGACCATTCCGACATTACCCCATGTTACACCTCTTACCCATGTTTTCATATTATTCTCACGTTTCCATCTTGCTAGAGCAATCCTGCGATTTGCATCATGATCCGACATCACTCTTAGGCGGAGCAAAGCTCAAAACGTCTGCCAGGTGGGTACGATAGCGCGCGATCGTCTGGTCAACGTGTGGTTCCTTGATGACATTCGTCGCCAGATACGTCGGAAGCGATGTCATCCCCAGAAACTGGTTGGACTTATGGAAAGGGAAATAGACCGCATCAATCCCCTTCCCTTCAAAGAACTGGGCCGGATCGACAAAGGCCTCTTCCGGGGCGTTCCATGTCAGGGAAAGCATGTAATGCTTCCCCTGCAGCAGGCCACCTGAACCATATTTTCGTTCAGGATGGGCGCGGCTGCGCCCGTCATTGGCGTAAAGCGCTCCATGACCGGCTGTGAAGACTTCATCCACATACTTCTTGACGGTCCAGGGTGCGCCCATCCACCAGCCCGGCATCTGATAGATGACCAGGTCAGCCCACTGAATATTTTCTACTTCCGTCTGAATATCGTACCCTGCATCGATCTTTGTCTGCCGCGTGTTGAAACCCGCGTTCGACAGGAGTTCAAAAGCGACGGCGTGCAGCGTATCGTTCAGACGACCATGAGAATGGGCGAAAGCCTTTCCACCGTTCAGAAGAAGAATCTTTTTCATCGCAATAGTATCCTGCAAAAAGCATCCCGGATAAGCCTGCCCAGAATTCAGAGCCATTGTCCGGAAGAATTTTCAATATGACAGCATCTCGGCACATCAGCAGTGCGAGCAGCGTCTGTTCCCTACGGAACATGATGCACTTAACAGGCTTTGATAATTCGTCACCTCTCCACAGAACTTGTGAACCTGTTTCATTAAAGGGCGCTGATGGATAACCGGATTGGCGAAATGCAGATGTTTCTGCGTATTGTGGAAAGCGGCAGTTTTTCGGAAGCCGCTCGCCTGTCAATGACAACGCCCTCGACGATAAGCAAACTGATCGCCCGCGTTGAGACACGCCTTGGCGTACGCCTGCTCGAACGTTCGACACGCCGCCTTTCCGTCACGCCGGAAGGGCAGCTTTACTACGAACGCGCTCAGGCACTGATCGCCGATCTTGACGACATGGAGCATGCGCTCACAACAGGATCGGTTCGGCCAGGCGGCATTGTGCGCATCAACGCTTCGGTGGCTTTCGGAGCGCTGGCGCTCGAACCTCTCCTGTCAGAATTCTGGGATGCCTATCCGGATATCGTCGTTGATCTCTCGCTCTCCGATGAGCTGACGGATCTTTACCTTGACCGCACAGATATCGCCTTTCGGGTCGGACCGTTGCAGGATTCAAATCTGACAGCCCGGCATATCGGCACGGCACGACGTAAAATTGTCGGATCGCCAGATTACCTGAGCTGGTTCGGCACGCCGCAAAGCATTGTTGATCTGGACCGCCACAAATGCCTCGGCTTTAATTTCCGGCGTGCCGCCCCTGTCTGGCCGCTACAGGAGAAAGGCCGCATCGCCGATCGTATCGTCCGAGGCCCACTGCTCGCCAATAACGGGGAAACAGTAAGACGCCTGACCCTACGGGATGCGGGGCTGGCGCGGCTTGGCGACTACCATGTGCGCAATGACATCAAAGCTGGCCGTCTCGTTGAGGTTCTGGCTCATGCGGACGCACAGGACGAAGAGGAGATCCATGCGCTCTATCTGGGCAGCAAACAGGCCCCCCAGCGCGTGAGGGTGTTTCTTGACTTCGTCATCCCGCGCCTTCAGGCATATATGCACGCCTAACCAGCATGAAGACCATCCGATGTCGCGCTCGAAGTTCCGGAACATCTCCTCGGCGGCGCATAAAGATTACACAAGGATTACCGCTGTGGTGCTGGCAGACGGGAACCACGCCAGCGGGACCTGTGAACTGGCGAACGACCACTCCCCTCCATGGCACCGTAAACGAGTTCTTCTGATTCCTCACCCGGCATAGCAACTTTTGTATTCTGTAGAGATCGGCCCACGTCCCAGTTCCAGTCGTTTATTTCCTGCAGAGGTATCTGGACGTTCGTGAATTGCCGGGGCCGTCATACCCAAAACACTGCATCAAATGCAGACATTACCATGACGGCTACCGAAAAATTATATCTCGCCACCAAGAATAAGCCTTACTCTACGCAAAGCTTGCGTTCTTGACCTTGAGAAGCGGGATGTCGGTCTTCATGCTCCGCACGCCTTTGATCCGCGCGAGCTGTTCGCTCTGAAAACGTCGCAGTCCTGGAAGGTCTTCTGCAACAACGCGCAACAGGAAATCACAATCTCCCGCGAGGACATGCGCTTCCGTCACCTGTGGAAGTTTTCCGATTTCCTCGACGAAATGCTCGGACTGCCGCTCGTCTTCTCCCGTCAGTCATATCCTGACAAAAGCCGTCACACCGAACCCGGCTTTTGCAGGATTCACAACGGCGACATAGCCCTCGATAACGCCACTTTCTTCCAGCATCCGCACCCGGCGCAGGCATGGCGAGGGAGAGAGCCCGACGCGCCTCGCAAGTTCATTGTTGGGGCAGCGGCCATCTTCCTGAAGAACACGAAGAATACGCCGATCAATCGCATCCAGCTTCATTGGCATCATATATCATGAATGAAATTTCTGACGCAATCATATGTCAAATATTGGTGGATAAATTGGCATAAACGCAACCCCCTATCCGCTGGTCCGCGCTATCCTACTCTCTCGCGTCGCAAAGATGTCAATCTGAAGCATAATCGGAGAGCATGAAAACGCCGTGGGACCTTGTGAATTTTCTTCTAAAGCGACGCATCTTCGATGAATCTGCATACACTTCTTGCCTTCTGGACGATCTCCATCCTCCTTGCAGCAACCCCAGGTGCTGACTGGGCGTATGTCATTTCCGCCGGAATACGTGATCATGCCGCAGTCATTCCCGCTGTGTTCGGGCTGTTTCTGGGATATCTCGCCATTACCGCAACGGTCGCGGGCGGTATCGGTGCGCTTGTTGCAAACATGCCGCTTGCAATCACCATTCTGACATTTGCAGGTGCGGCATATCTCATAAAACTGGGCATTTCCCTGTTGCGTCATCCTCCCCTGCCGAAAGAAGGACATGAACGGGAAACAGGTGCGCGGCGCTGGATGGCCAAAGGGTTCGCCATCAGTGGCCTGAACCCCAAGGCTCTTCTGTTTTTTCTTGCCCTTCTGCCTCAGTTTACAAATCCTGGTTCATTGTGGCCGATTTTTTTACAGATCGGGATCTTGGGAATCATTCATACAATGAACTGCGTATCCATCTATCTGATGGTCGGATTGGCCGCGCGGACACTATTAAGCAGCCGCCCCAGAGCATCCATCGTGACCGGCTACATATCCGGAGTGATCATGATTATGCTTGGTGTGGGTCTGGCGTCAGAAGACATCATAAAATTACTCCACTCATGACGATGGAATATGGAGACCGAAGATATTAGAAACTGGCTCTCTGCACTGGTTCCATGGATTAGAGAGAAACCTGCTGTATCGATTTCCCGATTTCCATGAAGGTCGAAACCGCCGGATTTTTCGTGGTGATCGGCGCTCGAAGGACAACGTCGAGTTGGGGAGCGTCTGTCAAAGCCCGTGACATCAGCCCCGTTCCCAGTTCTGTACATAGCGATGAGGGGATAAGGGCTACGCCCAGCCCTTTTGCAACAAGCTGAATGATCGTGTGCTGTAACCGTGGTTCAAGCACGACATGCGGGACAATTCCCCTGGCCGAAAAATAGCTGTTGATCGCAGATCGCAGAGCCGGTGCTGTCGCCGCGGGTGCTGCGATGACCTTCTCCTCGCGGAGTTCCTCAGGGCCGATCTGGCCGACCGCGGCAAGGGGATGATGGTCCTTTCGCATGATGATGCGTAATCGCTCTCTGACCAGCAGCACGGTCTGCAAATGCGGCGCATATCCGCAGTCAAATGTTACGGCGGCATCCAGTGTTCCTGCCACCAGCATCTCATCGATTTCTGTCGGCGTGCGTTCATCAAGCACAAGGCGGACATCCGGCCTCGCCTCCGCGTAACGCTGGACAAGTTGCGGCACGACACTGTGGGCGGCATGCATCATAAATCCAAACCGTAATTCGCCCTTCATGCCGTTGGCAACCAGCCTGACATCCCGACAGGCCTCCTCAAACTGCCCCAGTACATTTCGGCAGTCTTTCATGAAGTGTTTTCCGGCTGGGGTCAGCGCCACATTGCGCGAGTTTCGTTCAAACAGCTTCACGCCCAACGTGTGTTCGATCATGGCAATCTGGCGACTGAACGGCGGCTGGCTCATATTCATCCGCTCGGCTGCCCGACCGAAATGAAGCGTCTCCGCCAGAGCCATGAAATATCGCATATGCCGCGTGTCCATTTGATACCCTGAAAGCATTGATCGTGAACCATATGAGCATTGGATTATATCAATAACCTCCGGTAGCGTCACGCCTTTACTGACTTCCCGAGATCCTTGATGCTGAATAATCTGCTGATCGTCCTGCCTATCTTTGCCCTCATCCTTACCGGATGGATCGCACGCAAATCGGGTGCGCTTGGGCCCAATGCCACGCGCGAAGTCAATCGGCTGGTGGTCTATCTCGCACTGCCGGCGGTGCTATTCGACATCGTGGCGAATGCAAAAATGACCGATCTGTGGGAGCCGGGATTCATTGCGGCGTTCACGCTCGGCTGTTTTATCGTGTTTGCCGGGACGCTGTGGTGGCGGGTATCAACAGGACATCATCTTGCCGATGCCGCCATTGACGGACTGAACGCGAGCTACGCCAATACGGGGTTCGTCGGTTTCCCGCTTGTCCTGTCGCTCGTCGGCGATACCGGCATGGCACCGACGCTCATCGCCACGATCGTGACGGTCTGTGTGCTGTTTGTCATAGCGATCGTTTTGATTGAGGCCGGACTGCAAACCGAAGCGCGCCGTCGCGATATCGTCGCGAAAACACTCTTCTCGCTGGTGAAAAATCCATTGCTGGTGGCGCCAGCACTTGGTGGCCTTGTCATGGTATCAGGTGGACATCTACCGGAACCTATTCATGCTTTCCTGAAACTTCTCGGCGGAGCAGCATCCCCCTGCGCCCTGATCGCCCTCGGTCTGTTCCTTGCCGGAAATTCTGCCGGTGCCGCGTCTGCACGCCCGTCGACTGCTGGCATTCTTGTCGGCCTGAAGCTGATCGGCCAGCCTCTGGTTACGTGGATCATTGCCTCGCCTGTGCTCCACCTGCCTCCAGCGATGACACATATTGCTGTGCTTCTTGCCGCGCTACCAACGGGAACCGGCTCGTTCATGCTGGCGGAATTCTATGACCGGGAAGCGGCCCTTACCGGACGTGTCGTCCTCGCTTCCACCGTGTTCTCGATTGCAACGATCTCGCTCTATCTCGCCTTTGCATCTGTGTAGGGACGTTCATCGGCATTTTTATGAAACCTCAAACCAAGACTCTCCACCAGCCAGTCCACGAACACCCGCACACGAGGAGAAAGCTGCCGGTTGCTCGGGTAAAGCACTGAGAGCGGCGTTGGCGTAGGTGGGAAATCGGGGAGGACTTCGATCAGTGTGCCCATGGCGAGGTCCTCCACAAAGCCATAACGCGGAACCTGCACGAGACCGAACCCCTGTCTGGCGGCTTCAGCGTAAGTGTCTACACCTCCAACCAGCAGACGCGCCGGAAGCGAAACCTCGATTACCTCCTCTCCGCGCGTAAACTCCAATGGCAAGGACTGGCCGGTGCGTGAGGACACGAAGCCGATCATCTGATGCCCCCCAAGATCCTCAGGAGAGGCTGGCGTTCCATACCGCGCCAGATACGCCGGGCTGGCAACCGTCACCTCCTCCATAACGCCAAGTGGTCGGACAATCATATCGCTGTCCGGCAGGTTTCCAGCCCGCACAACGCAATCCACCCCCTCGCGCACCAGATCGACAAACCGCTCACCTTCACCAAGATGAACGGTCAGCGCTGGATGCCGGGCCAGAAAGTCAGGCAGCGCGGGCAGCAAAAGCATACGCGCCAGACGTCCGATAACATCAGCACGCAACAAACCCGCCACAGCGCCACTCGCGCCACGATCCGCATCTTCAAGGTCCGCCAGGATCGCCACACAGCGGCGATAGTAAGCTACGCCTTCCTCGGTTGGGCGCACGTGACGCGTCGAGCGGTGCAGTAAGCGCGTCCCTAGCCTTTGTTCCAATGCCTTGATCGCAGCGGTCGCAACCGGACGGGAGACACCGCAAGCGGCTGCCGCGGCACTGAAGCTGCCGCGGTCTACAATGCGGATAAAGAGGTCGAGTGTCGCAAGTCTGTCCATAGGATTATTCCATTGCGCAAAACAATGCTGACGGAAAGAGCACTCTTATCGAACGGATGGCAGTGTGAGCAGAATTGCTCCTTCACCAGATGGAGAGTCCCATGCCTGCAACGACCCCGAATCCCATTGCCATCGTCACCGGCGGAAGCCGTGGACTGGGCCGCGCAACCGTTGAGGCTCTCGCCCGGCGCGGCGTTCCCTCAATCTTCACCTATCACACGAACAAATCTGCGGCTGATGAGGTGGTCGAGACTGTCGAACGCTACGGAGCTCGTGCGGTCGCTCTGCAACTCGATACTGGCGATACGCTTGCCTTTCCAGCCTTCGCCGAGGAAATTCGGCGCGTGCTGGTCGCATGGGGTGCCGAGCGTTTCAATTATCTGGTCAACATGGCCGGCACCTCCCATGAGGGGCTATTTGGCGAAGTGACCGAAGAAGATTTCGACGCCGCTTATCGGATTCATGCCAAAGGTCCGTTTTTCCTGACGCAGACCTTGCTGCCGCTGATCGCGGATGGAGGCCGGATCGTCAATATTTCATCCGGCCTGACGCGTTTTGCCTACCCCGGACGAATTACCTACGCAGCCATGAAGGGCGCAGTAGAGGTGATGACGCATTATATGGCTAAGGAACTTGGCGCGCGCCGCATCGCCGTCAACACGGTGGCACCCGGTGCGATCCAGACGGATTTCTCCGGGGGCATAGTGCGGGACAACCCGGACGTCGCCCACCATATTGCAGAAACAACTGCGCTGGGACGCCCCGGACTACCGGACGACATCGGCCCGATGATCGCCTCGCTGCTGTCTGAGGACAATCGTTGGGTGAATGCGCAGCGGATCGAAGTCTCCGGCGGGCAGGCCATCTGAACGATGGTGATTACGGCACTCTCGCATACAGAGTGCCGCACGCCGCAGTGTTTGATTGGGGCCATAAGAAGGACCCAATGCGACTGATACCATCAGGAGACCAGCAGGCGTTTCCGCGTAATCTTGCCTGATACGGTGGTCGGTAATTGCCTGACGAAACGGATTTCCCTGAGGCCAATCCACCGGCCAAGCACGTCATTCACCTGCCGGATAATCTCCTCGGACGAAGGCGGGCATTCCCTCCCCGCTTCAATCACCACATAGGCAACTGGTCGTTGCCCCCGCAGTTCGTCGGAGGTCGCGACCACCGCACAGGAATGAACCGCAGGATGCGCCGCAATGATTTTTTCAATTTGCACGCCTGAAATCCGGCGCCCTGCAACCTTGATGACATCGTCAGAACGCCCGAGCATATGTACGGCGCGGTCTGCATTGATCATGCCTTCATCGAAGGTGCGATAATACCTGCCGGTCTCATCAAGATAGGCCGTGGGAACATGGACCTCCCTAGCCTTCCATACCCCTGCCAGACAACCGGGCGGCAGGGGCAGAGAGAGGACAATCTCACCGCACAGTTCATCGGGCACGGATGGCACGATAGCCGGCTGAAATCCCGGCGCAGGCCGCCCGATATCATCCATGAGCGAGACTGGTTCAGACTCAGGCAAGCCAAAGAAGTGGGCGGTAATGCTCCACCCGGTTTCTGTCTGCCACCAGTGATTAACGACAGGTTTGCGGAAATAGGACCGCGCCCAGTCCAGCAAGGTTGGGTCCGCATATTCCCCGGCCACAAAAATACGGGCCAACGTAGGTAAAACGGGCCCGGACAGGTTGCGACTTTCCTGCCGCAGGAGGCGCATCTGGGTTGGGGTGGAAAACAGGCATTTCACCGCATGTTCGTGACAGAGCGCGCGGATGGCAGAAGCAGATGCACCGCCTTCGACAATCATGCTGGTGCAGCCGCTGATCAGTGGCGCGTAGACCCCATAGGAATGGCCGACAACCCAGCCAAGGTCCGATGTGGTGAAGAAGGTATCACCGGGTTTGCACCCATATATCAGGTCCATGGACAGGGCGAGGGCTACGGCGTGACCGCCATTGTCGCGCACAATGCCCTTCGCGCTTCCTGTCGTCCCAGATGTATGAAGAATATACAAGGGATCTTCGGAACGCAGCATGACCGGTTCTGCTGGCGCGGACTGTTCCAGCGTGCGAAAATCATGATCCCGCACTGGCAAAAGCGGGGCCGGAGAGGCTTCACGCTGCACAACCACACAGGCTTGTGGTCTGTGCGTCGCTGTGGCCAGTGCCTCGTTGAGGACGGATGCAGACGCGACCGGCTTCTGCCCCTGAAAGCTGCAACTCGCGATGATGACCACCTTCGGAGCCACATCATCAATCCGCCGCGCCAGTTCAGGCCCGGCATAACCGGCAAAAACCACGACATGCACGGCACCGATCCGCGCACAGGCCAGCATGGCGATGGCGGTCTCGATCATGGTCGACATGGCGATCAGGACGCGGTCGCCTTTCTCCACCCCCAGCGAGCGCAGACCACCGGCAAACCGGGCCACTCTGCCCTGTAGTTCCCGGTAAGTTACAACCTGACGTTCGTTGGTAGCGCAGGAATGCCAGATTAATGCTGCCTGCGCGCCACGCCCGTTTTCAACATGCCGGTCTACAGCATTGTAGCAGGTGTTGAGCGTGGCATCAGGAAACCAGTCATGCCAGCCATCCGCCCGCGTCCTGCATGCGGTCACAGGTGCCTGCTTCCATGTGATGCGTTGCGCCGCAGCCAGCCAGAACGGCTCTGGCTGCTTCAGCGCCGCCTCGTACATCGCCTCGTATGTTGTCCATGGAAGCATACCACTTACCTCCGTTCAGGCTACAGACACATCTTTGCCGGTGATCTGGCTGGCCAGCCACGCGGCATCGCGCGAAACGCCTGAGAACCGTCCCGATCCCCATGTGTGTAGCCAGGGCAGGCCAAGGAAGTAGAAGCCCGGCGCATCCGTCACGCCCCGATGCCAGACCGGCTTGTTGGCCCCGTTGAAGACGGGCACGTCGATCCAGCGATAATTTGGTCGGAAGCCAATGCACCAGACGATTGATGTGATCCCGGCAGCCTTCAGGTCCAGCGGAGCGTTACTGCCATCAGGTTCCCATACGGGCACATAAGGGGCTTCCGTCGGGACCGTAATCCCTTCACGGGCGATGTAGGCGTCGATGGATTTCTTGATGTCGGCATTCGTCTTGTCTGCATCATCAAGATTTTCCTTCAGATCGGGCCTGAACGCCGCCACCTCATCCCGGATTGTCTCCAGCGTGCCGTGCAGACTCACCCCTTCCTTTGCAAAAAGGCGCAAATCAAGATCATGCCCTCCGTTGCGGCCCGTAACGTAATGATTGGTCTTGTCACGTGCGCCGTCACGGAGAGGGTGATTATCCACCGTCAGGTCATAGAAGTGCATATCCGCCAGCCAGTCCACCACGTCGCGCCCGCGATAGAAACGCGAGACACGCGGGGCGGAGCCGACACAGAGATGGACCTTGCGTTTTTCGAGAAACAGATCCTCGACAATCTGCGCGCCAGACTGGCCACTTCCCACAACAAGCACCGCCCCTTCCGGCAACTGGGCCGCATTGCGGTAATCCTGTGAGTGCACCTGAAATATTGAGCGATCAATGGCGCTCGCATAGCCGGGGATCACTGCGTCCTGATACGCGCCCGAGGCGATGACCACATGCTTTGCGTGCCAGGTCTCACCGCCCGCCACTACACGATACCCACCGGCTTCGTGACGTGTGATGGAGGTAACCGCTGTGTGTTCGTGCAAAGGCGGGTTAAACGAATTAACAAAGCCTTTGACATAGTCTATTATTTCCTGCTTCACCATGAAGCCGTGCGGATCTTTTCCCTCATACGGATGGCCGGGGAGTTCGCATTGCCAGTTCGGTGTGACCAGGCAGAAATTGTCCCAGCGCTCATCGTCCCATGAGTGGCAGGCTGTCTTTGCCTCAAAGACAATGTGTTCCACCTTCTCGCGGCAGAGATACCAGCTCATGGAGAGCCCGGCCTGTCCGCCGCCCACGATGATGACGGGAATGCTTTTTTCGTTCTGTGTCATGGTCGTTCTTTTCGTCTCAGGATCTGAAAGACAGGACGCGCACCTGCGCATCGGGTCGATTGAGGAAGGGCGTGCAGGTCTGGCTGATGGTGTGAAGCTGACCAAGGGCGCGGCTGCACGGAAAGCCGTAACGAGCGCGAACCCGCTCGCTGGCTTCCGTCAGGGCCGCGTCCACCTTTTCAAGAAACTCCCGGACCGGATAATCCTGACCGGGCGTGAAGTGGTCCCTTATGACCAGCGATGGGGAGTAACAGTCGGTCTCCTTCCCATCGGGCCAGCGCACGCGAAAGGTCATTTCGGGCATGGTGATGACGCTCCGGAATTATAGGCATTGGCACATGGCAGGGCCGCCAGACGCCGATATGCGGGCAGATGCCGACTAGCCACGCTGCGCCAGTCGAAACGGCGCCCCGTTGCTGGGCCGCTGACCTGAAAACGGTCGCGGGTTTGGGCGCTGAGGGCCTCACGCAATGTTAAAAGCAGAGAGTTGGGATCATCCGGACGGCACCACAGCGCATCCGCTCCCGAAAGGTGCTCCGTGAAAGGCGCAATCTCCGGCACTACGGCAGGCGTGCCACACGCCAGAGCCTCCAACGGACACAGACCAAACCCTTCCGTTGCGGACGGATAGGCCAGCACGGCCGCCTGCCGGTAGAAGGACGGCATGTCTTCATCCGCAACAGGCCCGGTCACGGTGACATGGTCGCCTTCCCCGCTTTCGCGCAGCCGCGTCGTAAACTGAGTGCGGTAGGACGAATGATCCAGTAGTGAAGCGCCGCCCACCACAAGCAGATGCACGTCAGGCTGCTCATGGCGCAGGGACAGAAAGGCTTCCAGAAGGTGCAGGGTATTTTTGCGACGCTCAATCCCACCTACGGCCAGGATCAGACGGCGGTCGGCTGGCAGATGATATCGCGCCCGCAGTGACGCATCCTGCATGGTTGGTACGGGCGAAAAGCGCAGCGGATCGACGCCATTGCCTACAACGGGGGCTTCACGCCTATGGTCGTCGCGCAGGGTGCGTTCCCACAGCGCACTGACCGTGAACAGTTCAGTTGCAGCCATAAATCCTCTCTCCTGCCGTGCCGCAAGGACAGGATGGGAAAAACGGTCAAGATGGTGGATGGTGCGGGCAAAACCCGCTATCCGCCCTTCTTCCATCAGATCAGCCAGCGCATTGGCGCTGATAGGGTCCTGCGCATGCAGCACATCAAAGTGCTCTCCACGCAGAGCGTCCCTGATCTCACCAATGCGGCGTTCCACCAGCGTCGACAGATCCTGTTCGGGCAGAGCGGGAATGCAACGGGTGGTGCAACGCGGCGTGCGGAAGAAGCCGTTCCCTGTCGTGTCTGGCGCAATCAGAGTGGCAGTGTGCCCGGCGTCACACAGAGCTTCCGCCAGCGCCATACCATGCACCACGCCGCCACGCGGGTTGGTGGAATGGGTCAGGATGCCGATGGAGAACGTCATGGTGCCATCCCCATGAGCGGCGTCCGTGCGAGATCCCAGAAGGTTTCCCGCTCGTCATCCCATGTGACATCAAGCCGCAGCGTGTCCGTCACCCGACCGATCACAGCCGCAGCTATCCCGCGCCCTTTGAACCGGTCCATGACGGCCCCCGCATTTTCGGGGCATGCCGTCAGCAAATAGCCATAGCTGGGGAAAGCCGACAGCCAGCGCTCCATCGGAGCACCCTCAGGACGCGGGATGTCGTCAAGCCTGATGGTCATACCCACGCCAGAACATTCGGCCAGCATAAGAGCAGTTCCCAACAGCCCGGCCATACTGATGTCCTTGGCAACACGGCTCAGACCGTCCTCGGCAATCGCTGGCAGAAGTTCGATATCGCCGCGCAGGCGCACCGCTTCATCAGTGCTACACAGGGCGGAACTGGCGTCCCAGAATGGATGCGGGTCATGCCAGCGGCCGCGCAAATCGATGGCAGCGATCAGAACCTCGCCCGGTCGGGCATCAAAGCTGGTCAGCAAATGACGGGCACGGCCAAGGATCGCCACCGAGAGCGAATTATGGGTGCTGCGCATATTGGTATGTCCGCCAACAACCGGCACACCATAGGTATTGGCACCATCATGAAGGCCCGTCAGGATTGAGGCCGCAGCCTCAGACGTGTCACTCCACAGCGCATCGACCACCGCCAGCGGACGACCACCCATGGCCGCAATATCGCTGACATTGACCATCACGCCGCAATAGCCAGCAAACCAAGGCATGGACCGGACAAAACTGTCCTGAAAACCCTCGCTCGCCAGCAGGAGATACCCGTCGCCATCCGGGATCGCTGCGCAGTCATCGCCAAGCCGGATACCCTCACAGGCATCACGCCCCAAAACCGCGACGGCTTCAGAAATATCCTGTTTGGCGGCAAGAGCCCGACCGTTACGGAGCGCACGCAGCAATGTGGCGAGTTCCCCAACCATCACGCCACCTGCCGTGTGCGTGGCTGCGGGCGCAGCAACCATGTCTGGTCCTGCCCGTGTGCCGGATAGCGCGAAAGGTCAGCCTGCATGTCATGATGCGGCAGGCCGTGCAGGGTTATGGTGCCTAGGCTTTTCCAGTACAGGCGGCGGAAAAACAGTACATTCTGTTCCTGCACCTGCGCCAGAAACCGGGTCGCCCCAAGCCCGTGTGCCGTGCTGACCGCCATGCGGATCAGTTCCGCCCCAATCCGCCCCAGCTTGCGATGCTCTGCATGCACAGCCAGACGAGATCCTCGCCAGACACCGGGTTCAGCTTCATGAATGCGTACTGCGCCCACAACCCTGTCCGGCATCCCGGCCATGCAGCAGGCCGCAATGATAGGAATGGCAACGTCGTCGATTGTATCGCGGTCATCCTCTACAAAAACATGCTGTTCTGTGCAGAACACTTCGCGGCGCAACGCATGGTAACCAGCGCGTTCCCACGGTGTGCGCGCAAGACGCACAACATATTCCGTAGGGATAAACAGCCGGTCTTCCACGCCTTCGAGTATCGTGCTCATTGTTCGTACGCCGAAAGCGAGGAACAGGCGCCACACCGGCCACATCCGGCCCGGATATCAGTAGATTTCATATTCGCTTCCCGCAGCATCCGCCCAAGCGGGGCCAGAACCGACTTCATGAAATCAGCTGAAGGAGGCGCATGATTTTCCAGAGGTGTTCCGGAGATTGGCACAAATGGCACCACAAAGGGATAGACCCCAAGCGCAATCAGCCTCTCGGCCAGCACCAGAATATCTTCGGCACTGTCGCCAAGGCCTGCCAGAATATAGGTATTGACCTGCCCCCGCCCGAAAATGGGCACGGCGCTGGCAAACGCGTCCATATAACGCTCAACGCTGACCGTGGCCTTGCCAGGCATGATCTTCTCACGCACAGCCTGAGTGGCGGCTTCAAGATGCATGCCCAGACTGTCTGCTCCGGCATCCCGCAGGCGCTGGAACCAGCCAGGGTCCCGTGGCGGCTCACACTGAACCTGAAGCGGCAGATCAACAGCCGCCCGGATAGCACGGGCTGATTCCGCCAGCACGGCAGCCCCCCGGTCCACCACATTTGGGGTGCCAGTTGTCAGCACCATATCCCGAACGCCATCCAGCTCCACAGCGGCTTTGGCAACTTCGGCAAGCTGTGCCGGGGTCTTGTAAGCGATCGTCCGATCGGCCTCTAGCGACTGGCCAATAGCGCAGAACTGGCAGGACGTGCGCCGATCAGCATAGCGGATGCAGGTCTGATGCACCGTGGTGGCCAGCGTATCTCGCCCATGCAGGAGGGCAATTTTCCAATAGGGAATGCCGTCCGCTGTGGTCAGACCATAGAAGCGCGGGGCGGCTGGAAAATGGATTGTGCCGAGTGTTTGCCCGTCCCGCTCCAGCGTGCTGGCCCCGTTCTGGTCCGGTGGACTTGCCTGAAACGGAGACTGACGCGCGCCGGACGTATAAACCGGCACCATGACAGTCTGACCCGCGATGGTAATTGTCTTGTGGTCAGAAGGACCAGCCCCGCCTTTACGGGAAATCCCGCCAGTCTCCACGCCAATCTGTAACCCGAACGATTGCAGATCGGTGACAAGCTTGCGGCCGGAAGGCGTGCCGAGTGTGGGAACAGTCATGGCGTCGCCTCATTTCCAGACGGTGCCACCGAGGCACCCATCTCCTGCTCGCCAACATAGTGAACAGTCTGAGCCGGTCGCCGATCCTGCAACAGGCTGAGCAGTTCCGGGCGGGCATAATGCCCCACGGAATCCATCATCCGCTTGCGCTTGGTGATCAGGGCGAAATCAAGATCGGCAATCACCATCCCCTCACCTTCCGTCAGAGGCGTGCCGAGCAGTTTCCCTTCGGGAGAAACGATGGCCGTAAAACAGCCGCCTCGCAGCGGCCCTTCCAGTGCGGGATCCCGCGCGATTTCCCTGATCTGGTCTTCCGTCAGCCACCCCGTGGCGTTCACGACAAAGCAACCGGATTCCAGTGCGTGATGCCGGATGGTCACTTCCATCTGATCGGCAAAAATCTGCCCGACCAGAGAACCCGGAAACTGGGCGCAGTGGATTTCCTCATGCTGGGTCATCAGCGCGTAGCGGGCGAGCGGATTGTAATGCTCCCAGCAGGCAAGTGCGCCAATACGGCCAGCTGCACTCTCCACTACTTTAAGCCCTGCCCCGTCACCCTGCCCCCAGACCATACGCTCATGGTAGGTTGGTGTGATTTTGCGGCGCTTGAGCAGGATTTCTCCCGTGGCATCAAAAATAATCTGCGTGTTGTACAGTGTACCGAAATCCCGTTCATTCACGCCCAGCACCACAACCATACCGGTCTGGCGTGCGGCCTCCGCCACCATGTCCGTTACCGGACCGGGGATGACCACAGCGCGTTCGTAGAGTTCCAGATGCTCGCCGCCGAAGCGGAAAGCGGGCTGGATAAACGAGAAATAGGGGTAATAAGGCACAAAGGTTTCAGGAAAGACCGCAAGCGCAACACCTTTTTCGGCGGCATCGCGGATGGCCTGACAGACTTTCCGGGCAGTCCCCAGACCATCGTCACCAAGGACGGGGCTGATCTGGATCGCTGCGGCGCGAACGATACGGGACATGGCTTGCGGTCCTCCCTTCTGTCTTCAGAGAGTCCAGGTATTGAGGATGAAGGCGTTATCGCGACGCGCCAGTAGAATGATGTCGAGCACGTCCTGCGGGTTGATGGGGGTAATACCAGGGATCAGGTTCTGCTCGCCGTAGCCGTAAAGGGCCTGAAGCGCGAAGCGACAGGCATAAACTTTTCCGCCTTCTTCAAGAATTTTTGCAATCTGTTTGTTGCAGTTCATGTGCCCCGGAAAAGCCTCGTCACCCAGACGGGGGAAGCCACGCTGCACGCCGAGGGTCACACCCGGACCATACAGAAGAACTGACGTTTCAAAGCCTTTGCGGATCAGGCGCGTGGCCTGGAGCAGATTTACAAACCCGACAGACCCTTCATTAGCGACAGTATGAAAAGTAATGAGGGCTTTTTCGCCAGGATTAGCTTTAACGTCTTCGAAAACCTTGTTTTCATAATTGACGAAGCAATCGCCATCTTTATGCGGAGCGTGTTCGATTTTCGGCATGGTATCTCTCCCGTGTGCTGCGGTCCCGGCAAGAAACCGGGGCTAACCGCGTGGCTGAAGCGAACGTGGCACGGGATGACGGACAGGCAAAATATTGTATGATCATTAACGGCAATACAATCAGATCAAATTATGCCGTAAGGCACCTCTTAATGAGAGCAGTGCCATACAAAAATATGGCTATCACCATACAATGATGAGTTGTTTCCATAACTCTCTGTTTTAATGGGCTTTATTTATCACGCATTCGTGAACTAATGGCCTTTTTGTTTTTCAGAGCATCCACCTGCCACTCCAGAGAATCAGGGTGCACCATCGATTTCAGCCCCCCACTCAGGTCATACAATATCGGCAAAACCGGGAGAGCGTTTGTGCTGCAGGACTGACAGAACTCCTTGCAGAGATTCCTCAAGGCTTGCGGCATCCGGTGCGCTACCCAGCGCAATCCGTGCCCGCTGAGGTGGCTCTCCACTAATGGTAAAAACAGTGCTGGGAACCAGTGCCAAACCACGCCTGCGGGCATAGGCCACAAAATCCGCACTCCCCCACCAGTCCGGCAATTTCAGCCAGACATGCGGTCCATCGGGATTCATGCAGTGCCCCTCGCCCAGAACTTTACGGGCAATAGACTGGCGCAGGCGCAGTTCCTTGCGGATGGCAAGCAGGATTGTATGCGCCTGCTCCGTCTGCATCCACCGCGCCGTGAGTGCACTGAGCAGGCCAGCATTGGTCAGAGCAATCGCTCGGATAGCGGCCGTCACCCTTCGGGCCATGTCTGCATTAGGTAAGGCAACGTAAGCGGTACGCAGGCCCGGACTGAGCGTTTTGGCGAGGGTGGCCACGTAGCTGACACGACTATGGTCGAGAGCCGCCAAGGCAGGCAGCGGATCGTCCATCAACAGACTGTAAGGGTCATCCTCGACAATATGGAGATGGTGACGTTGCGCAACTGCCAGAATATCCTTTCGTCTTTGCAGGGACATCGTGGCGGTGGTGGGATTGTGAATGGTCGGAATGCAGTAGAGCAGCCGAGGATGGTGTTCAGCGCAGACCCGATCGAGCTGCTCAGGCATCATGCCTTCCACGTCGCTGTCCACCCCCACCAGAATAAGATCGAACTGCGCTGCTATGGTCCGGATGCCAGGATAGGCAATACGGTCGGTGACAATAACATCACCGGGCTGGGTGTGCGTGCTGACGATTGCCGCCAAAGCACTCTGGGCCCCCGGTGCAACAAGAATTTCGTCTGTTCGCCGCTGACCGATGACGGGAGCGATCCATTTCGCGCCAAGCTGACGCTCCTCCAATGTCCCACCCGTTACGCGGTAGGACATGAGGCTGTTCAGATCCTGCTGCTTCAGAATGGCCGTAATATCGTTCTGGATGATCCGCTGCAGCAGCGGATCCTGCGGGATGGGCGGCAGATTCATGGTCAGATCGACCACAGCCGGACCGGTATGCCGCCAGTGACTTTCCCCCGCGCCGACACGGATAAAGGTGCCCCGCCCGACCGTCGCATCAATCAGGCCGCGCCGCCTTGCCTCGGTGAACGCGCGGGTGATTGTCGTTAAATTGGTACCAAGATACTCCGCAATCGTGCGCTGTGGTGGTAGCTTGTCCCCTTCCCGCAAGTCCCCCTTACGGATGGACAGCGCGAGAGCGTCCGCAAGTGTCATGTAAATTGCACTCGGGCTCCGGCTGATCTCTTCTTTCCAGTGCGCCAGATAGGGGTATGCAGACATGGGATGGAATTTCCATACATTCGATGAAACTCCATTTGATCATATGTCATACAATCAGCGCAATCATGATGCTGAACTTCAGGCTATGAGGAATAGTTGATCCGGGCTTACGGCGTGTCGTCAGTTAAGCCCTGAGTGTGGCACGTGAGGGTTGTACTTTGTGTCTGCGTGTGCTGACTGTTTTCCCGTTTTTTGGGGGAGACAGACAGATGCGGCACTAGAGCGTTTTCCTCTCAATCT
>NZ_LHZA01000064.1 GCF_001580535.1 Acetobacter cerevisiae | reverse complement strand
AACGGGCACAGATATACGCTAAGGATTATCGGTGATTGTGATGGCTTGCCGGAGCGGGCGGAGTTTCCCTTCCGGGATGCCGGCGTCGGTCCAGAGGTAATCCCCGGTCAGGTTGATATGCTGCCACCCCAGCGGAGAGAGATGCTGGAGCAGATCAGGCGCAACGGATCGTCCTTGACGTTCGAGATGCCGCATTGCGGCTCCGAGATAGGTGGTGTTCCACAATACGATGGCGCTGGCGACGAGATTGAGCGCGCTCGCCCGATGTCCCTGGGCTTGCAGTCCGTGATCGCGGATCCGGCCGGTGCGATGGAAAAAGATGGCGCGCTTGAGGGCGTTCTGGGCCTCTCCCTTGTTCAACTCGCGGGTGGCGCGGCGGCGTTCTTCGGGGAGCTCGATCCAGTCGAGCGTGAACAGCGTACGCTCAACGCGGCCCATCTCTCGCAGGGCAAGGGCGAGACCGTTCGCGCGAGGATAAGAACCGAGCCGTTCCAGCATCAGCGACGCGCTGGTGACGCCGGTACGGATTGAGGTGGCGAGCCGGATCACGTCGTCCCAGTGCTCGGAGATCAGGCGTTCGTCGATCGGCTGGGCCATCAATGGGGCGACAGTCGACCCAGGCTTCATGTCGCCGAACAGATGCAGGCGTCTGTTACCGATGTTGGGGATGCGCGGGGCGAAACGGAAACCGAGGAGATGGCATAGGGCGAACACATGATCCGAAACGCCCCCGCCATCGGTATGGTGACGCTCGATCGCAAGGTCGGCGCCATGATGGAGCAGGCCGTCGAGTACATGCGCGGCCTCGCTGGCACTGGCGGAGATGACTGTGGAATGGAACGGCGCGTAGCGATCAGAGACATGGGTGTAGAAGGAGATGGCGGGTTCGCTGCCCTTGTGCGGATTGACGGCGCCGGTTGCCTGTGCACGCCGATCGAGCGGGAAGTGCTGCCCGTCCGAGCTGGACGCGGTGCCGTCGCCGAACAACGCGGCAAGGGGCAGCCGATGCTGCGCCTCGATCAGCCTCGCCAGCGCCGCTCCGTAGCTATCCTCGCGCAGGTGCCAGGCCGAGAGCCAGCCGAGCTGACGCCGAGTTACCAACCCACAGGCCTCGGCCATGCGGGCGTGGCCGAGATTGGTCGCATCGGCAAGAACGGCGGTAAGGATCGCGCGGGGATCGTCGTGTGCCCGGCCGGTAGTCAAATGCGTGAAGCAGCCGGCAAGTCCCGTCCAGCGATCCACGTCGGCCAGCAGATCGGTGATCCGGATGGCCGGCAGGCGTGCGTAGAGGGGCGCCAGGGCGTCCTCTGCCTCGTCTGGAGTGATCGCGCGCAAAGGCGAGATGCGCAGCCGCCCCTCGGCGATCCGCACGTCTTCGAGCGTATCGGTGGACGCTTTCGCCTCTATCTCGGCGATCCGACGCGTGAGCAGCGCCTTGCGTTCCGCCAGCCAGGCCGCTGCGGTATCAGCGACGGCGATCGGCAGGGGGCCGGCCTCGCGCATCGCGGAAAAAATCGGCTTTGGAATAAGCTGGTGCTCGACGGCGCGATAGCGTCGGCTTCCCTCGACCCACATATCCCCCGCGCGCAGCCGATCGCGCAGTTCCGCCAGGACACAGAACGCGAAGATGCGGCGGTCGAGATCAGCACGGTCGATCCGCTTCCGCCAGCTCGTCCGGACAAAGCCGAGCGGCACGTCGGCCGGAAGCCTGTGCCGGCCGTCGGCGAGTCCGCGCAGGGTCTCGACAGCTTGGGCAAGAGGTGCGCAGGCGGGAACAGCCCCGAAAGTGAAGGCGGCGACGAACGCAGGACCGATCTGGCGCAGGATCGGTGCGTTCTCTCGGGAGAGCGCCACGGGATCGAGCGGATCAGGACGAACGAGACGACGGGCTTCCGCGACTTCCCGTGTCAGCACGTCCCAGCCGATGACGCCCTCGATCGCCGCGTATGGATCGGCGTCGTCAGCGCGGGCGCTCAACACCGCATCGCCGATCTCGGCCAGAAGGCGGATTTTGGCGTTGATGGTCCGACGGTCGCGTTTCAATGCGGCTTCCTCGCGCCGTTCCGCCCGGCGGAACAACTGACCGAACAGACGCTCGAACATGAGCACCGCGTCGTCTGTCAGCGTCATCTGCGTCTCGATGACTGTGGCGACCAGCACCGCGCGCCGCCGTGCCGGGTTCAACGAGGTAAGATGTTGCGCCGTGAGGCGCGCGCCTTCCTGGCACAATCGGCGAAGCCGCTCCGGGTGAATGGTGTCCACGAGGCCGGAATCCAGGTCGATCGCACGCAGGAGCGACAACCGGTCGAGGATCGCGGCGAAGGCACGCCTCCCGGGCTGGCCAGGAGGCTGACGCACCCAGGTGAGGCTGCTGATATGGCTGCCGCTATGCGGCTGGAGGAGGGCGTCGAGCCGATCGCGCTGGTCGGCGGTGAGATGCCGCGTCAGCAGCTCGCAGACATACCGCTCGGCATCGAGCAGCGCCTTGCCCACCATGCGTTCGATCTGGGTGATACCAGGCACGACGATGCATCGCCGGCGAAATTCGCCCAGCAGCATCCGTGCGAGAACGATTCCGCTGCTGGACGTCAGGGCCGCAGGCAGAAGCCAGGCCTGAAGCTCGATCTGGAGCGGCCGACAGAACTGCTGGAATCCGAATGTTCCACGCAGCGTATCGAGCTGTTCGTAGCGGGTCGGCCCACGCACGGCATAGTCGGCGAGCGCGTCCGGCTCGATCCCGAGTTGATCCCCTATGAAGGCGAGCGGGATCTGAGGGATCAGCTCCCCCGGCCGGAGCAGCCGCCCCGGGTAGCGCAGCGCGCAAAGCTGGATAGCAAAGCCCAACCGATTGTGCGCCCTTCTCCGACTGACAATGACACGCAGGTCATCGGGAGTGAGCGTCCAGTAACGCACCAGGTCGGCCTCGTTTTCGGGCAGGGCAAGCAGCAACAGGCGCTGCGCCTCGGTCAGAACGGAACGGCGCGGCATCTGTCAGGTTCTGCCGGGAGGCGTCCAGCCAATCCGCGCCAGCGTGTCGATCAGCGTCGAGCGCGGTACACCGAAGTTGCGGCATATAGCCGCTTTGCTGGCGCCGCCTTCGAGGGCGACGGTAATCGCCGCGATCTTCTCCGCGTGGATCGCGGGCGGCCTACCGCCGCGCCGACCCCGGCGCCTGGCGGCTGCCAGCCCCGCCATGACCCGTTCGCGCGTCAAGGCGCGTTCGTATTGGGCGAGTGCGCCGAACATCGAGAACAGCAACTCGCCTTGCGCGGTTGCCGTATCCATATGTTCGGTCAAGGATCGGAAAGCGATGCCACGCTCCCGAAAATCTCCGATAATATCGAGAAGATGCGATAGAGAACGGCCCAGACGGTCGAGCTTCCAGACCACCAGCGTATCCCCTTCCTTGAGCCAGGCGAGGCACGTCTTGAGGCCAGGGCGATCGTCGCGGGCACCAGAGGCCTTGTCGGAATGAATGTGGCGTGCATCGACGCCAGCCGCGATCAGCGCATCGCGCTGGAGATCCACTGACTGGCGTTCGTCGGCTGAGGACACTCGCATATAACCGACCAGCATGTACGACAAACCTCATCAGAAGAGTTTCCGCACAGTAATGCAAAGCGACATGGTTTGTCGTGCAGTTTTTGCTACCTTGGCGGCTATCTTTTCCCGGCAAGAAAAAAATGACGGAAAATACCTGTTTTCCGTCATATACCCTCAGCATCCGACCTTAGCGTATATCTGTGCCCGTTCTGGATATGCGCGCCAATCCCGCTCAGGAACATGCGCTACACGCCACCAATCCACGGTGTGCCGGTGGTGAAAGCCAGAGAA
>NZ_LHZA01000037.1 GCF_001580535.1 Acetobacter cerevisiae | reverse complement strand
TTCCTAAGAAACAGCAGGTTCGGTGGCTACAGGGATGGGATGCAGGACAAACCCCAGCGATTGTGCGCGTCGGTGTAGATTGGAGACGACACGTTTGCGATGGATTTCATCGTAATGTCCTGCTCCGGGATCGGCATAAACCATGCCGTATCTGAGGGTATTATAAAACAGAACTGCTATTTTCCGGGCCGTGGCGGTCACAGCCTTTGCTTTCCCGACCCGCGCTGACAGGCGTCTGTAAAAAGCCCCCAACGCAGTATCGCTTCGCCCGAGCGTCGTGGCAGCCAGACGTAGTAGTGCTGCGGCCCGGCTTGAGGATCGGCGTGTGCGAGATGAAAGAAGCTTGCCACCGGAAATCTTGTTCCCCGGAGCGAGGCAGAGCCAGGACGTGAAATGTTTTGCACTTGGCCAGGCGCGGAGATCTGTGCCGCATTCTGCCACAAGCTTGAGGGCCAAGGACACACCGATGCCATGGATCTGCGTGAGATCCACGCCCAGCAAGCGATACAGAATGCCTCGTACGTCGAAGGACGGAGCACTCACCTGCTTTGTCTTGATCCGAGGCTTTGGGAGGTCTGCCGCAGGCTTTGCACTGCCGTGGCTCAAAAGCAGTAGCAGGCCTTCCATGCGGCGATCACAGGCCATGATCCGTTCCTGATAAATATCATAGAGCTCCAGGGCCTGCGTCAGAGCGAACACATGTTCATCTCTATAATTGCCCATCAGAGCTGCCGATATCACTTCTGCCGATGAGCGGCATCTGACGTCGCGCTTAGCGGCCAGCGTCTCTGGATCACGTTCACCGCCGACAATTGCCCGGATAATCTGCATGCCTGTGACGCCAGTGATATCGGAGACGACGTGATGGAGTTGCAGATTCATTTCCATCAGGGCTTTCTGCATGTGCTGGATATGTCCCGCAGCATACTCGACCAGACGTTCACGTTGACGCAAGTAAGCCCGCAATGCGGCAATATCGGCCTGAGGCCGAAAGCTTCCACGCAGCAAGCCATAGGAATGAAGTTGCTGGAGCCATCCGGCATCGCTCACGTCCGTCTTGCGACCGGGTACATTCTTGGCGTAGCGCGCGTTCACCAGAATGACGTCGAAACCATGCTGCTCAAGGATTTCATAAACCGGGATCCAGTAGACGCCTGTAGATTCCATGGCGACACTGGTGACTTTGCATTCTTTGAACCACTCAGCCAACGCATGCAGGTCGGACGTAAATGTGCCAAAGGACCGGATTGGGTCCTTCGCAGCCTCAGGGGACACCGCCGCCATATGCATCCGTGATCCAATATCGATCGCAGCGGCTCCCTGAATATGGCGTGTGAGATCAAAGGACGCTTTTGCAGATTTTCGAGGCATCGTAACATCTCCATACAGTGTGCTGGAGGAGGGTGTGGAACATGCCTATCAATCATCTTCCTAACCGGGATCACCGCAAGGCGGTGTCACCATTCTCAAGTTCGCACAGTTCCATGGACCACGTTTTTTAACGGGGACGAACCCGCCAATAAGCGAACGGCCGCTACCCTCCTGTCCGGCACAATAGCATGGCCCGTTTCTATGCCGCACAGGCGGACAAACGTCCGGGATCGTTTTTTA
>NZ_LHZA01000063.1 GCF_001580535.1 Acetobacter cerevisiae | reverse complement strand
TAGTAAGGGCTCCCTTTGGGGAGCGGTTGGGGTTCAACGTGACACCCATGACTATTTCACATGCTGACATCCCCCATATAGACGAGGCACAACGCATTATAATTTGTGGCATGTATCTCTTACGAAACAGTGCCAATATCTACACCCCAGTGACGCATCCGGCGCTCGCCCCGTCACAGGATGTCGAACGCTACCGATTTCGACATAAGCACGTCTTTCACAGTAGGGACTCTGCGAGAGCGTTCCATAGGTGTTCACCCCAAGCGTACGCAACACGCACTTTCGTGTAGTCAGCCCTATCTGCCAGAGTCTTCCCCGGCCTGAACGGGGGCGCAGGGATCCAGACGATCTGCGGGCACTACGTGTTCACGAAACCGGATTTCGTGAACACGTTTTTCTGACATGTCAGCGAAAACCCAGACTGCGACCACGTTGGGAGAGCGGGGTGATGCCTGTCCGACCGGGGCAGGACAGGGGCACGGCGCACAATCACAGTCGTAAAGTGCACCAATTGCGATGGTGCTATAAATAACAGGTTGACAGGGTCAGGTTCTCCGCGCAGGATACAGTCATGACCAAAGTCGTTCATGTTAAGAAAACATCGATTTCTGCCCTTTGCGCCGTTTCCACAGGATGGTCGTTCAGAGGGCGGATCGACCCGACCGATGGGGCAAAAACGGCTGTCGTGCAGATGCGGGACACATCGCCTTCTGGCGTGGACTGGACGTCCTGCGTGCGCACCGAGGTGGCCGGGCGGCGTGAGCCGGACTGGCTGCGCCCGGGCGATATCCTCTTCCCGGCCCGTGGCAATGTGTCACTAGCCGTTCTGATTGATGCGCGTATCGGCAGCCTTCAGGCCGTCGCCGCGCCGCACTTCTTTGTGCTGCGCGTGTCGTGTCCAGGCGTGCTGCCCGCCTGGCTGGTCTGGTGGCTCAATCAGGATCCCGCACAGCGCTATCTGGAGCAGCAGGCCCAGAGTTCCACCCTTGTGCGCAACATTGCCCGTCCAGCACTGGAGAGCGTGCCGGTAGCACTCCCACCCCTGTCCCGACAGGAACAGATTGTGGAGCTGGCCTGCGCCATGCAGCGCGAGGAGACACTTCTGCACCGCCTGCGCCAGACCAGCCAGCAGATCATGACCGGGCTTGCCAGAGACCTTCTGGCGGGCTGACCCACACCCGTGACGTTTTTGATACAGGATTTAAGTGCGTGACCGAGCAGATTTCACAGGACACCATCAACAAGGCGCTGTGGAGCGCCTGCGATACCTTTCGTGGCACCGTCAGCCCTGACGCCTACCGCGATTACGTGCTGACCATGCTGTTCCTGAAATACATCTCCGATGTGTGGCAAGACCATTATGACGGCTACAAAAAGGAATATGGCGACAATCCAGCCCTGATCGAAGCCATGCTTCAGCAGGAACGCTTCGTTCTGCCGAAAGGTGCGGATTTCTATACCCTCTACAAAGAGCGCAATGCCCCCGGAAATGGTGAACGGATTGATAAAGCCCTGCACGCCATTGAAGAAGCCAACGGCACCAAGCTGAAGGACGCAGGCAAAAGCGTGTTCCAGGACATCAGCTTCAATTCTGACAAACTTGGCGATGAAAAGCAGAAAAACACCATTCTGCGGCATCTGCTCGAAGATTTTGCCAAGCCGGACCTGAACCTGCGCCCCTCACGCGTTGGCAATCTGGATGTGATTGGCAATGGCTATGAATTCCTGATCAAGAATTTTGCCGCCAGCGGTGGGCAGAAGGCGGGCGAGTTCTATACTCCACCCGAAGTCAGTGAACTGCTGGCCCGTATTCTGAGCCCTCAGCCGGGTGAGAGCATTTGTGACCCGGCCTGTGGTTCGGCCTCCCTGCTCATGAAGTGCGGCAAACAGGTGACGCAGAACCACAACGGCAGCAAGGACTACGCCCTGTATGGGCAGGAAGCCATTGGCTCCACGTGGTCTTTTGCCAAGATGAACATGTTCCTGCATGGCGAGGACAACCACCGCATTGAGTGGGGCGACACCATCCGCAACCCCAAGCTGCTGGATGACAAAAACCACCTGATGCGCTTTGACGTGGTGACGGCTAACCCGCCCTTCAGCCTCGACAAATGGGGGCATGATGAGGCTGAGCAGGACGTGCATCACCGCTTTGCCCGTGGTGTGCCGCCCAAGACCAAGGGCGACTACGCCTTTATCCTGCACATGATTGCCACACTGAAGGATCGCACGGGCCGCATGGGTGTTGTGGTGCCGCACGGCGTGCTGTTCCGGGGCAGTTCGGAAGGCAGGATCCGCCAGAAGCTGATTGAGGAAAACCTGCTGGATGCGGTGATCGGCCTGCCGGAAAAGCTGTTCTTCGGCACAGGGATTCCGGCCGCCATCCTGATCTTCCGCAAGGACCGCAAGACGAAGGATGTGCTGTTCATTGATGCCAGCCGGGAGTTCAAAGCGGGCAAGAACCAGAATGTGCTGACCGAGGAGAACATCACGAAGATTGTGGACACCTACCGCGCCCGCAAGGACGTAGACAAATACGCCCACCTCGCCACACCGGACGAGATCAAAGAGAACGACTACAACCTGAACATTCCACGTTATGTCGATACGTTTGAGGAAGAAGCGGAAATTGACCTGAATGCTGTGCGGGCCGAACGGGCGGAGATCAAGGCCGAACTGGCAAAGCTGGAAGCCCAGATGGACGCCTATCTGAAGGAGTTGGGTTATGCTTCCTGAGGGGTGGGAATCTACCACACTTGGAGAAATTATGGACTTTCGAAATGGTCTGAATTTTTCTCAGTCAGATTCAAAAAATTTGATAAAAGTAGTCGGCGTTTCCGATTTTTCTCTTGGAAATGTCCTTTCACGTACCGATTCATTAAAAGAAACGTACGTAGATCAATTTAAGGATGATGACCTACTCCAAGAGAATGACTTTTTATTCGTGCGATCAAATGGCAACAAATCCCTTATCGGAAGGTGTTTGTATTTTCCTCATATTCCAGAGCCCATCTCATTCTCTGGATTTACTATTCGTGGCCGCCTCAAAAACCCCTTAATAAGCGCAACTTATATTTTCCAGATTGTCGCTGGAGAATATTTTCGTAAATACATAAATCTCTCTGGATCTGGAACAAACATTTCAAATTTAAGCCAAGAAATACTTTCTAATACTCCACTCATCCTCCCCCCTCTCCCCGAACAGAAGAAGATCGCGGCAATCCTCTCGACGTGGGATCGTGCGATTGATGGAGCGGAGAAGCTTCTGGCCAACAGCCAGCAGCAGAAAAAAGCCCTCATGCAGCAACTCCTCACAGGCAAAAAACGCCTGCCGGGGTTCACGGGGGAGTGGGAAACCAAATATCTCGGAGATATTGCCGACATTCAGACCGGCAGTTCGAACCGCCAAGATTCACTCACAAATGGCGAATATACATTTTTTGATCGTTCGGAAGATATTAGAACAAGCAACAGATATTTGTTCGATTGTGAAGCTGTCATTGTACCGGGAGAGGGACAGGATTTTGTCCCTAAATATTTTGTAGGAAAATTTGATCTACACCAAAGAACTTACGCTATCTCATGTTTTCAAGCGTGTGATGGAAAATTTATTTTTTACACGGTTGGTTATCATAGATCCCACTTTCTTTCCCAAGCGGTTGGCTCAACCGTAAAATCGTTACGGCTGCCTATGTTCCAAAAGATGCCTTTAAAACTACCGCCGCTGTCAGAACAGCGGGCCATCGCTGCGGTTCTGACCACAGCAGACGAAGAAATCACAGCGATTGAATCCGACCTCTTGCGCCTGCGTCAGGAGAAGAAAGCCC
>NZ_LHZA01000005.1 GCF_001580535.1 Acetobacter cerevisiae | reverse complement strand
GGGACATGAAGTGGGCCGCAAGCGGGTCCGGCGGCTCATGGCGATCATGGGCCTGCGGGCGATCTACCAGAAGCCGCGCACGACCGTGCCCCATCCGGAGCATCGGAAATATCCATATCTGCTACGGGATCTGGTCATCAATCGGCCTGACCAGGTCTGGTGTTCCGATATCACATATATTCCCATGAAACGGGGATTTCTCTATCTCGTGGCGATCATGGACTGGTTCACGCGCAAGGTCCTGTCCTGGCGTCTGTCGAACACGATGGACGTGGAGTTCTGTATCGAGGCGCTACAGGATGCCCTCATGCGCTATGGCGCCCCGGACATTTTCAATACTGACCAGGGGTCGCAATTTACGACACCCCGTTTCACCGGGATACTGGAAGAGCGTCAGATCCGCATCAGTATGGACGGGCGTGGGCGATGGCTGGACAACGTGTTCATCGAGCGTCTGTGGCGGTCGCTGAAATATGAATGCGTCTACCTGCACGCGTTCGAGACCGGATCAGAGCTGAGGGCCGGGCTTGGCAGATGGATCGCCCATTATAACGAAAGGCGTCCGCATACGGCGCTGGCTGGACGAACGCCCGATGAGGCGTATCATAACGTGCCGACGCCATCTGGTCCGGGGTTAACCCCGG
>NZ_LHZA01000073.1 GCF_001580535.1 Acetobacter cerevisiae | reverse complement strand
GCAGACAAGAAGCGCAACCGTCGTCTCATTGGCGATGAATACGACCGCCTGCTGGAAGCCATGGCAACATCGCCTTGGCCTGATGATGTAACCTTCGTCCAATTCGCCATTGAACAAGGCACCCGACGGGAGGAAGCCTTGACACTCCGTTGGCGTGACATTGACTTTGATCGTCACGCCTTGTCCTTGGAAAAAACGAAGACCATGCATCGCGCCATCGAACGTGGCCCGGAAATCCGTCCCCTGACACCTGGTGCGGCCCGCCTGCTGCGGGCCCTTCAGGCACAGCGCAAATCCGCCCGGCCCGGAGATCTCATCTTTGATATTGGCAGCAAAGATGCTTTCTCCGTGCGGTTCGGACGGATGACGAAGAAAGCTGGCCTTCGGGACCTCACCTTCCACGACCTTCGGCATGAGGCAACAAGCCGCCTCGCACGGATTTACACGAACCCGCTCGAACTCCGCCGGGTGACGGGTCACAAAGATATCAAGTCTCTGGACCGGTACTATCAACCCCACACGGAAGATCTTGCCGCCAAAGCCATCGCATATGAAAAGCGTAACTTTGCCGACAAGAACTAGCGTTTCCGTCAGGCTGTCAGGAATGACAGCCTGATCAGAGCCGCAAGCAGTAAGGCTGCGATCACAAGCCAGAAACTGAAATCCGGACTGAAGACCAGACTCTCGCCGCGACCACGCCGCTTTTTCGGAAGTTGCTTTCTCTCTGTTTCCAGAATCTTCCTCGCAATAAAATCATCCAGATCCTCGATACGAAAACACCGGATCCGACCGATTTTCAACGACCGAATTCCCAACGCCTCATGCTGGTTCCGTAATGTTCCTTCTGCAAGACCGATATACGCTGCCGCTTCAGGGTAACGCAGCAGACCATGAAACTCTATTTCCAGAGCTCCGCTTTTAGCCGCCGACATTCTGCATACTCTTCTGTTTTGAGTATATAGTCGGAGATGTGCACTGGCAGAGTGCGCTCCTGCCAGATTCCATTTATCTATTCTTGTACTGGACATTCCTTCAGCCTCCACAAGAGGAAACTGGCTTCACTCAACGATCGGAACCAGAACATCGAATCAATGACCAATTTCCCTGTTAAAATCAGGGTATGAGACATTCCTGAAACGGCAAGACGATTTTTTCGCAATTTTTGACATCGTTCGATTGCGCTCCGGATACCAAAACTGATGTCGTGCGCTACCATTCCTGGCGTGGGAGCTCCGGTTCCGGTCACCCCACGCCTCAGGCATCGGTCCTTGTCCTTATAGCGACATCTCTCTGTCACTCCCGTCGTCAGCGATCCGGTCCACCAGAGACTGGCACAGTGCCTTCAGGTCTTCCGGACGCGCCAAAAGATCGAGAAAGATGCAGACTGGGGTGATGCCAACACGGCGGTAGAAGGCTTCACGCCGCTCGAAGCGCTCCAATCCCCGCAACTCGTGGTCGTTCCGGGTAATGCGGTTGGGTCCACAAGAACCAATGACCTCGATAAAGCAGGCAGCACTTCTCCTGCGCAATGTCAGGTCCGCCTTCTCCGCCCCGAGGTCAGCCATGATCGGCTGATGGAGATCGATTTCCATATCCTCGTGTTTCAAAGAATCAAGGATCTGGTAAACGACACGTTCGGGAAGGGATTCTAGTGTCTTGCCGTTGGAAGCAATCTTCCCTGTCGGCGGCAGATCAGGCCAGCGAGCCCTTGCCTGGGTATCGACACGGGCCCAGTCGCGCTGACCGGACTCACCGATGAACACCAGATGCTGCCCAATAGGACCGAGATACCGGCAGATGGCCTCGCTCGGTGGAGCACCGAGGGCACGAGCCAGGTCCCGATAAGTGATCAGATCGGCTTCGGTGGGATAAAAACGGGACGGCGTGGCGTCGTCTGAAGAGCGAAACATTATTTATTTTCCTAGTGAAATTAGAACAGGCGCGATTTGAGCACGCCTGTTAATGGAAGAAAGGGATATGAGTGAGGAGGAATCCGTCAGTCGCAGCCGGAGCCTTCGCCATCCAGAATCTTGCTGGTCACGCACCGGACCTTGCGTCCAATCATGCGCGTCAGAATGACGACGCCCTCCAGAATGCGATCGTCCGTATTACCTTCGAGCGATTGGCTTATGGCAAAGTCAAGCAGCCGGTGCAGGGCCACGAGCTGCATAAGATCCGCCTCTACAGCGGAAGAAATTGTTGTGTGGTCGGACATTGATTTTCTCGTTTACAAGTATTGCGGGATGAGGAACCCACACGCAAAAAACCGATACCAGATCGGAAAAGAACAAATTTCTTTGGGGAATTTAGGGTGTGAGACCTCAACATCCCGGAAAAATTAGGATCAGATCACACAATAAAAACAGAACAAGAAATACTGCACCGTTAACCTTACCAGAGCTCGCAAGACTCGTTTCTGAAAAATACCAGCTTAATCCGTTATAGATTCGAACTGATCGTGCCGACCTGAAAAGCGTTACTGTTTTTTGGAGCGCTGGCGTACCCGCTTCCGCGCGGCCGCGACCTGGGTGTTCTTTGCAACGTCCGTCCGCTGGGCTTCAGACATCAGGGCGGAGATCACGCGGCTTCGTACACTGGCATCAGAACCTTCGATGCGCCTGCCGGCAATACCAGCCTTTTCGTCGAGGATCGTGTTGATGTTGGCGAGTTTCTCAATGAGAACTTTGGCAACGTACTCATCCAGATTCTGCCTGTCGGGCATATGCGCCAGAAGACTGATGATGTGATAGCCTTTCGCCGTCTGACCTGCCCGGTGTCCGCGATCCTCAGCCTGATGCATCGCCGCCGGAACCCAGTCGAGCTCCACAAACACGCAGGTATCAGCACGATGCAGGGTCAGAGCCTCACCCGCCGCGTTGATCGAACCAAGAAAGATCTCGACCTTTCCTTTTTGAAACATTTGCTCTGCGCCCGCACGTTCACGATCGGGCGTCTCGCCATGGACCGTTACAATGGACCGCCCCCGTCTGCGGAGCTGTTTTTCCAGTTCCGCAATCACGCCACGATAATGCGCGAAGACCAGACACGCTCCCTTGGCCTCGACCACATCATCAATCAAATCCACCGTGGCTGGATTGGCAACCTTGGCAAGACCAAGCCATTTGCGGGCAGACGAGAGGAGACCCGCCTCTCGCGGCTGTCATAAAGACCCCACTGCCAGTCCGCGACATCCTCTCCGAAATTGCGCGGCCCGATGGCAAAAGGGGGCTACGTGTTCGCGAGAGCGTGCGTAGGCTTCCAGCCGCCCTTGCCCCTTTTTAGCCTGTGGATAACATTGACTGAGGCCGCTTTCGAACAGTGTGTCGAGAAGGTCAAAAAAAGAGGGGGGGTAGAAAACCACCACTTTTTTTTCCGGATTTGGTACATGAAATACAGGGCAAGTGCCATATTCCGCCCCCGCTCGGTTAGGGTGGGGTGTTGCGTGTTACGGTCACGTATCGAAAAGGGAGCCGAATTTATTCGGCGATAGAGAGAAGAAAAAAAGAGAAAAAGCGTAGCGATTTCATACGTTTGCGAAGCATGCGTATGAAATTGAGGTAGCGTGCCCTCCAAGCCCGAAAAATGGGGCATAGGGGAGATGAGAGGGTGGTGCCTCGTGTTTTTGGGAAAATGTTGTCTGGAAGAAGGTGAATCTCGGGGAATGTATGGGATTACGTGGACGGAGAGGCCTTTTTTTTGAGGCTGGGGTGTGGTCTAGGAGTTTCTAGTGGTGGATGGTGCGGAGATGCTTTTGAGCGTCGTTGTGGCCCTGTGTAGTGGGCGATGTTGTCGTGGATGCTACTCTATGGATTGATTTGGACTATTTTAAGGAGGTTTAGTCGGTGTGTGATTAATACCGCAGTTTAGATGTGTGTTTTGTACCACAAAAACTGAACACTGTTGTAAAAAAGGGCACTTTTGGGATTAAATCCCAAAACGCTATTTTCGGAACTCAATAAAAACAATGACTTAGAGTTTCTTAACCGGAATGAGTCATGGCGAAAAATGGCTCGTTTTGGGGCCGATTTTTCCTGTGGATAATTTTGTTCTGGTTGTGGAATATTATCGAGCCTGGAAGCGTTATGGAAATAGTCAGTCACGTGAACAACTTTAACAGCCTCCAGGACAACGAACCGGCTGGCGCAGCCGATCTCGATTGATCTCTTCCCTTCTCACTCGAGAAAGGTTAGGCTCCAAATTGGTTCCGATTTGGAGGTGCTGAGATGAATCTGTCGATCAAGAACACTCCGGAAGACCTTGTCCGGAAGCTTCGCACACGTGCCGAGCGCCACCATCGATCTCTTCAGGGCGAGCTTATGGCCATCATCGAAGCCGCTGTAGCCTATGAGCCCGAGCAATCGGCATCCGGCGTTCTTTCCGAAATCCGGACGATGGGAATCGTCACCCCCTCGGAAGCGACAGCGATGGTGCGTCATGATCGTGATGCTCGCGCGTAAAAATGGGCATCATAAAAGTCATCGACACATCGGCTGTCGCGGCACTTCTTTTCGGGGAGCCTGAAGGCGAACAGGCGGCTGCGCTTATGGATAATTGCGAGCTCACAGCGCCTCCGTTGCTACAATTTGAACTGGCGAATGTCTGCCTGATCAAATGTCGCCGCCATCCTGAACAGCGCGATAAACTGCTTTCAGCGTTCAATTTACGAAAGCAACTCGGGATCCGAGAAATCGCAGTGAATCAGGGTGAGGTCGTTCTGCTTGCCGAAAAGACCGGACTGACCGCCTACGACGCAAGTTATCTCTGGCTGGCCCACGTTCTGGAAGCAGAGATTGTCACTTTTGACCGCAAGCTTCGCAAAGCTGCAGCAACGGCCGGAACGCGCTGATGGACTTCGGACAACTCCAGCCGGGCGCCCATATTCGTGGCCTTGATACTGGCGGAATAGCTGAAATCATCCAGGTGCGAAGTTTCGGACCTGATGCGCTCAATCTTGTTTTCCGGGTCAACGGAAAAATCGGCGAACGGCTGCTGTATCGAGGCGATGAGATTCCGTTTAAACTTGTCCAGCCTGGCCGGGCCTATGCGTTCGATGCGGACGGTGCACTCCTGCGTCTTGTGTCGGAAGCGTGGCGTCTGCGTCTTGCACATCTTTTTGACCCCTATCTGGCAATTACTCTGTCACGCATTGAAGCGCTCCCGCACCAGATTACTGCCGTTTATGGCGCAATGCTGCCGCGCCAGCCGCTGCGTTTCCTGCTTGCGGACGATCCAGGCGCCGGTAAGACCGTCATGGCGGGCCTGCTCATCAAGGAATTGCTGATCCGGGGGGATCTGGAACGCTGCCTGATTGTTGCGCCGGGCAGTCTGGTCGAGCAATGGCAAGAGGAACTCGCGGAAAAATTTGCTCTCTCGTTTGATCTTCTGACACGTGATCAGGTGGAAAACTCTGTCACGGGAAATCCTTTTGCCGAGCGTAATCGCTTTATCCTTAGGTGTCAGGTTGTGAGACGTCATTGGCGTAATCAAGGATTTCGTCGACCTGTTTCATGATGTCACGACCAGCCGGTTTGATATAGTCTTGATTACGTGAC
>NZ_LHZA01000070.1 GCF_001580535.1 Acetobacter cerevisiae | reverse complement strand
ATAGCGAATTTCCAAAAGGGCTCTCACTTGAAGAGGGGAGATATAATGTTTTTAAAAGATACAAACGAAAAGGTTGAAATCCTTTCAGATGAAGGTCAAGTCGTTGAGCAGTATTATCCCAATGAAAAATTAAAGACTACTACAAGAAAAATAATGGTAAAAATATTGTCTGGAAATCATGTTGGTTATACATTTGAGACAAATATAGAAAATTTAAAATACAATTGAGTGGAAAATATGGAACAAGATTTATTAGCGTATTTAAAAAACAACTGGAAAAAGCCTTTTAGAACAGTTTCGTTTTGGTTTCTTTCAGTGTCGCTTGCTTTTGTGTTTGACCTTCTTTCAGAACATACAACAACAGTTTGTGTAGGGCCGTTCAATTGTCATTTGGAAAGCCTTATTGATGATACTACAGAAAATGTCTTAGTTATAATATCCATCTGTGTTGTTTATTTTTTCTCGCCAATAATTGATAAGAAATTATTGGAGTTAATAAAGAAATAAATACGAATATTTATTTCTTTATGGGTAGATATGAAAGTTATTTTGATAAAAGAATAAAAATTAATTAAATGTAAATTCCTTTTTTATTTTAAGGGGGTCAACGGGGGAGATACTCCCCCTTGCCAGATGTCGAATGGGTAGCCATTCGACACTGCTGGCTCCTTTTTAAATCGTCACGCTTGCAAAGGCTGTTTGCGGGTAGCTTATGGCCTCTATGGTTTGACTGAGATTGGCGGTGGTGATGCCAGTCAGATAGGTGGTTGTCCCTTGGCTTTTGTGGGTTGCTTCATGACCCAGAAGACGGTCAATCCAGACTTCCCGGATATTGGCATCCGCATTTCTGAGCCGGGTCGATACCGTGTGCCGGAAGGAATGGAAGGTGATTTCTGCTGGCAGACCAATGCGGGTCTTGAGCAATGAAAAAGCTCGTCCCAGTGCTGCGCCCCTGACTCCCTGTTTTGAAGTCTCCAGGCCGGGAACGAGGTACGGGCCATCAGTGGTCTTTTTTAGCGCCAGAAGACCTGCTTCAATAAGTTTTGAGTGGACTGGCACCATACGAGTGCCCGTTTCCGTCTTGGTTGCCCAGCCAGTTTCGGTGTGTGGTCGAATGAGAAAGCAGGGGATCCCATCAATGTTTTGGAGGTCTTCTTTGCGCAAGGTGCAAATCTCGCCCAATCGCATACCGCTATAAGCTGCAATCAATGTGACCAGCCGGAAGGTCTGTTCTGATACGGACGTGCTATGCCATGGGGCGGATGCCAGCAAAACGAGTTCCTTGGTCGTCCAACTTCTTCTGACTATCTTCTGCCCACTCTCAAAATTCCAGCCTGTCCACGGATTGCGTGTGACCAGTTCCCGCTGGTGTAACTGGTTCCAGAGGGCAGAGAGGCGCATCATGTGATTTTTGACGCTTTTTCTCGCTCAGGGTCGGTAAAGCCTCTTCTTTGGTTCTCTCTGAGCCTCTTCTTCAAGGGTAAGGCTGCTTTTGCGTTTGCCCAGTGACGCAGGCAGAGAAAACAGAAGGTCGCGGAAGGCTCCGGCCTTCTCGCCCCCTATGATGGATACGGGGGCATCTCCAAAGGCTTGCAGAAAAAGGTCTACAGCCCGTTGTGTGGCTTTCTTGGTGTCAGCGCTGGCATGGGGATTATCCTGCACAAAGCGTTTCAGGGCACCGGAAAGCATCATGGGTTGGGCTTTGGGTGTCTTGGCTGGTTTCTTTATTGTCCGGGGCCTTGGCATCGATGCTGAAACTGGCACGGACCTCGTTTCCTGAGCAGATGAAGGCAGGTTCACGCTCTGCAAATCCCGCAGTGCAACCCGCAGTCCCTCAAGCCTGCTTAAGGCGTCCGGTTCAGCCAGTGCAGAATGGACCTGCATGAACAAGTTCAGTGGTTCTGGCATGAAGGAGGGATGCCTTTTTGCGGGCTTCATTCTGGTAGCCGGTTTTCAGGGAAACCCAGATTTCCCGCCGGTTTAAGGCTGCTCGCAGGGCAGGGGGAACGATACGGCGAAAGTGGTAGGTAGTGCCTCTAACTCGGAGCATAAAATCTTCCCTCAGTGGGGAAGGACAATGGAGCAAAGACAGCCTTTGCCCCTCATTCAACCGAAAAATCGTGCTATTTCAGGTGTCTGTGGTGCGAACTGCGGGACTCGAACCTTCATAGTCCTGCACAGTCCCGCAGTTAACCTCTTGAAAAGACGAACAAAGTGCTCTGTCGTCACCTTCGGGGTTGAATTTCTGGTAAGTATTTTGGTTGAACATTATGGGAAGGTCAAGCCGGGCAAAGGGGCCGCATTCGCGGTGTTGCGGAGTGCGGGAATACGGTATGACTGCGTGACTGTATGAAGTGTAGCAGGGGGTAAAGAGCAGCATGTTGTATCTCGCGCCATTGGAACGGGCTCTTGACCGCTTGAAAGAAGGCTGGGTTCGGCATGAGAGCGCACCAACGGATGAACAGCTACGCGATGGCCTGATACAGCGCTTTGAATTTACCTATGAACTTAGCCATAAAACCCTGAAGCGGTTTTTGGAACAGAACTCCGCCTCACCAGACGAATATGACCGGATGGGATTTCCCGACCTTATCCGCTCCGCCAATGAATCCGGTCTTCTAAAAGGCTCGTGGGCTGAATGGAGCGTGTATCGGAAGATGCGCAATTTAACGAGCCATACCTATAACGAGATAACGGCACGGCAAGTTGTGGCAGGTATCCCTGACTTTATAGAAGAGGCTGCATTCTTGTTGCAGGTCCTAAAAGAACGCACAGCATGACATCTGCTTTGGCTCTTTCCCCTAAAGAAACACTTATCATCGCAACTCTTCTCAAAGAGTTTGTGCCAGACAAAGAGGTTTGGGTGTTTGGTTCCAGGGCAAAAGGAACTGCCAAGCCGTATTCAGATTTGGACCTTGCGGTTATTGGCGGAGAGCCGCTTCCTTTACTGGTGCGGGTCGGTTTGGAAGAGGCTTTTTCTTCGTCTCAGCTACCTTGGAAAGTCGATGTGCTGGACTGGGCAACAACCGATGCAGTCTTTCGCGACATTATTCAGAAAGACCATATTGTTATTCAAACACCCTTAGAAAATCGCCGCTAAAAAAGCGTTCACTGAGGGTTCCCTTTCCCTGTCGTCCCTCATTTAACAGCCTTCTGAAAATACCTTTTAAAGGTGAGCTGTTGAGAACTTATCAAGAGCTAAAAGGCCTTTTCCGCTGCTAGAACCTGCCGCGGATTGAGGGGCGTCACATTCCCGACCCGGTCACTTGCAGAAAAGTTGGTTACCTTAAAGCCAGCCGTGCAAACCAGCGGACACGTTGTGTCGCGATGGTTTGCAATCTGGTCAGGGGGAAAGCGCTGCTTTCCCCCGTGAACCCCCTTTTCTGTGGTGAAGGAGTGCCTTGCCATGTCTGTCAGACAATCCCCAAAAACCCTTGGTCGGTGCCATGATATGCGTATCCGCCTGTCCGATGCTGAACATGCTGTTTTAAAGCGTGCGGCATGTGCCGCTGGTGTTACCTGTTCGTCATGGCTGCGGTCTGTGATGCTGGCTGTTGTCGCCACAAAAAGCCGACATGATGCCCTTGTTTTTGCCTTGCAGGAGGTAGCCTACCAGCTTTCGGCCATTGGTAATAATCTGAATCAGATAGCCCATGTTCTGAATGGGGGCCGAAGTGCTGATGTTGGGCACACTTTGCTCGCCGTCGATGACGCCACAGCCCATGCCCGTGCTCTTTTGCGGAAGATACGGGCATGATTATCAAGGCCTCCCGTATCACAGCAGAAAGCACGCACCGTCATTTATACCGTCACCTGATGCGGACGGACGAGAATGAAGAGGTCAGGATCGTGCAGGGCAGGGAGTTCGCCCTTGCAGAAGCGGTCAAAGATGCACGCTACGCCAAACGACGGTATGGCCTGCGGCATGTTATCCTCAGCCCGGAACAGGCCACATCCCCTGAGACATTTCAGAAAATAGTGACACTTTACCAAAGTGAGTTCGGGGCTGATCCACCCTTGATGATTGTGGAGCACCAGAAAAAGCGGGCGGACGGACAGAGTTATGACCGGCACTGGCATGTCGTGTTTGCTGAAACCCTCACCAATGGGCGCAGTCTGAACTCCCGCTTTATCCGTATAAGGAACGAGAAAGTGGCCCGGTTTACGGAACTGGCCTTTGGTCAGCCTCTGACATCAGGCAAGCATAATGATGCGGTCATTAGAGCGCTGGAAGCGTCCTCTAACCCCCAGATGCAGCGGGCTGCCACAGACCTCAAGCAGGCCTTTTGGGGAGAAAGCGATAAGCCACAGGCAACATTTACGGACAAGGCCCATCAGGTCACCAGGCGCAAAGCAGGCAGGTCGGTGTTACCTTCCATGCGGGCCCATTTGCGCAAACGCTGGCAGGAAAAGGGGAGGGTCTTACTCTCTTTTATCGAAAGGGTAGCTGATGAGGGGTATCTTATTCGAGAGGGAGACAAGCCTGACGTCTGGTTGATTGGTCAAAACGGAGGCGCTCATCTGGCCTTACATCGTGTTTTGGGGCTGAAGAAAAAAGAGCTCGTCGTTTTGTTGTCGGATGCCGATCGGTCTGTTCCCTTATCTCCACCGCGTTTGACGGTAAAAGCAGTCAAAGTGAATAAGCCACCACCAATAGTCGTACCACCGGACTATGCCCAAAAGCTTGAAGCGTTAAGACATCGTATTCGGCCAAGATGGAAGCGGTCTGAGTGTCGGGCGGAACTGATTGCCTTACCCTACCAAAACATGGTGCGACGGCTGGAAAATAGCACGCTGGGAGAGATGCTGGAGCGGCTGCTGGCAGCCCTTATTGCCCGAATGCTGAAGGCACTATTTGGGTTATCCGTAGATGTGCCCCCCATAACAGCAGACGAAGCGAGAGAGCGGATTTCAAAGGCGTGCGCGGAGGTAGCCTCTTTACGGCAGCAGGACGTGCAGGAGCATTTTGCGTCACCGGAAGTGCAGGCTGCCTTGAAAGAACGCAGGCTTTTGAAGCAGTGCCTGGTGTCAGACAACCCGGTAACGCGGCAGGCGATGAAGGCCGGAGCATGGGGGGAGGCAATGATGACTCTAAGAAGTGAGCCGCGTGTGCCAGTTCACGCTGTGCCAAAAATGCCGCAGCAGAAGACGGTCTCGTATTTAGGTGGTCTGTAGGTTCTCTGGCCTTTCGGGGGCATGAGCTGGTTTTGCTGGTAAACATCTTCATGGGTATGGTCGGTGAACGCCTCATATCGGATCTCCCCAAACGGAGCAGCGACTGGCCTGTCGACGCGGATTTCTCACACTTGGGGTAATTTCAGGTTATTTTGTAGAATTCAGTCATCCCACAGGAGTCCGATCTGGAATATCGACGATATTCTG
>NZ_LHZA01000094.1 GCF_001580535.1 Acetobacter cerevisiae | reverse complement strand
GTGCTGGACTCTCTCCTGCGGGCGGAACTGAAAAAACGGCGCTTTACGTTTGAAGGACAGGAGCACAGCCAGGGCTTTCTTCTCCTGACGCAGGCGCGAGAGGTCGGATTCAAGGGATGCTATTTCTTCGTCCGCTGTGGTCAGGATAGCGGCGATGGCTTCCTGTTCGGGGAGAGGGGGAAAGTGAATAGAGCAGTCTCCGATATCTCCTAAATTGATCTTTTTGGGAAAGGCGACGTGAATAGTTCTATGCCACAGCTCTCTTCTGAAGAGCTCGCTGTTCAAAGCACACTCAAAAAATTTGGGTGACATAACCTTGCTTGACTTAATTAACGCCAAACTCACGTAGAAAGAGGCGCGAACATTCCAGTCTATTAATCGCGCTGTTCCGATATCTCCTATTCTCGTTAAAAGTATATCGTCTGTTTCTATTTTTCTTTTTTTTGATTCTCTCTGATATATTTCTTCTGAAACGAATTTCGTATTATTGAAGTTTCCTGATGTTAAATGTTCAACACTATAAAAAGGAACGCCTATTTCTACGTAATCAGGTGTTTGATGTGTGCCATCGTAGATTTTTGATATGTCCTTAAGTTTTTTTGTCTTCCACACCCCCGTGAACCCCGGCAGGCGCTTTTTGCCTGTGAGGAGTTGCTGCATGAGGGCTTTTTTCTGCTGCTGGCTGTTGGCCAGAAGCTTCTCCGTCCCCTCAATCGCACGATCCCACGTCGAGAGGATCGCCGCGATCTTCTTCTGTTCGGGGAGAGGGGGGAGGATTATTTTAAGTGTTCTTAATGACTCTAATGATATCTCTTTAAAAGTGCTCCCCTTACTTAAATTGAGGGCCTGTTGAATACAGGATGAGGTCCTCAATTCCTGAATCAGAAAGCTAGGGTAAACTTTCTGGCTACATGAAATTCTAGCAGTGCCTTGTGTAAGGTTTGCTTCAGAAATTTCTGGCGGGACGATGCATGTTGCTCCAATATTTCCACGCAGAGAAAATACGATGTCACCGGGATGAACAGAAGACCTGATGTATTTTCTGTGGATGTCAGTAGACGTGCGCTGTAGAGAAGCAAGTGAAATATCGTCTCTTACATCCGAACTTTTGATGTATGGGACGCCACCGTTCACATGTGGACCAGCCTGAACAATTCCGTAGGAAATCTTTTGTCTTACGGCATCTGCTAGGCTGATTTTTTTCCACCCCTCAGGAAGCATAACCCAGCTCCTTCAGATAAACGTCCATCTGCGCTTCCAGCTTAGCCAGTTCCGCCTTGATCTCCGCCCGTTCGGCCCGCACAGCGTTCAGGTCGATTTCTGCTTCTTCCTCAAACGTATCGACATAACGCGGAATGTTCAGGTTGTAGTCGTTCTCTTTAATCTCGTCCGGTGTGGCGAGGTGGGCGTATTTGTCCACGTCCTTGCGGGCGCGGTAGGTCTCAACAATCTTGGTGATGTTGTCTTCGGTCAGCACGTTCTGGTTCTTGCCCGCCCTGAACTCGCGGCTGGCATCAATGAACAGTACGTCCTTCGTCTTGCGGTCCTTGCGGAAGATCAGGATGGCGGCGGGAATGCCCGTGCCGAAGAACAGCTTTTCCGGTAGGCCGATCACGGCATCCAGCAGGTTTTCCTTGATCAGTTTCTGGCGGATCTTGCCTTCCGAACTGCCCCGGAACAGCACGCCATGCGGCACCACAACACCCATGCGGCCCGTGCGATCCTTCAGCGTGGCAATCATGTGCAGAATAAAAGCGTAATCACCCTTGGTCTTGGGCGGCACGCCACGGGCAAAGCGGTGATGCACGTCTTCCGCCGCCTCGTCATGGCCCCATTTGTCGAGGCTGAAGGGCGGGTTGGCTGTCACCACGTCAAAGCGCATCAGGTGGTTTTTATCATCCAGCAGCTTGGGGTTGCGGATGGTGTCGCCCCATTCAATGCGGTGGTTGTCCTCGCCATGCAGGAACATGTTCATCTTGGCAAAAGACCATGTGGAGCCAATGGCCTCCTGCCCATACAGGGCGTAGTCCTTGCTGCCGTTGTGGTTCTGCGTCACCTGCTTGCCGCACTTCATGAGCAGGGAGGCCGAACCGCAGGCCGGGTCACAAATGCTCTCACCCGGCTGAGGGCTCAGAATACGGGCCAGCAGTTCACTGACTTCCGGCGGGGTATAGAACTCGCCTGCCTTCTGGCCACCACTGGCGGCAAAGTTTTTGATCAGGAACTCGTAGCCATTGCCGATCACGTCCAGATTGCCGACGCGTGAGGGGCGCAGGTTCAGGTCCGGTTTGGCAAAATCTTCAAGCAGATGCCGCAGAATGGTGTTCTTCTGCTTTTCATCACCCAGCTTGTCTGAATTGAAGCTGATGTCCTGAAACACGCTTTTGCCCGCGTCCTTCAGCTTGGTGCCGTTGGCCTCCTCAATGGCGTGCAGGGCCTTGTCAATCCGCTCGCCATTGCCGGGCGTATTACGTTCTTTATAGAGGGTGTAGAAATCGGCACCTTTCGGCAGAACAAAGCGTTCCTGCGCCATCATGGCTTCGATCAGATCAGGATTGTCGCCATACTCCTTCTTGTAGCCGTCATAATGGTCCTGCCACACATCAGAGATGTATTTCAGGAACAGCATGGTCAGCACGTAATCCCGATACGTGTCAGGGCTGACGGTGCCACGAAAGGTGTCGCAGGCGCTCCACAGCGCCTTGTTGATGGTGTCCTGTGAAATCTGCTCGGTCACGCACTTAAATCCTGTATCAAAAACGTCACGGGTGTGGGTCAGCCCGCCAGAAGGTCTCTGGCAAGCCCGGTCATGATCTGCTGGCTGGTCTGGCGCAGGCGGTGCAGAAGTGCCTCCTCGCGCTGCATGGCGCTGGCCAGACCCACAATCTGTTCCTGTCGGGACAGGGGAGGTAGCACGACGGGCGTGGCCTCCAGCACTGGCCGGGCGATGTTGCGCACAAGGGTGGAACTCTGTCCGTTCTGTTCCAGATGCCGCTGCGCCGGTTCCTGATTGAGCCACCATGCCAGATAGGCGGGCAGCACGTCTGGACGCGACACGCGCAGCAGAAAGAAGTGCGGAGCGGCGACGGCATGAAGGCTGCCGATGCTTTCATTAACCAGAACCGCCAGTGACACATTGCCACGGGCAGGGAAAAGAATATCCCCTGGATGCAGCCAGTCTGGCTCACGCCGCCCGCTCACTTCCGTCCGCACGCAGGACGCCCAGTTCACGCCAGAAGACGATGTGTCCCGCATTTGTACAACAACCGTCTCGGCCCCTTCGGTTGGCTCAATCCGCCCTCGGAACGGGTGACCCGCAGCGACTGTTGCGATATCTGAGAGATTCGCTTTATATGCGCGAACGTGTTTCATGCGGTTATATAAGTGACATGAATACGGTTCTGTCAACACTCAAAATGCATGAATGACGTTCATGCAAACTAAGGAACATCATTCAGCCCGGCTCTTGAACATGATATGCTGACAATCGCACCACATGTTATGCAAGGGGGGTGGTTATGGCCGCCGATCATCTGAACGGACTAATCCGCTATCTCGGGCAGGATGACTGGAAAGCGTGTTTCGAGGAGGTTCTGGGCGACCATCTTGGTCCCGCTCTGGAAGCGGCCGATATGACCTTTGAAGACTTGGGCGAGGTCCTTGGTCTGGACGTCGCCATGACGCTCTGGGGGTGCGCGTTCGAGGACTTCCTCGGTCAGGACTGGGACGAAGGCCGGAATTTCGTTGAGGTCTATCTGAAGCGTCGGGGGTGGAAGGAAGGGCCGCGCAACAGCGTCTATATGCGGGCTCTCAAGGAGTCCGTCATGAGCCTCTATGAGGTCTACGACATCGTTCCGGGTCAGAGCCTGATGGCGCGGGATCTGCTTCGCAGCGGCAAGCCCGTGATGGTGCGTGAAGGGACGGCGACGAAGACACTCCGGCCATGGGACCGGATTGCTGCACGTCTGGTGCCGGAAGATGGTCATACAATTCTGGCTGGTGGTTTACTGGCGTATTCACGAGCTGCGTGTGAAGACCTTGCCGGGCATCTCTATGATGTTCTGCGCCGTAAGCGGGGCAAGGCGGAATTCCCGAAGGTCAGGACAGAGGTGTTGCGTGATCTGGCGCCGCTATTCACACTGACCTGGCTGTTCCGGACCCTGGAGAATATGGTGGGACAGAGCGCACTGCCTGTCCTGTTCAATGGAGATGGGGAGGATCTGGTTTTTCACGATATCTGCTTTCCGCTCGCCAGGGGCGTGACCCAGAAAACGGTGGCGGAAGTTCTGGAGAAACTCCCCGGGCTGCGATCCGAGGGGCGGTCATTCTGGAACTGGTTGCGTATGCCGGGACAGAAAAAGGCCACATCGTCCGGTTCGTCGCATCAGGATGCGCAGGCGCAGTTTCTGAGCAGTGAAATGGATGATGGCAGCATTGTGCTGGGAACGCTGGAACTGAAAGGGCGGCAGCTCCGGCTGGAGGTCAATTCGAAGTCTCGTGCAGAGCAGGGGCAGTCGATGCTCAAAGAGGCATTGGGAAATCTTGTCGGGACGCCTCTGACCCAGATTATGACAGCGCAGCAGGCGATGGATGAACGGGGCACAGGAGAGGGCGGTAAGACGCCAGACGTTCAGATCCCGCCGGGGGAAGAAGCCCGGATCCTCGCCGAGGTGCTTGAGCGTCATTACCGGAAGACGCTTGATGACGTTGTCCCGGCGCTGGGAAACATGACACCCCGACAGGCGGTTCGTACGGCTACAGGCCGGAAGGCGGTGGCGGCATGGCTGAAACAGATTGAAAATACGACAGCCGGTCTGGGGCGAGCGGAACTGACATCATCGTTCAGTTTTGACTGGATGTGGAACGAACTCGGGATTGCAAGCTTGAGGAAATAGCTCGGTGTGTTTTCCTAGGGAGTGTCTGATTGCGGAGATTAAGATTGCACTCTGCGGTGATTAGCTGACATATTCTCCGCATAAATTACAGGAAATATGGTGCGATATATCTATCAGCAAGCAGAATGGCCAGATTTTCGGTGGGACAAGGATGCCATTTCTCATGAGCTGGCCGCCGTGCGTCACCGGCAGGGGCGTCTCCTGGGCCGTATGGAAAGCCTCGGCTTCGATTTCAGGTCGGAAGCCGTGCTCCAGACCCTGACGGAAGATGTTATCAAGTCGAGCGAGATAGAAGGCGAAAACCTCGATCGTGAACAGGTGCGGTCTTCCATCGCCCGGCGATTGGGCATGGATATTGGCGCGCTGGCACCGGTAGATCGGAATGTCGAAGGCGTCGTGGAGATGATGCTGGATGCGACCCGACATTATGCCGACCCGCTGACCGAAGAGAGGCTGTTTGCGTGGCATGCGGCTTTGTTCCCCACTGGCCGAAACGGCATGTCACGCATTCTGGTCGGAGAGTGGCGTGATGACAGAAGCGGGCCGATGCAGGTCGTGTCAGGCCCTGTCGGACGGGAGAAGGTTCATTATGAGGCCCCGGCAGCCAGCGGGGTGCCAGCTGAGATGCAGGCCTTTCTTGATTGGTGCAACGCCGGGCAGGCACTGGACCCTGTGCTGAAGGCCGCCATCGCACATCTGTGGTTTGTTACCATTCATCCGTTCGAGGATGGAAACGGACGTATGGCACGGGCGATCGGCGACCTCATGCTGGCGCGTTCGGAACAGACAGAGCAGCGTTTTTACAGCCTGTCGGCCCAGATCCGTCAGGAGCGGAAGGATTACTACGCCATTCTTGAGGTCACCCAGAAGGGAGATATGGACATCACGGCGTGGCTGCACTGGTTTCTGGGCGCTCTCGATCGTGCCTTTGATCGTGCTGAACTGGTCTTGGGGAAAGTCATCCAGAAGGCCCGCTTTTGGGACAATCTGGCCGGGCAATCGATCAATGACCGGCAACGCCTTATGCTGAACCGTCTGCTAGACGGGTTCGAGGGTAAGCTGACCTCATCCAAATGGGCGAAGTTGGCGAAGACGTCACCGGATACGGCCTTGCGGGATATTAATGGCCTTGTGGACTGCGGTATTCTCGTGAAGGAAGCAGCAGGTGGCAGAAGCACAAGCTATGAGTTGGTTTTTCCTGAGATGTAGGAGGGAGAGATGAGTGATGCTCGCTCATCGTGAAATCCTTCGGAATGGACAACTTGATGGTTATATTGAATTATTAAGGTGTTGAAGGATCTCTAAAGTCGATTAACCAATCCACTCGCCAGTAGCAGTTTTCTTCGGTTGTGTGCCCCCGCAACCAAGCACAAGTCCTTGATCGGACACGATAAACCCGCCTCACTCAGGCGGGTTTTTTGTTGCCTAAAATTCCCTGCAGGATGCGTATAGGATGCAGATGGGAGTGAAACTCCAGCGTAGGTTGGGCTGAAATCGGGGCGCTTCACGATTGCGTGATGTCTGTCCCTAGCCTCCGATCTGACGACGATACGCTCGCCGGTGGAAGCGTTGGCATGGGGGCTCTCCGTAGAGGAGCGATTACCGACGTCCGCGAGCAGCCCGGAAAGGTCGGTGATCTCCTTCGCGACCAGATGCACGACGTCACCTTCCTTCTGGAGCATGCCTGTCACCGCCAGCATCTGCCCGCCCAGTACCACGCGCCGGTTCGCATCGAATAGATCCGGCCAGATGATGACGTTCATGTTGGCCGTCTCGTCCTCCAGGGTCATGAACACCACGCCTTCGGCGGAGCCCGGTCGCTGCCGGACCAGCACCAGCCCCGCCACGGTGAGACGCTTCCCATCCTTTGCCGCCAGCGCCTGCCGACAGGACATGATGTCCCTGGCCTGAAGATCCTTGCGTAGGAAGGTCAGGGGATGATCCCGCAGGGTAAGGCCAAGCCGGTTGTAATCCCGCACCACCTCGGCCCCGTCGCGCATGGGTTGCAGCAGCACATCCGGTTCTTCAGCTTCCCGCGTTACCTGGGCTGCCGCAAACAGGGGCAATGGTTCATCGCGCAGAGCCTTGATCGCCCAGAGAGCCTCGCGCCGTGCCAGCCCGAGCGAAGGCCGGAACGCATCCGCTTCGGCCAGATGGGTCAGAGCTGCCGCCTTCACACCGGCCCGACGCCACAGGTCATCGATCGAGGTAAACGGGCGCGAGGCTCGCGCGGCAACAATCCGGGCCGTATCGTCATTGGCTAGTCCCTTCACCAGACTCATGCCCAGCCGCACGGCAAATCGGCCATTGTAGCTTTCCGGTCCTTCCAGCGTGCTGTCCCAGCGTGAGGTATTCACACACACAGACCGGACCTCCACGCCGTGCTCACGCGCATCACGGACAAGCTGCGCCGGCGCATAGAACCCCATCGGCTGGCTGTTCAGGAGTGATGCCAGAAACACATCGGGATGGGTGCATTTCATCCACGACGATGAATAGGCCAGAATGGCGAAACTGGCCGCGTGGCTCTCGGGAAATCCGTAAGAACCGAAGCCCTCCAGTTGCTGGTAGATCCTCTGAGCGAATTCCTCATCATACCCGTTGGCGCGCATGCCATTGATCAGGCGTGTCTGAAACTGCGAGACGGTCCCAGTATTCTTGAAGGTCGCCATGGCCCGACGTAACTGATCGGCCTCGGCGGCGGTAAACCCCGCGCAGATCATGGCGACCTGCATCGCTTGTTCCTGAAACAACGGGATCCCGAGCGTCTTTTTCAGAACCTTTTCCAGTTCAGGTGTCGGATAGTTTTCCGGCTCGATCCCTTCGCGCCTTCGGAGATAGGGATGCACCATGTCCCCCTGAATGGGGCCGGGGCGGACGATCGCGACCTCAATGACGAGATCGTAGAACACGCGTGGCTTGAGCCGTGGAAGCATGGACATCTGTGCCCGGCTCTCGATCTGGAACACACCGATCGTGTCAGCCTTGCGGATCATGGCGTAGGTGCGCGGATCTTCAGCCGGGAGGGTCTGGAGCGTGAAGTGCTGGCCCTTGTGTTCGGCCAGAAGGTCCAGCCCCTTTTTCATGCAGGTCAGCATGCCAAGCGCAAGGATATCGACCTTCATGAATTTCAGGACGTCGATATCGTCCTTGTCCCATTCGATGATCTGGCGCTGTTCCATCGCGGCCGGCTCAATGGGCACCAGTTCATCCAGCCGGTCATGCGTCAGCACAAAACCACCGGGATGCTGTGACAGATGGCGGGGCACGCCGATCAGGCAACGTGCCAGCTCCAGTGTTAGGCGGATGCGCCGGTCGGACAGGTCAATGCCGGTGTCATTGAGGGCCTCATCATCCAGCTTGCGCCCCCAACCCCAGATCTGGCCAGACAGCGTGCGGATCAGATCCTCCGGTAGTCCCATGACCTTGCCGACGTCCCGCAAGGCCCCTTTGGCACGATAACGGATCACCACTGCTGTCAGGGCCGCCCGGTCGCGACCGTAATGCTCATAGACCCACTGGATAACCTGCTCGCGTCGTGCGTGTTCGAAATCGACGTCGATATCCGGCGGCTCACCCCGCTCTTCGGAGACGAAGCGTTCGAACAGCAGCGAGTTGCGGGCCGGATCGATGGCAGTAATGCCGAGCACGTAGCAAACGGCAGAATTGGCCGCCGAGCCACGGCCCTGGCAGAGAATATCCTGAGAACGGGCATAACGGACGATGCTGTTCACCGTCAGAAAATACGGCGCATACTGCATCCGCCCGATCAGGCCGAGTTCATGGCAGAGCGTTTCCGCCACGTCATCCGGTACGCCATCCGGATAGACGGAACGGGCTCCCTCCCAGGTTAGCGCCTCCAGCGCCTGCTGCGGGGTCTGGCCGGGCACGGAGACTTCATCGGGATACTGGTACGCCAGATCATCAAGTGAGAAGCGGCAGCGCTCCACGATGTCCATGGTGCGAGCCACCGCTTCGGGATAACGGTTGAACAGCCGGGCCATTTCCTGTGGCGGTTTGAGATAGCGGTCGGCATGGCGCTCGCGGACAAATCCCGCCTCATCGATCGTGGTGTTGTGGCGGATGCAGGTGACGACATCCTGCAGGATGCGACGGTCATGGGTGTGGAACAACGCGTTGTTGGTCACGACGGTCGGCACGCGGGCCTGGTGCGCCAGGTTCGCCAGTTCGTAGAGACGCATCTGGTCATTGGGGCGGCGCAGTAGCGTCAGCGCCATGTAGGCCCGGTTAGCAAAGGCCTCTTTCAGCTTGCGCAGATGCAGGGCGCAGGCATCATCCGCCGTGTCCGGGATCATGACGACGATCAGGCCTTCGCCCCAGGCGACCAGATCCTCCCGGAGCAGATGGCATTTTCCTTTGCCGGCTCGGGCCTTGCCTATGGTGAGCAGTCGGCACAACCGGCCGTAAGCCGCGCGGTCGGTCGGATAGACCAGCACCGCCGGAAAATCGGCAAGGTCGAGGCGACAGCCGACGACCAGCCGGACGCCGGTAGCCTTCGCCGCTCCGTATGCCTGCACCATGCCCGCCAGGGAATTGCGGTCACAGATCCCGAGCGCCTCGATCCCAAGCACTTTTGCCTGCTCGAATAACTCGATGGGCGACGAGGCCCCGCGCAGGAACGAGAAATAGGTCGTCACCTGCAGTTCGGCGTAATGCGGCGCCAAGTCGTTCATCCGAAAATCCCGTGCAGGAACCAGCCCTGCGAACCCGTTTCGCCATGCTCGCCGTCACCGGCCCGGTAGAGCCAGAACCGCTCGCCGCTGGTGTCCTCCACCCGGAAGTAATCCCGGGCGATAGTCAGTTCGGCATCATTCTTCCACCATTCGCCAAAGACACGCTCCGGCCCGTCGGCGCATTTCACTTTCCGTCGCACGCCCCGCCAGATGAAGAACAGCGGTGGCTGATCCGGCAGTTCCGCCATGGCCTGCACGGGTTCGGGCCGCGCCAGCAGGCGTGTTGGACGTGGCCAGTGCTCGGGCCAGTCCTTCGTCTCCTCGGGCGCCAGCGCGGGCACGCGGCAGAAGGAGCGTTCGGGCAGGTCGCTTTCCACCGGAGCAAACCGGTACAGCGCCTGCGTGCCGACACGGTTGGCCAGCGTGTCGATCAGGTCGGACACATCGGCCTCTTCCTCGGCGATCAGGGAGGAGACGGTCTGCCGCCGGTCCATGAGTTCGGCCAAAGAGGCGATCAGCACCATGCGTTCGATCCCAAAGCCCGGATTGATGGTTTCGATCTTCTCGCACAGCAGCCGGGTCAGGCGCTTGACGTCGCGCACCGGCATGGCCGTGGCAACCCGGATCGCCTCGGTGCGGCTGTCCACCCGATGCAGCAGCAGGTCGAGACGCCGCACGCCCTGTCCACGCTCGTCCAGTCCCTGACACAGCAGCGGCACCAGCTTGCCGATGTAGCGGGCAATGGTCTCCGCAGCCCCGATGGGTTCAGCGAAGTTCCGGCTGACCTCGACCGGATCGACCGGGCGGACTGGTACGATGGCCTCCCCAATGCGCCCGAACGCCTGATCCAGCCTGCGGGCCACATCCGGACCGAACCGCAGGGCCAGAGGGGCGCGGGGCATGGACGTGTCCCGGTTTAGTTCCGGA
>NZ_LHZA01000139.1 GCF_001580535.1 Acetobacter cerevisiae | reverse complement strand
TCATTCAGCGCAGAAAACGCTCTAAAGCCGTTTTTTCTGCTGGTTTAAGATGGGCACTGTAGCGACAGTCTGGTGAGACAAAGCCTGTGAGATAAGTAGTGGCGATATTGTTCTCTGCGGTATTCACTTCCTAAGCACAGAAATGGCTACGGTGGTTCTTTGAAAAGCATCTGAGAGCCCTTCACCAATCATCCGCGAAGACTATATCGCTACCCAAGCTACAAAAACAAAAAACCTTATGAGGTAAATTCTTTTAATAGTAATATAAGCGCGGAACCGTCACTTTCTTTTTCTGGTTTCAGCGCCTTTTTGTGCTGTGGCAGAACGTGCGTCTGCGGGCCGGTGAGCCGATGCCTCGCCACCTTTCTTTCCGCCTTTGCGGGACGGTTCATGCGTCACGTCATGGCCTCTCCCTGAACCGCTTTTCTTACCACCCCCTGTTTCTTTATTAACGGTGGCCCATGCCCGACGCTCAGCTTCTTTTTCGCTGACGCCACGCTGTTCATAACTTTCTTCGATATGCTCTGCCTGTCTTTTCTGCTTATCCGTGTAGGCTGATTTGTCACCGCGAGGCATGGCCGATACTCCTGCTTGCTGGCTATTACCTTATAAAAGATCAATCCCCAGAAAAGTTTCCTGACTTTGATGGACGCAGGGCGTTGTCATCCTGCAAGAGGGTAAATCTGGTAGCAGGGTATGCCCCGGAATGCGTCCAACTAAGAATCCGGAATAAAGATTGTATATTTCCAAGAAAAACTCGCTCTCTAAGTTCCGAGCAGCTCAAAAACTAAAAGAGAATGTCCCGTTACGGTAAACAGTGTTTTCTGCTGGAAAATATTTTTCTCTATCTCGGCTCCGTCATCCGGGCGATTAGTGTCGAGAAGCATTTTCCATGCGCCGCCTTCTGCTTCTGGAAGGGTGAATTCCACAACGTCATTCCAGCTATTGAGAATGAGGAGGAGTGTGGCATCTGCACCGCGTTGCATGATACCGCTCGGCTGGGCGCGACCATCCAGCATCAGGCCAAAACATTGCGCATGATCCCACTCTTCTTGCCTCATTTCCTGACCACTGGCGCTGACCCATGTCAGTTCTTTAACATCGAGATCCTTGTTGTAGGCTTCTGTGAGAAAGCGGCTGCGTCTTAAAATGGGGAAGCGTTTTCTGAGACTGATGATGCGCTGCGTAAAAGACTGGAGATTCTTTCCTTCTTTTTCAATAGTCCAGTTCAGCCATGAAATCGCATTGTCCTGGCAGTAGGCATTGTTATTGCCATTTTGCGTGCGACCAAATTCGTCGCCCGCCAGAAGCATGGGGGTGCCTTGGGAGAGCAGAAGGGTGGCCAGCATGTTGCGGCACTGTCGCCAGCGCAATGCATTAATGGCGTCATCATTAGTGGGACCTTCGGCTCCGTAGTTACAAGAGCGGTTGTCATTGGAGCCGTCTTCGCCATTTTCGCCGTTTGCCTGATTATGTTTGGTCTCATAGGAGACGCAATCTTTAAGTGTAAACCCGTCATGCGCAGCAATGAAATTGACACTGGACCACGCCTGACGACCGCTATGGTTAAACAGGTCCGGGCTGCCAAGAAGACGCGTAGCTAAAGCAGACGCGCGCGCCTCGTTGCGCCAGAAATCTCTGACTGTGTCACGAAATTTGTCATTCCATTCTGCCCAGCTTGGCGGGAATTTACCGACCTGATAACCCCCGGGCCCGATATCCCACGGTTCTGCGATCAACTTGAGATGCGCCAAAGTTGGGTCCTGTCGGCAGACGCGCAAAAAGCCCGCTTCGGAATCAAATCCTTCTTTTTCGCGTGCCAAAATGGTGCCCAGGTCAAAGCGGAAACCATCCACGCCCATATCCTCTGCCCAGTAACGCAGGCTGTCTGCTACAAACTGTATAGCCCGCAAATTACTCAGGTTGAATGTGTTCCCCGTCCCGGTATCATTAATATAATAGCGTAAATTATCAGGAACCAGACGGTAGTAAGACGCATTGTCTAACCCTTTAAAGGACAAGGTCGGGCCAAGCTCATTCCCTTCGGCTGTGTGATTATAGACAACATCCATAATGACTTCGAGGCCAGCAGCATGGCAACCGGCCACCATATGTCGGAACTCAGTCGCCGGGTCCGCATGGTTAGCAGCGTAGCGTGTATCAGGGGAGAAAAAACCGATCGTATTGTAGCCCCAGTAATTTGTGAGGCCTTTTTCTATAAGATACTGGTCATTGACAAAGCTTTGGATGGGGAGAAGTTCAATGGAGGTTATTCCCAGAGACTTAAGGTAATCGAGCACGGAGCGATGGCAGAGACCGGCATACGTGCCGCGCAGACGTTTAGGGACCAGAGGGTTAGTTTGTGTAAAGCCTTTGACATGGGTCTCATAAATAATGCTATCAGACCAACGTGTTTTTAGAGGTTTATTTCTGCGTCGCGATGGAGCGGAAATAATACATTTTGGGATAAATGCCGCGCTGTCCCGGTCATCGAAACTCAGATCAAGATCGGGGTGACCCAGTTGATAACCAAACAGGGCAGGGTTCCATTGCAGGCTGCCAAAATGCCCTCTGGCATAAGGGTCCAGCAGGAGTTTGTTCGGATTGAAGCGATGTCCGGCATCAGGCTCATAGGGGCCATGAACACGCAAGCCATAAAGCTGACTCGGATGCAGATCGGGGATCCAGCCATGAAAAACCTGATCCGTGTATTCAGGAAGGCGAATGCGGTCTGTTTCGGTTTTACCATCCGTGTCAAAGAGGCAGATGTCGACTGCTGTTGCGTTCGCGGAAAAAACTGCAAAATTGACACCTGATCCATCATACGTGGCGCCTCTCTCGACGGGGTTGCCTTCACGTAATCCTTGGCGAAGCGGAAAGCTCATCGGCAGCGGTCCATCCTGACTCAGAATGCTCTTCTGGTTTTTCGCCATATGGCGAAACCGTGGCATCCATGGGGTGGTAACGCATGTCCTGTGGAGAAAATTGATAACATAATCGTGTGTCGGGGACATTCCGGCATAGGCCGCGTTTTTTGTTTAACCGTCTTATACAGCCAGCATCATGTCCGTCGGTGTGCAGCGATACCACCAAAACTCTAAAGAGGCATGAGCCATGACGCAGATACCTGTTGCAATGCCCCCAGCCACTCTGAACGTCCTTTCCGTCGCTTCAGAGATGTATCCACTGATAAAAACCGGTGGGCTAGGGGATGTCGTTGGGTCTCTGCCGGGTGCTCTGATATCTTATGGAATAAGAACACATACCGTGTTGCCGGGCTATCCATCCGTCATGAAAGGTCTGAACGAGCGCCGGATTGTAAAGAATTTTGAAAACGTGCTCGGTCATGAAGTGACTTTGTGGGAAGGGGTTGCCAGAGGACGGTCACTTTTCGTGGTTGATGTCGCTGCTCTGTATGATCGTCCTGGGAGCCCTTACGGAAGCCCGACGGGGCAGGACTGGCAAGATAATGGCATACGGTATGCGGTTCTGGCGCGTGTTGGTGCATTTATCGCTCAGGGTTGCCTTGAGCATTGGCGTCCCGATGTTGTGCAGACCCATGACTGGCAGGGAGCACTGGTGGCGGCTTACCTGCATTATGATGGCGTGGAGGCTCCGCCTGTTTCTCACGTGATTCATAATCTCGCTTTTCAGGGAATTTTTCCACGGGAGAATCTTGAAGCATATGGTTTGCCGTCAACGGCTTTTGCACTTGAAGGCCTGGAGTTCCACGGACAGATTAGCTTTTTGAAAGCGGGGCTCTTGTTTGCCAATAGCCTGACCGCTGTCTCACCGACCTACGCGGAAGAAATTCAGACGCCCGAGTATGGGATGGGGCTTGATGGTTTGTTACGGACCCGCTCTGCGGCGCTGAAAGGTATTCTGAATGGCCTGGATCTCAAAGAATGGGACCCTCTGACAGATCCTGCGGTGACTTTTCCTTATGCTGTTGGTGATATTGTTGGGCGGCGTGCAAATAAAAGAGTTTTTCAGGCAGAATTTGGTTTACCACAAAAGGCAGATACCTTTCTCCTGGGGCTTGTCAGCCGCCTGACAACTCAAAAAGGCGTTGATATTCTGGCTGAAATTGTGCCTCGCTTGTTTGAGTGGGACGTGCAGCTTGCCATTGTCGGTGTGGGTGACCGGGAAATCATGCATTCTCTGGCGGAATTGCAAAGCCGATACCCGCATCAACTGGCATGCCATCTGAATTATAGTGAAATTCTCGGGCATAAACTTCATTCTGCTGTTGATGCATCTCTTATTCCCTCCCGGTTTGAGCCATGCGGTCTGACGCAGCTGCACGCGTTGCGCTATGGGTCTGTTCCTATTGCAGCACGTGTTGGGGGATTGTCTGACACGATTGTTGATGCAAACTCTGCTGCCATTTCTGAAGGTGTGGCAAATGGCATTTTGTTCGCTCCCACCAATTCTGAAACGCTGATGGGAGCAGTGCGCCGGGCGTATGTTTTGTTCCAGCAGAAGGCTGTTTGGGCCCGCTTGCAGCGTAACGGTGCTCTTCACGATGTTTCGTGGGAGGGGAAGGCTGCTGACTATGCCAAACTTTTCCGGGAACTGGCAGGGTGCTCGTCTTCTTACAAGACATCGCACGATGATATTGCGCCACGCCGCGGAGATGTTTTGAAACGTCAGGCGCGTACGCTGCGCAGAATTCAGCCAGCCCGTATGCCGCCCGGTGGTTTAAGAAGCACAGACCCGGAAAGCCAGAAGCGTACAGGCACCCACGCCTGATGGCACGATAAGCACTCCTCTTATTTGCAGGATAAAGCGGTATGTATTGCAATGCCTTCTAATTCTATACCGAAAAACCGAAAAGCAGCCGATATTGCGCTTCAGCAGCAGGTTGAAGATCTTGCGCATGGCATGAGTTCCAACCCCTTTGCCGTGCTGGGCCGTCATCCTGATGGACGAGGCGACATTATCCGTGTCTTTTTCCCTGATGCTCTTGAAGTCACAGTGGTCTCCACTCCGGCAAAAGGTCTGCCGCTTGAGCAGAAGATGTATCGTATTCATCCTCATGGGGTGTATAGCGCCACCATTCCCAAGCGGAGTAAGAGTTATTTTGTAAGAGTCAGGTGGGCGGATGGCTGGCAGGATGTTGTTGATCCTTACAGTTTTGGGAAACTACTGGGCGACCTGGATCTGCATTTATTTTCAGAAGGCCGGCACCATTCACCGGATGAAATGATGGGGGCGCATTGTCTGGAAATAAACGGTGTGAAAGGCGTTCGCTTTACAGTCTGGGCCCCTAACGCCCGCAGGGTTTCTGTTATTGGGGATTTCAACATATGGGATGGACGTCGTCACCCGATGCGCGTGCGGCATGGGGCAGGAGTGTGGGAGCTTTTTGTTCCGGGTCTTGCCTTTGGTGAGCGGTATAAATATGAAATTGTTTCTGCAGACGGTCAGGTTTTGCCAGCAAAGGCAGACCCCTATGCCCGTTTTGCGGAAAAGCCGCCAGCGACTGCATCGCGTGTTGCCGGGGCGCTAACTTATGAATGGCATGATGCGGACTGGATGCAGCAAAGAGGCAAACGGCAGGCCGTAAATGCTCCTATATCCATTTACGAAATTCATGCACCTTCCTGGAAGTTTCCTCGCAGTGGGGAGCGGTTTATCTCGTGGAGCAGTCTGGCGGATGCCCTTATTCCGTATATTCAGGAGCTGGGTTTTACGCACATCGAATTGCTTCCGATCACTGAATATCCTTTTGCGGGGTCCTGGGGGTATCAGCCTGTCAGTTTATACGCCCCCACAGCCCGGCATGGTTCTCCGGAGGAATTTGCGGCGTTTGTGGACAGATGCCATCAGGTGGGGATTGGGGTCATTATGGACTGGGTGCCAGCCCATTTTCCCTCTGACCCGCATGGACTGGCATGTTTTGATGGCACGCATCTGTATGAACATGCAGATCCACAGGAAGGGTTTCATCAAGATTGGCACACGCTGATTTTCAATTTTGGCCGAAACGAGGTGCGTGGTTTCCTGCTGGGGAGCGCGTTTTACTGGCTTCGGCGTTTTCATATTGATGGCCTGCGGGTCGATGCGGTTGCGTCCATGCTGTATCGCGATTACAGCCGCAAAGAAGGCGAGTGGAAGGCCAATATTTATGGCGGGCGTGAAAATCTTGAGGCTGTTTCTTTCTTTCATGAACTCTCGACACTGATCCGGGATCTGCGTGATGATGTGATGCTCATTGCTGAGGAATCGACTGCCTGGCCGGGCGTGACCGCGCCACCGGAAACTGGGGGGCTGGGATTTCGCTTCAAGTGGAATATGGGCTGGATGCACGACACGCTCCGCTACATGCAACTGGACCCGCTCTGGCGTGGGTATCATGCGCATGACCTGACTTTTGGCATGATCTACGCCTATTCAGAGCGGTTTATTCTTCCCCTTTCTCATGATGAGGTTGTGCACGGCAAAGGTTCTCTCCTGTCCCGCATGCCCGGAGATGACTGGCAGAAGCACGCTAATCTCAGGTGTCTGTATGCGCTCATGTGGGCCCATCCTGGCAAGCAATTGCTTTTTATGGGCGGAGAACTGGCGCAGAGGGAAGAATGGAATCATGACGGGCAGATTGCCTGGCAGCGGCTGGAAGATGCCACGGGCAAGGGAATGCACGAGACTGTTGCCACCTTAAACCGCCTCTATCGCGCCTATCCTGCCTTGTATGCAGATGATTATAGCGATCATGGCTTCCAGTGGCTTATTGCCGACGATACGCAAAACTGTGTTCTTGCCTGGATGCGGTATGCGCCGGATGCCGCCCCTGTTCTGATTGTGTGCAACATGACGCCCGTGCCACGTCACAATTACCGCATTGGCGTGCCGCATGCAGGATACTGGCACGAAATTCTCAATACTGACGCCTCATGTTTTGGCGGCTCCAATGTTGGAAATTCAGGAGGACTGCATGCCGAGGATGTGCCGGCTCATGGAGTGCCTGCTTCTGTCCTGGCAACGCTGCCCCCTCTTTCGGTTCTTTATTTCAGTCCAGCGTCGTCCTAGGCATTTTTCCCCTGCACAAAAAGGCTTCTGACCATGCAGACATTTCGGTTTAGAAAAACATTTGGTGCGGAACTGGAAGCAGAAGAGCGGACAGCTTTCACGCTCTGGGCCCCGTCCAGTGAGGAGGTGTTTTTAGAGATTGAAGGGAAACCTGCTCAGAGAATGAATTCTGATGGGCAGGGTCTCTTCAGTTTGAAGGCTACTTGCGGTGCAGGAACACGGTATCGTTTTCGTGTTTCCGGCGGCCAGTCTGTTCCTGATCCTGCAAGCTGCAGTCAGCCGGATGGAGTGCTGGGGGTGAGCGTCGTGACTGATCCTGAGGCTTATCAGTGGCAGTGTCCGGAATGGCAGGGTCGGCCATGGAATGAAGCTGTGATTTATGAACTCCACGCCGGTTTGCTGGGGGGATATAATGGCATAGAGCGGCAGCTTGATGAACTGGTAGCGCTTGGCATAACGGCCATTGAACTTATGCCCATCAATAGCTTCGGAGGAACCAGAAACTGGGGATATGACGGGGTGTTGCCTTACGCGCCTGCGGCTCCTTACGGTTCCCCAGATGAATTGAAAAGCCTGATCGATGCAGCTCATGTCCGCGGGCTCATGGTTTTTCTGGATGTGGTCTATAATCACTTTGGGCCAGAAGGAAATTTTCTGCCTGTCTATGCGGACGCATTTTTTGACCATGCAAAGAACTCGACCTGGGGCACAGGTATTGCCTTTGATAAACCGGAAGTTGCCAATTTCTTTATAGAAAATGTGCTGTACTGGTTGATGGAATATCGGTTTGATGGAGTGAGGATTGATGCCGCGTCAGCTATTTCTGATCATGCATGGTTTGGCGCTTTACGCGAGAGGGTAGAGAGGACCGTTGAGTCTGGACGGCATGTCCATTTAATTCTTGAAAACGAGAATAATGATGCAGGATTGCTTCGGGACGGCTTTACAGCCCAATGGAATGATGACGGGCATAATGCTCTACATGTTTTGCTAACCGGAGAACGCGACGGATATTACAAGATGTTTGCCAAAGATCCTACGCAGGATCTCGCACGGGTCCTGGCTGAAGGTTTTGTTTATCAAGGGCAGCTCAACCCGTATTCCGGTAAAAATCGCGGAATGGCAAGTGGAGATCTCTCAGCTACGAAATTTATCCTCTTTTTGCAAAACCATGATCAGACTGGCAATCGTGCCTTAGGAGAGCGGCTTCTGGCTTTGGCAAAACCAGAGGCAGTCAAAGCGGCTTATGCGTTGCTTTTTTTAAGCCCAATGATTCCTATGATTTTTATGGGAGAAGAATGGGGTAGCCTGACCCCCTTTTATTTTTTCTGTGATTTTCATGGTGAACTGGCAGAGCAAATAAGGGAAGGGCGGCGAAAAGAGTTTGCTCAGTTTCCGGCTTTTCAAGATGAGAAAAACCGGGAACGTATTCCTGATCCTAATGCGCTGGCGACTTTTGAAGCCTCCCGGCCAGAGAGAGTTGCGCGTGAGACTGAGAGGGGAAGGGCGTGGCTTGCCCTGACCCGGCAGCTTCTGGCTTTGCGCAGAGAGTGGATTATCCCATATTTGCATGACGTTCAGAGTGCTGGCGTGCAGGTATTAGGCACTGGCGCTTTACATGCTCGCTGGCGTTTAGATAACAAGAAAATCCTTATTCTTTTTATCAATTTTTCTGAAACAAAATATGAGATCTCAGAAACATATCATCTGATTTATGAATCTTCTGAGAATAGACGGGTTGGGCTCTTGCCTGCGTTCTCGCTGGTTGCCTGTGTGGAGGATGTAGCATGACACTATCACTTCGTGCGACCTACCGGATTCAGTTCCATAAAGACTATACTTTGTATGATGCAATCTCATTGGTTCCATACCTTAAAAAACTCGGTATTAGTCATATTTATGCGTCGCCCCTTTTAGCGTCAGCATCAGGCTCTCTTCATGGCTATGATACGATAAGCTGGGATTTTATTGACTCAGAAAGGGGCGGGGAGAAGGGGTTGCTGGCTCTGGTTGAAACGCTGCGTGCGCACGATATGGGCCTCATTCTTGATATTGTGCCTAATCATATGACGACAAACCCTCAGAACGCATGGTGGCAGGATGTTTTGCAATACGGAAGAGAGAGCCAGTATGCGTATTACTTTGATATCAACTGGAGTGTTTTCGCTGAGCAGGAGACGCATAAAATCATTCTTCCTTTTCTCGAAAAATCATTGGAAGAAATTTTAGAAGATCAAAAGATCCGCGTCTCTTATCAGGAAGACACACATTCTTTTGTCATCACTTACGAAGATAAAATTTTTCCTCTCGCACCAGAAAGCCTCTCAGATACTGAAAAAGAGCTTTTTGCGGATTTCTTTAATCCCGAGACTCTAGAGGGAAAATCCAATCTTCTGGCACTTTTGCAAAAGCAGCATTATCAGCTGGTCTGGTGGCAGACTGCTGGTGATCTGCTCAACTGGCGTCGGTTTTTTGACGTTACAGCGCTTATCGCTCTGCGGATGGAACGTCCTGAGGTTTTCGCGCGCACGCATGCCTATATGTTTGATCTCTATCGGCGTGGTCTGATTGATGGCGTGCGTGTTGATCATGTCGATGGATTGCTTCAGCCTGCGCGGTATTGTCAGGCGTTGCTGCAAACCCTGAACGCTCTGACGCCTGAAAGGCCAGAAAACCTACGTGATGCGCCCATCATTTTTGTAGAGAAAATCCTCTCATCCGGAGAACGTTTGCCCGAAAACTGGCCTGTAAGCGGGACCACCGGCTATGATTCTCTCGAACAGGTCTCTTTGCTTCTGCATCATCCGGCGGGAGAAGAAAGGCTGAATACCTTATGGGCGCAGTTGGGCCCGCATCCTTATCCCAAAGTCATGAGGACTGCACGTGATGAAAAACTGAACTCATCATTTTATAAGATGTTTCAGGATCTGGCGCAGTCTCTTAAGGAGTTTTTTCCACCAGAGCAGAATATTACCCAGCACGCTATTGCGTGTGTATTACAAGAAATTTTATTAGCTTTTCCGGTGTACCGTATTTATTTTTCTGAGACGAAGCTGAGTGAACAGAGCCGTTCGTATTTGTCTGAAGCCTGTGAGCATGCGAAGAAAAGGCTGCCAGCACACTCCATTCCTCTACTGATGTCCCTGAAAAAGCTTTTAAGCCAGATTTCTCCCCTGAGTTCTGACAGAAAAAGTTTTCAGGATATGTTTGTGCATCTGACAGCCCCGCTTGTTGCCAAGTCGGGCGAGGATACGGCTTTCTACCGCTATGATCGTCTGCTCTCTCGGAATGAAGTTGGAACAGATCCTGCTATTTTCTGCAAAGGCATTCACGCGTTTCACCAGACAAACCTGACACGTCTTGCGTCACACCCACAGGCTCTGCTCTGTACAGCCACACACGATCATAAGAGGGGAGAGGACGGCAGAGCGCGCCTTATGGTCCTTAGTGAGCCTGAAGCCAACTGGACGCAGATTGTAGCGCTCTGGTTTGAAAAAAATAAAGCCTTACACATGCAGGCGGGCGCAGACTTTTCCGTGAGTAGGGCTGATGAATTCTTTTTCTACCAGACACTTATCTCTGCATGGCCTGTTGATACAGAGGAACTTTCTGACCTTCCAAAAAGATTGGAGACGTATCTGACCAAAGCTCTGCGTGAGAGAGGTTTAAGAACAAGCTGGGCAGACCCTGATGCGAATTATGAAGAAAGCTGCCAGCATTTTGTAAGGCAGCTTTTGCAAACCTCATTTGTTGAAGAACTTTCTGCATTTGTAGATCACATTTCTCCGGCAGCCGCTCTGAATAGCCTTACGCAGGTCATACTGCGTTCTACAGTTCCCGGAGTGCCTGATTTGTATCAGGGAAGGGAAGGATGGGACTTTAGTCTTGTTGATCCGGATAACAGGCGGCCGGTTGATTACTCTCGCCTCGGGAAAGATCTTGAGGTTGACAATCGTCTGGCAACATTGGCGTCCAGTTGGCGAGATGGGCGGATCAAACAGCATCTTCTTTTTAAACTTCTGAAGCTCAGAGAAAATTATCCGCAGCTCTTTATAAATCCCCGCTATGAAGCTGTTTCGGTTCAAGGTGAACTCGCTGATCATGTTGTGGCATTTCAATGTTTTGCAGAAGACATGAAAATGCTGGTCATTGTAACGCGCTTCGGGTCGTCTCTTTCTATGGATGATTCGTTGCAAAGCCATGAGAAGGGCTGGAATACAACACACCTTTCCCTGACCGAAGAGGAAGAGGGTGAAGCGTGGGAAAGTATTTTATGGGGAAATTCTTTTAAAAATTCATCTGCTTTTGGTCTGGATTATTTTTATGGGTCTGTGCCTTTCGATGTGCTTATTGCGTCACGTTAGGTCATGGCGCGCGCAGGAAGAGAAGTAGGTTTTTTAGATAAATGGATGGGTGCTCGTCATGACGAGATGATATGCTCGGATGAGATGTGACGACTTTCACTTTCCTGCTCATCGGGAAAGAAGAGGAGTTTTCAACATAAAGTGACCGAGGATTTTCCTTCAGTGTAGCATCCTCTCTCAAGGCCCATACGTTGCAGGAAGGACGTTAGTGGGGATGGACGCTGAAGGATGTTAATTTCAGATGAGAAGACTTCCATAAAAAATCTTTCTGGTTTTCGAACCGACATAAAAAATCTCTTCGATGGATGGAAAGCTGCCCATTATGTTCAGGAAGAAAATGTTTTCCCTGCCGAATTTCTGAAGGCCTTACGTGAGATTGGTGCCTTAGACGCTCTGTTATCGCGTGAGGAAGGTGGTCTGGATCTATGCCGAACACCGGAAGGGGGACTGGTTCTTATGACCCTTCTGCGGCGAACAGGTTACGTGAGCCTGTCTTTAGGGCGCTGCCTGGAAGGGCACGTCAATGTTGTGCGCCTTGTGGAGCTTTACGGGACATATGAGCAGCGCCGCGCGTTTGCACGCCTTCTGCAAAGCGGAATACTGGCCGGTATATGGGTTACGGACGGCGTGCCGCCTGTGACGATCAGGCAAGAGAAGGGGCAGTACAGGCTGGCCGGAATTAAAGGGTTTGCCAGCGGCGTCAGGCACGTCAGTGTGGCTCTGATAACAGCCGCCACCCAGCACGGGTATTCCATCATGCTTCTGGCGCCCACAACGGAGGCCAATCGCAGGCGGGCAGGGCCGGGGACATTAACCGGGATGCAGGCCAGTGGGACGGGCGCTTATGATTTTGCAGATGTTATTATCTCTTCAGATCATATTCTCGGCTCAGTAGGAGATTATTTGCGGCAGCCCGAATTCTCCGCAGGTGCCTGGCGGGGGTCGGCCGTTGCCTTAGGCGCAATGGATCGGTTGATTGACCTTCTCAGGCAAGAATTGCTGGAGCGAGGCCGGGCAGATAATCCGCATCAACTCAGCCGGATCGGGGAGGCGCTTATTTTGCAGAAAACGGCTGCCATGTGGGTCGAGCAAGCCGCTAAAGCCGCCTATGCGCCCCGGATGACGCCAGAAGACGTGGTGGCAATCGTTAATCTTGCCCGTCTTGCCGTTGAACGGGCGGCGTTGGAGTTGATTACGCTCGTTCAAAGAAGTTTGGGGTTGTCTGCTTTTGTGAAAGGTAAAGCGGTGGAGCAGGTCATGAGAGATTTGATGACTTATCTGCGGCAGCCAGCGCCCGATGAGGCGCTGACAGATGCCGCTGCGTGGTTTGTCGACCATGACTGGCCGGAAGAAAGTCTATGAAGGTCAGGGAAGTCCTTGAGAATTTTTCCAGATTTCCGGTTGCCTCTTTTGATAAAATTGCGCCGGGAACGTCTCTTATACTGTCACCTCATCCTGATGATGAAAGTCTGGGGTGTGCAGGATTTATAGCAACAGCCATCAAACATGGGTGTCCACCCGTTGTGTTGATCGTGTCAGATGGGGCTGCGTCCCATCCCGGTTCTTCGCTCTGGCCACCCGAACGACTTGCTTTGTGTCGGCAGGAAGAAAGTCGAAATGCGGCCAGTGCTCTTGGTCTTTCTTCTGATCGTCTTTTTTTTCTCGACCTTCCGGATACAGCAGTTCCCACTGAAGGGGCTGTTTTTGAGCAGACTGTTCGCCATTTGCAGAATCTGGTGGAACAATATCATTGCCAGAATATTCTCGTAACCTGGCGTCACGATCCCCATTGTGATCATGAAGCGGTCTGGATCATGGGGCAGCGATTAAAAGCTTTGCAACCAGAACTCAGAATACTGGCTTATCCTGTATGGGGGCTGACACTGCCCCCTGAAAAGGACCTTCAAGAGACGCAGACCGCTGGATGGCGTCTCAATGTTGAAGCTTTCCTGCATTCCAAACGACGCGCCATTGAGGCTCATAGGAGTCAGCGGGGGCTCGTCGTAAAGGATGATCCCAGTGGCTTTGTTTTGCCCGAACACTTACTGGAAAAAATGCTTCAACCGTATGAAATTTTTATTGCCTCATGAGTAAGGAAACCTGGAAACCAGACGTTTTTGAAAATCTCTTTCAAAAGAGCGATGATCCGTGGGATTTTGAAAGTAGTCTTTATGAACAAAAGAAACTGGCAAAGGTTCTGGAATGCCTCCCAATTCGTCCTGTGTCTTTCGCTGTAGAGTTGGGGTGTGCAATAGGGGTTAGCACATTGGCGCTTGCACAATATTGCAAACGTATACTGAGCGTGGATGCTTCAGAAACAGCTCTTGAGAGAGCAAAGAAGCGCTGTGAGGGAGTGGGGTACGTTACGTTCATCAAAGCATTTCTGCCGGCAGACTACCCCGTCTTGGCAGCGTCAGGGTGCGATCTCGTTCTCATTTCTGAAATTCTTTATTTTTTGAGTGTCGGTGATATTCAGCGCCTTGCAGGCATGGTGACACAGAGCCTGACTGCAGCAGGGAGTATTCTGATTGTAAACTGGACAGGCCCGACGGATACACCCTGCACCGGTGATGAAGCTTCTGACTGTTTTATTGAAGCGTGTCGGGCGCTGCACTGGGAACCTGATCTTAGCGTGCGGGGGAGTAGCTATCGCATTGATCGGCTGGCGTATGGCTTAAATTCTCAGAAAGGCAGGGGCGCGTCTGGCGAAGAAAGTTGAGCACGCGCCGTGCGCGCTTGGCGTGTTTTTCAAGATCGTCTCGCCGGATACGTGTGGGAGGACAGTCCGCGAGAGCAGGTCCGGGCTGATTTTTACCCCGGCAGGCCAGTTCTTTACGAATACGGCGCAATCGGCTTGAGACCATCTCAAAAACCTCATCAATATATTCATCCTGCGCGCGTAGCCTGCGCGCAAGGGTTTCCGCCATGCCGCCTTGCGCACGGCCAGAAAGGCGGGCTGAAACGTAAACGATAACGTCTGGTGCATGACGCACGGGGATGCCGTTCTGTCTTAATATTTTATAAAACTGACGATCTTCCCCCGTCGGAACATCTGGTATTCCATCCACCTGCGCCCAGGCCTGCCGTGTTACGGCGATACTGGCGCCTGAATGTTCGATATGCCGTGGCCATGGGTCATGAGGTTCCGGGCACAATTCCAGAGTAATCTGATCCAGCAGTGCGCCATAAGCCTGCTCTGCTTGTTCATCCTGATGCAAATGCAGGGGAATTTTTGCGGATTCAGACGGCAGGAGAAGAGCTCGCCCAAAGACGGCTTCTACCGGGTAATGAGCAAACGCTTCAAGCGTGCGGTATATCCAGTCTTTCGAGACTTCTGCGTCCGCATCGGTTGTAAAAAGCAGAGCATCAAGGGGCGCATGTCTGGCGGCATGCGCCAGGGCTTCTCTGCGGGCTGTTCCTGCACTCGCTAAGTGCGGTTGATAGACAACCTGAACAATCTCCAGGGTAAAGGGGAGCTTGTCTTGTAGGGAGCGTGCCCGGTCACAGGTTTTGTCTGTGGTGTTGTTAAGCCACAGAACAACCTTATCTGGCAGAGCGTAGGATTGCGTTGCCAGAGCGATCAGGCAGGGAATAATGTGCTCTTCTTCATTACAGGCTGGAATGGCAATAATTCTTTGTTTTTTCCAGAAAAAGCTTTCTCGAACTGTTACTGAAGGCGTGCCAGTAATCCCATTATCAAGGTATTGAAAAGACATAATAAGCGGCCTCGTCGCAAGAAGATATGTTTTCTTCCTGAGACGTATTAGTCCCTGAAAAAGTTCATTCTTTGTTTCTGAATGAGCATTAAGATTATTTTATAATAATGCCAAAGGGTGCTGCTGGTTGGCTATAAAGCATTGTGATGCATGGAAATAGCCTGAATATAAAAAGAGTAGTAAATTTTTCTTGTTTTAGAAAAAGTAAAAATTCCCATTTGTTGATATCGTGATGATTTTTTATGAAACTTTCAAACGAACCTCTCGCTAACACTAAATGTTTTGCGCACATCAAAGTGTTATAGGAGCAGATTCATGACATTCGCCATTCCACCGCAGAGCCAGGACCATCAACCCGGCGTTGAAAAGCTCATGAAGCCTTTGGCTGTTCATATCCGTCCTGATTACAAAGGAAGCGGAAAGCTTGAAGGGAAAAAGGCCCTTATTACTGGGGGTGACAGCGGTATTGGCCGCGCAGCAGCCCTTCATTTTGCGCGGGAAGGGGCCGATGTTTCCATTCTTTATTTCGATGAGCATGAAGATGCGCAGGAAACAGTGCGGCTGATTGAAGCAGAAGGGCGCAAAGCGCTGGCGATTGCGGGCGATGTTGCAAGCAGTTCTTTTTGTAATGATGCTGTTGCGGAAACGGTGAAGATACTGGGCGAGCTTGATATCATCGTGAACAATGCCGGCGTACAATACGTCAGTGAAGATCTGACTGATATTACGGATGAGGTCTGGCAACATCATATGAATGTGAATATCAACGGCTATTTTTATATAACCCGGGCCGCTTTGCCGCATTTAAAAAAAGGCGCTGCGATTATCTCGACATCCTCCATTAACGCTTTTGCAGGCAATAAATCTCTGGTTGCCTATACGACGACTAAAGCTGCTGAGATGGGCTTTACGCGCGCCCTTGCGCTGCAGCTTGCCGACAAAGGCATACGTGTTAATGCCGTAGCACCGGGACCAGTATGGACGCCCCTCCAGCCTGCCAGTTGGGGGCCGCTTGATCCAGAAGCCGTGGCTGATCTGGGAGCCGATACGCCATTGGGTCGCTGCGGGCAGCCTGCAGAGCTTGGGCCTGCTTATGTTTATCTTGCGTCGGAGGACTCAAGTTTTGTGACAGGGCAGACCTTGCATGTGAATGGCGGAAGAATCGTCAATGGTTGAAATGCTGCCATCTCTGATGGTTCCGGCATCAAGCTGGTTGCGCTCTACGCCGCATCACTACTGGCTGGAGCATCAGGGGTTAAGGTTGCTTGATTTTTCCAAAGCCTCCCGATTGAGCGTTGGCTTTGGTCCTTTGGATAACAAAGGCTTATTTGCCCCCCATGCGCAGCCAGATACGACGCTGACGGCCCGAATGACGCATTCTTACGCTATCGGTGGTCTGCGTGGTGTGCCGGGGTGTCTGGCTGTGGCCGAGCATGGCGTGCAGTCGCTTCTCGGACCGTTGCGTGATGCAGAGCACGGAGGGTGGTTCGGAGGCCTGACAAACGGTAGCCCGACACAGGAACAAACCCGGAAGCAGAACTATTTGCACGCCTTTGTATGCCTCGTGGGCTCGACAGCTGTCGTGGCAGGGCTTCCGGGCGCTGCGCAGCTTTTGGAACTGGCAACAACGGTGTGGGAAAAGCGTTTCTGGAGTGAAGAAGAAGGAGTTTTTCGCGAAAGCTTTTCTGCCAGCTGGTCTGATGAAGAAAATTACCGGGGTGCTAATTCTAACATGCACTCAGTAGAGGCTTGCATGGCCCTTGCGGATGTGACCGGTGATCCTATCTGGCGGCATCGTGCCTTGCGCATCGTTAAACGCTTTATTCACGATCTGGCACGGGAAGCGGATTACGTCGTGCGTGAGCACTATGACCGCCAGTGGCACTATTTGCCAAACTACCATCAGGATAAGCCCGCTGATGATTTACGTCCTTATGGGTTAACGCCGGGCCATTTTGTGGAATGGGCCCATTTGCTCCTTAAGCTTGAGGCTGCGTTCCTGCGTGAAGAAGGGGATGCTCCGGCATGGCTGCTTACGGACAGCATTGCGCTGTTTGAAAAAGGTATGTCGGTAGGGTGGAGCACGAACGGGAAGGGAGGCCTTCTTTACACCGTGGATAATGATCTGGTTCCCGTGATCGAAAACCGACCCCATTGGGTGCAGGCTGAAGCGTTGACCGCCGCAGCAGCCCTTTTAAAACGCACTGGCCATGCCCGATATGAAACATGGTATCGGACAATCTGGGATTATATTGATCTTTGCATGATTGATCGCAAAGAGGGGGGCTGGATTCAGGAAGTTGATGCCGATAACCAGCCCTCTGAAGTTGTTTATACCGGCAAGGCTGATCTCTATCACGCCTGGCAGTCTACCCTGGCACCCCTTTTGCCGTTATCTCCCAGCTTTGCGACCGCAGCGCGTGATCTGTTTTGAGGGAAAACTCTCGCAGATTATTTGCCAGATAATTTGCTTGCCAGGCGATCAAATGCAGGCTGGTAAATCTGGACTGGCATGCGCGTCTGCATTGCAGAAGCATGGTCGGGATCAGCTTCAAACTGTCCTTTCCAGCGGATAAAGGTGCGGTCACCATCTGTTACGGGCAACAGCGTGATTGTCGAGCGATAGTTCCAGATCGGCAGTGCTGATTCAATGATTGAAAATGTCACCGCATGATCGGTGTCGGAGAGGGCGAGAAGCTGTTCGCGGATAAATCCGACATCGCCCATCTCAAGGGACCGTATGGCACCGACGCGATCACCCGGATCGTTCCCTTCGATCTTGCAGCTTTTTACACCCGGCAACCATGTCCCAATGGCGCCGAAATCCCGGATAAGGGGCCAGACGGAGGCAATGGGGGTATTGAGAACACTGCTGGCCATGACATCTATCATCGTATTTTTCCTCATCATCACTGGATGGTCTTAAAGTGACTGTCCGCCGGTGACTTCGATCCGTTGACCGTTCACCCAGCGCATGTTGTCGGACAGTAATGCCGCAACGGCAGAACCAATGTCATCCGGTTGCCCGACACGCCCGAGGGGGGTGATCTCTGCCAGACTGTTGTTAACCTCAGCATTGTCTCGCACCAGCCCACCACCAAAGTCAGATGCAATGGCGCCGGGGGCTACGGCATTGACGGTAATGCGGCGTTCGCCCAGTTCTTTTGCCATGTAAAGCGAGATCACTTCGGTTGCGCCTTTCATGGCTGAATAGGGGCCATGATCCGGAAGATAGAAACGCGTGGCTGCCGAGGTGATATTGAGAATATGGCCGCCATCACAGAGCAGCGGCAGAAGGGCTGCGGTCAGCAGATATGGCCCCTTGAAGTGAATATTGTACTGGTTGTCGAGTTGTTCGGGTGTCGCCGCATCAAAGCGGGTGTGAATGATATTCCCGGCGTTTTGCACAATGTATTTCAATGTGCTCTGAGAAAAGTCTTCATCAAGGAGTTTTCTGACCTGCGCCGTAAAGGTCGCAAAAGTGGTGTGGTCTAAAATATCCAGTTTCAGCATGCGCAGTTTAGAATTTTCGGTGCTGAGTGCAGCCTCGGCAGATTTCGCCTCGGCTTCATTGGTAAGATAGGTGCCAAGCACATCAATGCCTGCTGCAATGAGATGTTTTGCGATACTATAACCGATCCCGCGATTGGCACCTGTAACAAGGGCTGCATATTTCTGGTTCATGACCGGTTTCCTTTGAGGGAGTTTGTAGGGCACAGACTGCCGGAATGAGTCGGCTACACTTAAAGACTAATCGATACATAAATAGGGTGGAGTGGTTCGTCAACAAATTACGTATCGACTGATACAGATATTACCTCAACAGGATGAGTGCCAACGGGTCTGTTAGGATGCCTTACGGGCTCACGGTGAGGCTGTTCCACACCTGCATGAGTGTCGTGATGGCCTCGTCAAGCTTCTTGGCTCTGTTACCATCCCTGGCTTCACAGGCCATGCCGTGCAGAAAAGTAACAAACAAGGTGGGGAGAGTTTTGGTGACGGGCGTGTCAGTGAGTTCACCATCTGCCACAGCCCGCGCAACACAGTCCTGGAAGCCTTTTCGACTGCGCTCTCTCTGCGCAGCCAGAAGGGTTTGCACCGGCTCGTTTTCAGGCGAGCAGTTAGAAGCCCCCAGCACAATCAGACAGCCGGTGGGGTGGGAGCGCGTCGTCTGCATGCGGGCGGAGCGGCGGAGTGTCTGTTCGATGGCGTCACGCGGTTCAAGTGTTTCATCCCACAAGGGCGCCATCACCTGCCCATAAGTTTCCACATAGCGCTGCACGACTTCCCGGAACAGAGCTTCCTTCGACCCAAATGCAGCATAGAAACTTGCCGGCGAAATATTGCCCATGCAGGCCTTGAGCTGGTTGAGCGACGTTGGTTCATAACCCTGCGTCCAGAACAGTGTTAGCGCCGCATCCAGCGCCTTGTCCCGGTCAAACTCGCGGGGCCGTCCTGTCCGGGCCATGTGTTGTCTCCGTCCGTGTGAAGAAGTTTCTATACTAAGCGGTCCGGAAGTGGATTGCCAGCCTTACGCGCTGAAGCCACCATCAATGGTCTGCATCGCTCCGGTAATGCCACGTGCTGTATGTCCTGCAAGAAATGACACATAAGCCGCAACATCCTCGGCAGTGCCATGTTCCTTGATCGCCATAACGCTGTGCATGAGATCGGCTTCCGGACCATTGGCGGGATTCATGTCTGTATCTGTTGGTCCCGGCTGAATGACGTTGACTGTGATGTGACGTTCGCCAAAATCTCGTGCCAGACCACGAACCATGCTTTGCAGCGCGGATTTTGTCATGCTGTAGGCTGCTAGTCCCTTGAAGGGGACACGGTTAGCGTTTGTGGAGCCAATCAGGATGATCCGGCCACCGTTCGGCATGGACCGGGCGGCTTCAACCGAGCAGTGATAGGCTGCGCGAATGTTGATATCGATCATGCGATCAACGTCATCAGGATCAAGCGTGAGCGGATTTCCGGCAATACAGATCCCGGCGTTGAAGACGAAAATGTCGATGGGGCCAGCATTGCGCGTGGCTTCAAGAATGGCTGAACGGTTTGTTGCATCCGCCTTAATGGCTTCCGCCCCGGTCTGACGGGCAAGGTCTGCTGCTTTTGTGCGCGAACCGGCCCATGTGAAGCGCACTGATGCGCCTTCGTTTGCCAGACGTCTGACGATAGCGGCCCCAATCTCCCTGCTTCCGCCAATGACGAAGGCCTTCTTGCCTGAAAAGTTTTCCATGTCGTATTTTCCTATTTCTGTATCGGTCAATACAAAATAAGAAAGGGGATTATGCAAGTTAATTCTATATCGAATGGTATGGAAATTAGTCTTTTTGCCTCTCGATAAACGCTCGTCCAGACCAGGCGGTAGAGAAAATCATTGCCGCCCATTTCCTATCGCTATATCTGTATCAATCGTTCCATTTATGTGAGTTGCAGATGACCGAAAGTCTTCCCCCCTCTTCAAACGACCGCCTGCCGGTTGCTGGTCTTCTGGCTCTCGCGATGACCGGGTTCCTGTGCATCATGACGGAGACGCTGCCTGCTGGCCTCTTGCCAGAGATTAGTACAGGCCTGCATGTATCCGCCGCTTATGCAGGGCAGATGGTTACGGCTTATGCCGTGGGTTCCCTGAGTGCGGCTATCCCGCTGACGCTTGCTACACAAAGATGGCGACGGCGCGCCGTGTTGCTTCTGGCGATCATCGGTTTTCTGATGTTTAATTCCATCACGGCGCTCTCATCAAATTATTGGCTGACCCTTGTGGCCCGTTACTGTGCGGGCGCCGCAGCCGGTCTGGCGTGGGCACTGCTGGCGGGGTATGCGCGACGGATGGTAACGCGGGCCCAGCAGGGGCGGGCGCTGGCCATTGCCATGGTGGGAACGCCCATTGCGTTGTCTCTGGGTGTGCCGGCAGGCACATGGTTGGGGGCCGCGCTGGGCTGGCGGCTGGCATTTGGGGTGATGTCGGCCTTCACTCTGCTGCTGGTTGGCTGGGTGCTGGCAACGGTGCCGGATTTTCCGGGGACGCCCCATACGGAACGTCTTCCTTTCCGGCATGTCCTGATGACGCCCGGGGTTAGATCGGTGCTGGGCGTCGTGATGACGTGGATGTTCGCGCACAATATTCTCTACACCTATATCGTACCGTTTCTTGTGCCCTCAGGGCTGGCAGGGAAGGCTGATCTTGTGTTGCTGGTTTTTGGTATGGCGGCCCTTGGCGGGATCGGTCTGATCGGACGACTGGTGGACCATGCGTTACGTGCAGCGGTTTTGGTCAGTCTGGCAGTGTTTGCACTAGTCTGCGTTGCTTTTTCCATTGGAGCGAATTCACCCGCGGTGATCTGGGCGGGTGTCACCGTATGGGGACTGACTTTCGGCGGGGCGGCGACATTGCTCCAGACGGCTCTGGCCGATGCGGCAGGAGAAGGCACCGACGTGGCTCTTTCAATGAATGTCGTAGCCTGGAACAGCGCGATTGCCGGAGGGGGCCTTCTGGGCGGCGCTCTGCTTGATCTATGGGGGGCAGCCTCTTTCCCGTGGGCGATGCTGGGTCTTCTGGTTTGTGGCTTTGGGATTGCGTGGAAAGCGTGCTCGCATGGGTTTCCAGCAGGTCACCGCCTTGCGCCCCGATACTCGGAAAATCCGTAATTCTCTTAATAGGCTTATTTCAATTTTGTCTCCATCCATGCACTGATTTTATCAATGACGTCATCTTCAATACCAAAGTAACCATGAGGGGTAAGAGAACCACACGTCTTTTTCGATTTGGTGAGACCTCCTGTCACTCTTAATATCTGCACATCGGGACTGCCGGTCATGGAAGCCGCAATACGGTCTGCGTTATGCGGTGGGGCCACGTTGCAGCGGTCAGTCTGGTTTGCAACGATGAGAACTGGTGCATGGATGTCCTGAAGGGGAGCGTTAAAAACAGTTTCCTTACTGCCGCCCATGACGGAGACAGCTTCACTCACCACAACGCCAGCAAGAGTGCCCGGTGGTGTATGAGCCGCGCCATTGACTGCCGCGATTGCGCCCTGACTCGTGCCGAAAAGAAAAACAGGGGCTGTTCTCTCTTTATGAACAAAAGTGAGGATATCATCGATAACACGCGCATAGGATGCGGAGCTGCGGTGCCCCCTGAGATTTAGATGGTTGATCGTATCTGGAATGAGAACTGCGTAGTGGTGCTGGTTCCATAACCCTCGCGTTCGCACCACAAAATTATTCCCATGACGGATGCTGCCATTCTGTTCCAGGCCAATATCGCCAGAGCCACCGGGAAACATGATAAGTGTCGCGCGTGGGTGTGCTGGGGTGCACAACAGAGCTGTTACAGAATCACCATCACGGAGGGAGATGTTAACACCCCTTTCATTCATGCCAGAATTTATAGAGCTAATGGGCATGCCCGGTGCAGGATGGCTTTGGGCATGTGCTGCTATTGGCGAAAGCGCCGAAAAGAAGAGTATGGTGGCCGCATTGTATAAATATTTCCACATGAGCTTTACTGGCATGGGTTTTCGTCAGGAGGATTGAAGCATGCTTCAGATCTTCCTCAAAACGCAACAGGCCTCAGTGGGAGGCAGCAGAGCCAGGCGGTCGATGGAGTATAGTCTGCACGTCTTATGGCAGCGCTGACTGCATGGACTATGATAAAATGCTCCAGAGGGTGTTGTGCGCCGGGTATTCATGAATTTGCAGAGCACTTTCAGCCACGAATAAGGTGTTCGGACTGAAAGTGCTCTGCACTCTAAGGCGCGTTGACAGAAATTGTCAGCGTGGAACGGCTGGCTGAGCGCTGATAGCGGTGCGCGCTTTGCTGACATCCGCAGCGGAAAGAGCCGGAGCGGCATTCCCCCAGCTATTGCGGATGTAAGTCAGAATGTTCGCAATTTGCTCATCCTGCAATTTCCAGCCAAAGCCAGGCATAGCAGCCCCTGTAGGGTTTGCGTGCGTTGCCGGGCCTTCCGTGCCTTTGAGCACAATATTCAGCAGGCTGTCGGGGTTGGATGCATTGACAGCCGGGTTGTTCCGGAGGTCCGGGATCATGTTGGAGATACCCGCGCCACTACTCCGATGGCAGGCACTACATTCCACCATAAAGTCCCGCTGGCCTGCGGTGACTTGTATATTCGAGGCAGCCAGAGGCTGGGGAGGGGAGACAGTTCGGGGCGGCAAGGCTTTGAAATAGGCTGCAATGGCTTTCAGGTCTGCCTCCGTCAGATGCTGGGTGGAATTTACGATGGCTTCCGTCATCGGGCCTGATGCTGCCGTATAGCGATTGGTGCCGCTACGCAGATACGTCACGATATCGTCCGCAGTCCATTGGCCCAGACCTGTGTGGGCATTGTTGGTCAGGTCAGGCGCAAACCATCCCTGAAGAGATGCGCCCTGAAAAGTGTCTTTCGTATCGCCGCCAAGGGCATTCTTGGGTGTGTGGCATGTGCCACAATGTCCGAGACTCTGGGCCAGATAGGCACCCCGGTTGATTTCGTCACTTTTTGAACTATCGGGCACAAAAGTGGCATCCTTAAAGAACAGGAAGTTCCAGAACACGAGCAGGGTGCGGATATTGTAAGGGAAGGGGAGCTTATTACTCTCTACCTTATGGCTTACAGGGGGAAGGGTGCGGATATACTCCCACAGATCCGTAATATCGGCATCAGTGATCTGGCTGTAAGCCGTGTAAGGCATAGCGGGATAAAGATGCCCGTTCGGGCCTTTGCCATGACGCACGGCGTTATCAAACTGTTCGAATGTCCAGTTGCCAATACCGGTTTCTTTGTCAGAGGTAATATTGCTGGTGGTGATGATCCCGAAAGGTGTTTTCAGATCGAGGCCACCGGCAAAAGGCTTGCCATCTGTGGCGGTGTGACAGGCAAGACAGTCCCCCGCAACTGCGAGGTAGCGGCCATGTTCCATGCGCGCATTCACAGGCGCATTTTGAGCATGGACCGTGCAGACCGGAAGCGCCGCGAGAGACAAAACAACGCCACTGCGAAAACTGATGCGCAGAGCACGCTGAAGCAGGTTTCGTGTCATGATTATAATCTCACCAGTGGGCCAGGGTTTTTGAGATACAGTTCTTTTATGGCCTTGGCCGTCCATAGGGTCGTTGCGCCCACAGCAACCGTAGGATTGTATCCGGCATTGTTAGGGAAAGAGGATGCGCCGATAACGAACAGGTTGGGCACGTCCCAGTTCTGCTGATAGCGGTTTTGCACACTGGTTCTCGGGTCTTCTCCCATAACGACACCGCCCTGCACGTGAGAGGAATCCCACGGCGTGTAGCCTGAATAGGGATCGTCAGCCAACGAAACGCCTTTGACTTCCCGCGCTCCCATTTCCTTGGCAATTTCCACGCATTTATCACGAATGAACCGGCCTGACCGGCGATCATTTTCATTATAATCGTAGGTAATGCGCAGGAGCGGCTGCCCAAACCGATCCTTGTAGGTTGGGTCAAGATCCATGAACTGTTCACGGTGTGCGAAATTGGTGCCCTGGCCCTGAATTTGTGCGTAATTCTGGTAGCTTTTCTGGAAAGCTTTTTTCCAGCCTTTGCCCCATCGTGGACTGCCTTCCGGCACAAGGCCGGACATGCCAATGGGGAGCCCCTGATTGCACAGGGACTGAATACCGGCCCCGCCGATAAATCCCAGTCCGGTATGGTCAAAGTTATCGCCGTTGAAATCGTCAATCTGGGTTGCGAGAGCACCCGTGTTCATGAAGGGGTTGAGATATTCGTTTTCAAAAAACATGAAGGCCCAGGACAAGGTCTGGAATGTAAAGGCGCGCCCTACGACACCTTGTCCGGTGTTGACATCATACGGCGTGCTGATCCCGGACAGGAGCAGCAGTCGCGTGTTATCGAGCGTGAACGTGGCGGTGATAACAATATCGGCTGGCTGCTCCCCAATATTGCCGTCTGAATCAACAAAAGTGATGCCCGTGGCCATTTTTTTATCAGGCGTTGTATTGATGCGGACGACTTCTGATTCTGTAACAACAGTAAAATTCGGACGCTGCATGAGGACCGGCAGAATGCAGATGTTCGGGCTGGATTTGGACCAGTTGCCACACCCGTAAAGCTGGCAGTAGCCACAGTAGGTGCAGGGGGCCAGATTAATGCCAAGTGCGTTGGTGTAGGGGCCGCCGATCATGGCGGACGGAACCGGGAAGGGGGAATAGCCCATCCGTGTTGTGGCTTCTGAAAACAGAATGTTGGCGCGTGTGCGCTCTAAGGCCGGGGTTGGGTAAGGGCTGGTCCGGGAATCTTCAAAAGGGTTGCCGCCGGGGTGCTTCACACCATTGATGACGCCTGCCGTGCCGGATGTGCCGGCAATTTTCTCAAAGCGGTCATAGAACGGTTCCAGATCATTGTATGTCACACCCCAATCCTGCAGGATCAGGCCATCCACCAGTTGTTTGGCGCCATAGCGCTCCATAACGCGGCTATAAGGCTGGTGGTCAAAGGACTGCCAGCGCCAGCTCGCACCCGCCCAATGGGTTCCGGCCCCGCCCACGTTATTGCCCAGTGTAAGGTTATGGTATTTGCGGAGGGGGAGTGCTGTCTCTCCCGGTCGGTTTCGCACCGTATAGGTTTCGGTGACGGGCGCCTGAAGGATGTCCTTGCGGATAGACCCGCTTAATTCGTCCGGATTGCGCGTTGTCGGAAAGCTTGTTGAGGTATCGCGCCACGCACCGCGCTCAATAGCCACAACATTCAGGCCTGCGCGAGTCAGTTCTTCGGCCATTGTGGAGCCAGCCCATCCCAGCCCGACAATAACAACATCGGCTTTTGGTCTTTTATAATGCATTAATCTGCACCTTATTTTTTACTGTGTCGTAGAGCGCCAAATCATCTTTTTCAGAGATCAGACGGACGCGGCCTCTTTCAGGTCGTTCTCAGAAGGCTGACGGGTTGCACATCAATTTTTTGCCCGCGTTTGGAAACAATCCAGTCACGGTAATCATAAACCGCGCCCGGGAACCCAACCAGTTTCCAGCCCACCATATCGCGGTTGCCCCCATACATTGGGTCCGCCAGATATCCTTCACGCACGTTCTGGAGAAGGAGGGTGAAAAAATCCTTGGCTTTCACGGTTTCGAACTGGATCGTTCCGGCTTCCATGCCTTCAAGGAAGGCGACTTTCTGGTCTTCGGTGAGATCCGGAAAGGCTTTGTCAAATTTTTTCCGGGTGACCGTGTTCAGTTCAGCCAGCCCTTTGCGGTAAATTTCCGCAGGGGTCGCAATGCTTTGCGGTCCCTGTTGCGGCGTGCCTTCTACGACCGGCCCCATCTTGTAATCTTTTGCTGCGGAGCCAAAGGGGCCGGCAAGCTGATGATCAAGGAAGGTCACGCATCCGGCTTCGGTCGCACCCATGCCAAGTTCATCTGGGGGAATGAGAACGTCAAACACTGTCCCAACCAGCTTTGCTTCATCCTGCGTCAAATACACCAGCCGGCTGGAATCAACGACTGACAACGGCGGCGGAGGTTGCGCTTTCCACGCGCCACTCCCACCAACAAGCGTTTTTGAATAAGCAGGCTTATAAATGGAGGCCAGCGTGCTTGTTGCTAACAGCACCAGCCCCACTTTTAAGGCGTCACGGCGTCTCATAACTGTCGTCCTCTCGGATTTCTGTGGAAAAATAGACAGAAAGGCCAAGTGTTTTGATGGTTTTGAAAAGTGTCTTCAGAGACTGCTTGCTGCATTGCCCAAACGGTGGCCGTGCAGGCTTTCCGGCAGCGGGAAGGAAAGACTGATGAAAGGCGGCTTTAAGGCATTTACCCCTACGTTGTTGGGCGGCAGGCGTTCTGTCTGCGGGATTGGCACCAACATGTGACGATCAGCGGTAATAAACAGCGCGTCGCCATCAATCAGCCGCGGGTCTTCAAACAGAACGAGTTTCTTTTTCTCGGGCGTCAGGACCATAATCCGGCCGCGTTCAGCGTCGGCAAAGTAGAAATTATCCAGTGTATCAATAGCCGTTCCCATCATGGTGGGCATATCTGTCACTGTTTCAATTTTCTCTGCGCGTTGCGCATCCGTCAGGCTGTTGTCCAGCAGAGCCGAGGTGGGGAGGCGACGCAGCGGGCCGATAGGGGTGGAGAAGTAAAACCATTTCCGGTCCGTCGTGATTTCCAGCATGTCCGAGTGAACGAGCGGGCGTTTGCCATCCTTATCCCGGAAGATGTGTCCGTCTCGCCCGATCATGGGTTTGGCGTATGTCGCCCGGAGCAGAGGGTGCTCGGAGAGACGTCGCACCGTGTTTCCGGTGCGCATATTATGAACGATAATCCCGCCTAATCCGGAATCGGTGACGAACATGAGATCACCGGCGATGCGCAGATCATTCATTGTGGCTCCCGGAGGCAGAATATCTTTTCCCCAGCGCAGAATTTGCAGCACTTTGCCGCTTTGCGGATCAAGCTGAACCAGCTTCTGGCCGCCGGGCACGGTGGCGTTTGTCGTGGGGTCTATGCCCTGATCCACAACCCACAAGGTATCATCACTGAAAATATGCAGGCCGTTGACCATCAGAAACGCCGTGGCCGGGTCTGCGCTGGGTGTCCACTGGTTCCATGTGCCGCCGGGGAACGGCTGAAGCGTTCCGTCTGCCGAAACGCGGAAAACACCGGGTGTATCATCCATAGTTTCCCAGCGGGGCGCGCCAAGAAAGAGCGTGCCATTCCGTGTCGCGGCAATGGCGTTACACAGGAAACGGGGAGACGATGCCACAACCGTTGCGGGCAGATGCGGTGGCTGCTCTGCGGCTAGCGCGTGTGAGGTGCCGGTTGCGCCAAGGGCACCCAGCGCAACACCACCAGCAAGGCCCTTGAGGGCGGAACGCCTTGACAGGGCGTGACTTAACAGAGGGCGATTATTGAACATGGTCGTCTCTTCTTTTTATTATTTTTGGAATTTTATGAGAGAGCAGCACTTTAGGTGGGAAGGGAGAGCCTCCGGATTTTGCCGACAACAAAGAGGTAGAGGATAATCGCCACAATGCAGTGTGCCGCGACGAAAATAAGTGCGCCATCATAGGATTTTGTCAATGCGACAATGTATCCAATGACGATTGGTGTGACGATGCCGGCAATGTTACCAACCCCGTTAAAGATACCCGCAGCAAGGCCGGGTGTTTCTTTGGGGGCAATATCGGAAATGACAGCCCAGCCAATGGCCGCAATCCCTTTTCCGAAAAAGGCAAAGGACATGACAGCAACAATCAGCCACCCGGACTGGATGAAGTTGCACAGACAAATGGAGGAGGCGGCTGCCATGCCCAGCACGTAAGGCGTCTTACGGGCGATGTTTTCAGAACGACCGGCACGGAGAAGCTTGTCGGACAGTGCACCGCCGAAGATTGCTCCGGCAAGGCCACACAAGGCCGGAACGCTGGCGGCAAACCCTGTTGCCGTGAGTGAGAAGCCGCGAGACTGGTGCAGATAAAGAGGAAACCACGTCAGGAAAAAATATAGCAGAGCGGTAATACAATACTGCCCGCCATACACGCCAAGCAGCGTTCTGTTGGTCAGCATGAAGCGGATCTGTTTGCGGGTGAGTGTTTGTTTGACCTGCAAGGCCCGGTCATCAATATCCACCAGCGCCCCGCCATCACGCATATAGGCCAGTTCTGCGGCATTCACGCCGGGATGCCGGGCAGGAGAATACATTCTCGCCAGCCAGATAATGGCCAGCACCATGCCCAGTGCGCCCATCAGGCTGAAAATGTATTTCCAGCCGAAGGTCTGCGTGACCCAGCCCATTAACGGGGCAAAGAAGGCGACCGCCACATACTGCGCAGAATTGAAAATGGACGTGGCCAGACCGCGTTCTGAGGTTGGGAACCAGCTTGACACAATACGGCTGTTGGCGGGGAACGTAGGGGCTTCCACAAGCCCGAGAGCGGCCCACAGCAGGAACAGGGTCGGGAACATCAGGGCATGCGGAACATGGGAAATACCCGCGATGGCCAATGTGCAGACAGACCAGGCAAAGAGGCTGACGCCGTAGACGCGGATAGAGCCGTACCGGTCCAGCAGCCAGCCGCCTGGCACCTGGTTCAGCACATAGGCCCACCCAAAGGCGGAGAAGATGTAACCCATCGAAATAGGGGTAAGGCCCAGATCCTGCGAGATGCTGGTGCCTGCAATCCCCAGTGTGGCGCGGTCCCCGTAGTTGATGGCGGTGATTGTGAACAGGAACGCAAGAACACTATAGCGTACGGCGGTCCGCTGCCCCACGCGCGCTGTTTCGGGCGTTCCTGTAGCATGTGTGACGGTGGAGCTTGTCGGCCCTCTTGTTCTGGTCACCCTGTTTTCTCCTTTGTGCGTGTTGTGCCGGGACTTCACGCGATCTTTCAGAAAACAGGGAACGCATTCGATTTGATTAGGTCAAAATTAAACTTCGTATGGATCGATGCAGGATCAGTATTGCTGACGGAGAAAAGGGGAAGCGGACGTCAGGGATGTTATAACGTGAGCGCAAGAACCGGCGTGGTCTCTTTCGTAATTTGGCTGACAACAGCCATCACGCTGCGCAGGAGGGGGCTGGTGTCCTGCGCGCGATGGGCCATGTAAAGCTCGGCCAGAACGTCATCCCCAAATGCCAGCGGACGGCAGATAACATTTCCGATATCAAGCCGTGATGCGGATTCGGGAATCAGCGCCATTCCCACACCGCTTCTGACGAGAGAGAGAAGGGCGTGGATCTGTGTGAGGTGATGGATCAGTCGTGGCTGGATGTTTGCACTCACGAGGAGCCGCTGCACAAGATCGTGAAAATAGCCACCGCCCAGCACGGAATACATAATGAGATCCTGCCCATCCAGATCCATGGGGGTCAGTGCCTCACGGCTTGCCAGAGGATGATGGGCCGGTAAGGCCGCCACGATACGCTCGGACCGGACGGGCTGAAAGGTAACGTCGGTCGCGCCAAAGGGCGGTCGCACAAAGGCCAGATCCAGCCGGTTTGATGTCAGTGCGGTGATCTGATCCCGCGTGATCATCTCTTCCAGAATGAGTTCAATGTCCGGATACTCGGCCTGAAGGGCAGAAATCAGCCGCGGCAGGAAGTCATAGCTGCTGGAGGGGGTGAACCCGATGGCAATCTGCCCCAGTGCCCCTCGCCCGGCGCGGCGGGCCGCCAGGACGGCATCCTCAGCCCCCCGCAGCAGGCGTCTTGCTTCCGGCAGGAAGACGATCCCGGCCTGTGTAAGGCGCACATGGCGGCTGGTGCGTTCAAGCAGTGCGACACCAAGCGCATGCTCAAGCAGCTGGATCTGCCGGCTGAGGGGCGGTTGCGTCATATTCAGTCGGGCTGCAGCGCGCCCAAAATGAAGCTCTTCTGCAACGGCGACAAAACAACGCACCTGGGTGAGCTGAAGCATCGATATCAATCCTATCTCGATCAATGCTGTATCTAAGTTGGACACTCTTCCTCTGTCACGTCCTAACTTGCCGCACAAACACCCGCACCCTGTTTTGGAGAAGGCGGGGGCAAGGAGAGTGAGAGCATGACGAAAGATGCCGGAGCTCAGCCAGATGCGGCTGCGAATGCTCCCGAAAAGCGCAAGCTTCGGAGTGAGAGATGGTTTGGCCCGGCCGATTTACGTAGTTTCGGGCATCGTTCCCGCGCAATGCAGATGGGGTATGACCCGGAAGACTGGACGGGAAAACCCGTTATTGCCATCCTCAATACCTGGTCGGATATTAACCCCTGCCACATGCATTTCCGGCAGCGGGCAGAAGACGTCAAACGTGGAATTCTGGAGGCAGGCGGGTTTCCGCTGGAACTTCCCGCCATTTCGCTTTCCGAAAACTTCATGAAACCCACAACCATGTTGTACCGCAACATGCTGGCAATGGAAGCCGAGGAACTGCTGCGGGCTTATCCTGTAGATGGGGCGGTACTGATGGGCGGGTGCGATAAAACCACACCCGGCCTTCTGCTTGGTGCAACCAGCATGGATATCCCGGCAATTTACGTGCCTGCCGGACCGATGCTGCGGGGAAACTGGCATGGGAAAACCCTTGGTTCCGGAGCGGATTCCTGGAAATACTGGGATGAACTGCGGGCCGGAAAAATCACACAGGAAGACTGGCAGGGTGTGGAAGCCGGGATTGCCCGGAGTGCTGGCACCTGCATGACAATGGGTACGGCCAGCACCATGACGGCGATTGCGGAAGCGATTGGCCTCTCGTTACCCGGCGCCAGCTCGATCCCTGCGGTTGACTCCAATCACATCCGGATGGCCAAAAGTTCTGGCCGGCGTATTGTCGAGATGGTTTGGGAAGACCTGAAGCCATCAAAAATTCAGACAAAACCAGCATTTTTTAACGCTATTGCTGTGGCAATGGCCATGGGGTGTTCAACAAACGCCATTATCCATGTGATTGCTATGGCTCGACGTGCAGGGGTGGATATCGGTCTTGATGATTTCGATCGTGCCAGCCGCACTGTGCCAGTTATCGCAAATGTGCGGCCCACAGGTCAGACCTATCTGATGGAGGATTTCTATTACGCCGGGGGCATTGCGGCCTTGATGAACCGGATTTCGGATTTCCTGACACTGACCTGCCTGACGGTAACGGGCAAAACTGTTGGCGAAAATATCGGGAAAGCTGAGGTTTATAACGATGATGTGATCCGGCCGCTCGATAAACCGATGTTTACCGGGAAAGACGGGGGAGCACTGACGGTTCTGCGCGGAAATCTCGCCCCCGATGGCTGTGTGATGAAGCCTGCCTGCTGTGATCCGAAGTTTCATAAACACAGTGGACCGGCTTTGGTCTTTGATGACTATCCCAGCCTGAAAAAAGCTGTTGAGGACGAAACGCTGGATGTTACGCCCGATCACGTTCTCGTGCTGCGTAATGCGGGCCCGTTGGGTGGGCCCGGCATGCCGGAGTGGGGCATGCTGCCAATCCCTAAAAAGCTTATCAAACAGGGGGTACGGGACATGCTGCGCCTTTCAGACGCCCGCATGAGCGGGACCAGCTATGGGGCCTGCGTGCTGCATGTGGCACCGGAGAGTTATGTCGGCGGTCCATTAGCGCTTTTGAAAACGGGAGACATCATTTCCGTGGATGTCGAACAGCGTTCAATTTCCATGGATGTTCCAGAGGATGAACTGGAGCGACGCCGTGCTGCGTGGGTGCCCCCCAAGCCCCGTTATGAGCGCGGCTATGGCTGGATGGCGGCGCATCACATGCGACAGGCTAATGAGGGGTGTGATTTCGATTTTCTCCAGACAGATTTTGGCACGCCCGTGCCGGAACCGGTCATTTATTAAGCCTCTCCGGTCGAACAGGCAGGTACAGGGTGATGAACATGCAGAGAAATCCGATACGCAAAATCTGGACAGAGGGAAGAGGGGCCATCAACGGCTGGCTTTCTATCGCAAGCCCTTTTTCAGCCGAGATCATGGCGTCCTGCGGATATGATTCCGTGACGATTGACACGCAGCATGGGGCCGTTGGCTATGAAACCATGCTGCTCATGCTTCAGGCTCTGAGGGCATCAGGCGTAGCGCCTATGGTGCGTGCTCCCTGGCTTGAACCGGGGGCTATCATGAAGGCGCTTGATGCCGGGGCGTGGGGCGTCATCTGCCCGATGGTCAATACTCGCGCAGATGCAGAGCGACTGGTTTCCTATGTGCGGTATCCGCCGCATGGCTGCCGAAGTTTTGGTCCTACACGGGCAAATTTTGCATTTGGAAGCGATTATGCGGCTATCGCGGATGATGAAGTGCTGTGCTTTGCGATGATCGAAACAGCCGAGGCGGTGAGCAATCTGGAGGAGATTGTCCGCACACCCGGTCTGGATGGCGTTTATGTCGGTCCGGCAGACCTCACGCTCGGGCTGACAGGCAGACGCTACCGCACTGGTTTTGATCGTGAAGAGCCGGAGATGCTGGAGGCCATCCATCATATCAGGAAGACGGCGCACGCTGCTGGTCTCCGCATGGGGTTGCATAACGGTTCTGCTGCCTATGCCGCCAAAGCGCTCTCATGGGGGTGTGATCTGGTCACGGTTTCTAATGATGTACGCCTGCTTGCGCAAGCCGCACAGGACAGCGTTGCAGAGGTGCGACGCCTGATCGCTTCAGACCAGTGTACGCCGGAAAAAGAGGGGCTCCCCCGGCACGAAGTCCCGGCCTCTTATTAACCTTTCTTTTCTATTCAATATCTCTGAACAGCAGGAGCAAAAAATGGTGACAATTCCTCACGTTATTGGTGGACAGCATACGGAGGGGCATGGCACGCGTCGGTCTGATGTTTTTAACCCGGCGACGGGTGAGGTTGCGCATCAGGTGGCATTGGGTGATGCGGATGACCTGGAAGCGGCGATTGCTGCTGCACAGAAGGCTTTTCCAGACTGGGCCGAAACGCCCCCGCTGACGCGTGCACGTATCCTGTTTAAAGCGCGTGATCTGATCGAGGCGCATCGTGACGAACTGGCGGCTATTATTACCGCTGAACACGGTAAGGTGCTCTCAGATGCAAAAGGTGAAGTGACACGCGGTCTGGAAGTGGTGGAGTTCGCCACGGGTGCGCCTGAACTTCTCAAAGGCGAATATACCGAGCAGGTCAGCCGCGGCATTGATGCGTGGACCATGCGCCAGCCTCTGGGTATTACCGCAGGCATCACACCGTTTAACTTCCCGGTCATGGTGCCTTTGTGGATGGCGCCCATGGCTATTGCGACGGGGAACTGTTTCATCCTGAAGCCTTCTGAGCGGGATCCGTCAGCGTCAGTTCTTCTGGCGGATCTTTTCAGGGAAGCCGGGCTGCCGGACGGTGTGTTCCAGGTAGTGCATGGTGATAAGGATATGGTTAATGCAATCCTTGAGCATCCTGCCATCTCAGCGGTCAGCTTTGTTGGCTCAACTCCCATTGCAAAACATGTGTACGCAACCGGCACGGCAGCCGGCAAGCGGGTTCAGGCCCTTGGTGGGGCGAAGAACCATGCCATCGTCATGCCTGATTGCGATCTTGAAAAGACCGTTGATGCCCTGATTGGCGCAGCCTATGGATCAGCCGGAGAGCGCTGTATGGCCATTTCCGTTGCTGTGGCCGTTGGGCCGGTAGCGGACCCGCTTGTCGAAATGATTGCAGACCGCGCTAAGGCGCTACGGATTGGCGTCGGCACGGATGAAAGCAGTGAGATGGGGCCGGTTGTCACTGCGCAGCACCGGGCAAAAATTCGGCAGCTGATTGATACAGGTGTTGAACAGGGCGCGACTTTGGTTGTTGACGGGCGTGAGCTTGTGGTGAAAGGGCATGAAAACGGATTTTTCCTCGGCGGCACGCTTTTCGATAATGTGACAGCGGAAATGGAGATCTACCGCGAGGAAATTTTTGGCCCGGTCCTGTGCGTGATGCGTGCGCCAGATTTTGAAACGGCCCTTGAGCTGGTTAATGGCAGCCCCTACGGGAATGGTACTGCCATCTTTACACGGGATGGGGATAGCGCACGCACTTTCACGCATCGTGTAACCGCTGGAATGGTCGGGATTAACGTGCCGATCCCGGTGCCAATGGCGTTTCATTCCTTTGGGGGATGGAAGGATTCCCTGTTTGGTGACCATCATATGCATGGCCCGGAGGGGGTGCGTTTCTTCACACGTATGAAGGCTGTCACCCAGCGTTGGCCGACAGGTATTCGGGCCGGGGCAGAATTTTCTATGCCGACGCACGGCTAAATCGGTAGCAGACTAAAAAGGAGCGCGTAAGCCATCAGAAAGATGGCAGCGTTCCGGCCTTACAAAAACAACAACAAAGAAATCCATAATAAGAAAAATAAAAGAGGTTTCAGAATGTTTTACTTTCGTTCAACTCTGTAGTGGCCGCGTGTCATGCGGTGTTTTCCACTCATCGTGGCTTTGGTAGTTGCGATGCTGGTTCCTGCGGCCGAAACCTGGGCACAGTCCACAGTGACTGGCCCGGGCGCTCGGCCAGAAATTCTTAACGCGATACCGCCTGATTCCGATTATCCTCCTGCTCCGCCCGTCACACATCTTCTGGAGGGCGAAGTGGGGCGCTGGCGGTCATCGCTTTCAAAAAAAGGCGTCGATATTCTGCTGGATGACTGGTCGGAATTTGCAGGCAATCTTACGGGAGGCACACGCAAGGCACAGGATTTCGCTGGGCAGGTTGCCATGGAGGTTGATCTGGATTGGGGAAAAATCTTCAATATTCCGGATTTCACGACCACAATCACTGTCGTTCAGCGTCATGGCAGAAGGCTTTCAACAGATGCCCTGCAGGATGGGGTGGTTAACCCACAACAGATTTATGGTGGGGGCGGGAACGTGCTCATACATCTGGTGTATTTCTATGCACAAAAAAAATGGTTGCATGGCAGGATTATTTTGACGGCAGGACGGTATGCACCGGGCCCGGATTTTGATTCCAGCCCGTTGCAATGTCTGGTCATGGGCGGGGCCACCTGTAGTCAGCCTCGTGCAACGTCATTGACCGACGGGTATTCTTCCTGGCCGGGAACAGCATGGTCCGCAGTCCTGCGCGTGCGGCCGACCAAGCCAACGTATGTTACGTTTGGAGCGTATGAGACCAGCCCCCTCAAAGGCGGTACAGCGGGGACGGACTGGGGTGGTGATCATATAACAGGTGTAACACTGGCTCTAGGGGGAGGGTATGAGCCTGCGTTTGGGCCTCATAGGCTGAATGGTCATTATAAAGCAGGTATGTTGTGGGATTCTTCCCCGCATGCGTACAATGATGCAACGACAGACACCCCTACACGGTGGCGGCACGGCCAGATGATCAGCTACGTTGCCTTTGATCAGATGCTGGTGCGGAACGGGAAATATTCAGATAGCGGCATCATCATTCTGGGTGGTTATACGCATGTGACGTCCGGGATCTCTGTTATCTCGGATCAGGCGTATGTGGGGATTGAAGATGTCGGGCAGTTTGCAGGACGTCCGCGTGATGCACTGGGTCTGACATGGTCTGCGTTGCGTTATGGTCCAAATGTCAAATCGGTCTGGCAGCCGGGGCAGGGGACTATTCTGCTGGACCCTCTCTCACCAAACAAACCTCTTCTGGCAAGCCGTGAGTCCATATTTGATGCGACTTACAATGTACACGTCTGCAATGGCATCGATATTGCGCCGGATTTTCAGTATTTCTGGCGGCCAGGAGGCTCCGGACGTGTCAGGAATGCTGCGGTGCTGGGGGTGAATGCCCATGTAACGTTATGACGGTGCTGAAGGAAGAGTTTAGGATAAGGTCATGCGTTTTGTATGGCTAAAAATTGACATCTTTTACAAGAAGAAAAACAATGTTCATGAAGCCAAATGTGTTGGTTCCGTCTTTTGCGGCGTTAAGCCCGCGTTATGTGCCTTACTGGCTCTTATGGGTGGCTCTGGCTGTGTCTGTCGGCACAATGGTCTATTCGTCCTTTATCGTGCCCGTTATTCCAGATTTTGCACGTTGGTCCACAATAGGGCTGGATATCCTTGCCCTGAGCATTGCAGTTTTTGTGATGCCAAAAAGCTTTGTGATTGGCTTCCTGGGGGCGCTCCTGCCTTTTGTCATCAGTTGGCGGGTTGCGGCTATTCATGACTCTTTTCCTGGCATGGCGAGCTCCAGCATCACGTTCCTGATTTATCTGGCCCTCTATGCGGATTGCATGATCCATGACTGGACGCGATTTCGGGCATCTGGATGGAATGGGCACCTGCAATGGCAGCTGGCGGTAATCCGCATCTATTTTGGTTTTGATATGGTCGGGCATTTTGCTGAAAAGCTCTTTGCTGGCGCGGACTCCTTCCACCATATGGCGCAGGTGTTTGTTGGGTTTGGACTCTCATCTGGGGGTAATGCGGTTATTGTGGCAGGCCTGTGTGAGCTTGCAATCGCGATTGGTGTCGGGATGGGGTTTCTGACCCGGATGGCTGGGGTTGGCGCGGCGCTTTATTATCTGATTGCCAACCAATATGGCCGCCATTTTGAGGATGGCTTTACGTGGAATAATGCACCGGTCGGCGGCTGGGAATATCCGATGCTCATGATCGTATTTTTTGCCAGTTTTGCCATTGCAGGTGCAGGAAAATTCTCCCTTGACGGCTGGCTGATTGCGCATGGACGGATGCCACGATTCCTGATGCCATTCTGCGTTTCAACGCGCCCCGATTATGTGATGACCAGGGACTGAATGGGTTATGCTTTTGAGGGAGATCTCAGGATAGACAGATACCGGGATGGATCGTTTTGTCGGTATAGATTAAAATAAAAAATATTAACCTGTAGTAATTGGTGGAATTAATCATCAAATAAGCGTGATAAATAAAATATTTATTGATTTATACTGTATTGATTGTAGGTTCTTTTTTGATCCGATGGTTTCGGTATCGAGTTTTCTACTGTGTGACGTTTATGATTTTGCAATCTTGGCGGAGGGAAAGAGTAAACGTCACGACTGGGTCAATAATAACATCTCCAATAAGGTACCCTTTGCAATGAAAAAAATACTTGCAGCTTTTGCGTCCACTCTTTTGTGTGCCTCACCCGCTTTGGCGCAGGCGGCCTCAACGGCGCCGCAGCTCAACATTACGACAGATGCTGCGATGGATATGGCGCATTATGCGGTTGGTCTGGCTGAAAGCCGTCACCTTAAGCTGTGCATTGCTGTTGAAGACACCGATGGAAATCTTGTCGCATTCATCCGGATGCAGGGCGCCTATGCAGGATGTGTAGAGGCTTCAATTGCCAAAGCAAAATCTGCAGCACGATTTGCCCGCAATACGATTGAGTTTTTTGATGCTGCACGTGCGCAAAATCTTCCAATCGGTTTTGTTCCTGGCATTCTGCCTTCAGCGGGTGGTGCGGTCTTCAAGCAGGGTGAAACTGTGGTCGGCAGTATTGGCACCAGTGGTGATACGAACGAAGCCGAGCAGGCGCTTGTGGTCGATACGGCAAAGCATTTTCACTGAAGCGTCATGCGACAGGGAATGCTTTTTACAAAAACAAAAGTTGGTAAAACTTCTTCAGGTCAGGACGTCACATGAAACTTAAATTTCTCGGGCCTTTGGCCATTCTTGCTGGCTTCTCCACAATGGCTGCGGCGCAGGCTGATGACAGCAAGGTGTTAACGCGCACTGTGCTCAGCAGTGCTGGCGCAAAAGGTTTGCTAAATGCAGCAGAAGCCGCGGCAAAGCAGCGGAGCATGAAAGTGAGCATTGCCATTGTGGATGCATCAGGCAGGTTGCTGGCATTTACGCGGATGGATGATTCTCAGACAGGCACTGATGAAACAGCCATCAAGAAAGCCCGAACGGCGGCTCTCTACAGTTCCCGTGGGAAAGTTCTGGCAGAACGGGTTAGCCAGAACCAGGCATTTCTCACAACTCTGCCGGGCATTACGGCCGTGCCGGGTTCTGCCCCTGTTATGAACGGCCAGTATCTTATTGGTGCCGTGGGGGTGAGTGGTGCTACGGATGATCTGGATGATGCAGTTGCGACGGATACCGCTGGCGGTTTTCACCCATAAATTTTAAGGGGCAGGACGATATCGGGTAATAATTTTTCCTGCCTACAACGCGATATTAAGAGAATATGTTCTTCTCTTAATATCGCAGTTATGTAGATACTTTTAACTAAATCGTATAAATAACTGTATGACTTGCTCCATCATCCTGGAGTTGAAGTCTGTCTGTTTTCCCCAAAGAGATATTATCGACGGTCAGGCCTGGTGATGCGCTGTGACTAACCCGGTTAGGGTTCTTGATGATGCAATGATACTGACTGCTGCGCCAGTGGAGCGTGACTTCAAATTCAGGCCATTCCCGTGGAATGCAGGGGGTTATCAAAAGCATGTCTCCCTGAATGCGAATGCCAAGAAGGGATTCAATGCCTGTGCGCTGCATCCATCCGGCCGACCCGGTATACCAGGACCAGCCACCTCGCCCGATGTGCGGAGCTACTGAATAAATATCCGCAGCAACCACGTAAGGTTCCAGTTTGTAACGGTTTGCCTGCTCCTGTGTGCGGGCGTGCTGGATGGGGTTAAGCATGCTGAACAAAGCATGAGCCTGATTACCGTCTCCCTGTGCTGCAATGGCCATTACTGTCCAGAGTGCCGCATGGGTATATTGCCCTCCATTTTCCCGCACTCCGGGCGGGTAGCCTCTGATATAACCGGGATCAGGCAGCGCTTTGTCAAAAGGCGGTGTGAGAACAAGGATCAGTCCATCCTGCGGGCGGACAAGATGCTCAACAGCCGAGTACATGGCGTGATGCGTGCGTTCGGGAGACGCCGCATTAGACAGAACGGCCCAGGACTGGGAAATGGCATCAATCTGGCATTCAGTGTTTTTATGAGAGCCAAGGGGCGTGCTGTCATCAAAATAGGCACGCAGATACCAGTCTCCATCCCATGCGCGTTCCAGAGCATTGGCCAGCTTTTCAGTGTGGTTCTGCCAGGCTGAGGCTCGAGCCGTGTCATGTCGCTCAAGGGCAAGAGGAATGAATATCTTCAGCGTGGTGTAGAGGAACCAGCCCAGCCACACGCTTTCTCCTCGGCCCTGTTCTCCCACCCTGTTCATCCCGTCATTCCAGTCTCCTGTTCCCATAAGTGGCAGGCCGTGGTCTCCCACAGGTAGACTATGGTCCAGTGCCCGCGCACAATGCTCAAACAGACTGGCTTTTTCAGAAGAGAGTGCGGGAACCGTAAAATGGTCGTGTTCTGTAATCGGCAGAGGGGGAGCCTCAAGGAAGCCTATACTTTCGTCCAGAACGGCCTTGTCTCCGGTTGTCGTGACATAGTGGGCTACTGTGTAGGCCAGCCAGGTGCAATCATCAGAAATATGGGTGCGAACACCAGAGCCAGTTTGCGGAAGCCACCAGTGTTGCACATCGCCTTCAGGAAACTGGCGAGATGCTGCCCGTAAAATATGCTCCCGAACCCGCTCGGGGGAGGATGTTGCGAGCGCCATGCCATCCTGCAACTGATCCCGGAAGCCAAAGGCGCCACTGGCCTGATAAAAGCCCGCTCTGGCCAGAACACGACTGGAGAGAGTCTGATACAAAAGCCAGCCATTGAGCATGATATCCATGCTTCTATCAGGGGTTTGGACCTGAATGGCATGGCAGACTGTATCCCATTTTGCGGTAACGGCTTGCAGAACGTCATCAAGGTCTGCCGTGCGATACTGGAGAATAAGCCGCCTTGCTTCAGCTTCGTCCGACGCCTCACCAAGCAGGAAGACAATTTCCACACGGCCATTGGCCGGCAGCGTAATAAGGGTCTGGAGGATGCCACAGGGGTCCAGCCCGGCTCCTGTTGCGCTGTGCACGCCTTCAGAATGGGTAAAGGCACCCGGGTTATCCAGAGACCCGTTGCGGCCAACAAAACTCTTGCGATCCCCGGAAATGGTCGTGACGTAGCTGCCCAGATCCGCAAAGGCTACACGGGAGCCATAGGTCCCATCCCATTGGTTTCTGGCAAAAAGGGCGCCGGTTTTTGAGTCTGTTTCGGTGGTGATGAAAGGGGCTGTTTTCGTGCGGGAGGTTCCCAGAACCCATTCCACATAGCTGGTGAGGGACAGGGTGCGGGACTGTCCCGAAAGATTATGCAGTTGAATGCGTGAGAGTTTTATCGGGTCTGTTGGCGGCACATATTGCAACAGGCTGCTGGCAATGCCGTGGGCTATCCGCTCGTAGCGCGTATAGCCCCGCCCATGATGGGTGACGTAAGTTGCGCCGGCGTCTCGTCGGACTGCGGCGGTAAGGCTCCAGACAGTATGAGTTTCTTCATCTCGCAGATAGAAAATCTCACCCGGAGGATTGCTGATCGGGTCATTGGACCAGGGTGTGATCTGATGTTCCCGGCTGTTAAGAGCCCATGTGTGCCCGCTGCCTTCTGCTGAGGCCAGAAAGCCGAATGTCTCGTTGGCTATGACGTTGATCCACGGAGCTGGTGTGGACGTGCCCGGAGACAGCACAACAACATAAGTTTCGCCATTATTTGCAAACCCACCGTAACCATTGAAGAACTCCAGTTCTGGCACGGGGGGCGTATCAAATGCGGCAGGCTCGGAAATGGGAAGAGGCTGAAAGGCAGGCGGCGTCTGTGCAGGCTGGGATTCTGCCAGATCAAGCTGTTCCTCAAGGCTGTCTTTTGCGCCCAGAACAACGCGCGCAACGGACAGGAGAAGAGCCAGAGTGCCGGGGGAGAGCAGATCAGTCCGTAAAATACGAACTGACCCGGCCCCTGTTGCGGCTTTAGGAATGGAACGCACCAGATTTTCCAAAGAGATCTGGAGATCCTGCAGGTAGGAAGAGGGGTGGTCGTTCAGGATAACCAGATCAATCGGGAGTTGTTTGAGGCGGAAATATTCATGAGCCAGCAGAACCTGACGTACGATGTCTGTCCCTGAATTTTCCTTGACTGTCAGAACAACGAGAGAGAGGTCGCCTGAAATGCCGAGCTCCCACAATCCCGTCTGGGGGCCCGCGCCAAGCCTGATGGCAGGGGATGATGCGCGCAGAGAAGAGCCTGCAAACAGGATATGGCTTGCCAGACGCTGGAACAGGTCTGCTTCCGTCGGATTGATATCAAGGTGACGCAACTGGATTTGTGCTTGTGTCCAGGCCAGAGTGCGCACGCGGTCCAGAGCGGCAGCATCCTTATGCGTATCAATCAGGTCCAGAAGTTTTTCCCGGGATGATGCCGCCATGGTCCAGAAAGAAATGCGCGTTGTGGTGCCCGGTTTGAGCGTTGCCCTGCAACGAAGAGAGAAAGAGGCGTCAAGAACAGTTCCTGTTTGTCCTGATAACGCGGTTTTTCTCGTCAAGGCGACCGGAGATCGCACGGTGTGGTTGCGACCGATGAAGTCTGCCCGGTCTGTTCCCATGCGGATGGGAAGCGGAGAAACAGCAAGATGGACAACCCAGATTTCTGCCTCATCCGGGGTTCTGCGCCTGCGCGTGGCAATAAGCGCTTTGGCTTCAGGAAGATATTCGGTCTGAACAAACAGCTTGGTGAACGCTGGATGCGCCAGGTCTGCGTCTTGGGCCAGAAGTGCGAGTTCAGCATAGGAGGTGATATCGATTTCCTGCGTCTCATGACCTGCATTGGAGAGCGTGAGGTGCCGAACCTCAGCATCATCTTCTGCGGAAACCATGATGTCCAGAGTGGTGGTGAGTGCTCCATCCCGGCGGGAAATTTCTGCACGATCTTCGTGAAAACCAACCAGATAGTCATCGGGTATAGTGCCACAGGGCTGGATGCCCGCAGACCAGACAAAACCTGTTTTAACGTTTTTCAGATAGACATAAGAACCATGCTGGTCGAGCGTAGGGTCTTCTCGCCACCGTGTAAGCATCTGTCCCTGCCAACTGCTGTAACCAGAACCAGCAGATGTGAGCATGACAGTATAACGGCCGTTTGAAAGCAGATGCGTTACCGGCTCCTGCGTGTAGGCTGTGCTATAGTAACGGCCTGCGCGTATCGTTGCTTCGGGGGCCGGGGCGGGAATAGCCTGTTCGGCAGGGAGAGGGCGGGCCACAGCGCTTTTGTCTGGTGCGCGCTCTTGCAGGAGCAGCTCTGCAGAGGCCATGGTTGGGTCATTATGAAAACGGGTTCTCATGACCCCGTTCAGAACAGTATCAGCAACTGCGAGAATGGACATGCCCTGATGGTGTGCCATGTAAGCGCGGACAATCGCCACAGTCTGGTTCTCAGGAATACGTTCGGGCGTGTAATCCAGTGCTTCAAAAAAGCCGTATCGTCCTTGTGCACCGGTTTTTTCCAGAACGGAGAGGTTGGCGACAGCTTTTTGTGGATCAATCATCGCGGCCAGCAAGGTCGCATACGGAGCCACAACCATATCCTGCGCAAGGCCACGTTTGAGACCTAGTCCGGGCACGCCAAAATTTGAATACTGATAAGTATAGTCAAGATCCCGGACGTTATAAGCGGCCTCGGAAATGCCCCAGGGAATGTTTCGGCTTTGTCCATAGGCGATCTGGCGTTGGACAATCCGGGCATTCGTTTCCTGCAGCAGGCTGCCGACGGGCGCACGCATGACCAGAGAGGGCATCAGATATTCGAACATTGACCCGGACCATGAGACAAGTGCTGCCCCATTGCCAGAAGGCGTTATAGCCCTGCCCAGGCGGAACCAGTCCCGTGCGGGAATGTCCCCTTTGGCAATGGCAAAATACACAGCCAGCCGTGCTTCCGATGCGAGAAGGTCGTAACAGTTGGCATCCGCCGTGTCGTCTTGCACCAGAAAGCCAATGGACAGCAGTTTCCGGGATGTATCGCGCAGAAAACTGAAATCCATCTCGTTAGCAAGCTGTTGGGCCTGATACTCCAGCGTTTGAATACGTTCCAGAAGGCCGGATTTTCGGGACTGGTCGAAGTCGCGAAGGTGACTTTCCAGCGTGCGGAGCGGAGCTGAGGCCCAGAAGGCCGGGTCTCTGGATGAAGGTATGGATGACTCTTCCGGGAACGGAAACAGATGGGCTGCATGCTCCGCAATAATTTTCGCCTGCTGGAGGAAATGCGTGAGAGTCAGGCTCGTTTTGTCTTCTGGTGCTGACAGGACTGCATTTTTCAGTTTTCCAAGAGATCTGAGAAGAACGCGCTGCTGTTTGGTGAGCTGAAGGCGTATTCCGTCTCTAAAAGTAATTTCCATAATGGCGATTGTGATGGCGTCGGAAAGGCCGGCTCGCCAGTCATGAGGCTCAGTTTCCTGCGTGAGCCATTCACGGCAGGTGCTGGCAACGGTAATGAGATGCCCGGCGAAGTTGCCGCTATCCACTGTAGAAACATAAAGAGGGCTCAGAGGCTCGAGGGTTTCTGTACTATACCAGTTGTATAAATGGCCCCGGTATTTCTTCATTTTGCGGACTGTTTTCAGGGTGGAGTCCAGCCGTTCCACCGTGTCCTGAAGGCCAGACCATCCAAAGTCGCGCGCATTAATGGCGCAAAGCAGATAGAGGCCAATATTGGTGGGCGAGGTGCGTCGGGCCAGAACGAGGCTGGGGTCTTCCTGAAAGTTGTCTGGCGGCAGCATATTATCAGCCGGAGTGACGAAGGTTTCAAAAAAACGCCATGTTCTGCGCGCGGTGAGGCGGAGTGTTCTGATATCAGTTCTGGAAGGGCGTGACTGAGAAGGGATGATGGGAGAGCGGCTGGTCCACAAAGCAAGAGCGGGGGACAGAACCCACAGGCAGGCAAGAGGTGCACATAAGAGGAGGGTCTCAGGGTCTGTCCACATGACGTAAAGGGTGAGCACGCCAGCAAAAATGGGAGCTGCCAGCATTTTCTGATAATATTGCGCCATGCCCGACTGGAGCAGGTGGGCCGTATGGGCCGCCGGAACCCACTGTAACAGCAGGCGACGCGTTATGAAGACCCGCACGAAGGTGCGACAGATTGCATCCATCATAAGAAAGGCCTGATGGGCCAGAAACGTGAGATTGAGCGCCGTCATGATGGCTGCGGTCATGAGGTGTGACGTAATGACGGTGAAGTAGCTCCGGAAGGTGATCCATTCTCGCCGTGGGAAAAGATCCGGCAGAACAGGCAGGAAGGCGGGAAGAGCGACTATCAAAAGGATAAAGAGCGTCCAGATGGCCGCGTTGTCTGGCGTAAGAAGCCAGCATGCCAGTAAGGTGATGAGTGTGAACGGAGCGCACAGTGTCCGGCGCAGGTTATCAAGCATTTTCCAGCGGGCAATTCCGGACAGGCGGTCATGCGGTAGCGGTGTTTTTGTTGTGCCGGAAATGATCCACGGCAGGAGTTGCCAGTCGCCGCGCGTCCAGCGATGCAGCCGTTGAGCTGAGACCATGTAATCGGTCGGAAATTCCTCAACGACTTCAATATCAGAGGCAAGGGCTGCGCGTGCAAAAATGCCTTCAAACAGATCATGGCTCAGAAGGGTGCCTTCCGGTACACGGCCGGCCAGAGCGGATTCAAAAGCATCAATGTCATAAATGCCTTTCCCCGCGTAGGACCCTTCTCCAAACATGTCCTGATAAAGGTCCGAGATGGCGGCGGAATAGGCATTGATCCCGCTGGATGTGGAATAGATTTTTTGAAAGACCGTACTGTGATGCCCGACGGGGAGAGAAGGCGTCACCCGGGGTTGCAGGATGGCATAGCCTTTCTCAATTCTTCGGGTTTCAGGATTGAATTGCGGGCTATTAAGAGGGTGAGCAAGCTTGCCAACCAACCGCCGCACTGTTTCCAGAGGGAGGCGTGTATCCGCATCCAGCGTGACAACATAGCGAACGTTTTGCGGCAGAAGACGGCTCTGGTCGTCAAGAAACGTCGTGTCGGTGGCGCCGCGTAGCAGCCGGTTTAGCTCATGGAGCTTTCCGCGCTTGCGCTCCCATCCCATCCATGCGCCCTCACTCTCGCTCCAGATGCGGCGGCGATGCAAAAGCAGAAACCTGTCTCCATTAGGAGATGCGCCAAAGCGCTGATTCAGGAGAGCAATACCGGTAACGGCCTGATGCAAAAGCACGCCATCATCCGGACTGACTTCGGTGTCACAATCTTTCCAGTCGGTCAGGAGGGCAAAATGGACGCTCCTGTCGTGCGTGGCCAGATAGTGGATTTCAAGCCGCGTCAGAAGCTCTTTGACAGTTTTTGCATCTGTTAGAAGGGCGGGAATGACAACAAGAGTGCGCATATGGTCCGGGATGCCCTGCAACAGCTCAAGACCCGGCAGCATGGTGACTTTAACCGCACGGAGGGCGAGCCTGTTGATGCAGGCGACAGCAGCCTCCGATGTTGGGATTGCGGCACAGATTACGACAAGGGCCAGCCAGAATGTGGGGGTGTATTCTTTTTCTGAAATCCAGATGGGAATGCTAAGGAAAAAGAGTGACATGATGAAAATAGCCAGACTATATCCGGTAATTCCATGATGGCAGAAATCTCGTATAACTTTTCTGGAAAGGGGAGGGGTGAACCCCACTTCGGCTTCGAGCGCCAGGCGACCGTCCAGAAGAAGGTAATAGCCAGGGTCGCTTTTGCGCGGGTCTGAGGCGTGCGTTTCCTGCGCCTGTTGTGCAAAGGCAATGGCGCGATGGGCGATATCGAGCTCAGAGACTTTGCTGCCAAGCGCCAGATCTTCAATGGCCTTACGGTACAGGTCTCGGCTTGCAAAATCGGCCAGAGTAAAGCTTGGATAGTTTGTGAAGGCTTTATCAATCAGACAGATCTGCTCAAAGATTTCTGTCCAGTCCAGACCGGTAATCAAGCGTAGGCTCGTGATGATATTGCGAACAGTAGCGTTGAACGCCTCTTGATTTTGAAAATCGTCCTGAATGGTTTTTTCAATACTGCTTTTCTTGTCTGCCAGACGTTGCTCTAGCCAGACCAGAGCAGGATCTTTTTCCAGATCCAGCCCTCTTGACCGATGAACGAGACGGGCAACAAAAGCCGGGGTCAGGCTTTCTGGCTCAACGAGAGAGAGAACCTTCTGGATGGAGAGGCCTTCGTCTTTACGAGTTTTTTCAAGTTTATCGGCAAAAAGATCAGCCGCGCGGCGACTGTTACTATTGTCGATGATGGCGTGCGCGGTCCGGCGCAGATTTTCAATGAGCACAATCCGCAGGGTCATGGGAACAGCCCACAGTTCCCCAATGGTGAGAGGCGTCACACTTTGATAGGCCAGAAGATAGCGGCAAAGGACATCCTGATGCAGGTGGCTGTCAGTATGGGCGACAAGCGCCCACATCACGCCAAAAATCCGGGGTAATCCTTCAAATGGTCCGTTTGCCAGCTTGGGCAGGCGGGCATAGTAACCGGGAGACAGGTCAAGGCTTGTTTCCCTGATCTGCATATCAATAAGCGCATAATTGTCGGCAAGCCACTGGGCTGCAGGTGTTAACTGTTTCCCGGCCTGCAGCGCTTCTGTAATAGCGGCATCTGTTTTGCGAAGGAAAATACCATTTTCTGCGAGGCGATGTTTTAATGGATAACTGCTCGTCTTGCTTTTGTGAGTAATTGTCTGAGCAACGGCCAGACTACGGGCATGTGCCTCAAGGCGCTCAATGCCGAAAATTTCGCTTTTTACCGGCGCTCCATCGTTCTGCCAGTAAAGGGATGTATCGGGCTTGAAGAGACGCAGCCAGAAAGACGGGCGGTCGGCCCGACGCGCTGCATGTTGAGGAAAATCCGTAGAGCCGTCCATGCTGTTGCTCCGTCTTAGCGCTTGGAAGAGAAAAGGGTTTTTGTCTTTGTTTTCGGAAAAGGCTTCTGCGCGAGCGGATTGCTGACTTTATGCAAGTTTTTCTTGTAAGCCAGTTGGGTTTAGAAAATCGTTTTCAGTCGTTCTGCCGTATCGCTCCTGGCAGTAAGGGAAGCAGCCCGACGTAGATGAGACTGCATCTTCATGGTTTTCTCCTTGATCACCAGGTGTCACAGAAGAATTGAAACGCTTTGATTTATATAGAAAAGTGTTCACCTATCTCCAGCTTTTGCGATGGAGGGGATGAGTCACTACGAATAACAACGTGGAGCGTAGGGAATAGTTCCCCGCCCTCAGGGCGCGAATATTGCTGCCAGTGCACTCGGCCCGATAGAGCCGGCCTGCTCTTGGTTTAGGCAGGTCACTCTTATAGGCCGAAATACCGTGACCCCGTAAAGGGCCACGGAGTAAAAGGAGGGCAAGTGGTTTTAAGGGAGTGATCTGTTGTTGGCGTGGAGAGTCCGTTAGTTGTAAACGACCTCAAAATAGATGCTGCGGCCGTAGTTTTCTTTTGCTTCAAGGCGATTGAGGTTTTTACCGTAATACATCCGTGTATGTGACCCAGCCAGATTATAAACTTCATATTTAAAGCGAAGAGTGTCCGTAATGTCGTGCCATGCGCCAATGTCTAAACTTGGCTGCGAGCCATAACCATAAATTTGCGTCGGATCATCATTCAGTCCTTCGAGGTATTTTGCTGAGTAAGAAAAGGATGCTTTCAGTGCGCCGCGTATTTGCGGAATGTGCCAGGTTACGCTTCCGTTAAAAATATACTTTGGCTGCTCAGGGAGTTGATTGAGTTTGTAGGAAACATTTGCACCTTCATAAGTCATCCGGCCACGCATCCATGTGCCGCTGGCATTGATGTCAAAAGACTGATTCCATGGGCCTTTAATGCTGCGGTTCACAACAGAAACTTCAACACCCATAAGTGTTGAGGTGTTGGCATTGCGCGGTTGTTTAACGTATGTGAGTTCATCATTAATAAGCTCTGTAGATCTCGTTGTGTAAATGTCGTGTTTTATTATTTTGTTAAAATAAGCGACGCTAAAAACACCACGACCATGGTTAAAGAACTTATCTATTGAGACATCAAAGTTTTGCGCCTGACGTGGGCGCAGATTGGGATTGCCGCGCGTCAGTGAGCAATTCACACTCCCCGCCTGCGTATCGTCACTGTTACCACAGCTATATTGTTCGGCCTGAGCGAGATCTGTTGGTTGTGGGCGCCCAACAGATTAGCTGTAAACTGCATGAAGTATTAAATCACGAGGAAATTCATGCACAAAGGTTAAAGAAGGCAAGGGGTTGATGTAACCACCGTTCTTCTTATTGATTTTTCCTGTTGCATTTGCCCCGTCTGTTTCAGGAATAAACGCATTAAAATTTACAGCGTCTGCCCGAACACCCGCAATGAGTTGCGAATGCCGCCATTTGTAGTGAAGGGAGACGTAGCCGTCAAAAAGTTGTTCTTTATAGCGGAAATAAGCTAGTTGCGTGTAACTACGTGACTTGTCTGCATCAAGCGTTTGCTTATCCCACGCAAAATGGGTCAGATCAAAAAAAGGTCCATTAGGGTTTTTCATGTCTGGAATAAACATACTGGAAGTCGCATCTCCTCCAGAGTTATACCAAAGCTGGTTAGAGGAATTGGTCGCATCCAGGCTGCGCCATTCAAACCCACTTGCAAACCCAAATCCGTGAGAGTCAGGATTAAGATTTCGTGTGTAATCCAGACGCACGTTTGCCACGCCTTCATGGTCGCGGTCGTACTCTTGTTGTACTGTCTGAAATGTATAACCGCTATTAAGCAGTTTATTCATATCGCTAATATCTGTAAGGGTTGCTACTCTTTCTTTGTCGATGGTGTAGTCCGCAAAAACGGCCTTATTCCCTTTTTCACTTGGGTAAACTCTGGCGGTGACATAGGGCTCATGATTGAAGTAATCTTCCCAAGTGTAACCAGCGCGTAATTTAAGGGTTGAAATATTGTCGTGCCAGTTCAAATTGCCCAAAACACCATTGGTATTCATTTTCCAGTTATCTTTACGACCAATAGTGCGAGCTCTGTAAATATATTCTCGCCCACTCGTGGGCGTTTGGTTCCATATCCCCGTATCGTCAAGAAGATATTCGTTATGCTCCATAAAGGAGTCTTCCCACCTCTGGTAGGCGTAGCCCATGACTGACGCGCTTAATCCGGTATTTTTCGGACGCCATTCCAAACGGGCTGCTCCCCCTAAAGTATTGAGGTCATTGGAATAGCTGCCACCATCAACGTAGCGGGGGGCCGTCATGCCGTTCCAGCCGGGTGTGGTGGAGGCGTTGGGTTTAAGGATTTTACCTTTGGTGTCGTAATAGTTGTAGCTATCTTCCTGCCATGTTTTGCTCGTATTGCGCGTCCGTTTTTGGTACCGGAATGAGGTCATAATCCCAAATTCATTGTTTTTCCCAAATCTATCGGAAAAAACGGCTTTAGCGCCTTGCCCCAGGTGAGGGGACATACCGGGGATCTTGTTAGCGCCAGCAGACCCTTTTTCGGTCGAGTAGATGCCATAAGCGTTAATGTATTTGTAGAGGCCTTTGTGGTCAAAAGCGCTCCGGGGATTCATATCAATAACCGCACCAATGGCCCCGCCATCCTGCTCGGCGGTAAAAGTTTTATAAATACTGTCTTCACCCGTCATTTCTGCTGGTATATTCTGTAAGTTTACACGGCGCCTGATGCTGCCACCATCACTAATGCTGGCAAGTGTTATGCCATCTAATGTTGTCTGGTTCAGGTCAGAAGAAACGCCACGCACACTGATGTAGCGGGGTTCATCCCCATTACGAATGCCAGTAACACCCGGTAGCTGCGTGAGCATCTGGGCAATAGAGGTGGCACCCCCAAGGTTGGAGAGATCGTCATAGGTGGCGGTGTCTACCACACCGGCAAAATTGCGTTTAGTACGAAGTTCTCTTCTATGCCCTTGTACGGTCAGGTTATCTTCTCTGGCCTGTTCCGATGTTTTAGTTTTTTGGGCTGTTTTTGCTCGGAGTGTTATGAAATTTTGGTTAGAAGCATCAATTTTGAAGGTGTTTGTTCCGAGAAGTTTATGCAGTGCTGAGAAGTTATCCATCTTTCCGTAAAGGGGGGCAGAGCGCAGGTTATCTGCTACCTTGCCGTCAAACGCAATATGGAGCCCTGTCTGCCGGCTGAAAGCCATGACGCGGAAATCTCACAGAAGGGTTGTACATCGGGTTAGATTATGAAAA
>NZ_LHZA01000025.1 GCF_001580535.1 Acetobacter cerevisiae | reverse complement strand
CTGAAAGAGTCTGTGTGAGCTGATCGGGTCTCTGTGGCCTCGTTAGTTTTCAGGTGGCGGGTAATCTATCGGCTAGCGTCATGAGAATGAGGCTCAGGCCGTTGCTGGAAGCGAACCAGCAGGTTCTTGGGGTCGGTGGATCGTCTGACCTTCACAGCATTCCTGCATCTTGGCCTGACGATCAGTCACAGCCTTTTCCCAGTCGATAGGGAAAGTCTCTTCAATCGCTGGCACCAGCACTTCCAGATTGTCCCGTGTCAGGTTGAAGGGGTCGTGATCCTTGCAGCGAATGCGCCGCCCTCCGTGTGTTTCACCGACAAGGAAGCGGGCCACTGTCACAAGGTCACGCGTGTTTTCGCTGTGCTGCCATCTCTGGGCATTGGGGCCATTGAGGCGGAGTGTGGGATGCTTGCCCGTGCCGTCCATGACCACCTGAAGTCGTGTGCCGTTGTCCGTGAAGGCCAGAAGGTCGGGCAGGTCGGCTGTGCTGACCCGAAGCTGCTTGCCGGTCCCGTGGCGTCCTGTCAGGCCAATCAGGCTCACACCGTTGTCCATGCGGGTGACTGGACTGGCTTTGCGGGGCTTGTGTGGTCCGTGGGGCTTTCCGGCATCACAGCGTTTCTTGCGGGCGGGCTGAGCTGCTGTGGTTTCTGTGAGTGTGCTTGTCAGTCCATCTGTGACTGATGTGCAGGGTGTAGACATTGTTTCTCTCTTGTATGGTTGTGCTGACGCATTTGAGCGTGCTGACGCAGTAGGGCCGTCTTGCGGCGTGTGATGGCTGAGGTCGGGTGGCAGGTGTCTATCCTGCAAAGGGGCGAGCTGGGCCGTGTTGTGGAACGGCATCGCTCAGGCAGCCTGAAGGGAGCCAATGTGGCTTCAGGTCACCCGAAGGATGCGGATATGGTTTGGTGAGATTTGATCCTCTCAAGTTATGAAGAGAGGCGGCAGAGCAGGTCTCTGTGGGGGCAGACCTTCGGTGAGGTTTCCACAGGCTTCTGCTCG
>NZ_LHZA01000097.1 GCF_001580535.1 Acetobacter cerevisiae | reverse complement strand
TCCGTGAATTTCCAAAAGGGCTCTGAATACTAGCCCCAAGCCAATTCATCTTCATGGAACTTACATCAATTCGGCCAGGCATTTGGCTTAAACTGATCTGCGCCTGATTAAAAACAAGCGCATTATACAGCACCGTATCTGCAGCACGTGTCACATTGATCAGAGGATCAGGCTTCAAAGGCACCTGTAGCGGCACGTCAATACCGTTCGCAGATGTTTTGGGTTTTTCGGAAGAGCCGCCCAAAAGGGCATTCAGGTTTAGGCGAGAAAACGCCATGGAGCCTGCAACCTTATCAGGCTGCCCTGTGGCACCTTCTGTAAAGGTTACATCTGCACTGCGGATCGGGCTTTCCTTGAGCGAACCGGTTGTATGGTCAAGATGCCACACATCCCCCTTATGCGTGAAGTGGCCCGATAGCGTAACAGGTTGTGTAATCTTGCTATCAGCCTCACCTGCAAAAGCCATGATCGGGCGAGATGTTGCGGTCTGCAAATCCAGCTTTGCATCAATGCCATCAAAATCAAAAAGATCTGTCATGGTGCCATTCAGGTGGAGCGATAAATCACCTGATACCGCATGGATATCGGTTCCATAAGGTTTACCCGCTTGGCGTAAAACATCTATTGGCTGCATATTGGCCTGTAACGTTACGGGCGTATCATTATAGGCGCCGTTTACATCCATCACCAACGGTGTGCTGTCGCTTGTTGAATGCAAGGTAACCGCTTTAAGGCCCGTTACGTAACTCTGCCCATGTGCAGAGCGATAAATAACCTCACTATCGGTAATGGTTGCGTCACGCAGCCCAGGAAACCACACTTTCCCGCTTGGTTCTTTGAGCTTGGATGGCGTTGAAGAGGCCTTTTTACCGAACCTCCAGTTAGGTTCACGTTCAGGCGTACGCTCGAACAGACCTGAAAACCCATCAATTTTCACATCTCGCGCCTGCATATCTCCACTCAGTAAAGAGCTAAGCAGAATTTGAGCGTGCAGATGCTTCAGGATTATCATATCTGCGCGGCTGCCTTGGGGAATGTTGGCCAGATGCAGATTGTCCAGATCTACCATAACCCATCGGCCAAAACGCACATGCAATGCCTCAATCTGGGTTTTGCGACCAAGTGACGCACTGAGTTTATCTGATGCAATATGCGCCAGATTATAGTGTGGTAGGCCAGCAACCAGCACGCCAGCGGCCACAGCGGAAACAGCCAGAACACTTCCGGCCAACCATACCCAACGGGGCATACAAATACCTTTCCCAATCCTTTATCAGGAAATAGAATGCAGAAATATTATCCAAACTTCTACGAAAATTATTTTCTCGACTCAGGAATATAGTTAATTTTATTTTCCCGAATCAAGAAAAGGAAGAACACTGCGATATATTTGCAGTTCTTCATTTGTAGGTATGATACGGATTTTTATTTTACTACTGGCTTTGCTGATAACCGGCGCATGGGCCGCATTAGCGGTTTCATCAATCTGCACGCCCATCCATGCCAATGCCTGACAGACATCTGCTCGGAGATTCTGATCATGCTCACCAATACCGGCTGTAAACACAATGCCGTCCAACCCACCCATAACAGCGGTTAATGCACCAATTTCCTGCACAATCCTGTAAACAAACAGCCCGAGTGCTTCTGTAATATGCTTACGCTGCAAGGCATCCTGACTTTGCGCCAATGTTGCACGCAAAATACGCATATCGGACGATACACCCGAAACACCCAATAGCCCCGATTGATGATAGAGCGTGGTGACCAGCGTTTTCCAATCTGCTTTTTCAGACTGCACCATGTAAAGCAGAGCACCCGGATCTATCGCACCGCAGCGCGTGCCCATCATTAACCCATCAAGGGCGGAAAACCCCATAGTTGTTTCCATGCTCTTACCATGGCGCAATGCACACAGGCTGGCACCGCTTCCCAAATGCGCAACAATAGTACGCCCTTGCGCTAATGCAGGATCAACCTCTGCCAAGCGGCCTGCAATATAACTGTATGAAATACCATGAAACCCGTAGCGGCGTATGCCATGCTCTGCATAACGGCGAGGAAGTGGCAACAAGCGCGCCATTTCCGGGATAGTTTGATGAAAGGTGGTATCAAAACACGCCACCTGCAAAATATCAGGCCGCTTTTCAAAAATAGCTTTTGCAGGAGCCAACGTAGCTGCCTGATGCAACGGATCAAACGGTGTGAGTTTATCCAGTTGCTTGAGCGTATCCAGCGTGATTTTAACCGGCTGCAGAAACTCTGCACCGCCATGCACAATCCGGTGCCCTACTGCCAGTACACGCCCTTGGCCGGAATATTGTTCAAACCAATGAAAAAGGTGGCTGAAAATATGCAGACCTGTTTCCGGCCATTTTTCCTGCGCAAAAAGCTTTCCCGCCACATCTTTGGCCGTAAACTGAGAATGGTCTGGGAACTCCTCAATTTCTCCATGCAGCAGAACCTGCGGATCTACTTTGCCCGAGAAAGCGTAAATCGTCAGCTTCAGGCTTGAAGATCCGCTATTAAAAACAACAACTACATCCTGCACGGATACTCTTCCTTGTTATAAGGCTATTTTCAGCCCTGCCCACCGGCAAGATGATGAGCATAAAGCGCCCCAATGGCTATAGACGCCAAACGCGCCTGCACACTGTTTGCACGGCTAGTAAGTAACACGGGAACCGCTGCGCCCAGAACAATGCCTGCGGAATCTGCACCAGACATAAAAATCATATTCTTGGCCAGCATATTGCCGGATTCCAGATCTGGAGCCACCAGAATTTGCGCGTGCCCTGCTACGGGTGAGACAATGTTCTTTATTTTTGCAGCTTCAATATTTACAGCATTATCCATAGCCAAGGGGCCATCCAGAACGCCCCCTTGTATTTGCCCACGCTCTGCCATCTTGCATAAACATGCGGCATCAACTGTGCCGGGTATTTTGGAATTAACTGTTTCTACTGCAGAAAGAATAGCAACACGCGGGGCACCCAAACCCAGCCCGTTGTGCAGATCTATCGCATTTTGAACAATATCCCGTTTTACATCCAGATCTGGGAAAATATTGATAGCGGCATCTGTTACAAACAATAAATCCTCATACTCGGGCACAGCCAACAAAAAGACATGGCTAATACGCCTGTTGGTACGTAATCCACTATCCGCCTCAACAATGGCGTGCATAAAAATATCTGTATGCAGGCTACCTTTCATCAACGCTTTTACGCGCCCCTGCCTTACCAAGGCCGTTGCTTTCTGGGCAGCCTCTGCCGGTGTTGCGGCATCAATAAAAACAGCCTTATCTAATGTAATACCACTTGCCTTCGCCATAGATGTGATTGTGCCCTTATCCCCTATCAGAACAGGCTCTATAATATTCTGCTGAGCGGCATCCATTGCGCCTTCAAGGGCATGCTGTTCACACGGCCAGACAATACCAACAGGCACCTGCCCCGGCAATTGAACAGCGCGTGAGACCAATTGCTCAAACGCCTGATGACTGGTTGGTGCTGAACTTACAGGCATTTCTGCAGTATCATGCGTATATTGCGAAATCTGTGTTTTGCTTGAAGGGATGTTATTCATCTTTGCAATTACTGTTTAATATCAGTGATATGGGCAGATAAAATGTGCCTGTATTGTGTGCGCAAAAACTCTTCTGCCTGGGTTGCTGTGCCTCTGGCTGCCATTCGGCCCTTGAATGCCTTTACAGAACCCAAATTCTGCTCAGACATCCATTCCCGCAGTTCTTGCAGAAGAATGGAGATATAGTTCGGCCCCTTCTGCAGCAGAACCGATGTTACCATCGCGACATCAGCACCAGCCAACAGACATTTGGCAACATCCATACCGGAATGGACCCCGCCGGAAATTGCCAGATCAGCCTGACAACGCTCTGAAAGCAGCGCTGTCCACATAAGCGGTAACCGTAATTCATATGCAGAACTTGGAACAAAATCCACTTCTGCACTCTCTGTTAATGACCGTAATCCGGGCTCGTAAAAACTATTGAACAGAACAATACCGCCTGCTCCATTTTCTGATAGGCGTTTCACCATATTCCCCGGGGAGCTGAAAAAGGGAGAAAGCTTAACGCTTACCGGCACTTTAACCTGTGCCTTTACATCACGCAGCACCTGTATACAGCGCTCTTCCACCTGCGTGCCCGTTTCATCGGGGTTGGTTGGCACATGCCAGAAGTTCAATTCTATGGCAGCCGCACCCGCCTGCTCCATATCCTTGGCAAAGCGCAACCATCCTGCTGGTGTGCAGCCATTCAGGCTGGCGATAATAGGCACACCAGCTCTTTCTGCTGCACTTCGCAGCACAGCCAGCCTTCCATCCAACGGAGAGGCATGATGCATCGCGGGGAAATACCCTGCTGCTTCTGGCTGGGAATTTTCTCCCGTTTCCCACAATGCAGCTTCTGCCAGTTCCTGCGCCTGAATATCCTCTTCAAACACCGAGGCCATAACAATGGCGGAAGCCCCGGCATCTGCCAGACGCAAAATCCCTTCCAAATCTGCCGTAAGAGGCGATGCCGAAGCCACAACAGGGTGAGGCAATTCCAGCCCAAGATAGTTTGTACGAATATCCATTGCCATAATGCTCCCGTATCGCCTCAGTTCACATCTTCCCAATGGGGAAGGAAGCGGCTGCCATCACGGGCGGCCATATCTTCGTAAATCCGGTAGCGCTCGTTGGCGGCTGCCTGCGCCTGATGCAACAAATGCGCAGCACTTTCTGGATGCGTACGGGTAAGGGTTTTATAACGCAGTTCACGATACGCATAATCTTCCAACGGAATACGCGGGCGGGTGGAATCAAGCCGGAACGGGTTAAGGCCGCTTTTGCGCATGGTGGGATCAAACCGGAACAATGGCCAATACCCCGATGCCACAGCACGTGCCTGCTGCTTCATACCCGTACGCATATCTATGCCATGCGCAATACACTGCGAATACGCCAGAATAAGAGATGGCCCCTCATATGCCTCAGCTTCTCGCATTGCGATAATAGCCTGCTCCGGGTTAGCCCCCAGCGCAATCTGGGCCACATACACATTGCCGTAAGCAATGGTCTGCAAGGCCAGATCCTTACGCGGCACACGTTTGCCACCTGCCGCAAATTTGGCTGCTGCCCCCAATGGAGTGGCTTTGGAGGATTGCCCACCGGTGTTGGAATACACCTCTGTATCCAGCACAATCACGTTTACATTACGCCCTTGCGCCAACACATGGTCTAGGCCGCCGTAATCAATATCGTATGCCCAGCCATCGCCCCCAACAATCCAGATGGAACGCCGGATTAGAAAATCCGCCACAGAAAGCAACATGGCAGCATCAGGTGTATGAACAGCCTCCAGGTTGCTTCGCAGCGCACTTACACGCGCACGTTGGAGCGCAAATTCGCTTTCTGTAATCTGTGGCGCGTTCAGGATAGCCGTTGCCAGATCTTGCCCCACAATATCAGCCTGTTTTTGCAGTAATTGCCGTGCCAGAGATTCCTGTTTATCTGCGGCCAAACGGAAACCAAGGCCGAATTCCGCATTGTCTTCAAACAATGAGTTCGACCATGCAACCCCACGCCCCTGCGCATTGGCTTTCCATGCATGTGCCGGTGTATTGCCCGCATAAATGGCCGAACAGCCTGTGGCGTTGGCGATTTGCAACCTATCTCCAAAAAGTTGGGAGATCAGCTTCAGGTATGGTGTCTCACCACATCCAGCACAGGCACCGCTAAATTCAAACAGCGGTTCCAGAAACTGCACACCACGCACGTTGGCTTCGTTAATCGCAGCCCGATCCACTTCTGGCAAATGTTCAAAAAACGCGATATTCCCGCGTTCCTGTTCCAGGATAGGCAATTTTTCGCCCATGTTAATGGCGCGCGTTTCACCATCCGGGCTGATTGCTGGGCAGTTTTCAACACACACGCCACAACCTGTGCAGTCTTCTACATAAAACTGAAGCGTAAAGCGGGAATCTGGATACCCTCGTGCATTGACTGGCGCTGATTTAAAGCTTCCTGGAGCGCCTGCCAGATCTTTGTCTTCGTATGTCTTGGCTCGGATCACGCTGTGTGGGCATACAATACTACACTGCCCGCACTGAATGCACGTATCCGGGTTCCAGATTGGCACTTCTACGGCAATATTTCGTTTTTCGTACTGGGTTGTACCTCCGGGGAAAGTGCCGTCTGCCGGAATACGGCTTACAGGAATACTCTCTCCCCTGCCCGCCATAATTTCTGCCGTAACCTGCTGCACAAACACTGGAGCAGATGCAGGCACAACTGGTGGCATGGGCAAAGTGCCATCAGCCTTGGCTGGCACAGCAACTTCATGCAGGGCCGCTACAGCGGCATCCACTGCACGGAAATTGAGCTGCACAACACTATCACCTTTTGCACCATAGGTTTTCTGAATGGACTTTTTAATTTCAGAAATAGCTTCATCCGGTGGCAAAACATTGGAGAGATGGAAGAAGCATGTTTGCAAAATGGTATTAACACGTGGCGCCAAGCCAAGCTTTAGCGCAACGTCTGACGCATCAATAACAAAAAACCGCAGCTTTTTACCGACAATCTGATCCTGCACCTTGCGCGGTAGCTGTTCCCAAACCTTGTCTGCTGCATAGGGGCTGTTCAGCAGAAACGTGGCCCCGTTATTGGCGGCACCCAGAATATCGCGCCGGAACAGAAAATCGAACTTATGACAGGCAACAAAATCTGCATGTCGGATAAGGTAAGGTGCCTGAATAGGAGATTTCCCAAACCGAAGGTGAGATGCCGTTTCCCCTCCAGATTTGTGGGAGTCATAATCAAAATAAGCCTGTGCATACCATCCCGGTTTTTCACTCAGGATTTTAACACTGTTTTTATTGGCTCCCACCGTGCCATCAGCACCCAAACCATAAAACAGACAGCGCACAGTGCCTTCTGGTTCTATATCGAAGGTTTCATCATACTCCAGATTTGTATGGGAAACGTCATCAATAATACCCACTGTAAAGTGGTTCTTGGGTGTTGGTTTTTTGAGTTCATCAAAAACGGCCCGTGCCATGGCCGGGTTGAAATCACGCGAAGAAAGCCCATACCGCCCACCAATAACGCGCGGCATATGTGAGAACTGACCATTCCCTACCCCTTCTGCCAACACGCTTACAATATCTGCATGCAGTGGTTCCATAGGGGCACCGGGTTCTTTGGTGCGATCTAGCACTGCAATAGATTTTACACTTGGAGGTAAGGCTTTTAGAAAATGTTCTGCAGAAAACGGGCGGAACAAACGCACTTGCAATGCGCCTACTTTTTCACCCTGTGCGTTCAGCCATTTTGCAGTTTCCCGCACCACTTCGGAGCCGGAGCCCATGGAAATAACCACGCGTTCAGCATCTGGCGCACCAGTATAATGGAACAGGCTATATTGACGTCCCGTAAGAGACGCAAACTTGTCCATGGCATCCTGCACAATGGCAGGTACGCGCTCATAAAATGGATTAACGGCTTCTCTGGTCTGGAAATAGGTATCCGGGTTTTGCCAGGTACCACGAATGAATGGGTGTTCCGGATTAAGCGCACGTTGCCGATGTGCATGCACCAGCCGATCATCTATCATTTGGCGGATAACATCATCCGACACCACAGCAAGGCTGTTGTATTCGTGTGATGTGCGAAAACCATCTGCAAAATGGATAAAGGGAATACGCGCAGCCAAAGTAGCTACCTGAGCAACCAGCGCCAGATCATGGGATTCCTGCACAGACCCCGCCCCCAACACGGCAAAGCCTGTTGTGCGAGTGGCCATAATATCCTGGTGATCACCAAAAATGGAGGAAGCACCAGCCGCCAGCGCGCGCGCAGCTACATAGAAAACTGTTGATGTCAGCTCACCTGCAATTTTGAACATATTTGGCAGCATGAGCATAAGGCCCTGAGAGGCCGTAAACGTTGTGGTAAGCGCCCCGGTTTGCAAAGCCCCATGCACACACCCGGCTGCCCCGCCTTCTGCCTGCATTTCCTGCACAACGGGCACTTCACCCCAGATATTCTGCACACCTTGATCAGACCACGTATCTGCCAGTTCCGCCATGGGGGATGAGGGCGTGATAGGGTAAATCGCACAGACTTCGTTCACACGGTAAGCAATATGCGCAACAGATGTATTGCCATCCATTGTCTGGAGTTGTTCGGTCATGACATTCTCCATTTTATGCACGCACCTTGAAGCGTGTTGGCATAACGGGCTCACCCAAACTTCCCTTGGGTGGCGTAGCCTCTACAGGTTCCGGGTCCATCTCAATGGCATGGCAGGGGCACTGTTCTGCACAAACAGCACAGCCTGTGCACATATCCATGGCAACGGCATATCCCTTCCCCGGTCCTAGCCGTGTAATGGCTTGCTCTGGGCAGGATGCATAGCAATTGTCACATTCAAAACAGTTACCGCAGGAAAGGCATCTGCCTGCTTCATAACGTGCTGTTTTTTCATCCAAACCGGCGAATATTTCATCAAACCCGGCACGCTCTGTTAAGGGGCGCTCTGGCTGCTTGCTTCGGTCTGCCTGCGCGTAATCTGGCAGATGCAGCATATCAAATGAAACAAGAGGATGCGCTGCGGGATGCACATAACGCTGCCCGGCCAAATAAGCATTGATAGCACGCGCAGCAAGTTTGCCGTGGCCTGTTGCGGTTGTCATGGTGCGTGCACCACCTATGCAGTCTCCTCCTGCAAAAATACCTTCCTGCCCGGTCATGAGGGTTGAGGCATCTACCGCAACGGTATCATCTTTATTTATGCTGATAGCAGGCGCTGTTTTGAGCAATGCCAGATCACTATGTTGCCCAACAGCCATAACCATTGCATCTGCAGGCAAATGTGCGGTCTGCCCTGTGGAGGTTACGCTGCCATCTGGATTCATGGTCACTTTTTCAACCGTTACGCCATCTGCACCAAAATGGTCAGCAACGCTCAGCCATTCAATTTTAACCCCTTCAGCAAAAGCAGCTTCAGCCTCACTCGGCAGGGCTTCCATGTGCTGGGGGTCATAACGGAAAATCAAAACCGTATCTTGGGCGCCCAAGCGTTCTGCTGTGCGGGCGGCATCCATTGCTACGTTGCCACCACCAACAATGGCAACAGTGCGGCCTAACTGGGGCTTTTCACCTTTACTCACTTCATCCAGCAAACCGACAGCATCCACCAGCTTCTTGCCGTCCGTTGCCGGGATATTAAGATGGTTAGCCAGCTGGGCACCAACAGCCACAAATACGGCATCAAACTTACCTTGCTGACGCGCCTGCGCAACATCATCAACCCGTATACCACAGCGCAATGTAACGCCCGGCATGGATGTTATTCTGGCAATTTCATCTTTAAGAGGCTGGCGCGGTAGCCTGTAGGCGGGGATGCCATGCATCATCATTCCCCCCGGCTCTGCTGCTGCCTCATATATTTCAACCTGATGCCCTAACCTGGCAAGGTGATAGGCGCAGGAAAGCCCTGCTGGTCCACTACCTATAACCAGCACTTTTTTACTCGTAGGTGCCGCAGACTGAAAATGCCAGCCATTCTGCACTGCCAAGTCACCCAAAAAACGCTCTACAGCATGAATGGAAACAGCATCATCCAAGCTGCCTCGGTTACATGCACTTTCGCATGGGTGATAGCAGGCCCTGCCATGCACGGCGGGCATCGGGTTATTTTCGGTAAGTGCGTACCATGCTTTTTCGTAATCTCCGGCCTGCGCATGTGCCAGCCACCCCTGAATATCTTCCCCCGCAGGGCAGGCATGATTACAAGGTGGCAGAAAGTGTTTGTAAACCGGCCTTTGCCATCGAGAACTCCCAACACCTTTCCGTGTTGTCTCCTGCATGACCTGTGTCATGTCGTGCAGCTTTATAGTCATGTAAGTTCTCTCCCGACCTCGTGGCCATTAGGGTGACCGTGCGCAAGCAACGCGCATTTACGGAACAGATTTCTGAAACATGTGCATGCACCGCAATGCGCTTTGTGCAGGAAGACAAAAATCGAATAACACGTCAACTTTAAATTGATGAAATTACCGTCTTATTGGTATTATTTCTTTGCAAATAAGTTTCATTAAAAACAATTTTTGCCGATATTTCTATTCATAAAGAAAATAAGAACCAAAATAGTGCTGTATTCGAAAAAATACTAACTTGACATATTATTCATTTTTTAAGATTTGTCGCAAAAGTCCCTTTCATTCTGCTAAAATAAGGAGCTTAGGTACAACATGCAGGCAAATGTTTTTGTGAAAAGAAACTTTTCCTTTATAGCGATAAAACATCCTGATTTTCATAGATTTTTTAATATATTCCGCTGGCATAATCTTCCTCAAAAAATTATTGCAATATCTGTCATTATTTTTAATTTCTACCCCGGAAAACTTTGTGCAGAAACCATCTCCAGCGCTTATTCTGAACAAGATCGGCAAAAAGATTTTAACGATGCCGATACCAACCATGATGGCCGCCTCTCTTTAGATGAGTTTGATACAGAAGTAAGAAAAATTCTGGCTTCCAGAAATGATTTTTCATCACGAGGCTTTGCCATGCTTCCAACATCAGCCCAAGACGCTGTTCTCAATGATGAATTTCGTAAAATGGATCATGGTCAAAAAGGTTATTTAAATGTTAATGATTGGAAAGAACCGCAATAATGCATGAATTTTACGTATTCTTTTAATTTTCAGGCATAATTTATTTTAGTTTTTTATTTTTGTTTACTTAAATATTCCATTTTATTCTATGATGTATTGAAAAAATATCTCTTTTTTAAATCTTATTTTATTGCCGCTTTCAGATAGGAGAATTTTACTGTAAACAAAGGGCGAGAAGGACACTGGAGTTTGTAAAAAATTGACGGACCACCCGCAAAAGCCCGTTACCAAGGCTAAACCAACAACAACCAGACCCAAAAAGTCCTATCGCGCTTCTCAAAAACGCGAAATGATGCGCGCATTCAAGCAAGACGCCTTTGAAAGCGCTGCATGGAAAGTCTTTTCTAGTATCGGCTTGGATGCAGCAACGGTAAGAGACATTGTTGCCCTTAGCAATGTCTCACCGGGAAGTTTCTATAATTATTATAAAACCAAAGAAACCATCTTTGATATTATCCTCGTAAAAGTTGCACAGCGCGTAAGAGATGCCGCGCGCCTAGCACGTAGCGAGGAAAATAATCTGGATACTATGCTTCAGAAAAGTCAGTATGCGGCTTTTCGGGAGCTTCTAAGTATTCATGGTGCACCGCATTTTTTAGAGCTCAATCAGCATCATATCAGAGCCAAGCTCTTTAATATGAGTGAAACACGGGAAATGCTGGATGACCTGAAGCTGTTGATTTTC
>NZ_LHZA01000125.1 GCF_001580535.1 Acetobacter cerevisiae | reverse complement strand
CGCCAGTTTTCAACGGGATAGCCGCAGAATTATCTTCTCGGCCTTCGCTCCATCCATCGAAAACGCACTCTTGCGCCTGAGAAAGTCAGCAGCACAGGAGACCCGACAGGCCTCCCCTCCCCCTTTCAACGCTGGTGATAGGCTGGGGGTTGCTGATATGTCGGTCTTTTCCTGTCTCTAAGAGTGGACTTCATTATGCCGTCAGTCAGCCGCCCGCCGATTATCCATATTGCGACCGCCCTTATCTTTAATGACAAGAGCCAGACGCTTCTGGTCCGAAAGAAAGGCTCTCGCTTCTTCATGCAGGCTGGCGGCAAGATTGATGCGCAGGAAACAGCAGTTCAGGCGCTTGCCAGAGAACTGAATGAAGAACTGGGGATTACGGTCTCTCTGAACGAGAGCGATTTTCTGGGAACATTCACTGCGGAAGCAGCAAATGAACCCGGTCACCTTATTCAGGCTGAGGTGTTCCGGATGATTTTATCTACGCCCGTCACCGCGCAGGCAGAAATTGCGGAAGCCCTCTGGATTGACCCGGCAAAGGCTCCAGATGAGCAGTTAGCTCCCCTCACCCGTGACACGCTGATGCCTTTGGCGGAAAAGATCCTGCTTTCCGCCCAGCCGACCAGCGAAGAGGCTTAAGCCGCCTCCTATATATAACGTGCCAGGAAGGGAGCTGTTTTGCTTTGAGGCTGCACCGCGACATCCTTCGGAGTGCCCGCAGCGACAATATGGCCCCCATCCTCACCAGCGCCCGGCCCCAGATCAATCACCCAGTCACTTGCTGCGGCCACACGCATATCGTGTTCCGCCAGCACGACGCTGTTGTTCTGGTTCACCAGTGTCTGCAACTGGCGCATCAGACGATCGACATCTGAGGGGTGCAGACCGGTCGTGGGTTCATCCAGCACATACAACACATGGCCTGACCGACGTTTCTGCAGTTCTGTAGCCAGCTTGATACGCTGCGCCTCCCCGCCAGAAAGCTCTGTTGCGGGCTGACCAAGCCTCAGATAGCCCAGACCGCCTTGCTGCAACGTGTCAAACCCGTGTGCAATATTGGGTTCCGGCGCAAAAAAATCATGCGCCTCGTCCACACTCATCCTCAGCACGTCAGCAATGGTCTTGCCGCGCAAGGTAACCTCCAGCACTTCCGGCTTGTAGCGCGTGCCATGACATTCCGGGCATGGCGCATATACACTCGGCAGGAAGAGCAGCTCCACCATTACGGAGCCCACGCCCTCACATTTAGGGCAGCGGCCCTTGGCGACGTTGAACGAGAACCAGCCGGCATCAAACCGCCTCTTCCGCGCTTCCGGCGTCGCAGCAAAAGCCTGACGGATCAGGTCGAACAGCCCGGTATAAGTCGCCAGATTGGAACGGGGTGTGCGGCCAATAGGCTTCTGGTCGATCACAACCAGCCGTTTGATATTGCTCAGGCCGGAAACCACCTTGCCGACAGGCTGACCGGGCTCACTATCGAGAAGAGACGCATCATCCCCTTCTTCCGTCGCCGTTTCCGTCTCAATCGACTGGCCCAGAGCCTTCCCAACCACAGAGACCAGCGCCTGCCCCACAAGGCTGGATTTACCAGAGCCAGACACCCCCGTAACAGAAACCAGCACGCCCAGCGGCAGAGAAAGGCTGACGTCGCTCAGGTTATTCCAGCAAATACCGGACAGTTCCAGCCAGCTCGCAGGCTTGCGCGGCGGCGTGTCCCGATGCGCTGGCGGGTTAAACAGATAGGGCCGCGTGCGGGACTCTTTAACTGCCTTCAAACCCTCAGGTGGCCCGCTATACAGAACGCGACCACCACGCTCACCGGCGTCTGGCCCGACATCCACCAGCCATTGAGCCCGACGGATAACATCCGGGTTATGCTCGACCACCAGCAGGGAATTGCCCGCATCAAGCAGGCCATCAAGGGCGCGCAGGAGAGCCTGCGTATCCGCCGGGTGCAAGCCTGAGCTGGGCTCATCCAGCACATACACCACTCCGAACAGGTTCGAGCGGATCTGCGTGCCCAGCCGTAACCGCTGATACTCACCCGGGGAGAGCGTCTGAACCGGCCGACTGAGTTGCAGATAACCCAGACCAAGATCAAGCAGCACGTCAATGCGCTCAATCAGTGCCTCGACAATGCCTTGGGCCGCGAGGGTTGTGGCATCTTTCTGTGTCAGCCCAGCCAGAGCCAAGCGTAATGCGTTCTGAATATGTTTGAGAGGAAGCTCGGACAGGTCTGCAATATTGCGCCCGTCAAACGTCACCTTCAGCGCATCCGGGTTGAGCCGTTGCCCATGGCACACAGGACACGGCGCGCTGACCATGAAGGACGCCGCCCGCGCCCGCATCTTGGCACTCTGAGACTTTGTAAAAGTTTGCAGCACATACTGACGCGCGCCGGTGAAGGTGCCGTTATAGCCCGGTGGGTCACCCCGCTTGATGGCGGCCAGCACTTCCTCATGCGTCAGGCCGGGATAAACCGGCTCCGTCGGGGTTTCCTCAGTATAGAGGATCCAGTCTCGCGTTTTCTTCGGCAGGTCACGCCAGGGCGTATCAACATCCACGCCACGCGTAATGAGGATATCCCGCAGGTTCTGCCCCTGCCATGCCGTGGGCCATGCCGCCACGGCCCGCTGGCGAATGGTCAGGCTATCATCCGGCACAAGCGTTTGCTCGGTCACATCATAAATGCGGCCCATACCGTGACAGCGGGGGCAGGCCCCCATCGGCGTATTAGGCGAGAAAGATTCTGCCTCCAGCCGGGACAGACCCGGCGGATAGGTCCCTGCGCGAGAATAGAGCATGCGCAGAAGGTTGGAGAGCGTGGTGAGACTCCCGACAGACGAGCGCCCACTGCTTCCGCCACGTTGCTGCTGCAAAGCGACTGCGGGAGGCAGACCATCAATGGCATCCACTGCCGGAACCGGCATCTGGTTAAACAACCGCCGCGCATAGGGCGAGACAGATTCCAGATAGCGCCGCTGCGCTTCCGCATAAATCGTGCCGAAAGCGAGGGAAGACTTGCCTGATCCGGATACCCCGGTGAACACCACAAGCTGGTCTCGCGGTAAGGCGACATCGACATTTTTCAGGTTATGTTCGCGCGCCCCCCGGACGCGGATCATGGTGCGTGGGTCGATGGGAGTGGTTTTTGTCTGCTCGTCCATACATCGCACTATACAGCTTCTGGCAGACAGGGAACCGCTGCACGCTCCCGCAATCTGTCAGACTTGCCATGCGTGACACGCTCCCTCTTCCCTGCCCTGATACGTATGATAAAGCGAGGCAGGCAAGACTGGAGACATGGCCATGAGAAAAACGATCCGACATCAGGCCATTTTTGGCATCACGGGCCGGAGTGGGTCAGGGAAAACACACCTTCTGGCCCGTCTCCTGCCCGCCCTCCGGGCTCGGGGATTGAAGGTTTCCACCATCAAACACACGCACCACACTATTGATATCGACAAACCCGGCAAGGATTCCTTCGTACATCGGGAAGCTGGGACGTCGGAAGTGATGCTGGCCACGCCGGACCGCTGGGTTTTGCAGCATACGCAACCTGACGCGCCTTTTACGCTGCCGGACCTGCTGGCCCGCATGGCGCCGGTTGATCTGATCCTGATTGAAGGGTTCCACGCCACAGTCCCTGCCTGCCTTGAGGTCTATCGCCCCAGTGTGGGCAAGGCCCCTCTCTTCGGGGTGCAAAGCAATATTATCGCAGTGGCGACTGATACACCTGAGGCCGTCCCCACACCGCTTGCAGCGCTCGACCTAAACGATACGGAAGCGCTGGCCGCGTTTATTCTGGAACGGACTGTTCATATCCCGTTAGGCTGAAGCGGCAGAACCCAGCGGGTTTGTCCGGGCTCTACCGGCGTATCAGGATCAACCCGCAACAAGGCCGAAGCGCGGGAGAACACGATAATATCGGACGCTCCCACAGTGGGCAGGGCGGACAAACGCCAGCCTTGAGGTTCAGGCTGACAGGATACCGGAATAAAATGCGTTGTGCCTGCAACGGGTGTAAACGCAAAATCTGCCACAGCCGGAACCATGGGCGCAGACGCCGATACCCCCATCACAACCCGCAGGTAAGGCATAAGAAAAACCATCGCACAGATGGCAGACGCCCCCGGATTGCCCGGCAGGCAAAAGGCTTTACGGGTGCCCTGCGTCATAACGGTCAGCGGTTTGCCGGGGCGGATTGTTACCCCCCGGAACACCGTCTGCGCGCCAAGGCTGCTGAGCGCATCCAGCACATTATCCGTCTGCCCGACCGAAATCCCCCCGGTGGTGACCAGCACATCGGCGTCAGCCCAAACCTGCGCCAGCGTCTCGCTGAGCTTTTGCTCGTTATCCGAGGGAACAGAATGCAACGTCACCTCTGCTCCGGTCTCACGCAGCAAGGCGGCCAGCATGGGAGAGTTAGAATCTGCACGGGCGTCGGATGCATCCGCAGCCAGTTCGGCCCCGTTTGAGACCACGGCAACGCGCACAGGACGGACGACAGTGACATCTGCGATCCCCTGACATGCCAGAAGAGCGATATGCCGCCAGTCCAGACGGGTGCCACGTGTCAGCAGAATTTCGCCTTTGGAGAATTCCTCCCCTGCCCGCCTAATATTGGCGCCTTTATCAGCAAGCACCTTGGCGGGCATTACGCAGCCCGTCTCGGTCAGGCGCATGCGTTCCTTAGCCATCACGCAATCCGCACCTTGCGGAATACGCGCGCCGGTCAGAATGCCGAGAGCCTGACCCGTCGGCAGGGGCAAGGGTATATCGCCCGCAGCGGTTTGCCCGGCAACAGGCAGACCTGCCTGAGCGGCCTGCATGGCGGCATGATCAAACGCATAGCCATCCATGGCGGAAATATCGGCTTCAGGCCGGGCTGTAACGGCGCGCACATCTTCCGCAGCAATATGCCCGGCAGCCTCAGCCAGCGGAACGCGCATACTTTGCAGGGGAGTGCTTTTCGCGCACTCGGCAATCAGCCGCAATGCGGTGTCACACGCCACCATGCTCGTAAAACTGTTCCGCATTGTCGGAAAAATCCTGTCCTGAAACACCCAACTCCGGAACGCCGCCCTGCGGCGGCCGTCCTCTAGGCCGGAAGGGCGAACGGGTTCAGCGCCGCCCGGATAAAGCCCTGATCTTCTAGTGCTGCATCCAGCACGACCGTTGCCAGATCATCCGCGAGCACTTCCAGCGCGGGATCACGATCCAGCCGGAAGAGTTTCACGTAACTCTTACAATCTCCGCAGGTTTCCGCCTGTATGGGAGCATTTGTGTTCTCAAAGGACCAGTAATCAATAGGGTCCGTCGCGTCACACACGCTGCATGTGGCCCGCACTTTGTGCCAGCGCGTTTCACACAGGCTGCACTGAAGATACCGCAGCCCTTCCCGATCCCCCGTCAGAACCAGCGCACCTGAGGGCGGCGCACCGCAACAGGGGCATGCGCCACCTTCTGACCGACGCTGTTTCAGCGCCTTGTCCTCGTCTGCCAGCAAGGCAATGGCCTGCGCCCAGAAAGCAGAGAGCGCGGCCCACAAAAAGACAGCCGCCCCGGCATCAACCTGATCATACTGCCCGGACAGCAGCGAATAGGCCTGCGTGGCCAGAACGTCCGGCTTTTCTGCAGCCAGAACTTTCAGCGCATCCTGCGTTTCCGCCGGGAGCTGAGCGCCGGCATCATCCACGAGAGTTGAGAAGGCTTTCTGCCAGTACAGGCGTTTCTCCAGCATCTCCTGCGTGGGGATATCCGGAGAGGTAGTTTTGCCGCGCAGCAGAACCCGAATGGGCTCGGCCTCCGCGAGGCTCAGCGGGGTTTTCGCCAGCAGACGCCCCTGCGCGGCCACAAGGCCAGACAGAAAGCTGAAATACCCGGCGTTTATTTCCTCAGCCTCGGCAGAAGACGGCTCATTCTGAGCCGCCTCTTTCACCAGCTGGAAGGCCAGCTCTTCCAGCCGCGCCGAGCGGCGCGCGTAGAGCGCCTCAAGCCTGGGGAAAATAACGGGCTCGATAGCGGGAACGCCGGGAATCCGCTTATCGAGTGAAGGAATGTCTGAGTGGTCTTTAATCATGAATGATGCTTTGCCGGAGTATCCTTGGAGGGTGCAACCTCTTCATCATACCACCGGTCATGATGCTGTTTGGCCCATGCGCGGGAGACGTAACCCGTCAGCATGCCCGTCACAGACCCACGCACCCAGATGCCCATATAGATATGGCCAATCACCAGCAGGATCAGACCAAGGCCAGCCAGAGAATGCGCCAGCAGCGCCAGACGAATGGCCGGAATAGGGAAATACCCGGCAAAGTAAGGCCTCCATGCCACAACACCCGTGGCAAACAGAGCGCTGATCAGCATCATGATGCACCAGAACAGGATTTTCTGCCCGGCGTTATATTTGCCAATTTTCAGCGGTTTCGTGTGCTTGTTCATCAGAACATCCACAATGTTCCGAAACCACGTCACATCCGTTCTGACCGGCATGTTGTGGTGCACAAAGCGGAAAAACATGCAGATGAGCAGCACGAACACCACCGTGCCGAGGAACGGATGCAGCATCCGTGCCAGCTGCGGCGTGCCCAGCACGCCGTTCATCCAGCTCAGGCTGGGGAAAAACCATGACAGGCCAGACATGGCGACCAGAAAGAAGCAGGCCACCATGGTCCAGTGGCACATGCGGTCCATAAATTTGGTCCGCAGGATAAGATTTTTGGTGTCCATGGTTATTCTCTCCCTGCCGGGTGATCATCCTGAGCCGTATCAGACGCTGCCACAGTCTCTTTTTCTTCAGGCAGCTTTTCAGGCTCCGCCTCGGGGTCCGGGATATCGACCGTATTCGGACCAACGCCGACATAGTGCGCAAAGGCCCCGGCCAGTGTGGCGATAAAGCCCAGAGCGCCAACCGGCTTCAGCCACTCTTTCCAGCCCCGCACAAACGGGCTGATATGCGGATCTTTCGGCAGGCGATGATACATTTCCGGCTTGTCGGCATGGGTCAGCACATACATCACGTGCGTGCCACCAACGCCCTGCGGGTCATACAGACCTGCACCGTCGTGCCCGCGGCTTTTCAGCTCTTCAATACGGGTGGCGGCAAGGTCCTTCATTTCAGCCTTGGAACCGAAGGAGATAGCACCCGTCGGGCAGGTTTTCACGCAGGCCGGTTCCTGCCCAACGCTCACACGGTCTGCACACAGGGTGCATTTGTAAGCCTTGTTATCTTTTTTATTGATGCGCGGCACATCGAACGGGCACCCGGCAATGCAATAGCCACAGCCAATGCACTGGTCGGACTGGAAATCGACAATCCCATTCGCAAACTGCACAATCGCGCCGGGGCTGGGGCATGCCTTCAGGCACCCCGGCTCCTCACAATGCATGCAGCCTTCTTTCCGCAGCAGCCATTCCAGAGTGCCGCTTTCATCTTCCACTTCGTCAAAGCGGATGACTGTCCAGCTTTCCGCCGTCAGGTCCGCCGGGTTGTCATACACCCCGACGTTATGCCCAACGTCATCCCGCAGGTCATTCCACTCTGAACACGCGACCTGACACCCCTTGCACCCGGTGCAAATGGAGACGTCAATCAGCTTGGCGACTTCCTGCTGATGGTCACGCGCCTGCGGTGCGGGCGTCAGGCCATTGGTTGCGGACCGCCTGATGATGTCCTGTGATTGCATTCCCATCATTCCACCTCAGGCTTTTTCAACATTAACAAGGAAGGCCTTGAATTCCGGTGTCTGGGAGTTTGCATCCCCCACTGCCGGGCTCAACGTATTGGCAAGGAAGCCTTTGCGCGTTGCGCCTTCAAAACCCCAGTGACAGGGGATGCCGATCTGGTCGAGCTCACGCCCCATCACGTTCAGGGTACGGATACGCTTGGTCACCACGGCCTTGGCTTCAATATACCCGCGCCGGGACGAGACTTTCACCTTGTCCCCTGCGGCAATATTCAGACGGCCTGCCAGCTTTTCCCCAATCTCAATAAACTGTTCCGGCTGCGCGATAGCGTTCAGGCGAGAATGCTTCGTCCAGTGCCGGAAAAGCTCGGTAATGGAATAGGTGGTCGCCACATAAGGGAAGTCTTTCTGTTCCCCCATCCGCGCACGGTCATCCTTCAGCACACGTGCTGTCGGATTGTAGGTGACCTTCGGGTGCAGCGGGTTGTTAGCCAGCGGCGTTTCTGTCGGTTCGTACTGTTCCGGGAACGGGCCATCGACCATCCCACCGCAGGCAAACAGACGCCCAAGGCCGTCCGGCTGCATGATGAAGGGACTGACCCCACTGCCCGGCGGTGACGTCGGCGGATAGTCCGGCACATCGGACCCACCCCAGCGCTTGCCATCCCATTCCAGAATCTGGCGTTTGGGGTCCCACGGACGACCATCCGGGTCCATGGAAGCACGGTTATACAGAATACGGCGGTTGGCAGGCCATGCCCACGCCCAGCCCGGTGTGCAGCCAAGCCCGGTATCCGTGTTGTCCCGGCGGGCCATCTGGTTGCCCGCTTCCGTCCAGGACCCGGCGAATACCCAGCAGAAGCTGGAGGTTGTGCCGTCATCCCGCAGCACGGAGAAATCGGGCACCAGATGGCCTTTGGGCACCACAACATGGCCCTGCTCATCCGTGATGTCGGCCAGCGCGTAGCCGTTACATTCGCGGGCCACTTCTTCCGGCGTCGGGTCTTCTGGATCTTTATAGTTCCACTGCATATTCAGCACAGGCTCGGGGCAGACACCGCCCTCTTTCCTGTAAAGCTCACGCATCTTGGTAAAGATCGTGCCGATGACCTTGCCATCCTGCCAGGTTTCTCCCGGAGGAGCTGCGCCCGCAAAATGCCACTGCAACCAGCGACCGGAATTGACGATGGAGCCGTTTTCTTCCGCAAAGCAGGTTGCAGGCAGACGGAAGACTTCTGTCTGGATATCTTCCGTCTTCACATCATTAAACTGCCCCTCATTCTGCCAGAACGAGGACGTTTCCGTGCTCAACGGATCAATCGTGACAAGGAATTTCAGCTTGGACAGAGCCGCAATGGTCTTGTTCTTGTCCGGCATGGCGGCCAGGGGGTTGAAGCCCTGCGCGATATAGCCATTCACCTTACCCTGATACATCATGTCAAAATAGGCCAGCATATCGTAGCTGCGGTCCCATTTTGGCAGCCAGTCATAGCCCCAGTTATTGGCGGCTGTGGCGTGGTCACCCCACAGCGTCTTCATCATGCTGACAAAGAATTTCGGCGTATTGTGATAGTAGTTCACCTGTCCGGGCACATCCGCCACGGGCGTGGTGGCCTTCAGATAGGTGGCCATATCCTGCTGTTTGTCTGACGGCAGGTTCAGATACCCCGGCAGACGCAGGGACAGCAGACCAAGATCCGTATAGCCCTGAATATTAGAATGACCACGCAGGGCGTTCATGCCGCCGCCGGCCATACCGATATTACCCAGCAGCAGCTGGATCATGGCGGCTGAGCGGATAACCTGAGAGCCACTGGTATGATGCGTCCAGCCAAGCGCAAACAGGAAGGTGGACGTCAGATCCGGCGCACTGGTGGCTGCCAGTGTTTCACACACATGCAGGAAGTCTTTCACCGGTGTGCCGCAGAGCTGCGTCACCATTTCCGGCGTGTAGCGCTCCACATGTTTGCGCAGAAGGTTGATCACGCAACGCGGGTTCTGAAGTGTGGGATCCTGAAGGGCAAACCCTTTTTCGTCCCGCTCATACGTCCAGGAGGATTTATCGTAGGTGCGGTTTTCAGCGTCATAGCCGCTGAAAAGCCCGTCCTCGAAGGAATAGTCTTCCCGCACAATCAAGGCCGCGTTGGTATAGGCCTTAACGTATTCATGCTGGATTTTGTCGTGAGACAGCAGGTAGTTCGCCACCCCCAGCATGAACGCCGCATCGGACCCCGCACGGATAGGCGTGTAGAAATCCGCCACCGCCGCACTGCGGTTAAAGCGCGGGTCCACCACCAGCACTTTTGCGCCGTTACGGATCTTGGCTTCCATCACCCATTTAAAGCCAACCGGATGCGCCTCCGCCGGGTTGCCGCCCATAATGAGCACGACGTTGGCGTTCTTGATGTCCACCCAGTTGTTGGTCATCGCCCCACGCCCGAAGGTGGGAGCAAGAGCTGATACGGTGGGAGCATGGCAGAGGCGGGCCTGACAATCGAGCCCCAGCATCCCCAGAGAGCGGGCGAACTTAAAGTCCAGCAGTCCGGTCTCATTACTGGCCGCAGAGGATGCCAGCATCCCCGAACTCAACCAGCGGTTGACCAACTCCCCTTTTTCATTCCGTTCGATGAAGTTTTTGTCACGATCATCTTTCAGCAGGCGGGCGATACGGGTCGTCGCCTCATCCCAGCTGATCCGCTTCCACTCTTTTGAACCCGGAGCGCGGTATTCCGGATACTGCAGACGGCCTGCACTATGAATGAAATCAACCAGCCCGGCCCCTTTAGGGCAAAGAGACCCACGGCTGACGGGATGATCCGGATCACCTTCAATATGGAAGATGCTTGGTTTGGCGTTCTTCGCGCCATCGCCAAGACTGTACATCAGAATGCCGCAGCCAACGGAACAGTAGGTGCAGTTGTTCCGGGTCTCTTTAGCACGCAGCAACTTATATTGCCTGGAATCCCCCGCGTAGGCCTTCGGCGGTGCAAAACCCAGAGCGAGAGCACTGGCCCCGGCAACACATGTGCCGCCAGCCTTTAGAAATTGCCGTCTTCCCAGAGTCATTGCACTAAGCCTTCAGTTACGCATCGAATAAACTGCATAAGGAATATTTAGATGATTTCATCACAATCTGAATTGATGCAGATCATTTAACGACTTGCACGGCAAATCACTTTTCTTTCAAAATAAAGAACTTGTGGCAGTTTTCTATATTCATTCGAATATAGAATGAGCAACCATAGGTTGAATATTTAATCTTTCTTATACGTTTGTGGCATGGGGAGAGCATCTTCCCCTCACACGCATAAACGCCTCGCCCCTTAAACATGAAGCATACAGGCTGCCCTGCACCCCCTTGCCGGATCGACAGATCCTTATTAAACGCGGGCAACCCGACCTCATATTAGCAACGCTGAAGTGCTTTTTTTTATTTTGTGCGAACACCGTTCGTCTTTTATATAACGATTACGGATCATTCCTTAAGATTATCGGATAGAGAAATGCAGCCCCTTCTCCCATCTCATGCGCCAGACATGCACCGAGATATGGTCTCTGCTTTTTTCAAAATCCAAGACGTTTTCCCTCCCCTGGCCAAATCCTAGCGCCCTGTTCCCAGGCCGCTGTATCTCCTGACAGGAAAATCCCCGCATGCCCACCAAATGCCTACATCCCCGCAGTTCCATTGCTTGTCTGGCGGCTCGCCCTTCCCGCCTTTTCGTCACGAGCCTGACCGGAGCTGTAAGCCTGTGGGCCATGCTGGCATATGCTCAGGCCGCAACGGGAACGTCTCATGCCAGCCGCACGCATCACGGTGGCAAGGCGGTATCTCCCGCAAAAACAGCGCAGCCCCGTAGCGTGGCGCGACGCCCATCAGGCCCGGTGCTTGCCAAAGGGGAAGAAGAAATATCAGTCGCCTCCCATCGTCAGGCGCTGAATGGCGGCGGGGGGATGATGCGGCAGGAAACAGCTCCGCATGCCGTGCAGACGGTCACAAAGGCCTACATCAACATGCGCAGCCCGACCTCCACCGCGCTTGATCTGGTCAAAAACCTGCCCAGCCTGAACATCATGACGCCGGATAGCTCCGGCATGGAAGGCGGCCAGATCCAGTCTCGTGGTCTGACAGATCTGGATATGGCGCTGATGGTGGATGGAGCACCGGCGGCATCGGCCAAATACCTGTCGGAAAATATTGATTCCGAAAACCTTGAGGAAGTGAGCGTTACACCCGGCAGCGCCGCGCGTGATCTGCCCGTGATGTCTGCCGCAGGTGGCGTAATGAACTCCCGCACCCATCTGGCCTCCCGCAAAGCAGGCGGCATGGTGGATTTCTCCTACGGCACCAACAACCTCTCGCGCGAATTCATTCGTCTGGAATCTGGTGAGATTGGCAAAAGCGGCGTGCGCAGCTTCTTCTCCTTCTCTAACGCCCATGCGCGGAGCTGGATGGGGGCTGGCATCAACCAGCGTAAACATATTGATTTCGGGCTGCAGAAAGACTGGCAAAACGGCTCCAACGCCCGTCTCTTCCTTTCATGGAACTCGGCTGATTTCACGATCGACAATTACCCGACTGCTCAGGAATTCTTCCAATATAAGCACACGGGCACTGGCTACGGACGGTCTGCTGATCCTAAGAGCGTCAATTACTGGAAAAACAATAACGATCACTGGAACCAGATTTTCCTGACGGCTCCTATCCATATTGTTCTGCCCAAAAAGTTCAACTTTGACCTCCAGCCTTACTTCAGCATGGGTCAGGGCTGGGATGCCTCTCCGGGCGGCGTGGCGGCAGAAGGGCAGTATACGCATAACAGCGGCGGCGCAGCCGTTCCGGCTGGCACCAACATGACCAGTTTCTTCCTTGAAAACGAAGCACGGCAGGTCGGCGCTGTGGCCAAGCTGAGCTACGATATTGATAGCCACAACCACCTTACACTTGGCTACTGGTATGAAAACAACCAGACCATTCAGGGCTACCCCACCAGCACAACCATGGCGAACGGGGCGGCGGCCAGCCCGAACTGGGCAAAATATGCCGTCGGCGGTGCAATGTATGGCCAGAACGCAGGATATGAACTGCATTCCCTGTTCATCCAGAACCAGTCCCGCTACCTGAACAACAAGCTGCTGATTAACGCTGGCTTCAAGTTTGTCATGTCCAACGCGTGGAACCGTAGCTTTAGTGGTGAAAACAAGAACTGGATTTCAGGCGATCGCTCTGGCAACAACACCACAGCCCCCCTGCCCCAGCTGTCGATCAGCTATCAGATTGACCCGAACAGCCAGATTTATGTGAATGCGGAAGGCGATTACCGCCAGCCGAGTGCAACGGATATGGGCTGGCTCTCCGCCAGTGCGCCGATGCTGAAAAACCAGTATTCCATCAAGGAAGAACTGGGCTACCGCTATCACAACAAATACCTGCTGCTGGACCTGTCCTTCTTCAACTACAATGTAACAAACCGCATTGTGGACCAGTATCTGGGCATGAACAGCTTCAAGCCGTTTTCCATCGGCAACCAGACCATGCGCGGGCTTGATTTCATGATTGCCGGCAGAGAGATCCACGGCTTCAGCCCCTATGCATCCGTGGAGTATCTGCACGCCACTCAGGACAGCAATGTTTTTGACCCGTACCAGAACATCATGCTGCACTCCAAAGGCACGCAGGCTGTCATGGCACCACACGTTATTGCAAACTTCGGCCTGACCTATACCTACAAAGGCTTTTTTGCGAACGGTGCCGTGCACTATACCGGCCCGCAATCTGTCTCTGTTGCCAATGACCAGCGTATTCCGGGCTATGTGACGGACTCCCTCTCTCTGGGCTATCACTTCAAGCCTGTTGGGTTCCTCAAATCCCCCACGTTTAAGCTGAACTTTACCAACCTGACCGGCTCTATTGTCCGTTCTGGTGCGATGGGCGCCGTCTATAGCGCCCATGATACCAGCACGGTTTATAGCGGCAGCAGCGCGGCTTACACGGGTTACGGCAACGCCTTCATGCTGGAACCGCGCTTTACCATGACTGGCACGGTCTCCACGTCCTTCTGATCCGCCTCTTTACGGAACGCTGTTCCCGTTCTTCAATACGGTGTCGAATGTCTCACTCTGAGATGTCCGGCACCGTTTTTTTGTGTTCTGCCGCATAGCCTGAAAGACCCCGGATATGTTCAATACACCCGCTCTGGTGGCCGAAATCACCGCTCTTTCCGATGCTTATGAAAAAGCTCTTGGCGCGAATGACCTTGTCGCACTGGATGCCTTCTTCCACGACGGCCCGGAAACCGTGCGCTACGGCGTGGGCGAAAACCTGTATGGCGCGGAAGAAATTGCAGCCTTCCGACGCGCACGCAGCGGCGGCTCTCCCCCGCGCAAGGTTCTGCGCCGGGCTATTACTACTCTGGGCGAGAGTTCAGCCGTTGTCAGTCTGGAATTTCAGCGGGAAGGCTCTACCCGGATTGGGCGGCAAATGCAGACATGGGTGCTGACAGATAAAGGCTGGAAGATTATCGCCGCCCATGTCTCACTTATGGCAGAGCGCCCGGAAACCAGCCGCCCGGCCTCATAAATCTGTCAGAAAAATATGACTTTATGCCGCCTGCGGCGGATGGGGCAGAAACCGTTCAATCAGTTCCGCCGCCACAAGGGCTGCAATAATTTCAGGCCGTTTATCGCGCACACCCCGGTCACCAATCGGGCAGATCAGCGAGGCAATCCGCTCTTCGGGCAGCCCGATTTCCCGGAAGCTGGCTTCAAACCGAAGGCGCTTGGTGCGGGAGCCAATTAGCCCGACGTAAGACAAATCCCCGCGCTCCAGAGCGGACGCCACAATCAAAGCGTCCAGTGAGTGGTTGGGGGTCAGCACCAGCACGCCGGAGCCAGCCGGGGTTTCGGCCAGAACACGCTCCCACTCCGATGTAACGCGTGCGTCCACACCCTCCGGCACCCTGCCAAATTCTTCCGCACGCGGATCCACCCAAATCAGACGCAGCGGGAGAGGTGCGAGAGCCCGAGCCAGAGCCCGCCCAACATGCCCCGCCCCAAACAACACCAGCACTGGCCAGGCCTCTTCCTGCCCGGCAAGTTGCTGTTGCAGACGGGTTGCCAGAGCGGCATCCAGCCGCGTGATGCGCACATCAACGCGCCCGCCGCAGCATTGCCCGGTTTCCGGCCCCAGCACAAAGCGATGAGACCATTCAGTCTCCCCCATCTGCAACAGGGTTCTGGCCTGATGCACACAGTCCCATTCCAGACACCCACCGCCGATGGTCCCGGCCTGCCAGCGTTCCCCAATCAGCATGAAAGCCCCGCTTTCTCGCGGGGTGGAGCCACGCACGTCCATGATCTGCACACACGCAACCGGCGGTGCATCGGGAGACCAGTCAGACAGACGTGCGGTGAGCTCCTTCATGGCATTGTCCTGCCTCAGTGCGCCGCCTGCTGCCGCATCCGCTCAGCCGTGCGCAAAATCTGCTCCGGCGTGGCGGGGGCGTCAAGCTGTGGGCAGGTCTGATAATCATTCAGGCTGGCGAGCGCATCGGAAATAGCCTGCAACACCGCCACACCATGCACAAAGGGAGGCTCCCCCACGGCCTTGGAGCGGAAAATAGTCGCCTCCTGATTAGGCGAGTTCTCCAGCAAGGCCACATTGAAAATGCGAGGCCGGTCTGAACATGCCGGGATTTTATACGTGCTGGGCGCATGGGTCCGCAGGCGCCCTGTATCATCCCACACCAGCTCTTCCATGGTCAGCCAGCCAGCACCCTGCACAAAGCCGCCCTCAATCTGCCCGATATCAATGGCCGGATTGAGGGACTGCCCGGCATCATGCAGAATATCCACGCGCTCAATACGGTTCTCACCGGTCAGCAGATCAATCGCCACTTCGGCACAGGCCGCGCCATAAGCAAAGTAGTAGAAGGGCCGCCCACGCCCGGTTGCCGGGTTCCAGGAGATTTTAGGCGTTTTGTAAAAGCCATTAGCCGAGAGCGAAACACGGGCAAAATAGGCCGCTTTTGTCAGCTCAGGGAAGGAGATGATCTGCTCCCCCACCTGCACGCCGTCTGGCAGAAACTGCACGCTTTCTTCCGGTACCTGCCAGTGTTCAGCCGCAAAACTGACCAGTCGCGCCTTGATCTTCTGCACCGCATCCAGCACCGCCATCCCGTTCAGGTCTGCTCCGCTGGACGCAGCCGTTGCGGAGGTATTTGGCACCTTGCCGGTGGTGGTGGCGGTAATGCGCACACGATCTTCCGTCAGGCCGAACTCCCGCATGGCAATCTGCACCATTTTGGTATGCAGCCCCTGCCCCATTTCCGTGCCGCCGTGGTTCACCTGCACAGAGCCATCCGTATAGACATGCACCAGCGCACCGGCCTGATTGTAATGGGTCGCGGTGAAGGAAATCCCGAATTTGACCGGCGTGAGAGCAATCCCGCGTTTGATGAACGGGCTGCTTTTATTGGCCCCCCGCAAAGCCTGACGACGCTGGCGATAGTCACAGCGTCCGGCAAGCTGAGTCATGATCTCAGCCGCAATCGAATCTTCCACCGTCATATGATACGGCGTAATGTTGCGCGTGCCGGTGCCGTACACATTGCGCACCCGCACATCCAGCGGGTCCAGCCCGGTGGCAAAGGCAACTTCCTCAATCACCCGCTCCGCCGCCACAATGCCCTGAGGGCCACCAAACCCACGGTAAGCCGTGTTGGACTGGGTATTGGTTTTCAACGGCTCTGATTTAAACCGCACATCCGGGTAAAAATAGGCGTTATCCGCATGGAACAGGGCGCGGTCCACCACAGGGCCGGACAGATCCGCAGCCCAGCCACAACGCGCCGCCAGCGCCATATCGACGGCGAGAATGCTGCCCGCATCATCAAACCCGACCTCGTAATCAATCACGAAGTCATGGCGCTTGCCGGTCATCATCATATCGTCATCACGATCGAGCCGCATTTTTGCAGCCTGACCTGTGACGTGAGCAGCAATCGCAGCAAGGCAGGCGGGCGTATTGGCCTGAGATTCCTTCCCCCCAAAGGCCCCGCCCATGCGGCGGACTTCGACCGTCACCAGATTACTGCGTACATGCAGGCAATGCGCCACCATATGCTGCGTTTCCGTGGGGTGCTGGGTGGAGGACCACACCCGCATCTCGCCTTCTTCTCCGGGCTGGGCCAAAGCGGCCTGCCCTTCCAGATAGAAATGCTCCTGCCCGCCAACCGTCACCTGTCCAGACAGCCGCCGGGGTGCTGCCGCCAGCCCTGTCTCCACATCGCCACGGCTCATGACCAGAGGACGCCAGACCAGAACACCCCCGGCCTCCCGCGCCTGCGCGATATTCAGCACGGCAGACCGCTCTTCATACTCGATTTTCGCCAACTTAGCCGCGCGACGCGCAACCCCGCGGCTTTCTGCTACCACGATAAAAATTGGCTGGCCGTAGAAAGACACCTCTCCATCCGCCAGCAAAGGCTCATCCCCCTTGCCAACGGCACTCACCTGATTGTCTCCGGGGATATCCGCCGCCGTCAGCACGCAGACAACACCCGGAACGGCGCGCACCGCCTCAAGATCCATGGAGACAATCCGGGCATGCGCTTTGGTGCTCAGCCCCGGCACCACATGCAGCAGGCCCTGCGGTTCTGGCAGATCGTCAATATAGGCAGCGCTCCCGGAAACATGCATGCGCGCGCTCTCATGCCGCAGGCTCTTGGAAGCCCCGCCGGGGACAATCTGTGCCGTCGGTTTTGTCAGAGCTTCAGACATGAGCCTGCTCCTTCCATCCGGCCAGCCGGGTTTCTGTCCCTGTATGCTCCGGCGCTGTTTCCACAAACAGGCGTGTCAGCAAATTTACGGCCACGGTCTGACGATACCAGGCACTGGAGCGCATGTCGGAAATTGGCGCGAAATCGGCCTTCATGGCGTCCTGAGCGGCTTTCACTGTAGTTTCCGTCCAGAATTGCCCTTGCAAAGCGGCTTCCGTTGCATGGGCGCGCTTTGGTGTTGCGGCCATACCGCCAAAAGCAATCCGCGCCGTAGCAATCCGCCCGGCGTCATCAAACACCAGCGAGAACGCCCCAAGCACGGCAGAAATATCCTGATCAAACCGCTTGGAAATCTTGTAGGCCCGGAAAACGGTGCCCGGCTGAGGCTGCGGGATCACCACAGATTCAATAAACTCGCCCGGCTGCCGGTCCTGCTTACCATACGCCAGAAAATACTCTTCCAGCGGCAGGCTACGATGTGCCTCCCCGCAGCGAAGTTTGAGCACGGCTCCGGCTGCAATCAGCAGAGGCGGTCCATCCCCGATGGGCGATCCGTTGCCAATATTGCCACAGACGGTGCCCGCATTGCGTACCTGCGTGGAGCCAATGCGCCGGATGATCTCACCGGCATCAGGTAGGAGCGCTGCAATCGGTTCTTTAGCTTCCGTGTAGGTCACGGCGGCACCAATCCTCAGCCCTTCCGGCGTAGACTCAATTTTATGCAGATCCGGCACCAGTCCGACGCTGATCAGATGCGGCAAGGTGCGCAGGCCTTTGGTCACCCACAACCCGACATCCGTTGCCCCGGCCACTAAAGTTGCCTGCGGGTCTGCCTGATACGCCGCGGCCAGAGCGTCTGCACTGGCGGGAAGCGTGACGCGGCCCTCCGGCCCCGCAATCTCCACCGTCTGCCCGTCGGCCAGAGCTTTCAAGCGGATTTTGATCGCCTCTGTCTGCGTATCCAACGCATCTCCCGGTTTCGTCAGCGCTTGCTTCATTGCCCGTACGATGGGAGCATAGCCGGTGCAACGGCAGAGATTGCCTGCGAGAGCCGTGTTAATGGCCTCGTCCTCCATGGAGGCACCGGGCGTCTTGCAATACGCCACCATCGACATCACAAAACCCGGTGTGCAGAAGCCACATTGAGCGCCGTGCAGATCCACCATGGCCTGTTGCACCGGATTCAGCGCGCCGTCCGGACTGCGGAGATCCTCCACGGTAAAAAGCTGCGCGCCGTCCAGCATCCACAGGAACTGGATGCAGGCATTCACCGCCCGCCAGACCAGCGTATCGCCTTCCAGCCGGACCACCAGAACCGTACAGGCCCCGCAGTCGCCCTCATTACAGCCTTCCTTGGTGCCCGTACGGCGGCGGTCTTCCCGCAGCCAGTCCAGCACGGTCCGGGTCGGACTGAACCCAGAGACTTCGTGACGGACATTTCCAAGGTAAAACCGGATAGACTCCCGCATAAAATGCGCTCTCCTGCTGGAACATGCGGCCCGGTAGATGATGGGCGAGCGGTTCCGGGTCATGATGCTATTGTTTCAGAATCATCTCATTTTCGGGTTTCGTCCAACATAAAGAATGCGACGCCCTGTTGCGTTTTTGTCGACACACTGCCAACAGTTCCACGCGATGCTCAACACTCTTCCCTACTGCCTGGAGATGCGCCATGCGGAGTCCTAACCGCGTTTTTACGCTATCCCGGTTTTCCATTTATTTTGAGATGGTTGCACAGACTGGCTCCATACGACAGGCGGCGACCGCGCTGAATGTTTCGCCCTCCGCAGTAAACCGGCAAATTCTGGCTGTGGAAGAGGAAATGGAAACCCCTCTGTTCCATCGGCACTGTTCGGGCCTGACCCTGACGACTGCGGGGGAGTTGCTGCTGGCCGCCATTATCTCCGGCAAGCGGGATTTTGAGCAATTTCAGTCCCGGCTCGACAGGCTCTCCGGCCTGCATGGCGGTGTGGTGGAAATTGCTGCCATTGAAGCAGTGAGTGACAGGCTGATCCCGGACATTCTCTCCGACGTGACCAAGCAGCATCCGCGCGTGGAATTCAAGCTTCAGACACTGGACTTCAAAGCTATCTGGCAGGCTGTCAGCCGGAATGAAGTTGATTTCGGGATTTCTCTGGCAGGAAAATCCTCGCGGCAGGTGCGCATTGTCAGCACACTCCAAGCCGCTATCGGATTTGTTGTCCGCCCCGACCATCCGCTGGCTCAGCGGGACCATGCCCGCCTGAACCATGTATTTGGCAGCAAGCTGATTTTACCGGACAGCACGCTGGCTGTGGGTGCAGCCATTCAGGAAGGGCTGGCCCAGCATAACGTCAGCCTGCATCCCACGTTTACCAGCAACCGGATTGCCAGCATCAAGGCCCTGATCCGCAGCGGTCTGAGGGTTGGCATGCTAACCCAGATGGATGTGATGAATGAGGTAAAAGCGGGCGAACTCTGTTTTGTGCCGCTGGCTGAGTCCGGCATCAAACCGCTTGGCTTTTGCCTGTTCTATAATACGCAACGGCGGCTCTCCGCCGCCGCCCAGACTACGCTTGATCTGATTACCGAGAACTTCCACGCACTGGCAGAACAGAACGCGGAAGTGGCCTCCTGAACCGCAAGAGAGGCCTTAGCCTTTGCGCACTGTCTCTTCGTGCGACAGTGCAGCTTCCATGCCCTCTGCCGGAAGGGTTTTAGAAGGCTGATCGCCTATCACCACACCATGCTTATTGGCTGGCATAAAGTGGTTGAACACCAGATGCAGGCTCATGGCCGCCATGGAACCCAGTGTAATCCCACTGCCAAAAATGATCTGCGCCCAGCTGGGGAAGTTATCGGCAATATGCGGCTGAGCCGTAGCCAGCATGCCAAGGCCGATGCTGGTGCCAACGATAATCATGTTGTTCTGATTATCAAAATCCACCTGCGCCAGCGTCTGAATACCGACCACGGCCACCGCCGCGAACATGGCCAGCGCAGCACCGCCCAGCACAGGCAGCGGCACACTTGCCATAATGGCCGCCAGCTTGGGGATACATCCCAGCACCATCATGATGATCGCAGCAGACGCAGCCACCCAGCGGCTTTTAACCTGCGTTAGCCGCACCAGCCCGACATTTTCTGCAAAGCAGGTGTAGGGGAAGGAATTAAAGACCCCGCCAATAAACGTCGCCAGCCCGTCCGCCCGGATGGCTGCGGCAATATCAGCAGAGCCAATCGGCTTTTTGACAATCGCCCCCGTTGCAAACACATCGCCCGTTGTTTCCAGCATGGAAATGATCATGACGATAATCAGCGAGAGAATGGGCACGACATGAAAAGTCGGCATCCCGAAGTAGAACGGCTTTGAGATGGTGAGCAGAGGCGCAGCGCCGACATCGGCAAAATGCGCGTCCCCCAGCACCCAGGCAACCAGCGTCATGCAGACCAGACCGATCAGCACCGCAATGGTGCCCAGAAACCCACGACAGAATTTCTGAATGGCCAGAATAAAGAACAGCGTGCCCAGCCCGTAGGCCACATTGCGCAGTTCAACCGGGTTTTGCATGGCGTTGGTGCCATGCCCGGCCACAATATCATTGGCCGCAACAGGCAGCAGCGCCAGCCCGATGACCAGAATGACAGAGCCCGTCACCACCGGCGGGAAAAAGCGGATCAGCCGGGAAAAATACGGGGCGACAATGTATGAAAAAATACCGGCAACAATGACGGAGCCAAAAATCTGCCGAAGCCCTTCAACCCCGCCCCCAGCCGACACGCCAATGGCGATCATCGGCATGACGGCCACAAAGGTTACCCCCTGCAGGAGCGGGAGCCGCACCCCGATTTTGCCAATGCCGACCGCCTGAATGAAGGAGGCAATGCCGCAGGTAAACAGGTCCGCTTCAATCAGATGTTCCAGCATCTCATGCGAAAGGCCAAGCGCGCTGGCCAGCAGAATGGGAACAATAACCGCAGCCGCATAAAATGTCAGAACATGCTGAAAGCCGTAAATAGCCAGCTCCCACAAGGGGAGGACCTCATCAACGGGATGAACAGGTTCGGTCGTATTACGTTTGTCGAGGGTCACGCACTCAACTCCCTCGGTAAGTCGAATATCCATATGGGGCGGCAAGCAGCGGCACGTGGGCATGCCCCTCCGCACTTAGCCCGAACACGAGGGGGACAACATCCAGAAATGGCGGGTCTGCCAGCTCATGCCCCTGTGCGCGGAAATAGGCTGCAATTTCAAACTCAAGCCGATACTGCCCGCCCTCAAGCGTCAGCTCCCGCAAAGCGGGGCAACGGCCATCGGCATCGGTCTGACCTTCAAACAGCACGGACGCGCCTGAAAACAGACGCAACCGCACACCCGCAGCAGGGCGGCCGGACACGGTATCCAGCACATGCGTTGATAAAGAACTCATGCCTTTACTTTATCCTGCAAGCGTAAAGAGGCAATAGCATCAATCTGCTTCAGCGACTCAGCCAGTTCGGCCTCCGGCGTGCTGGCCAGACGGTGTGCCATGGCCTCCAGAATAACGGCTTTACCCGCCTTGCGCACACAGATGACAAACGGCATGCCAAACTTGTCCCGATACGCCGTATTCAGGCTTTGAAAGTGCTCATATTCAGCCGGGGTCAGCCGGTCCAGCCCGGCACTCCCCTGCTCCTGCGCAGAGGCCTCACTCAAAGCCGGATCAATCCCGGCGCGATGCCCAAGTTCCGGATGCGCGCGGACCAGAGCAATCTGGCGGTCATGCCCGGCCTTCTGCACCACGTCAGAAAACGCTGTCAGCATGACCGCCTTGCTGGCAAAAGGCCGCTGTGTTGCAGCCCCTTCCGCCACCCAGGGAGAGTGTTCATACAAGCCGCCAAACTCGGCCACAAAGGCCGGAACTGGCAGAGCATTCACATCATCAAGCGTCATGCCGGGTGCACCGAAAGCCAGTGGCGCGCAATGTCCAGTCGGGTTGCAACCCAGACGTTCTCATGCGCCTGCACATGCTCCAGAAAGCGCGCCACAGCCAAGGCACGAGCTGGCTTGCCTGCCAGTCGGCAATGCAGGCCCACGGACATCATGCGCCCGCCTTCCCGATACAGCATGTCAAACGTATCACGCAGGTAGCGGAAGAACTGCTCGCCTTCCGTAAAGCCGTTCAGCGCGGCAAATTTCATGTCATTGACGTCCAGCGTATAGGGCACAATCAGCTGAGGCCGCCCGTAACGCCGGTCATAATACGGCAGGTCATCGGCGTAGGAATCTGCGTCGTAAACAAAGCCGCCTTCTTCCACCACAAGACGTGCCGTGTTCGGGCTTGTCCGGCCCTGATACCAGCCGAGCGGGCGGGAGCCGGTCACTTGCGTATGCAGTGCAATGGCCTCCTGAATATGCGCACGCTCAACGTCTTCCGGGATATCCTGATAATCAATCCAGCGCAGGCCGTGGGTGGCAATTTCCCAATTACCCTCTTTCATGGCCGCGACCGCTTCCGGATTGCGGGCCATGGCCAGAGCGACGCCAAACACCGTTGGCCGGATGCCTGCGGACTGAAACAGCCGCTGCAACCGCCAGAATCCGGCGCGGCTGCCATATTCATACAGACTTTCCATCTGCATGCAGCGCGCATCGGGGATAGAACGCGTGCCCACCATTTCTGACAGGAACGCCTCCGAGCCTTTGTCCCCATGCAGAACGCAGTTTTCCGCGCCCTCTTCGTAATTGATGACAAACTGCACGGCAATGCGCGCACCACCCGGCCACTGAGGGTCAGGCGGTGTCGGGCCATATCCGGTCATATCCCGCGGATAATCAGTCATGCTTTCTCCGGCTCTGCTTGGTTCTGTCGTCTCTTACACAGGTGGGGCAAGGCTGACGAGTTCGTCGATGTCGTAATCCAGCAGGCTTTGCAGCTGCTTTTCTCCATCCTGCACAAAGAGCTCACGCCCGATGGACTGGGCGAGCCGCTCTACGCCAAACCGCATCCCGCTGATGGACGCGCCAGACAGCCCCATGCTGGGGGTGGCGGCAAAGGTGAAGTTGTGAATAGCTGCCAGCATCGGAGCCATCGGGTCCGCCGCGTTGCGGGGCAGAAACTGGAAGTTGCCGCCCAGATAGGGGTGGCTGGACAGCACTTCACTTTCTTCGCCTTTGGGAGCCGTAAAGCGATCCCGCCACAACGTCACATTCTCAGCAAAACGGCGCATTTCCGGGCGACGGGTCAGGTCAATAACAAAGCCAGTGCCGATAATCAGGAAATCAAACGTCATTTCGCCATGCGGTGTCGTGACGACCACGCCGTCCGCTGTTTCCTTCACGGCCAGCCATGGGGTGCCGGTGTGGAAGGCAAAATTCTCATGCTTGCGGCAGCGCCAGAACGTATCCTGCGGCGGCGGCTGGTTCAGATCATAAATCCGATGCATGAAGCGCCAGCGGATCTGATCAGGCAGATCGGCAAAATAGCCAAGGAAGCCTGCGTTCTCCATCCAGCGATACGGGTTCACACTCGGGATTTTAGGCCGACGCAGGCACAGATCAACACGCCCTGCCCCCAGTTCCAGCGCCGTTGCGGCATTATCAAAAGCCGAAGCGCCTGCCCCCAGCACGCCAATACGTTTGCCTTTCAGTGCTGCAAAATCAATCTGCTGGCTGGTGTGGGCATAACGAGACGTGGGAAGAGCCTGCGCAATAAAGTCCGGCACATGCCAGGCCCCGCCGCCTTCAATCCCGGTGGCCAGCACCATTTTACGCGCCCAGACATGGGACTGCGCACCATTCGCCTGCTGGAAAGTCAGGCGGAGCAAGCCATCCTGCCAGTCAATATCGACCAGTTTCCGGTCATTCTGCACGGGCAGAGACAGCACATCGCGTAGCCAGTCCAGATAAGCCTGCCAGTCCTGGCGGGAGATTTTATCCAGCGCTTTCCACGCTTCCACCCCATAACGGGCTTCAAACCAGGATTGCGGCGTCAGGCTGGGGATCCCCAGATCCGGCCCGGTGACATGCTTGGGCGTCCGCAGGGTGATCATGCGGGCAAATGTCACCCACGGACCTTCGCCGCCACGGGCTGCCTGATCAAAAATGCAGGTATTGCTCAGGCCACGCCGGCGCAGGGCAAAACATGTGGCCAGACCACCCTGCCCGCCGCCGATAATGGCCACGTCCAGAACACGCTCTTCCTCCCGCTCCAGCGGCGCGCACCAGTCACCCGTTGCGTAGCGGATCTTGGCCAGATCATCGCGAACACGACTTTCAAGCTGGTCCAACCCTGAAGAGGAAGAAACTTGTTCCATATGCACTTCAAACCTTATCTTTATCTGAACCTACTGCCATCTGAAACAATTTCACACCCGGACCATTCTTGTATATGACTTAATTCAGTCTAATCCGTTCGCAAAATGAGATCACCTCTTATGCCGGTTTTTTCTCGTTTCCTCCGTTACTTCATCGCCGTGGCGCAACAGGGCTCCATCCGGAAAGCCTCGGACGAGCTGAACATTGCGGCCTCCGCCATCGACCGGCAGATCCTGCAAGGGGAAAAGCTTCTGGGAACTCAGCTTTTCGAGCGCCTGCCAACCGGACTACGACTGACCACAGCCGGGGAATTACTGCTGTCTTCCGGCATCCGCTGGACGCGGGACCTCCGTGCCCTCACCACCCAGATTGATAACCTCAAAGGCTTGCGGCAGGGCTCGGCGGACATTCTGATCCCCGACGCACTGACCAAAGGCTTTCTGCCCGCCGTGCTGGGTCGCCTGCGGGAAACCCACCCCGGGATTGTGGTAAATGTGCATGTGCGCGCCAGCCGGGACATGGGCGAGATTCTGGTAGACGGTCAGGCCGACTTTGCCCTGATGTTCAACCCCGGCCACATGAGGGAATTGTTTGTGCGGGCCCACAGGGAAATTCCCCTCGGCTTCATCTCCCAGCCGGACCATCCGGTTGGTGCGCTGGAAACAGCCCCGTTCAGCCTGTGTGCGGAATATCCGGTCGTTATCCCCGCCCCGCCTCTGGCGTTATGGAGGCCCTTTGAACTTCTGGAAGCCGAAACCGGCATCAAGATTCAGGCGGTTGCCCGGGCTGATAATATCCAGATGATCAAATCTCTGGTCAGCGCCGGGGTGGGCATTGGCATCCTCAGCTATCTGGATGTGTATGACGAAGTGCAGAAAAATCAGCTTGCCTTCACGCCCATCCTCAATAAAAAGCTGTCTCCGCTCACGCTGGCGCTCTGTGTTGACAGGTCACGCCAGCTTTCCATGGCGGCCAGACTGATCATTTCTGAAATTGAGCAGTTTTTCGCCGATCAGCTCTAAAGCCGGTCCACTCATTCTTGCGAGGTTTCATGCCCTCTTCCTCCCGCACTGCCGCTCTGAGAGGGCGTTTTGTGACCTTTACAGGCAATCCGTTCACCATGCCGCCGGAAGACGCGCTGCATGTGGAAGAAGAGGGGCTGATCCTGATTGAAAACGGGAAAATCACCCAATGCGGTGCGTATGATGCTCTGCGCGCACAGGTGCCGGAGGGGGTCAGCATCACGCATTACCCGGACAGCCTGATCAGCGCCGGGTTTATTGATACGCATGTCCATTATCCGCAGCTGCCCGTCATTGCCTCCTGGGGTGAGCAGTTACTGGAATGGCTGCAACAGTATGTCTTCCCGACCGAGGCAAAGTTCTCCAGCCCGGAATTCGCCCAGGCCATTGCCCGCGCCTTTTTGCAGGAGCTGCTACGCAACGGCACCACGACTGCCGCAGTTTACTGCACCGTGCATCCTGAATCCGTCACGGCTTTCTTTCAGGAATCAGAAAAGCTCGGCACCCGGATGATTGCAGGCAAGGTCCTGATGGACCGCAATGCCCCGGATAATTTGCGTGACACCGCTCAGCAGGGTTTTGATGAGTCTCAGAAGCTGATTGAGACATGGCATAATAAAGGGCGCCAGCTCTACGCCATTACCCCACGCTTTGCGATTACCAGCACCCCGGAACAGCTGGAATGCGCAGGCGCTCTCTTCCACAGCCGCGATGATCTGTTCATGCAGACACATCTTGCGGAAAATGAAGATGAGATTGCCTTTGTCAAAACTCTGTTCCCGGAACGCTCATCTTATCTGGATGTGTATGACAAAGCCGGACTGGTTGGGCCACGCGCCATTTTTGGTCATGCCATTCACATGCACGAACACGATTTTCAGCAGTGCCATGACACACACTGCACGCTGGCCCATTGCCCGACGTCCAACCTGTTTCTGGGCAGCGGCGCGTTTCGACTGTTTGATGCCGTAGACCCACGTCGCCCGGTCAATGTTGGTCTGGGCACGGATATTGGCGCTGGCACCAGCTTTTCTCTGCTCAGCACCATGGGGGAAGCCTATAAGGTTTCCCTAATGGCCGGGAAACAGCGCCTCCATGCCATTCAGGCCTTCTGGCTGGCGACAGCGGGAGCCGCACAGGCCCTGCATCTGGATGACAAAATCGGCACCATCGCCCCCGGCATGGAAGCCGATCTATGCGTGCTGGACCCGGCGGCAACGCCTCTTCTGGCCCTGCGCACCAAAGAGTGCGCCAGCATGGCCGACCTTCTGTTCGTGCTGATGACGCTGGGAGACGATCGCAGCGTTAAAGCCACATGGGTCGATGGTCGCCCGGTCTACGTTCGGCCTGAGACCGCTTAAAGAACCGCCTGTTTTACCAGGCGGCCACAACACCATCACTGCGGGGGTCCGTCGCGCCCTCCAGTATGCCATTCTGGTGCCGGACAAGGGCACCGGCATGGCCCATCATTGACGTAAAGGGCGCGACCCGTTCCATCTGATGTCCAGCCGCCGACATCTGCGCGACCACCTCCGGCGCAAAGCGGTCTTCATATTTGAGGGTGACACTCTCCTCCCCCCATGTGCGCCCCAGCAACCAGCGCGGGGCCGTGACGGCCTGCTGCAAGCCCATGCCATACTGCGCATAACGGGTGAACACGGCGGCCTGCGTCTGCGGCTGGCCCTCCCCGCCCATAGTGCCGTAAACCATGACCCGGCCATCATGGAACCGGGCTGCGGCAGGGTTCAGGGTATGGAACGGTTTCCGGCCGGGACGCAGGGCATTCCACCCATCCTCAGTCAGTCTGAAGCTGGAGCCGCGGTTCTGCCAGACAATCCCTGTCTGCGGCAGAACCACGCCTGAACCAAATTCAAAATAGGTGCTCTGGATCATGCTGACAGCCACACCATCCGCATCAATCGCCCCCATCCAGACCGTATCACCAGCCTGAGACGGATACGGCCATGGGGCCGCCTTCTGTGGTAATCCCCCCATAAAAAGAGTGGCTTTTGAATGAGAATTTTCTCAGCGTAAGGATGAGGAGATTCTGATGAAGAGTGGTCGCTTTACTGACGCCCAGATCATGG
>NZ_LHZA01000002.1 GCF_001580535.1 Acetobacter cerevisiae | reverse complement strand
TGGAAGAGGAGAACCGTCGGCTGAAGCGCATGTATGCGGATTTGAGCATGCAGACAGATATCCTGAAGGAAGCCCTTGGAAAAAAATGAAGCGGCCAGCCCAGCGCCGGGAACTGGCCGCACAAGCTGTGGCGCATCATGAGGTCAGCATTGCGCTGGCCTGTCGGATTTTTGGGATATCCGAGACCTGCTTTCGCTATCGTCCGCGACTGGCAGCGGAGAACGACAGGATTGCTGCTCTTCTGGTGGGACTGACCCAGGCTCACAGGAGATGGGGATTTGGTCTGTGTTTCCTGTATCTGCGCAATGTGCAGGGACATGTCTGGAATCATAAGCGGGTTTATCGGATCTATCGGGAACAGGAACTCAACCTGCGGATTAAACCCCGCAGGCGTCTGGTTCGCGAAAAGCCTGATAAGCTGTCGGTTCCGGCCCTTCCCAACAGGGTCTGGTCCATGGATTTTATGGCGGACAGGCTGATGGATGGACGTGCTTTTCGGCTCCTGAACATTCTGGATGACTTCAATCGTGAAGGACTGGCGATCGAGGTTGATTTTTCCCTGCCAGCCTGTCGGGTTGTCCGC
>NZ_LHZA01000119.1 GCF_001580535.1 Acetobacter cerevisiae | reverse complement strand
AAGATCGGTCACAACGGACCTGACATGCTCCCGTTCACTTTCAGGGGCACCCTCAGCAATCGTGCCAGGAACAAGACCTTCTGCTCGGAGGTCTTGAAGGTGGCCTTGCTTATTCAGACCAGAGATTATCACTCATCAGATTATCTTGGTCAGAGATTGGCTGAGGACTTCAGGCTGAGAGCATCCCTTAAGGGCCTCTCTCCTGTAGGGAACTAGATACCCTAGTGTTTTCCATTTGTTGTTGAATATATAAGGAACATTGTGCAGTCAGATTTAGTGTCAGAATTGCAGGTCTTTGGACCGCATGAAGGCACCTGTCAGGGCTGGCCTTCGGCGGTTATCTGACAGATCATTCATGGATCCTTGAAGGTGGCCTTGATCTATTCAAACCAAGATAACAATCATAGGTTTATCGTGTCAGATGCCTCTCAGCCTTAAAGGTCTTTAAGGGCCTCTCTCCTGTAGGGGCAGAAGTTCCCTAGTGTTTTTCAAAGTTTGCTTATTATATCAGCAACATTACGGAATTGAGCTGTCCGATTTCCACAGCCAAAGTGGAAGCCTATATGCAGACTTGCCGATGACTGGAAGGGACTGGGAGGGGCTGGAAGGCCACCCGTGGACGGTCAGCGATAGCCAGAATGAAACCTAAGGCCAGTGAGACACCACACAAGGCTTCGCCTCACAAGGCAATCTCGAATACCACCGTGGTCGTGGGTTTAGACCGTTCTTTGAAACCGGAAATCCTGAGCGAAATTGCCTTTCAGGGACCGGGGAATGGGACTCCGGGGCGTTTTGCAGGCAACGCAGGCCGACACGCCCACAGAGAGTCGCTGAGTGGCCTTGGGTGTCTTGCTGGTGTCACTGTGCCGGGAAGGTGTGGATGAGTCTGTGCGGGCTTCTGGTTCGCTTCTGGCGAAGCTTTGTGAGGCGCTAATAGACTGGAAGGCCGCAACGCCGAAGAGGGCAGGCGGGAGGCTATGCGGTGTAAGCGCCCGTCATGCGTTCCGGGAATCCCACTGATTCCAGATTGTGCGTGGTGCTGCCCTCCGGCTGGTCTGTATCATCACCAGACAACCACCGTTGCAGATAGCGATACAGGACCGGCCAATGATCCAGCAGACCCGCTTCGTCACATATCTTCGCGTCAGCACACAGCGCCAAGGGCAGTCTGGTCTGGGTCTGGAAGCTCAGCGGAAGGCCGTGCAGGACTATGCAGCCACGGCAGGTGGGGAAGTGCTGGCCGAGTATGTGGAAGTGGAAAGCGGCAAGAGGAATGACCGGCCCAAGCTGGCACAGGCCATGCAGCGTTGCAGGCTGACGGGTTCCATCTTGCTTATTGCCAAACTGGACCGTCTTTCCCGTGATGCTCATTTTCTCATTGGTCTGGAGAAAGCGGGAGTTGAGTTTGTGGCTGCTGACATGCCTCACGCAAACAGGCTGACAGTGGGCATCATGGCGCTTGTGGCTCAGCAGGAGCGGGAAGCTATCTCAGCACGAACCAAAGCAGCATTGGCAGCAGCAAAGGCCCGTGGCGTGGTGCTGGGCGGTTACCGTGGCGGCCCTGCTGTCAACCAAGCGGAGGGCGTTAAGGCAGCCTCAGCGGCCCGCAGGAAGGCTGCACGAGGCTTTGCGGAAGACGTGGGGCCGTTGGTGCAGGAGTTGGCGTCTGGCGGCTTGTCACTGCGTCAGGTGGCTGCTCGGCTGACAGAGCAAGGAATCAGAACGGCGAGAGGCGGAACGGTCTGGACGGCTGCCGGGGTTTCGCGTGTCTTGGCTGTATCAGCTTAAGTGTCTGATAATGCAGAAGGTTTCCATTGGCATAGGGCTAACGAAGAGAAGGCAATAAAACGGATTGTTCCACAAGAGGCGGTGATGTTATCGTGCAGGCTTCTTGGTGTGGCGAACCGGACAGCCGCACACTTACAGAGCTAAAAGCGTTACAGTTTTTGCCGATAAATGGCGGTTTTCTGCGGTTTTGGTGAAGTGGCCTGAGATTCCCCTCATCCGCTCCAATTTCCAAAAAATAGCAAAACGAATGCTCTGCCAATGTGCAGCTGTTTTCGTTTGTGGGGTTCCCTTTCTCCCTCTCGTTGCAGCGTGTTATTCACGTTTCACAGGAGGCTGTTTTCCGGGCCTTCCAGTAAAGGGAAACATTCGTGCAGAGAAAAACTTTTCAGAGAGAAAATCTGACCTTTTCCTATCTGGACACGGAGGGAGAAAAGCCGCTGCTGGTGGCTCTGCACGGTCACATGATGGAAGGGGCCACCTTTCTGCCGCTTATGCAGGTTTTGCAGTCTGATTATCGGGTGGTTGCGCTGGATCAGCGTGGACATGGCTTTTCAGATCATGCGGCAAGTTACACGCGTGATGATTATCTTTGCGATATTGAGGCACTTTTACAAAATCTCAATGGGAATATGCCTGTTATTCTGCTCGGTCATTCTCTGGGTGGGGTGAATGCGTATCAGTTTGCGGCGCGCCACCCTGATCTGGTGCAGGCGTTGATTATTGAAGATATTGGCGCTGTGGTGAATGATGATATCAGCTTTTGTCTTCCGTGGTCAGGTGTTTTCAAAACAAAAGAAGATCTTGTGGCGTGTATCGGACCAAACATGGCGCCATATCTTGCTCCGTCTTTGCGGGAAACAGCGCAGGGCTGGAAACTGGCGTTTGAGCCTGCTGAGATGGTGCAGTCCCAGAACTGTCTGAATGGAGACCATTGGCAGGACTGGCTGGCAACGTCCTGCCCCGCACTTCTGCTTCATGGGGCACAGAGCCCGGTTCTGGCGGCCGCGATGAGCGAGGAAATGGTGACGCGCCGCCGCAGGACGCAGTTGCAGACCCTCCCCGGCGGGCATGTTGTGCATCAGGATGATTTTCCGGGATATGTTGAGGCTGTAAAACACTTTCTTGCCGGCCTGTCATCCGAACATGCCTGAAAAATAGTGGGCTGCGCAGTAAAGTTTCTGGAGCAAAAAGAGCGGCAGTGTCTGCGTAACACTGCCGTTCAGAAAAGGTCTTTAAAACGGTTTTGGCATCTTACCGAAGGAACGGAATATTGGTTCTGGCAACATCAAGTATTTCGTCACCCCGCCCGTTCATCACGGCTTTCAGGGCGTAGAGACTAAAGCCGGTAATCTGGGATTTTTCAATTTTGGGCGGCATGGCGAGTTCCTGCGTGTTGGTTACAGCGTCCAGAACGGCGGGGCCGGGGTGGTTGAGAATTTCATCCACGGCAGCGGGCAGGTCCGCCGGATTTTCAACACGCACGGCGTGCAGGCCCATGGCACGGGCCATGGCGGCAAAATCCGGGTTTTGCAGGTTCACGCCGGTTTCCAGATAGCCTGCGGCTTTCATCTCCATAGCGACAAAGCCGAGCGAGCCATTATTTACGATAATCAGCTTAACCGGCAGTTTTTCCTGCGTCAGCGTAATCAGGTCCCCCATCAGCATGGTAAAGCCGCCATCGCCGGAAAGGCTGATCACCTGCCGGTCAGGCTGTGCCACCTGCGCACCAATGGCTTGTGGCAGAGCGTTGGCCATGGAGCCGTGGACAAAGGAGCCAATCAGCTGCCGCCGCCCATTCATGGTCAGGTAGCGGGCGGCCCAGACGGTGGGTGTGCCGACATCTGCGGTAAAAATGGCATCGTCGGCAGCGGTCTGATCAATGAGCCGTGTGAGGTATTGCGGGTGAATGGGGCCTTTGCCGCCAGTCGCCAGATCATCCAGCCCTTGCCGCGCTTTGGCATAAAGCTCCAGGCTGCGGTCCAGATGGCTGCGGTCCGTACGTACGGGCAGGAGCGGTAGCAAGGCATCCAGTGTCGAGGTCACATCGCCCACCAGCCCCTGCGTTAGGGTGCAGCGGCGGCCAAGCTGTTCCGGCCGGATATCGATCTGCGCAATTTTGGCATTTTCCGGATAGAACTGCCGGTAAGGGAAGTCCGTGCCCAGCATCAGCACCACATCCGCTGCCATCAGAGTGTGGTAGCCGGAGGAAAAGCCGATCAGTCCTGTCATGCCCACATCGTAAGGGTTGTCGTATTCCACATGTTCCTTGCCGCCCAGCGCGTGGACAATAGGAGCCTTAAGCGCTTCCGCCAGCTTTAAAAGTTGCGCATGGGCGCCTGCACAGCCGCGCCCGGCCAGTAGGGTGACTTTCTTCCCGCTCTTCAAAAGGGAGGCCAGCGCGCTCAGCTCGTCTTCTGTTGGAATAACGCGGGGCGCTTTGGGTAGAAGAGCCGATTTTGCAGAAATAGCCGTTGTCACCGCTGTTTTGAGCGCAACATCGCCGGGGATGACGATAACGGCCACACCGCGTTGCCCCACAGCAGCACGAATGGCCAGTTCAACAAGGCGAGGGGCCTGTTCGGGCGAGGAAATGGTCTCGCAATAATGGCTGCATTCCCGGAACAGGGCTTCCGGGCGGGTTTCCTGAAAATACCCCGAGCCCAGTTCCGGGCTGGGAATTTGCGCCGCAATGGCCAGCACCGGCACGCGGGAGCGGTGCGCGTCATACAACCCATTAATAAGGTGCAGGTTGCCCGGCCCGCAGGACCCGGCACATACGGCCAGTTTGCCGGTAACATGGGCAGAGCCGGCGGCGGCAAAGGCAGCGACTTCCTCGTGCCGGACATGTACCCACCGGATTGTTTTATGTTTGAGCAGGCTATCCGTAATGCCGTTAAGGCTATCTCCCACAACGCCGTAAATGGCGTCCACACCAGCGGTTTCAAGCGTCTGGACAATAACTTCCGAAACATTGGGTTTGGCCATATGCCGTCAGTCCCTTTTGGTTGGATGATAGAGGAGCGGCGCCGTGTGCTCCGTGTAATGACAGTGGGAACGGATCAGCCGGAAGCAGGTTGGTGGCGGCTGCTGTCACAATTTTGTGACAGCGTGCAGGGGGCGGGGAGATCGTGCCTGTGTTCTCTGCTGCTCACGAAGGCTCACGCTTTTGTGTTGTCTGAGAAGCCCCGGAAATCCCCATTCCCGTTTGGATGTAAATCGAAGTCAGGCATTTTTTTTGTTTCGGGTTCGTATAGTATTCAAAGAGAAAATCATAACTTCATTCTCTTTTCAAAACTATATGTATAGAGAAATGTCTTTTTATTCTTTGTCTTTTCCATGTGGAATATGTTAATAGGCCGCCCGTTCGGTAATAATCGCAAAAGCACGTTACGCTTGAAAATAATATAATATCGTGCAAACCTCATATTGTTATGAAGTTGTTATAATATTTTAGAGCGTTGTCAGAGCTCTGCACATCGGCCTGCTGGCGGGTTTGTGCGGCGTGACTGGCGGAGCCTGATGTCCGGCCTTTGCGGATCTGTGCGCAGGGTTTTTGCCGGCAGAGGCTGGAATTTTATGCGGAGGAAGAAAGGGATCAGGAGGTCCCAGATGTCAGGGCCTTAAGGGCAGACGCACGAGATGCGCCCTTGAGGGATAAGAAGGAGTGTTACGGCATGAATCAGAGTATGGCGGCCCGTTGCCGCGGCGTGTGCTAAAGTACCATGCGCAAAACAGTTCATTCTCTTGTTCTGGGGAGTATGGGCCTGTGTATGGCTTTCGGGATGCAAAGCCAAAGTGCACAGGCAGATACAACGCTGGTCTCTGTGCACGGTCTGACGCTGCAAGGCGGTCTGGATATTGGTGGTTCAGCCTTTTTTGTTCCCAACGCCAATTTTGGCGCGGGCTCTTATGCACCCCAAAACAACGGGGCCTATCAGCGTCATAAAAACCCTGTTTATGGCGAATTTTACGGCAAACCTATTCTGACCGGCCAGTGGGCGCTGGGGCATGGCTTTACCGTCATTGGCAAAGCTTCCGCTATCGGCGCGACCACTCTGGGTAATGGTGATGCGGAAGAGGTCTCTCAAACCTCCGGCACGCCACGTTCCATCTATCTGGAAGAAGCCAATCTGGGTGTGGAAATGCCCGTCAAGCTCTTCGGAAACCCGAATAAACTGACAATTCTGGGCGGCAGGCAGGCCTTTGCTGTTGATGATGGCTTCCTGATTGGCAAAGGCACCTACAGTGCGGGCAACCGTGGCGCATGGTGGTATGCTCCGCGCTTTGCCTTTTCCGGCCCGGGTGTCATCAAGCTGGAAGGCAATCCGGTGCGTGCCGATGTCTTCATGCTGGAAAGCAATTCCGATAACGATATCGACAAGGGGTATGATCGCCCCAAAACCAAGTTTGTCGGGTTTGACGTCAGCTGGTTTCTGAACCGCCCCGGTGGGCATGGGGAAAACACCTATGCGGACCGCGCGGCGTTTGTAACGCTGACCTATTTCCATGTGCGTGAGGCCGATACGTCCTCGCACTATGATTATTCCGCGCGTGCGGACAGGGAAGGGATGAATGTGGCGTCCCTGAGCTGGGGCGGTACGCTATTCCCCATCAAACAGCTGGGCATTTCAAAGAACTTTACGTTCTATGGAGATTTTGTATCCGAGCAGAACAGCCACGCAGGCAACGGCTATAAATCTGTTGATGCCTACGGGATGTTTCTTGAGCCCGGTTACAGATTTTCCATGCTGCCCTGGCAGCCATCCCTGTTCTATCGCTATACGCGCTATAGCGGGGCCAGAAACCCGGAAGGCTCCGTCAAACGGAGTTACGACACCTTCTTCCTGTATGACGGCAAACGCTACACCTATGGCGGGTACTGGCCGGGGGAAATTGTGGGCATGTATCTGGCCCCGCTCTCCAATCTGGAAGTGCAGCAGATTGACCTGACCGCCACCCCTCCGGTGCATCTGCTGAACCCGCAGGACAGCCTGAAACTTGGGCTGCATTATTATGATCTGTCTTTGCTGTATGCCACAGGTGCTGGGCTCAAGCCCCATACCGGGCGGCATATCTCAGACGAGCTGGATTTTTCCGCAGAATATACGCTCAACGCCACGACATCCGCCGCACTGGCCGGGGGTGTTGCGTTTTCCGGCCCCGCCGGGAAGGCGCTGGCGCGGGCCGGTGTGCCGCAGGACTATGCCCTGCCGAACCTTGGGCACCATGCCGGAATCATCGAGGCCTATTTTTTCAAGCATTTCTAACGGAAATTTCCCTCTTTCTTCTGGATGAGCAATAATCTCCCGGATAACAACAACACAGGATGCCCCGCTTATGGTCGATCAGGACAGTACCCCACCCACCACACAGCCCGCAGGTTTAAGAAACCGGCATATAGCGATGATCGCTCTGGGCGGCATTATTGGTGCGGGGCTGTTCGTCGGGAGTAGTGCGGCCATTGCGGCAACCGGCCCGGCCGTGCTGCTGGCGTTTCTGGCGGTGGGCTTTCTGGTCATTCTGGTGATGCGCATGCTGGGGGAGATGGTCACGACGGACCCCGGCCGTGGCTCCTTTGTGGAATATATCCGCGCGGCCCACGGGGACAAGCTGGGCTTTACCGCAGGCTGGCTCTACTGGTTTTTCTGGGTCGTGGTGCTGGGGAGTGAGGCGATTGCCGGCGCTCTGCTGTTGCAGGACTGGATTGCCATGCCGGTCTGGTTGCTTTCCATTGGCCTGATTGTGCTGCTCAAGCTGGTCAATTTTGCGGCCCCGCGCGTGTTTGGGGAGTGTGAATTCTGGCTCTCCATGATCAAGGTCATCAGCATTGTCGCCTTTATCGGTGCGGCCCTTCTCTATGTTTTCCATGTGTTTGGGCCGGGCGTGCCGGTGCGTGAAAACGTATTGGGCCACGGCGGCTTTTTCCCGCATGGGGCTGTGGCGGTGCTGTCCATTATTCCCACCATTCTGTTCACCATGATGGGGTCTGAAATTGCGACGGTGGCCGCTGCGGAATCCCCTGAACCTGGCAAGAATGTCGCGCGGGTAACGCGCAGCATCGGCACCCGTGTCACGCTGTTTTATCTGGCGTCCGTCGCCATGATCCTGATGGTTGTGCCATGGCCCTCCATTATCCCCGGTCGCTCTCCGTTTGTAACGGCCATGGACGTTATGGGCGTGCCGGGTGCTGGCCTGCTGATGCGCATTGTGGTGCTGAGTGCGGTGCTCTCCTGCCTGAATTCCAGCATGTATATTACGTCCCGTATTCTGACGGAGCTGGCCGGGGGCGGGGATGCGCCGGCCATTCTGGCGCGTAAATCCCACATCCACACACCGCGTCTGGCTATTACGGTCAGCAGTGTGGCGGGCACGCTGGTAGCGTTTTCTTCCATCCTCGCACCCAACACCATTTTTGCCTTTCTGCTGAGCTGTAGCGGTGGCGTTATTCTGGTGGTGTATTGCCTGATTGTCTCCGCCTATGTGCAGACGCGCAAGCGGGCAGAACAGGCCGGGCAGGGGGATGGCTTTAACCTGCCGCTGTTCCCCTTCTGCAATTATGCAACGCTGCTGGCTGTGGCCTTTGTATTTATCGCCATGATGTTCAATCCGGCGGAACGGATGACCGCCATTGCCTGCCTTGGCACCTCGGTCTTTTTCTTTGTTCTGGCATCGCTGAAGAACAAGAGCGCTTAAAAGCAGGCGGTCGTTTTTACGCCGGATAAACGGGCGCTGACTGGTGTCGCGGCACAGTCAGCGCCCTTTTTTTATGATGAAAAGTTCGGCCCCATTTAAAATGGAAACCTTCTGTATGCAGGGCGTTCAGTTGTAACGTCCCTTAAACACGCCGGATAAAACGTCTTTCCGTCTTCCCGTGTTGGGGGCGCCTTTTCACAGATCAATGTGAGGTTGTGTCATGGTCGATAAAAAAGACAAAAACGGCAAACGACAGATTCAGGAAGAAAATCTGGACGACACTCTGGACGACAGCTTTCCGGCGAGCGATCCGCCGTCCCACAGCGGAGTGACGGGGGACCGGGATCCTCCGAAAAAACCTGAAGAAAAACCGAAGAAGTAGTCAGATGTGCTACAGCATTATCGGGCTCTTCACCATGAGGCGCCCGATCACGCGGCGTGCTGCAAAAGTTTCTTCTCTCGTCGGTGTCTGACCGGCTGAACGGTGCGGAAGTCCGCTTTAATGCACCGTAATCCGGTCCAGATGCGCCAGCAGTTTATGCTCGCGCACATGCAGCAGGGCGCCTGCGGTGAGGATGGTTCCGGCCGCGATGGCAATGGCGAGTGAAATGCTGTGGCTGGACGTCAGGGTGCCAATCACAGCCCCTACAAACAGGCTGCTGATGGCGGCCAGCCGACGCCATGTGCCGGGGTTGGTGCCACCGGCAAAAGTGCTGTTATGCGCCAGACCATGCAGGAGCATGGTGGCGGCGGGCAGGCTCATATCCGCAACCTTGGCGTGGCGGGTAGCGGAGGTTTGTAGCCCCATGGCAAAGGCCAGCAGGCCGAGGGTGATATAGGTGCAGCCGGGCGGTTGCGCGGCCCATTCCAGCGCCGTCAGCCCGACAATGGTGCCCATAACCAGCAGAACATCGCCCACAGCAAGGCGCACGGTGCGGTCCCGCCGCACAAGGCGGCCACCCGTCAGCGCACCCAGCAGATACAGGCCAATGGCTTCAAACCCGGAGAGCACCACGCTTTCTGATGTGGCGATATGCACGGCCATCAGCAGGACGGTCGCGGTCATGTATCCGGCAAAAATCTTCAGATGCAGCAGGGAAATAGCGTCCAGCATGCCCATAGCCATGGTTACCAGAATAATGCTGATAACCAGTCGGGGGTCATGTCCTGCACGGGTGCTCATAGGGGCTCCACTTAAAAGATAAACACGGGAAAAAGATCCGGTAAGCCGGGCGTCATATCACTATTCGCCCGGCTTGTGTGGAGTCTCTTGCCTGCGTTGTCCGGAGAGCAGGAATAGGCGGAGGGCTTAGCCCAGCGCCATCAGGCTGGCATTGCCGCCTGCCGCAGTGGTGTTGATGCTGCGGCACTGTTCTTCCACCACGCTTTCCGGCGCAGGCAGGCCAGCAGCCGTCAGCCATGCGGAGGCAATCGGGCGGTCACTGGTGCTCAGCGCCTTGCGGGCTTCGGCAAACACGGCCTCATCCTGTTCCCCCAGCACAATGGCGCAAGGTTCTTCCTTGGCCGAGGTGACGGGGCGGATGACCAGTTGCAGCGCATCCGGCAGGGAGGCGATGCATCCGGTCAGGCTGCTCTCTGCCAGAACAAGAGCCGCGTTATCCCCGGACAGAGCCAGAGAAATCTGGTCATACAAACCAGCTTTCGTCTGGGCGATGCACAGAATGTTGCCGCGCCGCGTCAGGCTGTAGAGGTTGCTTTCCCCCACCGGGCCGGGCAGGGTGATCTGCCCGCCCACCAGTGTCTGGCGGGTAAGTGCCGCCGCCGTGCAGGCCGCTTTGCTTTCGCCCTGTTCCCGCAGCCAGTCCGTCCAGCGCGCCATGGTGGCAGGGATACGCCCGCGCACCAGCGGCGGCAGGGCCGGAGCCTGTGCCAGCAAGCGGCGCAGAATGAGCGGACCACCCGCCTTGGGACCAGTGCCGGACAGGCCGCGCCCACCAAACGGCTGCACACCGACCACAGCTCCAATGGTGTTGCGGTTGACGTAAAGGTTCCCGGCATCAATGCGCGAAAGCACATGCTGCACGGTAGATTCAATACGGGTGTGCAGGCCAAAGGTCAGGCCGTAGCCCGTCTCATTGATAGTGGAAATGACCGTATCCAGCGTGCTGCGGGAATAGCGCAGAACGTGGAGAACGGGGCCAAAGACTTCCGGGCCAATCTCACGGATATTGGCGACTTCAATCAGCGTGGGAGCCACAAAGCTGCCGTTGGCGCAATGTTCCGGCAGGGGTAGCGCATAAACCGGCGCTTTTTTCTGGCGGAATTCTTCAACGTGTTTGGTAATGCCCTCAGCCGCTTCTGCCGTAATCACCGGACCAACATCGGTGGAAAGCAGAGCGGGGTTGCCAAGGCGCAGTTCCCGCATCGCGCCGCGCAACATGGTCAGCACGTGCTCGGCGCAATCTTCCTGCACGCACAGCACACGCAGGGCGGAGCAACGCTGCCCGGCGCTATCAAACGCGGAGGCGACGACATCCATCACCACCTGTTCGGCTAGTGCGGAGGAATCCACAATCATGGCGTTCTGGCCGCCAGTTTCCGCAATAAACGGCACCGGCTGGCCGGTATGGGTGCGGCGGCCTTCAAGCTGACGGTTGATGATCTGGGCAACGACGGTGGAACCGGTGAACATCACGCCGGAAACGCGGTCATCCCCGACCAGTGCAGCCCCAATATCGCCTTCTCCCGGCAGCAGTTGCAGGGCAGCGGCCGGAACCCCGGCATCCCGCAGGATACGCACGGCGAGGGCGGCAATCAGCGGGGTTTCTTCCGCCGGTTTGGCCAGCACTACGTTGCCAGCGGCAAGCGCTGCGGCAATCTGGCCGAGGAAGATGGCCAGAGGGAAGTTCCACGGGCTGATACAGGCGACAACACCCAGCGGGGCATGGGTGGCGTTGTCAAAATCCCGGGCAATGGTGGCAGCGTAATAGCGGAGGAAGTCCACGGCTTCCCGCACTTCTGCCACACCGTTGGGGAGAGATTTTCCGGCCTCGCGGGAGAGGAGGGCCAGCAGTTCATCCCGGTGGGCTTCAAGGCTGTCAGACGCCTTGACCAGAATATCCGCACGCGCCTGCGGGGCGAGCTCGGACCAGCTTGCCTGCCCTTTAACGGCAGCAGCCGCGGCCTTTTTCACAATATCCGGGGTCGCATACTGGACAGAACCCACCACATCGCGCCGGTCGGACGGATTGGTGACGGGTTGTGTCTTTTTGCCGGGTTTGACGCCAACCACTATGGGTGCCGCCTGCCAGGGGCCGGAGGCTTTGGTCAGGCCCTCCAGCAGGTCGGACAGCACGCTATCATCAGCCAGATCGGTCCCCGCAGAGTTGCGGCGTTCGGCCCCGAACAGGGCAGGCGGTTTGCGAATATCCGGGTGCGATGCGCCATACGGCGTAAAGCTGTGCGCGACCTGAATGGGGTCTTCCACCAGACTTGCAACCGGAATGGCCGGGTCGCCGATCTGGTTGACGAAGGAGGAGTTCGCGCCGTTTTCCAGCAGACGACGCACCAGATACGCCAAAAGCGTTTCATGCGTGCCGACGGGCGCGTAAATACGGGCCGGGCGGTTGAGTTTGTCAGCGCCGACAACCTGTTTGTAAAGCGGTTCCCCCATGCCGTGCAGGCACTGGAATTCATAGGAGCCGACTTCAAATTTCTCGCCAGCCAGTGTGTAAATGGTGGCCAGCGTGCGGGCGTTATGGGTGGCGAACTGCGGGAAGATGACATCCCGTGCGTTCAGCAGTTTACGCGCGCAGGCAATATAGCTGATGTCCGTGTGGGCTTTGCGGGTATAGACCGGAAAGTCCTTCAGGCCTTCAACCTGTCCCTTTTTAATCTCGCTGTCCCAGTAAGCGCCTTTAACCAGACGCACCATGATGCGATGGTTGCTGCGGCGGGCGAGGTCAATAATGTAATCCAGCACATACGGGCAGCGTTTGCCGTAAGCCTGCACCACAAAGCCAATGCCGTTCCAGCCTTCCAGACCGGGCGTGTGGCACAGGGCTTCCAGCAGATCGAGCGAGACGTCCAGACGCTCAGTTTCCTCGGCATCAATATTCAGGCCGATGTCATACTTGCGGGCCAGCAGGGTGAGTTCCTGCACAACCGGCAGCAGTTCCGTCATCACCCGTTCATGCTGGGCGCGGGCATACCGCGGATGCAGGGCGGAGAGCTTGATGGAAATGCCGGGGCGCTCATAAACATTCGCGCCCTGCGCGCTGCGGCCAATGGCGTGAATGGCGGTCAGGTAGTCCTGCTTGTAACGCTCGGCATCGCGCGCGGTGAGGGCGGCTTCCCCCAGCATGTCATAGGAATAGGAAAAGCCGAGTGCTTCCAGCTTGCCGCTGTTGGCGCGGGCTTTTTCAATGGTTTCACCCAGCACAAACTGCTCGCCCATCATGCGCATGGCGGCATCGACGGCCTTGCGGATGACCGGTTTGGTGCCACGGCTGACAAAGCCGAGCAGGGCGGATTTCAGGGTGCTGTCATCCTGCGGGGTCACGAGCTTGCCGGTTACGGCCAGCCCCCACGCGGCGGCATTGGCAAAAATCGGCGTGTTGCGGGAGATGTGGGAGAGCCAGTCGCCCTCGCCAATCTTGTCACGGATCAGCGCATCACGTGTTGCGGTATCGGGGATGCGCAGCAGAGCTTCTGCAAGACACATCAGCGCCACGCCCTCGGCTGAGGAAAGGGCGAACTCCTGCACCAGACTTTCCACAATACCGGGGTTGCGTTCCGCCCGGAGGGAGGTGGCCAGACCGGCGGCGAGGTCCGTCACGCGTTTGCCGTCTTCTGCCGTCAGCGTCGCGTCGGGCGTCAGAGCCGCCACGCAATGCTCTTCCGGTTGGCGCATGGCCTGGATAATCGCCTGACGCAGCGGGCTTCGGGAGGCGAATGCAGGCGCAAAAGAGTCAGATAAGGACATGGCATGAATTCCGAACAGGACAAGCCTGACTTCGCTGGCTGCGGTGAGACTCAGGAAGTTTTGGCTTCACAACGATTTTTCCTCGTTACACGATATTATATGATTTGCAAAATCATATAATTCCAGATCGGCCAGGAGGGTGATTTCGCCTGATTTCTGCGGGATTAGGCGGTGTGCAGACTCGTGTTTGTCGCGCAGTTTTACCGCGGCGCACCTTATAAAAGGCACGCAAAGAGGCCGGCCCCGGAAGACCGGCGGCAGGATTTTCAGAAAATAGGGAGAACGTGCGTCCTGAGAGGCTTGTCTGGCAGCCTCTTCGCCGCCGCCTGTTCTTTTTTAGCTGGCCTGATCGAGACTGTTTTTCTTGCGGAAGACGTCCGCGGAGATATGGGCTGCTTCCAGAATATGCTCGCGCGTGAGGCGGGCGGCGAGGTCGGCATCCCGTGCGCGGCAGGCTTCCAGAATGGCCAGATGCTCGGCGTCCGTCACGGTCTTGCGGCCATCCAGCACCAGATGCCCGCGAATATAACGGTCCAGCCGGTTGTGCAGATCATCAATCATTTCCAGCAGGCGCGGCTTGCGGGCGGCGGCATAAATAGCGTTGTGGAAGGCCCGGTTCAGCGCGCCGGAAGGGCGGGTGGTGTCCGGGTTGCGCGTGCCTTCTACAAAGGCCTCGTAGGCATCTTCTATATGGGCAAGGTCTACGCGGCTCAGGTTCGCGACCGCATCCCGCGCAGCCTGCTCTTCCAGCAGGGCGCGGATTTGCGAGTATTCCAGAATGTCCGCAGCATCCAGCCCCATGACCATCGCACCCCGGTTGGGCTGGAAGGTCACCAGCCCTTCGGCTTCCAGATGCTTCAGGGCTTCCCGCACGGGAATAATACTGACGCCAAAGCCTGCGGCGAGTTCGGACTGGGGCAGCGCCTGCCCAGCGCGCAGGCTATCCGCCAGAATAGCTTTGCGCAGAGCGTCGCAAATGGTTTCCGATGCCTTGCCGTGGCCTGCAAACTCGGTCTGGTGAAAAAGACTGGCCGGCAGCATGGACGACGGCTCCCTTCGGATCGTTTCTGACTCGTGACTATCTATCATAGTCAGCAGAGGCCTTCTGTCCAATCAGTTTGCATAAAGCTGCCGGAACAGGGGCTTGGGGTCTTTGGTCACACTATCGTGAACGGCGCAGAGGGGGCGGTGTCCGTGGTCTGGGGCCTGTGGAAAGGTGGAGCCAGACGTGGGTGGCAGAGGATCTGACGCAGTCTTCTGGTGTGCTGCGAGAGGCAGAGTAGTCTGGCGGATAAAGCCGAGGGTTCTGCTTTGTGGATAAGGCCAAAAGCGCCTCTCTCATCAAGGTGTTTTGTTATCAGATCAAAAATGGGCGTGGTGAGGAGGCAAGCCGGAATGGCGGTCTACGCCCTGCCCGGTAGGAGGCAGGCGGCAGGCGGACAGGCCGTTTTTTGCCCCGGTTGCGCCGCGTGTTTGTCAGAAAGCAGAGGGTTATCTGTGGTCTGCCATGCTCTTGGTGCGCAGGGGGCTGGCTTGATCTTTCCCGAATTTGCAGGCCAGTTTGGCGCATATTCCGCTAGGGAGATTCTGAATGAAACTGATTTCCGTACGTGCCCTGTCGGCGCTTGCTGTTACGACTATGCTGGCCGGCGCGCCGCTGTTTGCTCATGCTGCCGATACCCCGGCTCCTGTCTCCAAAGGGGGCGAGCAGGCTGAATCTGGCGCCAAAACGGCGACGCTGACCGATACGGACCTGTCCGGTTATGTTGGTTCCATTGACCCGGCTGAAGTGGGTGGCCTGCTGAACTATTGTACGCAGGGCAACTACGTTCCTGATTATGACGACGCCTTCAAGGTGCTGCAGTCCTATAATCAGAAAACCAACGCCGTGCCGGACGGTCAGGAAGGCAACATGTTCTACGCCCGGGGGACAACAGGCCAGCTGCAGGCTAATGGCAAGACCTATTCCATTGCCACGTCCAGCATTCCTGTGCGCCAGAAAACCTGTAAGGCCGTTCTGGATCGCGCCAAAGCCGCTCTGTAAGGCATCGCCTTATCTCTCTTTTGGGCTGAGGGGGGGCTGCCTCTCAGACCAAAAGAGCAGGGGTTTGCAAGGAGGTCAGTCGCATCGCGGCTGGCCTTTTTTGTGTTGTAATGACCAAAGTTTAATAGTCCTGATCAAGTCGGTGTGCCTTTCCCCCTTGCTCCCGATGTGATCAAAACCATTCTGCCCCTGCAACCAGACAGAGCAGGGCATAAAGAGATAAGGAGCGGAACGAGCGTGCCAGAAGCGTTTAAAGCTCCGGCTGGAGCAGGTCTGACAGCCGGGCAATATGGGGATATGGTGCAAAAGGCGCATCAGGATCCTGAGACCTTCTGGCTTGAGCAGGCCCGTAAGCTGGCCTGGCATGTTTCCCCGCAACAGGCGTCCCGCTCTGACTTTAACAATGATGTGCGCATTGACTGGTTTTCTGACGGACGGCTGAGCGTTTCGGAAAACTGCCTGGACCGGCATGTCCGCACCCAGCCCGATAAAGTCGCATTGATCTGGCAGGGGCAGGATGAGGACCAGAAGGAAAGCCTGACCTATCAGGAGCTGCATGCCCGCGTCTGCCGCCTTGCTAATGTGATGCGGCGTCTGGGTGTGAAGAAAGGTGATTGCGTTGCCATCCATCTGCCCATGGTGGCGGAAGGGGTGATTGCCATGCTGGCCTGCGCCCGCATTGGGGCGGTGCATGTGGTGTTGTTTGGCGGCTTTTCTGCCGATGGTCTGGCCGAGCGCCTGAGCGACAGCGGGGCCGTGCTGGTGCTGACGGCAGATGTGGCGCGCCGGGGCGACAAGCGTATTCCCAGCAAAACCACCATGGATGACGCCATTACGCGCTGTGGCGCGGATAGCCGCGTGCAGCACGTTCTGGTGGTTGCAGTGACCGGCACCGATGTGCCCATGCAGCCGGGGCGGGATCTGTCTTACGCGGATGAAGTGACGCAGGAACTGCCAGACTGCCCGGCGGAAAGCATGAGCGCGCTGGACCCGCTCTTTCTGCTGTACACATCCGGCAGCACCGGTCGGCCCAAAGGGCTGGTGCATGGCTCTGGCGGTTATCTGGTCTGGGCGGCGTTCACGCATGCCACGGTGTTTGACCATAAGCCGGATGATATTTTCTGGTGCACGGCGGATACCAGCTGGATTACCGGCCATACCTATGTGGTCTATGGCCCGCTGGCCAATGGCGGCACCATTCTGGTGTATGAAGGTCTGCCCTCATGGCCCGCGCCGGGCCGCTGGTGGGATGTGATCGACCAGTATGGCGTGACGGCCTTCTATTCTTCTCCGACCGTGGTGCGCGCCGCCATGCGGGAAGGGGATGATGTGATGCGCAGCCGTTCACTGGCCAGCCTGCGGGTGATTGGCACGGTGGGCGAGCCCATCAGCCCGGAAGCCTGGCAGTGGTTCCATGATGAAGTCGGCAAAGGCCGCTGCCCGGTGGTGGATACCTGGTGGCAGACGGAAACCGGCGGCGTGATGATTACCGCTGCTGCAGGTTGTGTGACACCGCGCCCCGGTGCCGCGTGTCTGCCATTGCCGGGGGTAAGTGCTGCACTGCTGGATACACAGGGGCAACTGGTCGAAGGTCCGGGCGAAGGGCTGCTGTGCATGGCGCGCTCATGGCCGGGGCAGGCTCTGTCCATCTGGAAAGACCACGACCGTTTCCGGCAGACCTACTTCACCACCTGTCCGGGCTACTACTTCACCGGGGATGGCGCACGGCGGGAAGCGGATGGCTATTACTGGATTACCGGCCGCGTGGATGATGTTGTGAATGTGTCCGGGCACCGGATTGGCACGGCGGAAATTGAAGATGCTGTGGCGATGGACCATGAGGTGGTGGAAAGTGCCGCTGTCGGTATCCCGCATGACCTGAAAGGTCAGGGGCTGGTGGTCTTTGTAGTGCCGAAGGAAGAGGGGGTGTTCCACCCATCCGCCGTCAATCGTGCCGTGGCCGCCGGGGTTGGCCGTTATGCTGTGCCCGAGAAAATCTATGTGGTGCGGGACCTGCCCAAAACACGGTCGGGCAAGATTGTCCGCCGCCTGCTGCGTAAGATTGCAATGCAGGATCTGGAAGGGCTGGGCGATTTGTCCACGCTGGCAGACCCCGACATTGTGCCGGAACTGATTGCGCTGGTGAAGGCGCAGGCTGCGTAAATTCTGCCTTGAATCACACAGCAAAAAGGGGGCGGCCTATGTGGCCAGCCCCCTTTTCTGTCTCAACACTCAGGCGGATGTGTTCAGATTATTTGGTGTTGGTGCCCGGAGCCGGGATCAGCTGCGCGCGCACTTCACCATGCGGGTGGGACGCCGTGCCCAAGCCCACAAACAGCTGGCCGTGGCGATACAGATCAATCTGGTCTGCGCTGAGGGTGAGTGTGCCCGTCAGCGGCGCAACGTAGGGGCCTTTGAGGTCCGCAACCTTTTCAGCAGTTTTGGACAGGTCTTTCGCGGCCATCAGTTCAGCGCCCGTCACCGGGCCGGAGAGGTTGTTCCAGGTGATGGTGTAGCTGAGCAGGTTGTTCTCGGTTTCCAGCGTGGCACGCACGCCGCCCGTGACGCGGGCTGCCGGGGAGGCTTTCTCGCTGGCAAAAATGCCTTCGGACTGGATGGTTTCTGCGTGGGAAAGAGCTGGCGCAAAAGCCAGAGCACCGGTCAGCAGGGCGGCGCTAAGCGTAAAATGTTTTTTTGAAATCATAATCGTCTCCTGTCGAAGTATAATTGTCTTACAGGAGGTCTAAACGCGCTCTTTCTAAAAAGGTTCCAGGTTTGGTTTTTAGAAAAATTCTGAAAGAGCGCATGTCTGTGTTGTGATGGTCGTATTTATTTCTAAGGTAAGCTCTGGTTAATAGTTTTGGAGTCGTTATTTTTCACTATTCAGACGGCGCGATGGGAGCAAAACGCGGCACACCGTTTACGGTTTCCTGCCACATGGCCAGTGGGCGCATCCAGTAATCCCCGCGCGCTTCACTGCGGTAGGTGACAAGCCATTCCTCGGTCTCGCTGTGGCGCCCCACGCAAATCACGGTATAAAGTCCGCCTTTATAATGTCGGTACGGGCCGGGGCGCGGATGGTCGGGTTCGGGTGTATCGAACGTATTGGGATCGTGCACTTTCATGGTAGTCTTCTGTTCCACAGCTTGCGGGAGGATCGCAACCTTGAACCGACATGTTCTTTCAGGCCGGGTGCTGGCAGGCCTTGCCGTGCTGGCGTTGAGCGCCGTGCCCGGCTATGCCGCCACACAGGGAAAGGCCAGCACGCACAAAAGCAGCGCGCATAAAGGGCATGCCAGCAAGGGGACGGCGCAGCAGAGCGGGGCCCCGGTGGTTATGACCAGCCAGCCCGGTTCCGCGCTGGATAAACAGGCCCGCATCCTGAATGCGGAAGATCTGGCCTCCGCCGCCCGCCACCATGAAAAACCGCTGGTGCTGATTGGCTCGGCTCCCCTCTCCACTACGGGGAAGAGTATTGGTCTGTTTGTGCAGGTGCAGTCCGCCAGCCTGTGCGGCTCCGCAGGGTGTTCGACAGACGTTTACCTCCAGCAGAAGGGCAACTGGACCAAAGTGCTGGATTCCGTGAGCGGCCCCATCAGCCTGCTGCCCACAACGCATGGCATCATGAAAGATATTCTGGTGGACGGGTCTGATCGCTGGATCTGGAAAAAAGGCACCTATACCGACACTCTGGTAGCCACTGATCTGCCGGGCTTTAAAACGTCCATCCGTCGCCATCAGGCGGCTATGAAAAAAAGCGGCCATCCGGTTTCTGAATAAAGACCCTGTTGGACAAGCCAGCCCGGCCCAATGTGGCCGTTGGCTGGCTGTGATGGCCTGAAATAGAACGGAGACTGCATGCCGGATAAAAGGCACCCCCCGACTGCCAAAGGCAGCCTCGGGCGTACCCTGCTGAAAACACTCTGTACCGTCGCGCTGACGGCTTTGCTGATTGCCCTGCTACGGGAAGGGTTGAGCCTGCTGCCGTGGGTGGACCGCAAAACTGGCCAGCATGCCGGCTCGGCTGTGCTTCAGGTTCTGGCCGCCGACGGCAACGCCAGCCAGCAGCAGATGATTGCCGCTGGCCTGATGGTGCTGTGTTTCCTGCTGGCGATTGTGCTGGTGCGCTGGGGCGAGCGGCTGTTAGACCGCAGCCGCTGAGGCGGCCCCGGCCTGCGACCAGAAAAACGTCAGCTCATGCTTGTTATGGGCCAGATGGCGCAGGCTGCCGCCGGGAATGGCCTCAAAGGCTGTCACGGTCTCATGATCCGTTTCGCCCTGAAATTTGACCGTCAGCACCATGTTTTTGGTGCGGCCTGACTCAATCCACCGTCTGGCGAGCGCCAGCAGGCGGGCCGGGTAGGCGATGATATCGGAAAACACCCAGTCCACTTCCGGGAAGGAAGACGGTTCCAGCCCAAAGGCGCTGCCCTGCTGGAACTGCACATGCGGCATGGCGGCCACAGCCGGGTCCAGCGGGGCGCGGTCAATGGCCGTAACATCCGCACCAAGTTCGGCAATAGCCCATGTCCAGCCTCCGGGGGTGGCGCCCAGATCCAGACAGGTTTCACCCGGTTGCGGCCAGCGGCGCAGCAGGGTGCAGGCTTCCCACAGTTTCAGATAAGCGCGGGATGGAGGGCCAGTCCGGTTTTCCACAAACTTTGGCGCACCGTTGATAAACGGGCTGCTCTTGCGGGCGGAAAACAACATGGTCTCCGGGCTCAGCAAGGTCCATGCGCCCAGCGGCGCAGTGGGCGCTGCCGTCGGGAAGGTGAGGGGGGCGGCTTTGATGGGGGGCAGATTGTCTTCAATCAGCGCAGCGCGGCGGAAGAAGTCGGCGGCATAAAGTCCCCAGTTTCGCTGGCGGGCACGCAGGATTTTTGCGGCCCCTTTGATGGAGGGAATGGTGACCAGTTCCGGCTCTTCCCACACATCCAGCGCCCAGGGTGAAAATACGGAGGGTTGGGAGGATAAGGCAAGCTGGCCGTGCCAGCGGTCCACGCTCACGCCGCGCCGCTGTAAATCCTGTTCCAGAACCGCTTCCAGCCCTTCCGGCCCAAGCCATGCACCGCGAATAGTCTCGGTCATCCGCGCACCCATCCGGCAGCAAGGCAGACCCAGGACAGAATAAGAATGCTTCCCCCGGTCGGGGCCACGTGGGCAGCATGCTGGCCGGTAAAGGCGGTGTAATACACGCCGCCGCAGAACAGCAGTGTGCCCAGCAGAAGTCCGCACCCGCCAAGGGCCAGCGGTTTGGTCGGGCGGTCCCGCGTGGTCAGGCCAAGCACCAGCAGGGCGAGGGCGTGCCACATCTGCATTTCCAGTGCGCCATGCGCCATCAGGCGGCCACCGGGGCCGAAATCAGCCTCGGGCAGATGGGCGGTGAGCGCGCCCATAATGGTGCCGGTGCCAGCAAGCAGAGCGCCGCAGACGCGCCATGAACGGAGAAGACTGGATAATGAAAGCATGATGCCGCCTTATAGAGGCAGAACCGGGCGGGGCGGAAGCAGAAACCTGCCTGCAGGAAAAGGGATGAGCGTATGAGTATCCGCATTGATCGTGTTGTGACCCGTGGCGGAGATGCCGGGCAGACGTCTCTGGGCGATGGTTCCCGGGTGACTAAGGATAGTGCACGGATTGAAGCCATGGGCTGTCTGGATGAACTGAATGCCGTGGTCGGGCTGTTGCGCAGCCATGTGGCGGCGGACAGCAAAGATGCCACGCAACTGGCGCAGCTCCAGAACTGGCTTTTTGATATGGGTGCTGATCTGTGCCAGCCGGAAGGCCCCAAAGCGCAGAAAGCCAGCCGCCTGAGCGGGGAGATTGTGGTGGAACTGGAGCTCTGGGTAGAACAGTTGCGGCAGGCGCAGGCCCCGTTGACCAGTTTTGTGCTGCCCGGTGGCACGCAGGCTGCCGCATGGGCGCATCTGGCCCGCACGCAGACTCGTACAACAGAGCGGCGTATGGTGGCTCTGGCGCAGCAGGAGGCGCTGAACCCGGAACTTTTAAAAATGCTGAACCGGTTGTCTGATTATTTCTTCGTGCTGGCGAGGCATTTTAATCAGGATGGCAAGACGGACCTTGTCTGGACACCAGCAGCACAGCGGCCAGCGGTATAAAATCAGTTTTACGGGTGGTTGTTTTTTTAAAACCACCCGTGTTTTTGAAGTAATAACACTAAAAAATGATTATGCTCTTCTGCTGAGGACTTTTTAAAAATACAGTCCATTTTGCAAAGATATTTTAATATTTCTTCTTGCGCTGTTTTAAGCAGGTCAGGCGGTATGTTGCGCTAAATGACGGATTTTTCATAGAAAACAGGGGCGCTATTCCCAGAAACCCTTTGAAAACCGGGAAATGCGTGATAAGCAGGAGCGACAAACCCGTCTGAGTGCTTTTAAAGCTAAGGCAGGTCTTTACCAACAAATATCATGGAACCTGTTGGGTCATACCCACCTTGCCCTGGGCAGGGAAAAACGTTTTCCGGGTTGCTCTGGCTGGAGTGGGCGCATCGTCCAGCATCAGTTTTGTGTGGCAAATCCGGTTTTCATGTTTGACAGAGTCAGGAAAGTATAAAGAAGCGTGACTTCCGAATTTATGAAGACACCATCATTTTTATCCACCTCACGGGGTGACGAAAAACGTGATGAGGCTTTTGAAGAAGCCTCCCTGCGCAACGCTCTGGAACGGCTTGGATCGCCCGGCCGCGCACGTGCAGGAACGCCCCGCCCCGCAGCAGATCCCGCTCAGGGCAAACGCCGCCGTTTTGTAAAAGATGGTGATGTGCAGGTAGAGAAACATTCTCTGGCACGCACAACCCCTCGCACGCTGGCCATGCCGCGTACGGCGACGACATCGCGCGCTGTGCATTTTTCCGATGAAGAAAACTCGGAAGTTTCCAAACTGCGCCGCCAGCTGGCTGACGAAAAACTGCGCGTGGAAGAAGCAGAACGCCAGATTGAGTCGATGCAGACCACGCAGCGCGGGCTTGAAACCCGTCAGGCCCATGTGGATATCATGGTGCGTGAGCTGAAGGCCAAGCTGGCTGAGCGTGAGGAAGAGCTGACCGAAGCCGGGCGTAACCTGCGGAGCACCCAGCGCACCGTGGAAGCGCTGGAAGAGGAAATGCAGGCTCTGCGCAAAAAGCTGGAAGCGCGCCCGCGTGGTCGCCCGCGCCTGAAACCGCTTGAACCTGCGGTGGAAGAAGACGAGGTGCTGGTGGTGGAAAATGATGAGCCGCAGCCCGTTAAGTGGTGGAAAGACTGAAATCCTGACACATTTTGCAGTAAAGTGCGGGCATGAAGAATAATTCTGTCACGCCCGCACTTGTCGTTCTGGTGGTGGATGTCGCGCTCGGGGTGGCGTTCGTCTTGCTGCCGCCGGTGGTGATGAGCTTTCTGACGCTGCTCAAAGATGTGTTTGGCGTGCTGATCCTGCCGTTTACCTTCCTGTTCGGGCTGGCTGGCTGGTCGTCAGACATGTCCTCTCTGGACAGTGTGATGGGCGGCCTCACGCCAAGCATGTTGCGCCATCCGTTCCGTGCCATCATTGCCGCGGCTTTCATTGCCGTTGGCGGCCTGTGTTCTGTTCTGGCCTGTGGCAGCCCGCGCGCGG
>NZ_LHZA01000026.1 GCF_001580535.1 Acetobacter cerevisiae | reverse complement strand
GTGAGGTTTCCACAGGCTTCTGCTCGAAGGTCTTGAAGGTGATTTGCTTATTCAGACCAGAGTTTATCAATCATCAGATTATCTTGGTCAGAGATTGGCTCAGGACTTCAGGCTGAGAGCGTTCTTTAAGGCTTTCTCTCCGATAGGGGCACGAACTCCCTAGTGTTTTTCGTTTGTTGTTGAATATAAGGAACATTGTGCAATCAGATTTAGGGTCAGAATTGAAGCTCTTTGGACCGCATGAAGGCACCTGTCAGGGCTGGCCTTCGGCGGTTATCTGACAGATCATTCATGGCTCTTGAAGGTGGCCTTGATCTATTCAAACCAAGATAACCAATCATAGGTTTATCGTGTCAGATGCCTCTCAGCTGTCAGGTATCCCTTAAGGGTTTCTCTCCTGTAGGGGCACGAACTCCCTAGTGTTTTTCAAAGTTTCCTTATTATAGCAGCAACATTACGGAATTGAGCTGTCCGATTTCCACGGCCAAAGTGGAAGCCTATATGCAGACTTGCCGATGACTGGGCGGGACTGGAAGGCCACCCGTGGACGGTCAGCGATAGCCAGAATGAAACCTAAGGCCAGTGATCCACCACAAGGCAATCTCGAATACCACCGTGGTCGTGGGTTTAGACCGTTCTTTGAAACCGGAAATCCTGAGCGAAATTGCCTTTTAGGGACCGGGGAATGGGACTCCGGGCGTTTTGCAGGGCAACGCAGGCCGACACGCCCACAGAGAGTCGCTGAGTGGCCTTGGGTGTCTTGCTGGTGTCACTGTGCCGGGAAGGTGTGGATGAGTCTGTGCGGGCTTCTGGTTCGCTTCTGGCGAAGCTTTGTGAGGCGCTAATGGACTGGAAGGCCGCAACGCCGAAGAGGGCAGGCGGGAGGCTATGCGGTGTAAGCGCCCGTCATGCGTTCCGGGAATCCCACTGATTCCAGATTGTGCGTGGTGCTGCCCTCCGGTTGGTCTGTATCATCACCAGACAACGAACGTGGTCAGGAATG
>NZ_LHZA01000143.1 GCF_001580535.1 Acetobacter cerevisiae | reverse complement strand
AGCAGATCCACCGTATCGTCTGCGGCAATCTGCCCTTCCGGAACATGGGAAATATCTACGGTCATGGAATCCATTGAAATACGACCGAGAATGGGCAAACGCTGGCCGCCAAACCACGCACAGCCCTTGCCTGCCCCTTGCCGCGCAAAGCCATCCGCGTAGCCTGTGGCAATGGTTGCGACCCGCCGCGGGCCATCCGCCTGCCATGTAAGCCCGTATCCCACCCTGTCCCCTTTGGAGAGCTGACGAATTTGCAGGATATGCGCCTGAAGTTTCACAACAGGCGCCAGCGGATTGGGGCCAGATGTGTTGGGCGCAATGCCATACAGAGCCGCACCGGGACGGACGATGCTCTGGTGAAACGCCTGCCCCAGAAAAATACCTGAGGAGGCCGCGAGACTGAGCGGCGCTTTTGGCAACAGAGCGACATAGGTCTGCAAGGTCTGAAGCTGTTCCGCATTGGCCGGGTTCTCAGGCGTATCCGCACAGGCCAGATGGCTCATAATCAGGCTGAGCGAAATGCCTCGCAACCGCTCAGGCTCCTGCACCAGCGTGCGGACATCCGCTCCGGAAAGCCCAAAGCGGGACATGCCGGTATCCAGCTGCAAAGCTGCATCAAGCGGGCGGCCAAGCTTGTCCGCCAGCGCCTGCAACTGGCTCACCTGTTCCAGAGAATTCAAAACCGGGCGCAAACCAGACCGCACACAGTCTTCCGCAGCCTCAGGCCGCGCCCCATGCAGCACCGTAATCTGCGCTGCAGGAGAGACCCATTGCCGCAGGGCAAGGCCTTCATCCACATGAGCCACAAAGAAGTGCCGCGCCCCGGCCTGCTCCAGCACGGGGGCGACCTGTGCGGCACCCAGCCCATACGCATCAGACTTCACCACGGCGGCACAGAGCGCACCGGGCGTTCTGGCATCCAGCAGACGATAGTTTGCTGCAATGGCCGCGAGATCAATCGTGAGGACAGCGCCGGCCCGATGAGCCGGCCAGTTGGGAGAAACAGAAACACAGGAAGACGCCACAGCAACCACCCAGGACATTTCGATCCCAAAACCTTAACAAAAAACCTATGGCATATCCTGTCGATCAGTCGCATAAAATGCGACATATGCGGCATAATTCTCTATAAAATGCGTAAAAAAGCAGGATATCGCCTTATGATCTTCGACCGCCTGACAGACTCGATTCTACGCCACCTCCAGCATGACGGGCGCATGAGTAATGCCGAGCTGGCCCAGAAAGTTGGCCTCTCCCCGTCCGCTTGTCTGCGTCGGGTAAAAATTCTGGAACAGGAAGGGGTTATTCAGGGTTATCGCGCCATTATTGATAAAAACGCGGTCCACAGCATGTCCACCGTCATTGTGCAGATCACGCTGGAACGCCAGACAGACGACTGCCTGCGCCGCTTTGAAAGCCGCGCGCGGGAATGCCCGGACGTGAAGGAATGCTACCTGATGACAGGCGATGCTGACTATCTGCTGCGCGTAGAAGCGCGCGATATGTCAGACTATGAGCGTATTCATAAAGAAGAATTATCCCGGATGCCGGGTGTGGTGCGGATTCAAAGTAATTTTGCAATCCGCCCCGTTGTTCAGCCCTGGAAGAGCTGAACAGTCAGAAGCCCCGGAAGTCTTAGTCTTCCGGTTCTTCGTCGGCTTGATCTTTAGCCGTCAGATCGCGCTGAACATCCGGGGATTTCAGCAGAGAATCCATATGCATGGCGACATCCAGCGTGGTGTCCGGCTGGAAGTGCAGTTCTGGTGCGGCACGCAGACGCAGCTTGTGCGACATCTGTGTACGCAGCCAGGGCGCCACCCGCTTGAGCGCAGGCAGCAACGCATCAATATCACTGCGGCCCAGACGGGCCACAAAGACAGTGGCGTGTTTAAAGTCAGGAGAAAGCCGGACTTCCGTAACCGTGACCGTGGCATCTGCCAGATCCGGGTCCCGGAAGGTGGTGCGGGCGAACAGTTCCGCCAGCACACGCCGCACTTCTTCGCCCACGCGCAACTGGCGCTGAGACGGCCCTAAAGGAGAAAGACCGGCGAGATACCCCGCCGGCCCTCCAATCCCTGCCTTGCCTGATCCGTTTCGACGGCTCATGCAGGCACCAGTTCGCTTTCAAAGCACTCGACCACGTCACCTTCGCGCAGGTCATTATACCCCGCGAAAGACAGACCGCACTCGTAGCCTTTGGCCACTTCCTTCACATCGTCCTTGAAGCGCTTCAACTGGCTCAGATCACCTTCATGGATCACCACGCCATCACGCAGCAGACGCACACCACAGCCGCGCTTGACCACGCCTTCTGTAATGTAACACCCGGCCACTTTGCCGACCTTGGTAATTTCGAAAACCTTGCGGATTTCGGCATAACCCAGGAACTTCTCGCGATGCTTGGGCGCAATCTTGCCGCGCACCAGCTGTTCCACGTCATCCGCCACCTGATAGATGATGGAGTAGTAGCGAATTTCCACACCCTCGCGCTGGGCGAGTGTACGGGCCTGCGCCGTGGCACGCACGTTGAAGGCAATGATGATGGCATCAGACGCCTTGGCGAACTGCACATCACTTTCCGTGATCTGCCCCACCGTTGCGTTGAGCACCCGCACAGCAACTTCTTCATGCGCCAGCTTGAGGACTGTTGTCTGAATTGCTTCAGCAGAGCCCTGCACGTCGGCCTTGATAAGAACCGCAACTTCTTTCTGCTCACCAGCCTGAATACGGGCCAGCATCTGGTCCAGCGTGCCGCGCGCAGCAACCTGACCAGCAACCTGATGCTCCTTCAGCTTACGCTGACGGAATTCACAGATCTCACGAGCGCGGTTTTCATTTTCCACGACCACAAACGGTGCACCGGCAGACGGCACGCCAGTCAGGCCCAGAATTTCCACCGGCATGGAAGGTGTTGCATCCGCTACCTGACGACCGCGGTCATCAATCAGCGCACGCACACGGCCCCATTCGGAACCCGCCACAACAATGTCGCCCTTATGCAGGGTGCCTTTTTGCACCAGCACAGAGGCCACGGAGCCACGGCCTCGATCCAGACGGCTTTCAATCACCGCGCCTTCAGCAGAGCGATCCGGGTTTGCCTTCAGGTCCAGAATCTCGGCCTGCAGAAGAATGGCTTCTTCCAGCTGGTCCAGACCCAGACGTTTGGTGGCAGACACTTCAACGTCCTGAACGTCACCGCTCATGGATTCCACAACAATCTCGTGGTTCAGCAGTTCCTGCCGCACCCGGTCCGGATTGGCACCCGGCTTATCGATCTTGTTGATGGCCACAATAATCGGCGCATTCGCAGCCTTGGCGTGTTTGATGGCTTCAATCGTCTGCGGCATCACGCCGTCATCCGCAGCAACCACCAGCACCACCACGTCTGTAATAGATGCACCGCGGGCACGCATGGCGGTAAACGCCTCATGTCCAGGTGTATCCAGGAACGTGATTTTCGCGCCGGACTTCAGAGTAACCTGATAGGCACCGATATGCTGGGTAATACCACCGGCTTCCCCTGCGGCCACATCCGTGGTGCGCAGAGCATCAAGCAGGGAGGTCTTACCATGGTCAACATGGCCCATCACGGTCACAACAGGCGGACGAGACTTCAGCTCTTCGGGCTGATCCTCAACACCTTCAATGCCCAGCTCAACGTCGCTTTCGGAAACACGGCGCACACGGTGGCCGAATTCTTCAACGATCAGTTCAGCCGTATCGGCATCAATGCTCTGCGTGACAGTCGCCATAACGCCGTTTTTCATCAGCGCCTTGATGACTTCACCCTGACGGGCGGCCATACGGTTGGCGAGTTCCTGCACGGTAATGGTTTCCGGCAGAATAACATCACGCACCACACGGACCTGATCGGCACGCAGACGTTCGAGTTCAGCCTGACGGCGTTCACGCTCACGCTGGCGACGAACAGATGCGAGTGAACGCGTCTTGTCATCATCACCTTCGATCGCGGCCTGCACGTCAATACGGCCTGCACGACGCCCGGAATCACCCTTGCGGGGACCAGCGCTCTTGCGGTTTGGCGGAGCCCCACCACCCGGACGACGGGAGGGAGCACGACGCGGTTCGTCCTCACCCTCTGCACCACGACCACGCAGACGCAGGGTCTGTGCAGCCGGGGCTTCCGCACCGGCGCCAGTAGCAGGCTGCGGACGCGGCGTTGCCGGTTTGAGCGGACGCGCCGGCATGATGGCGCGTTCAGCCAGAGGCTTCAGGCGGCTAACCGGCGGAGCCAGTGTGACTTCACCCGGGATCGGCACAGCCGACACAACGGGGCCTTTCGGCTCAATCTGCTTGATGGAGTCGATACGAGCCTTACGCTCGGCATCTTCTGCCTCAGCTTCAGCTGCGGCCTGCTCTTCTGCAGCGCGCTTTCCGTCTTCTTCCCGACGACGCGCTTCTTCAGCAGCGGACAGGATCTGAATTTTTTCCTGTTCGCGCCGTTCGGCTTCGCGCCGTTCAGCCTCAGCGGCTGCTTTTGTCTGTTCCGCCAGCACACGCTGGCGCATGGCCAGTTCAGCAGCCGTCAGGGTACGACCACCCCCGGCCCGTCCACCGGCACCTCGTCCACCAGCGCTACCAGGAGTACCGGGGCCACGCTTTTTGCGCACCTCAACCTGTACAACCTTCGAGCGCCCATGGCTGAAACTCTGCCGCACGGACCCGGCATCAACCGTCCGTCCGACTTCCGAACGCCCTGCCGGTCGAAGGGACAGACGCCCCTTACCCTGATCCTGATCCTTGCCTTCGCTCATTGACCCGCCTGTTCACACCCATCCGCCGGAAAGGTCCGACGAACCCGGGAGCCACCATCGGCAACCCCCGAAAAACGCTTATTCTCACAACACAGACGCGAGGCCAGAACCCCGGCCGCCAGCGCCGCATTCACAACTCGCTCCCGCCCAAAAACCTTTGCAAGGTCTTCCGTCGAAAGCGCCTCAACCACGGGGAGGTCCCTGGCGCCCGACACGAGCCGACCAAGTTCATCTCCGCTTCCATCCGATGCGTGAACAATCACGACAGCACGACGCTGTGTGACCCATTCCCGCACCTTCATAAAACCGCTTATGGACTGCCCGGCACGCCGTGCCAGCCCAAGAAGTTCCACCATCCGCCGGTGCAGACCTGCCTCTACCTGAGCAGACAGATCCTCCGGCACCGTAACCTGACACCGCGCAGCCCGTGCGAACACACCGCGTTTGCGGGCCTGTTCTATCACATCCCGCCGGGCGCTCAACCATATTCCCCGACCGGGAAGGCGAGCGTCCAGATCCGGCACCACCACACCAGAGGGTGATACCACAAACCGTATCATCAGGGCAGGCTGCCCCTGCTCACGCGTTACCGCGCAACGCCGCAGGGGACCTTTCTCATCATCATACGCTTCGGGCAAATCACCACTCATTGTTCGTCAGGCCCGAAAGACCTGCTTAGCCCTCTTCCTGACCGGAAGGCTTACCCTCTTCTCCATCAAACCAGTGAGCACGTGCCGCCATGATGATTTCATTGGCAGCATCTTCCTCAATAGCATCGGATCCGAGAATCTCGACAAGCTCGTCACCAGCCAGGTCCGCGAGGTCGTCAAGGGTTTTTACACCTTTTTCGCCCAACGTCACAAGCATCTGGTTTGTGAAGACCCCGAGATTGGCAATATCGTCCGTCACACCAAGCTCACGGCGCTTGGTATCAAGGTTTTCTTCCTGACGCACCAGATAGCCTTCAGCGCGCTGAACCAGCTCACTGACGACCGACTCGTCAAACCCTTCGATCCCAATCAGCTCGTCCGGGTCAGCATAGGCCAGTTCTTCGATCGTGTGGAACCCTTCTGTGACCAGCAGCCCTGCAATGACGTCATCAACGTCCAGCGCTTCCACAAACAGATTGGTCCGACGACGGAATTCTTCCTGACGACGCTCGGATTCTTCAGCCTCGGTCAGGATATCAATATCCCAGCGCGTCAGCTGGCTGGCCAGACGCACGTTCTGGCCACGACGCCCGATGGCCAGCGACAGCTGCTCATCCGGCACCACGACTTCAACGCGCCCAGCTTCTTCATCCATCACCACTTTGCTGACTTCAGCCGGAGCAAGGGCGTTCACCACGAAGGTGGCAGCCTGCGGGCTCCAGGGGATGATATCGATTTTTTCACCCTGCAATTCGGCCACAACGGCCTGCACGCGGGAGCCACGCATACCAACGCAGGCACCGACCGGATCGATGGACGCATCACGGGAGATCACGGCCATTTTCGCACGGGACCCTGGGTCACGCGCCACAGCCTTGATTTCGATGATGCCGTCGTAGATTTCCGGCACTTCCTGCGCAAACAGCTTAGCCAGGAAGGCCGGATGCGTGCGGGACAGGAAGATCTGCGGGCCACGCGGTTCGTCACGCACATCATAGATATACGCACGCACGCGGTCCGAGTTGCGGAACGTTTCACGCGGGATCAGCTCATCACGGCGCAGCAGCGCTTCCGCAGAGCCGATTTCAACCATGAGGTTGCCATACTCGGTCCGCTTGACGGTGCCGTTGATGATCTCGCCTACACGATCCTTGAACTCATTGTACTGGCGCTTGCGCTCATATTCACGCACGCGCTGAACAATCACCTGCTTGGCGGTCTGGGCGGCAATGCGGCCGAAATCAATCGGCGGCAGCGGATCAACCAGATACTCCCCAGCCTTGATTTCCGGCTGGAATTTGCAGGCAATCGCCAGCGGAATCTGAGTTTCTTCGTTCTCTACCGTCTCGACAACTTCCGTCCAGCGAGAAAGACGGACTTCCCCCGTGCGGCGGTCGATTGTCGCGCGAATATCTTTTTCGTGCCCGTATTTTGCACGACCGGCCTTCTGGATGGCCTGCTCCATGGCCTCCAGAACTTCCTCGCGCTCGATTCCCTTCTCGCGCGAGACAGCATCTGCAACCAGCAGCAGTTCAGGACGGGAAACAGAGGTATCCATACTCTCAGCTCTCCAAAGCAGGCGGCTTGATCAGTGTAACTTGCGCCCGGCCGGATCTTCTTCCCCGGCCTTGCTCTTTTCTTCTTCACCCGTCTCAGTCGGGCGCGCCATCTGCGCACTCGCCTCGATCAGGGCATCTGTCAGGACCAGTCTTGCCCGCCGGATTTCTTCCAGCGGCAGCGCGGCCTCGGTCCCATCATCCAGCCGCAGCCGGGCAATACCATCTTCCGCCCCAAGCACAACACCGGAAAACCGGCGGCGGCCATCAATCGGCACCAGCACTTCGGCCTTGGCCTGATGCCCGGCAAACCGGTTCCAGTCCTTGGCACGGGTCAGCGGCCGGTCGATTCCCGCAGACGAGACTTCAAGAGTCCACGCCCCCGGAATGGGGTCTTCCACGTCCAGCACAGCGCCTACTGCATGACTGATACGTTCACAGTCTTCCACGCTGATCAGCGAACCATCGGCACGGTCAGCCATGATCTGCACGGTCGGGCTTTCACGCCCCAGCACCGCAACGCGGACAATTTCATATCCCAGGTCTTCCAGCGTTGGCGCCACAAGGGCGACAAGCCGGGCTTCAAGATCGGAATGAGCAGGCAGATCAGCGTCCAATGCAAAAAAGGCGGCCCGTCAAGGCCACCCCCCAAAATTCTGATTCAATGAAAGGATGATCCTTCATGTAGGGGATACACTGCCAGGCTGCAAGGGCGGAAACAGAGTCGAGCCGCCCCGGCCCGCGAATTCGTGAAAAAGAAATTAATGGGCATGCGTTCTTTTCCGGGCTTTGCTAAGAGCTCAGAACTTGCACTTTCCTGCCCGGGTATGTCTGATTGCTTCATGACTCATTCGCCTGACCCCGCATACAAGGCACAGACGGAAAAAGAGGAAAAACCCTCCCATTTCCGCCTCCTTATGGTGGCGCTTGCCACCTGCGCTCTGGTAGCCGGGGCCGGTTATCATTATTCTGGCTCCAGCACCGGGGAGAGCACCGCTCCTCTTGCCGGGGGTGCTGCGGACCAGAATAGCGGGACCGCGCAGCCGCGCCCCGGCGTGCAGTTTTCCCTCATTGCGCCGGACAAGGCGGCTGATGCGCTGGCCATGTCCAGCTTTTCTGAAAAAGAACAGGCCGATATTCTGGCAGCCGTCAAACGGCGGGAATTGCGGCTGGTGGCTATGCCGATTTTTGATGCAACCGGAGCAGGAGGCACTGTGACCGTGATTTGTGGAACCACACGCCAGACCGTGCTGCTTCAGCCTAAACCAACGGTTCTCATTCTTCCCATTACAGTCGCCGGAAATGTTGATATCATTCCGTCGTCTGACCCCGGTAATGTCGGGATAGGCAGCGGTGTGGTGACCATGTTTGGCCCGCAGGCCCTGCCCATCATGCATCAGGGTGACACACTTGGCCTGACGGTGATTGCGCAATGAAAGGCCTGCTCCCGGCCCTTAACCGGCTGATGCCGCTGATGATGGTCATCTTTCTGGTGCTTGCCAGTGTCCAGATGGCCATCAGCCTGCACCTCTCGCTGGCCTCCCTGACCCACTTCATGGAGTGGTGCGCGCCTGCATGGCCGGTGCTGGCTGCTCTGGGTGGAGTGCTGACAATCGGGGGGCTGTTATTTGAAACACGCGCTGAACGGCTCGCACGCAAGGGCCTTTTACGCCGACGGGGGTGGATGATGGACGTTCTCGCCAGACTGACCAACCGCAACGCGCTGGAAGAAATGCTGGCGCGGGAACAGCGGGAAACAACAATTGATGCCGAGGAACTGGCTGCCAACCTGCGCGCCCGCGTTATCGGGCAGGATCAGGTGTGTGAGGATATTGCCACGCAGCTGCGCCGCCGTCTGGCGCTCCAGGTGCGCGGCAAACCGGTCGGCATCTTCCTGCTGGCAGGCCCACCCGGCACCGGCAAAACCTATCTGGCCAAACAGCTGGCCCGCCAGCTTGAACGCCCTCTGCTGCATTTTGACATGACGCAGATGAGCAGCCCGCATGCCGCCACCCAGCTTTTTGGCTCCCCCAAAGGCTATGTAGGGTCCGACACGTACGGCAAGCTGACCGGCGGCCTGAAGGAAAAGCCGGATGCCGTGGTGCTGCTGGACGAAATTGAAAAAGCCCACCCGGATGTCTTCAAAAAGTTCCTGACTGCCTGGAATGACGGGCATGTGACGGAAGCCTCCACCGGGCAGCAGATTTCCACCGTACGCTGCATTTTTGTGCTGACCTCCAACATTGCCACCGATGCGCTGACGGAAATTGCTGACCGCCTGCATAATGACCCGGACCGCATGCGCGCCGAGTCGGTCGAGGCACTGCGTCAGGCAGGCTTTGCACCGGAAGTGCTCAACCGTCTGGACCGCATTTTTGTGTTCCGCGCCCTGAAGGGGCTGGATATTGCCCGCGTTTCCGCGCTGGAAATCGAAGGTATGATTGAAAGCTACGGCCTGAAAGTGGAAACCGGCGGCATTGATGCCGGGCTGCTGATTGACGTGATGCGCCGCCAGAGCCGCATGGGCGATTCGGCCTCCGCGCGTGATCTGGTGCGCTCCATTGAAGATATGATCAGTGAATCGCTGATTGTGGCCCGCCAGCAAGGGGCAGAGATGGTGCGCATCGTTCGGGAAGACGACGGCACGATTACCGCCAAGATTGCGGATGGTACGCCTGATAATGGTGACGCCATTCATGCCCGCCTGACGCCGTAAGGCCAGTCTTCCCGACTGGCCTTACCTTCCGCCTTTGAACTGTGTGAACTGAGCAACCCGGCATGTCCGCTTTTACCCGCCTCTGGCAACGGGCGCCCCTGTGGCGCACCGCCCTGATTACTACCGGTGTGTGCGGAGTGTTTTCCGTGCTGTTCCCGGCCCCCTGGCTGGTCAATCGGCTGCCTTATTATGGAACGCTGACGTCCAAAGTGGGCCATATGATGGGCCGCTCGGCCACAAGCACGGATGCACAGCCCAACGCAGATGAAGGACGGCGCATGATCTCGCAGCCGCCGATGGATGCGCAGTTTGAAGGCGTAATTCCCTTTGCCGGGCGGCAGCTCCCGCTTCCTGCGGGCAAATGGCATCCGGTCCTGAACTATCAGGATGACGTTGACCACGGAGAGGTGCTGACCTCCATCTTCGTGCGTTCAGAACAGGGGGCCGTCACCGGCTTCATCATTGCGCAGGCCACGACGCAATCTCTCCCGACCTCTGAAACAGAACAGTTGCCAGCCCAGTGCCACAACACCTTTAACTTTACGGTGGGAGACCTGCCGCAGGACGGCAACCGGACAGAATGCTGGATGACGTCCCCCATCAAGGTGGCCAACAATTTGTTCCTCACATCCAATCAGGCTCTGCAGGGTATGATGAGCAGCCCGCTCTTCATCCCGCCTGCCCTGCAACGACTGGGCATGATGGGCTTTCAGCTCCCGCCGGTGCTGGTGGATGCGGCATGGACGCGCATTGAAAAAAGTAAATCTGGAAAAGGCGTGGATTTTGCGACCATTCACACCCTGATCAGCCCGGCGCTGCCCGGCCCGAAAGCGACTGTGCCGGGCTCCCCGGAGAACTGGTCACATGGTGGTATGGCGGACGCGCCTGTGGTGGCTGATTTTGTAGGCCGGACCGATAACTGGCTGAAAGGCTGGCTGCCTTACCTGCGCAAGAGTTACAAAGGCGAGATGGACAGCAGCGTTCCTCTGCCGCCAGCCGTTGCCACAGACCCCGGCTTTCATAGCTAAAAGGGCGGTGCAGTGGGCGGCATTGGCCCGCCCACAACGTCCGGTCAGCCAGACAGATCGTCCCGCAGGACTTCTGAAGAGACTTCCACCAGAAAATCCAGAACTGTCCGGGTGCGGAGCGGCAATGTGCGCGGGCCGGTATGCACGGCATAGAAGGGCAGATTGGGAATACGCCAGTCCGGGAAAAGCCGGACGAGCTTGCCTTCCTCTACACCCTCACGCACCTGAAATTCCGGCAGCAGGCCAATCCCGATATCCGCCAGAACGGCAGACAGAACGGCCTCGCTACTATTAGCGCGGAACACGGTAGACGGTGCGATAACGCTTTCTTCCTCATCCCGGAACAGGTGCCAGTCATGCCGGCCGCCGCCATAGTTATAGACAATGGCAGGATATTCCGGGAGATCTCTGGGGTGTTCCGGCGTACCACAGCGGGCCAGACAGGCCGGAGAGGCGACCAGCCACTTACGGACCACACCCAGCTTGCGGGCAATCAGGGAGCCTTCGGCAATGTCGCCAACGCGGACGGCCAGATCCAGCCCTTCTTCCACAAGATCCCCAAACCCATCGCGGATCACAACTTCGACGGAAAGATCGGGGTGCCGTTCCAGCAGCTCACCCAGACGGCTGGTGAAATACAGCCCGAAGGCCGTTGTCATTCCTAACCGGACCAGACCGGAGACAGACGCCCTCCGGCGGCCCAGAACGGTTTCTGCCGTTTCCAGAATTTCCAGCACTTCGTACGCATGCGGAAGCAGGCTGCGCCCGTCTTCCGTCATCATCAGGCTGCGGGTGGTACGCGCGAACAGCGTTGTGCCGTAATGCGCTTCCAGCAACGCAATATGGCGGGAAATCGTCGGTTGACTAACCCCTGTCTCTCGCGAAACAGCGGAAAAGGAGCCTGTGGCCGCCACGCGGACAAAGCTGTGCAATGCTGAAAGAAGATCCATTCAATCCCGGACTTTTTTGCAGAAATTCCGCCATAACCCGCCGCCACCCTCAGGATAATCGGACCGGACAGCCCGGTTCTTGCGCCGCGTCCTACACCCTCAGACAGAAACAGATGATAACCCAAACCTATCAGGTTATTTGTGTCATTTGTGAAGCATGCTCCTGAGAGAGACAATATAGTGAGTTCTCGGCCCCGCCATGCCCTAAGCGCATTGGCAGGCGGGTTTAACGCCGCCTGATATGGGGTTGAGAGAGTTTTTTCTCCGCCATCCGAGCCAGCCGGACAAACGGCAGACCCAGCAGAAGATACGCCCCGCCAACCATCAGACCCGTACCAAAATAGTCAAAGTAGGTCGAGGAAAGACGGATATAGGTCTGCGTCAGTTCTGTAAGGGTAATCACGCTGACCAGCGAGGAATCCTTCAGCAGAGAAATGAAGTCATTCGTCATGACCGGCATCACCAGCCGGAAGGCCTGCGGCACGACCACGTAGCGGAGCGCCTGCACGTGCGTCATATTCAGCGCGAGAGCTGCTTCCATCTGCCCGCGCGCGACGGACTGCAACCCGGCCCGATAATTTTCCGCTTCATACGCAGCGTAGTTCAGCCCAAGGGCCAGCACTCCGGCCACAAACGGGGTCAGGTTCAGGCCACATTGCGGCAGACCGTAAAAAATCAGCAAAATCTGGATCAGCAGTGGCGTGCCACGCACAATCTCAACATAGAGCGAAGAGAGCGTGGCCAGCGGAGCCGGGCCATAGAGCCGTAGCAAGGCAAGCGTCAGCCCCAGCCCGACAGCCAGCACCATGGCACACAGAGAGACCAGAAGGGTGAGCACAGCCCCTTTGGCCAGCAGTGGCAGGAAGCTTGCATAACGCGCCACTTTGGCGTGCCAGCCGGAAGAGCCGTGCAACGCGGCTACGTAATCATTCCAGCTTGTCGGCTCGATTTCTGGTGTGGAGGCATCTTCAGCCCAGGCCGCTGTCTGCGGCGTCCACAAATTCCAGCGCGCCAGAATACGGTGCAGGCTGCCATCTTTCTTCATGGCTTCCAGAGCGGTATTCACCTGCTCCCGCAGCGCGGCATTCTTCCCTTTGGCAAAGGCAATCCCGTAGGAGACCGTGCCAATCGGCTCACCCACCACCAGAAGGTCCGGGTTGGTCGCGCCGTAATACTGGGCAATCGGGCCATCGATCAGCACCGCATCCGTGCGGCCATTGACCAGATCCATAAAAACATTGGTCTCTTCATCATAGGTGCGGACCTGCACCTGCGGATGATTGGCCAGAATGCGCTCCGCCTGCGTGGCCTTGATGGTGCCGACAACATGGCCATTCAACGCATCGAGCCCGGTCAGAGCCGGACCATTGCGCCGCACCACAATCCGCTCAGACGTCACATAATACGGCGCGCTGAAATCAATCCCTTCGGCATGCTCGGGCGTGATCTCAATCCCGCAGATCACCATCTCATACAGGCCGCGCTGGAGGCCGGGGATCAGACCATCCCAGTCATTCTGCACAAATTGCAGGGGCGTGTGGATATGCTCGCCCAGAGACTGCATCAGGTCATATTCAAACCCGGTCAGGCGGGACTGATCATTCAGATCGTGAAAGGTATAGGGCACATCCGCCGAGGCATCGGCCGCCCAGCGCAAAGGCTGTTCCGCACGGGCAGCCTGAGGGGCCACGCCCCCTGCCCCGGCCAGCAGCACCAGAACCATTGCGCACACAATCCACTGTGGAACGGTTAGAAAACGGGCCAGATGGCGCCGCATGCCGTGTTTCACAAAACAGTCCTCAAAAAGCGCCGTGTCCGATCATCCGCCGGATTAACACACAGGGTTTCCGGGGGGCCAGATTCAATAATGTGGCCGCCATCCATATAAACAATTGTGTCCGAAGCCACCTGCGCAAAACGCATATCGTGCGTCACAATAATCTGCGTCATGCCTTCATCATCCAGCTTGCGCATCACGCCCAGCACTTCCTCCGCCACAATGGGGTCCAGTGCCGAGGTCGGTTCGTCATACAGCATGATCTCCGGCCGCATGGCCAGCGCGCGCGCAATGGCCGCCCGCTGCTGCTGCCCGCCGGAGAGAGAAACAGGGTAACGCTGCGCCACACGGCCCAGCCCGACCTTTTCCAGCAGAGCCATGGCTTCATCCCGCTCGGCAGGTCCGGTCTCGCGCTTTACAACACGCGGGCCAAGCAGGACGTTATCAAGCACGCTCAGATGCGGGAAAAGATTAAAACTTTGAAAAACCATGCCCACATGGGTGCGGAGCCGATGGGCCACATGCTCATCCGCACGCCGCCAGGGGCCGCCGTCCCGCGCAATGGTCACTCCCATGGCGTTAATGGTGCCACGGTCGGGAATTTCCAGAAAATTCAGGCAACGCAGAAAAGTCGATTTCCCGCACCCTGAGGGGCCGATGATGGAGACCAGCTCCCCCTTGCGTACCTGAAGGGAGACGCCCCCAAGAATGGCACCGTCCCCAAAGCTTTTGTGAATATCCTGTGCGTCGAGCACAACAGGTTCATTTTCAAGGCAAAAAGCCGGCCCGGAGTTATCCGGGCCGGCATTCTGATGTTCCGATGGAACAAGAAAATCGTCAGGCAGCTTTGGTCATCCCACGCAACACATACTGGAGAATGCCACCATGCCGGTAATACTCAACTTCGTCCAGTGTATCGACGCGGCACAGAAGCTCCACATCCTGCGTAGACCCATCAGCCCGCGTAATCGTCATGGTGACGTCCATACGCGGCGTGATTTTTTCCAGCCCTTTGATGGTGATGGTCTCATCACCCTTCAGGTTCAGGGTCTGGCGCGTCACGCCATCCTTGAACAGCAGGGGCAGCACGCCCATGCCCACAAGGTTGGAGCGGTGGATACGCTCAAAGCTTTCTGCAATCACAGCCTTGATGCCCAGCAGCAGGGTGCCTTTGGCCGCCCAGTCACGCGAGGACCCCATGCCGTATTCCTTGCCACCAAACACAACCAGAGGGGTGCCCTCTTTCTTGTATTCCATGGCGACATCATAGATCGCGCCTTCCTTGCCATCCGGGAAGTGCCTGGACAGTCCCCCTTCCGTGCCGGGCAGCATCTCGTTCTTGATGCGGATATTGGCAAAGGTGCCACGGACCATCACGCGGTCATTCCCGCGGCGTGAGCCGTAGGAGTTGAAGTCCCGCGGCTCCACACCGTGTTCCATCAGATACCGGCCAGCCGGAGAGTCTTTCTTGATGGCACCGGCCGGAGAAATATGGTCGGTCGTGATGTTGTCACCCAGCAGCGCCAGAATACGGGCGTTCTCAATGTTGCCCGGCGCGGTGGGTTCGTGCGTGATGTCCTTGAAGTACGGCGGATCCTGCACGTAGGTGGATTTGGAATCCCACTTGTAGGTTTCAGACCCGGTGGCCACCTTGAGGTCCTGCCACTCCTTCGTGCCCTTGGACACGTTCTTGTAGCGCTGGATAAACTCTTCACGGTTGATGGACGAGCCGATCAGGTCCGCGATTTCCTTGTTGGAAGGCCAGATATCTTTCAGATAGACGGGCTTGCCATCCTTGGATGTGCCCAGTGGCTCCGTGGTGATATCCTTCCGCATGGTGCCCAGCAGAGAGTAGGCAACCACCAGCGGCGGGCTGGCAAGATAGTTGGCCCGCACGTTGGGGGAAATACGGCCCTCAAAGTTACGGTTACCAGACAGAACAGACACCGCAACGAGGTTGTTGTTCTCAATGGCGTCCACAATGTGAGACGGCAGCGGACCGGAGTTCCCGATACAGGTGGTGCAGCCATACCCCACCGTGTTGAAGCCCAGTGCGTCCAGATCTTCAGACAGTTTGGAACGGTCCAGATAGTCCGTCACCACCTGAGAACCGGGAGCCAGAGAGGTCTTCACCCACGGTTTCGGCTTCAGGCCAAGAGCGCGCGCCTTGCGGGCCACCAGACCCGCGGCAATCAGCACCGCCGGATTGGAGGTGTTGGTGCAGGACGTGATCGCGGCAATGACGATATCGCCTTGACCAATTTCATAATTGGTCCCGGCCACCGGCACTTTCTTGTTCGCGTCGTTCGCCGGCACGCCCAGAGAAGAGGTCAGTTCTTTTTCAAACGCCGTCTTGGCTTCCTTCAGCACCACACGGTCCTGCGGGCGTTTAGGGCCGGAGATGGACGGCACAACCGTGGACAGGTCGAGTTCCAGAATATCGGTAAAGACCGGTTCCGGCGTTTCTGCCGTGCGGAACATGTCCTGCGCGCGCAGATATTCTTCCGTCAGTTTAATGCGGTGTTCGTCACGGCCGGTTTCACGCAGGAAGTCCAGCGTGAGCGTATCAACCGGGAAGAAGCCACAGGTTGCGCCATATTCCGGAGCCATGTTGGCAATGGTCGCACGGTCAGCCACCGGCAGGTGGTCCAGAGCCGGGCCAAAGAACTCAACAAATTTGCCAACCACGCCCTTTTTGCGGAGCATCTGGGTGACTGTCAGCACCAGATCGGTCGCCGTCGCCCCCTCAGGCATCTTGCCCGTCAGGCGGAAGCCGATCACATCCGGCACCAGCATGGCAATCGGCTGGCCGAGCATGGCGGCTTCAGCCTCAATACCGCCAACACCCCAGCCCAGCACGCCAAGGCCGTTGATCATGGTGGTGTGGCTATCCGTGCCATACAGTGAGTCCGGATAGACATACTCTTTGCCGTCCACATTCGCGGTCCAGGCAACCTGAGCGATATATTCCAGGTTCACCTGATGGCAGATGCCGGTATCCGGCGGCACGACCGAGAAATTCTCGAACGCTTCCTGACCCCAGCGCAGGAACGCATAACGCTCACCATTGCGCTCAAATTCCAGCGTGATGTTTTTCTGCAGCGCGTCCTGCGAACCGTAGACGTCCACCATCACGGAGTGGTCAATCACCAGATTGACCGGCACCAGCGGGTTCACCTTCTGGGGGTTGCCGTTCAGCTTCACAATCCCGTCGCGCATGGCAGCAAGGTCAACCACTGCCGGCACGCCGGTGAAGTCCTGCATCAGAATGCGAGAGGGCTTGAATGGCACCTCCTTGCTGCTGTGGCCTTCCGGCAGCCAGCCGGCAATCGCCTTGGCGTCATCCACACTGTAGGAATGGCCGTCTTCAAAGCGCAGCACATTTTCCAGCAGCACTTTCAGCGAAACAGGCAGACGGCTGACGTCGCCAATGGTCTTTGCCGCTTCCGGAATGGAAAAATAATGATAGGTCTTGCCATCAACCGAGAGCGTGCGACCTGTCTTGAGTGAATCGTGCCCAACCGTCTTCATAGTTACCCTTCTCCCCGATCACAGCCGATGGCTGGTGATACGTTCCGGAGCCGGCACGCCGCCAGGTGCGGCGTTTTGCGCTCACCCGGTCTTCCGGGCGGCCGGCTTGATATCCCGATGACGTTAGAACATACCGGCAGTCTGGCGCGGCACAAGCGGGCTGGCGACCACGAGAACGCGAGCAGGCCCGCTTTGGCGGTGTTTAACTGGTAACAATAAGGAGAAGTCCCATCTCCGAGCTTTCTTCTGATGCCACACCCCGGCTGGTGGCAGAGTCTCTCTCGGTTTTCCGGGGGGATCGGCTGGTGCTGGATGATGTCAGCCTGACGCTGGAGCGCGGCGGCGCGCTGCTGCTCACAGGCCCCAATGGCGCTGGCAAGTCCACTTTACTGCGGGTTCTGGCCGGATTACGCCGCCCGGATGGCGGCGCTCTGCTGTGGGATGGTGAGCCCATTACGCATGACCGCACGGCCCATGCGGCCCGCGTAGCCTATCTGGGGCATCAGGATGCGTTAAAGCCCAGCCTGACGGTGCGGGAAAATCTGGCCCTGTTCGCCCGTGCCGGAGGCGGTGACATGGATGCCGCCCTGAAAGCAGTGGATCTCCTGCATCTTTCCACCCTGCCCGCCCGCCTGCTGTCTGCTGGCCAGAAGCGCCGTACGGCCCTCGCCCGCGTGCTGCTGGCGCAGGCTCCACTGTGGCTGCTGGATGAGCCAAGCCTCGGGCTGGACGCCGCTGCTGTAGAACTGCTGGGGCAGGCTATCGCCACCCACCGCGCACAAGGCGGCCTTGTGGTCGCCACAACGCATGTGCCTCTGCCTTTAGGAGAGGTCAGCCATCTGGCGCTGCCCGGTATGCCGGACCAGAGCCGTGGGTGGTGGGGTGCTGACGAGACTGACCTGAGAGGAGATGCCGCATGATGGGCCTGTTTTGCGCTCTGGTTGCCCGGGACCTGCGGCTGGCTCTGCGCCACGGGGCCGACACGCTGGGCGCAGTCCTCTTCTTTATTCTGACGGGCACGCTGTTTCCGTTAGCCCTTGGCCCCTCACCGGATCTGCTGCGCCATATGGCCCCCGGCATTATCTGGGTCTGTGCCCTGCTGGCAGCCCTGCTGCCGCTGGACCGTTTATTTGGCGCGGAGCTGGAAGACGGATCACTTGATCAGCTTCTGCTACTGGGCCTGCCGCCGTCACTGGTGGCCCTCGCTAAAATCACCGCACACTGGCTGACCACCGGCGTCCCGCTGCTGCTGGCTGCGGTGCCACTGGCCATCATGCTCGGCCTGCCCACCTCCACCCTGCCTATTTTGCTGGCGGGGCTGCTGCTGGGGTCCATGGTGCTGTCTCTTATCGGCGGCATGGGGGCTTCCATTGTGCTGGGAGCCCGACGCGGCGGTGTGCTGTTGCCCCTGCTGGTGCTGCCACTCATTACACCAGCACTGATTTTTGGCGCCGCCGCCATTGATGCCGCCCGCACCGGCCTGCCATGGGCACCGGATCTGGAATTGCTGGGGGCCTTTCTGGCTGCCGCCATTCCCCTTTGCCCGCTGGCTGCCGGGGCCGGATTACGGGCCGCGGTGGAATAACCCCGCCCCCCCCTTTACGGAGCCGGGTTGGAATGCACCTGATGAATGGCGTTGATTTTCTCTTCCAGCTCCGGCGTGATCTGCACCTTTACTGAGGTCAGAGCCGTCATGAGCTGCTCCACGCTGGTTGCGCCGATGATGTTGGATGTCACAAACGGACGGGAGGTTACAAACGCCAGTGCGAACTGCACCGGGTCAATCCCCTCGGCCTTCGCAAGGTTCATGTAGGCTTCCACCGCGACATCCACACCCGGCTTTTCATAACGCTGCCCGCGATTAAACAGCGTGGTGCGCGCCCCCGCAGGCCGTGCGCCGTTCAGATATTTTCCGGTCAGATAGCCCTGCGCCAGCGGAGAGTAAGCCAGCAGGCTAACCTTCTCCCGCAGGGCCATTTCCGCCAGACCAATTTCGAAAGTTCTGTTGATCAGATTATAGGCGTTCTGAATGGATGCCACGCGCGGCGTCCCCTCTCTGGCGCAGGCCAGAGACTTGGCCACACCCCATGCTGTTTCATTCGACAGGCCGACATGGCGGATCTTGCCTTCCGCCACGAGGTCGCCCAGCACACCCAGCGTTTCTTCCAGCGGCACTTCTTCAGCGTCCGAGACGGTTGTAAAAGTTGTGCCACCTTCGCCAAACAAACCGATTTTCCGGTCCGGCCAGTGCAGCTGATAGAGGTCGAGATAGTCCGTACCCAGCCGCCGCAGGGAATGCTCCAGCGCATAGCGAATCTGGCGCGGGGTCAGACGCGCTTCCTCCCCACCGGCCCGGAACCACGGGGAGGAACTCCGCCCGACAACCTTGCTGGTCAGAATAATCTTGTCGCGGCTGCCACGGGCTTTCAGCCAGCTACCCACAATGGTTTCCGTCGCCCCATAGGTCTCGGCACGCGGTGGAATGGAATAAAGCTCGGCGGTATCAATAAAGTTGACGCCATGCTCCAGCGCCAGATCCAGCTGCGCGTGGCCTTCAGCTTCCGTATTCTGCTGACCAAACGTCATGGTGCCCAGGCAGATTTCACTGACCAGAATGCCGGTGCGGCCAAGTTCACGATACTGCATGCCCTAATCCCTTCGGAGTGTTTGAAGAAAATTCTATCCTGAAAAGGCTAATCTTCCCAGCGTAGCCCCTGAGAAGAACAGCCGCACACGTCCACCAGACCAGCTTTGAAACTGTCTGAATCCTGAAAAAATGTTTAGCCGGTTACCGGACAGAGCGCTGAAACCCGCCCAGCTCTTCACAAACCCGATAGCGTCCTGCCTGCCTCATAACGGCACCGCATGTGCAGGCCTACAGGTGTCTTACCGGGGCTGTTAGAGTCTGCGATCTCAAACAGTTGTGGAGAAACCGAATGCTGGACACTGTCCTTTTTTCACCCAAACAGGTTCAGGAGCTCATCTCCACGGGCAACGCCGTTTTTATTGACGTGCGTGACCGCAAGGATTTTGAGGCAGGCCACCTGCCCGGTGCCGTCAATATGCCGGATATTTTCACCTATCTTGCAGAAACGACGGACGATGGCCTCAAGACCCTTCAGGACAAATTTGTTGACCTGTTCTCGGACTATGGTCTGGACGGCAAAAAAACAGCCATCATTTACGAAGACGCTCTGCATACGCGCTATGGCGGCTCATGCCGTGGCTACTGGATTTTGAAGTATCTGGGCTACCCGAAAGTGGGCATTCTTGATGGCGGCCTGATGGCATGGAAACAGGCTGGCGGCGCTCTGACAACGGAAACCACCAAGCCAGAGCGGACAGTTTTCCCGATCAGCATTCAGCCGAACCTGATGGCGACCTATCAGGATGTTCTGCATGCCCTGACGAACCCGAACGTCAAACTGCTGGACAACCGTGACAAAGTGGAATGGCTGGCAGAAAGCTCTTCCCCTTACGGTGTGGATTTCGCCCCGCGCAAAGGCCGCATCCCCGGTGCTGTGTGGATCGAATGGTATGACTTCATGAAAGTCTCTGACGGACAGGCCTCTTTTCGGCCCAGAGAAGACATTCTTGACCTCGCCGCGTCCCGTGGTCTGACGCCAGACGATGATATTATCATCTACTGTTTCAAGGGTGCCCGGGCCGCCAACACCTATGTTGCGCTCTCTCAGGCTGGTTTCAAAAAGCTGCGGATTTATATGGGCTCCTGGAACGAGTGGTCCCGCAACCCTGAGCTGCCGATTGAGGGTGGCATCCCCAAAGCTGCCGCTCCGTTAGAAAACGCATAAGAAAAAGCCCCGGTTACAGATACGTAACCGGGGCTTGCTCTCAAAGCAGCGTCTTATTTTGCCTGCGGAGCGGCCGGACCCTGCTGCGGCACAGCCTGAACATTGACGGACGCATAACGCACAGCGTTTTCCGCGTCCCGTAATGCTTCACTGGCTTTATACGGATTGCTCTTGATGAATTTGGCCGCTTTGGCCACATCCTTGCGGGTCTGCTCAAGCGGCACTGCGGCAATAATATAGTCCGCATCAATCCCGGAAACTTTCAGCACATCCCCGGCCCGCGCGGTATTCCCGGCCCGCAGGTGACGGTTGGCCGCCGCAACGGCCGCATTTTTTTCCGGGGTGGGTTCGATCGCCTCGTCCAGCACCAGCTCGCCATCAATCGGCAGCCAGGCCACTGGCGTGCTGTTGGCGGATGCTGCATGGGTGGACGTTGTTGCTTTTGTCTTGCTGGGCTGCAATTCGGTTTCCGCTTTCTGGAAAGCTGTGTTGTCCACACGCGCACGTTCCAGCGCCATATTGGCATCGGCAATCAGACGGCCAGCGGCGTCCAGATCCCCGTCAAAAATCGCCTGACGCGCCAGCCCGATATCTTCCGAGGCAGTACCGCCGTCTACGGAAAGCCGTCCAAAATCCTGCGCCGCCGCATCGGCAACCGTAGGGGGAGCGGACACGGTGGGCGTTGCTGTGCTGGTGGTCTGAGCAAAACCCGGAACCACAGAGGTTGCAGAGGCCAGAAGGGCCGCCAGCAGCAGTCGTGTTTTTTTCATGAGATCTCTCCAGACTCATCATCAAAGGTCGCAGGAGTGTTGAGCCAGATCAGCACTCCTGCAAAGGCAGGCCCGCACAAGGCTGGGCTGCCGTCCTGTCTGGTCAGAGCCGTAGAGGCATAAAACAAGGGTGGCAGGCCCATAAGAGACCAGCCACCCCCTTGGAACATATCAGATATAATGTTCCGTCAGCGGTAGGAAACCGTTGAACCGGGTGGAGCAATAGGTGGACACATAGGCACCGGTGGCATCCAGTTCCACCTGCTCACCCGCTTCCAGCCCCAAAGGCAGCTCATAGGCTGTCTTTTCATACATGATGTCCGCACCGTCACAGGTCGGGCCGGCGATAGCGACCGGGCCGGTGGGCGAGCCATCACGCGGGGTGCGAATGGCGTAGCGAATAGCCTCGCCTTCCGTTTCCGCCAGACCGCCAAAGCGGCCAATGTCCAGATAGACCCAGCGCGGCCCGTCTTCCCGCCCACGGCGGCTGACCAGAACCACTTCTGAGCGCACAACCCCGGCCTCACCCACAATAAAACGGCCCGGCTCAACCAGCATTTCCGGCAGTGCATTACCGAAATGGGTGGTCATGGCGTGGCTGATGGCCTGCGCGAAGTGGTCAATTTCCGGCACATCGGCCCGGTAGCGCACCGGAAAACCACCACCCAGATTAACCATCCGCAGGTCCAGCCCGGCCGCGCTGAGGTCTGTAAACAGGGCGGCCACACGGGCAATCGCCACCTCATACGCATCGGAGGAGAGCTGCTGGCTGCCGACGTGGAAGGACAGACCATACGGGTCCAGCCCCAGTTCCCGCGCCAGAAGCATCAGCTCCCGCGCGGAGTCGAGCGTGGTGCCAAACTTGCGGGAAAGGGGCCATTCCGCGCCGTCATTATCCACCAGCAGGCGGCAATAGACGCGGGAGCCCGGGGCATGCGCCGCCAGCTTTTCCAGCTCTTCCCGGCAATCAAATACGTACATCCGCACGCCAGCCTCATAGGCCGCGCGAATAGCGGAGACTTTTTTGACCGTATTGCCGAAGGAAATTGCATCCGGCGCGGCACCCGCTTCCAGACACAGAGACACTTCCTCCCAGGAGGCCGCGTCAAAGCAGGACCCCAGCCCCACCAGCCGATTCAGAATCGGCATGGCCGGGTTGGCCTTGACGGCATAATACACCCGCGCATGCGGCAGAGCGCTTGTCAGGGCATGATAACGAGCCTCGACCTGATCGACATCGACGACGAGGCAAGGTGTTGCTGGCTTTTGCTCAGCGAAAAAACGGGCAATTTTGGGATTCATCCCACCCATTCCCCCAAAATAAGGCTCCATCGCTTTTGGTAAATACGCGAGGAGGAGTTGCGAAACGGTCTAACGGACCAGCGACCAGAGAAGGGCTCCAAACAGCGGAACCCCGATTGCCAGAACGCTTGACGTCGTTGCGTAACCTCAGAGGGCCAGTGGCACGTGCGTTGCTGCGTAGGGGGGTGCATATGAGGCCAGAACGTCACAAGTGCAAGTCAAAAAAAGGCCTGTTTTAAAAAAACGTGGAAAAGGGGCCTCAAGGACTATAAAACCGGCTTCATTCGGTTTCTTCACGTCTGCACAGCGCCTTGAGCATTGCAGAACGCCTTTTTCTTCCGTGAAGGGAACCGCCCGTTACAGGAAGCCCGGCCCAGCGCCCGGCATTCCACGGTTCGGCCCCCTCAGGCGCGATGCCACACGCCAAAAAAGGATGCTTCAAACACGATGCAGGTTCTCTGTGATCCCGCCGCTCCGCATCAGCACGATCTGAACCCTGCTGAGGGATCGAGGGCGGACGCCCCAGACCAGGGCCCCAAATTTTCCCGCCCCTCTGCCCTGCGGTGGCAGGACTGGAAAATCATTTTCACGCTGACGTTCAAAAGCCTGATTTCCGGCCCCACCACGCTGGTGGCCGCCGGCTGCGCTTTTTATACCACCCTCTCTCTGTTCCCGGCCATCAGCTCACTGATTTCCATCTATGGGCTGGCGTTTGATGTGCAGACCGTCACCCCCCAGCTGGAAGTGCTGCGAAATCTGCTGCCGCCGGGGGCTTACGCACTGATTTATGACCGCATTCAGACACTGGTGGCAGAACCGCACAGCTCTCTGACGGTCAACCTTGTCGTCTCCCTGAGTGTGGCGCTCTGGTCCGCCTCGGCCGCCACCAAATCCATTCTGTCGGCGCTGAACATTGCCTACAACACGCAGGAAAACCGAAACTTCTTTGTGTTCCAGCTCACAGCACTCGCCATGACGCTCTCCGCCGTGCTGGGTGCCGCGCTGACACTGGCGCTCATGGTGGCCCTGCCGCTGCTGCTTAATCTGCCCGCATGGCTGCACATCCCCACCCCGCCCGGCTCCATTGAGTTTCTGGCGCAATGGAGCGGCCCGGTCATTATGTTCACCTTCCAGATTCTGGCCATGTCCGCCCTCTACCGCTTTGGGCCGGACCGTAAAGCACCCGGCCTGTGGCGCTGGGTGATGCCGGGGGCACTGTTTGCCACCTGCACATGGATTATCGTGGCCTTTGGCTTCTCCTATTACGTGGCCCACATCGCCAGCTACAACGCCACGTATGGCCCCCTGGGCGCGGTGATTGCCATCATGATGTGGTTCTTCGTCAGCGCATGGGTCGTGCTGATGGGTGCGGAACTGAACGCCGAGATGGAAATCTACGCCCGGGGCGAACGCCGCAAACCGCTGACGTTCTGACCCTCCCTCGATACGCGCCCACTCTGGGCGAACAGAAAAAAGGCCGGTTCAGGATCACCTGACCGGCCTTTTTTATACGCTTTAAAAACGTCAGATCTTAGTGGCGTGTGGCTCTCACACGGGAGCGATGCAGAACCCGCACCCCGTCCCGGGACTGGGCCGCAGCCATCTCCAGCGTGTTGGACTCCAGCGATTCGCTACCATCCTGAGGCGCGGATGCGACTTCAATCGGGGCGGCTTCAATCTTCACATGAGCAACACCTGCGCCCAGCATGCCGATGCGCGCAGCCGCGGCCTGTGAAAGATCAATAATCCGGTTATGGCTATACGGGCCACGATCATTCACCGTCACCACAACAGAGCGCCCCGTCTCTTCAGACGTCACCAGCAGCTTGCTGCCGAGGGGGGCTGTGGGGTGCGCTGCGGTCAGGCTGGCCTTGTTGAACAAAGCGCCTGAGGAAGTGCGGCGGTTATGGAAACGACCGCCATACCAGCTGGCCATGCCTTTCTGGAAACGGCGCGCATGCGCAGTCTGTCCGGTTTCCGGAGTGCTGAACGTCGGGTCCTGCTCCTCCCGCGCGGCCAGAGCGCGCTGAACGGAGTCGGCCCAGCTGGTCGTCCCCTGTCCTTCATCAGCTGCCTTGGCAGCGGAGACAGAGGCCATGGAGGCCATAACAAACACACTTCCCAGAAGTGCCCGGCGCAGGGCTGACATCCGCTTGTTTACTCCGTTTTCCGTTGAACCCGGCCAATAAAGCCGGTGCCAAGGATAAAAAGCAACCGCTTTCTACCCCGCAAACCTTTTGGTTCTCCCCGTGCATGCCCTGCCCAAATGGCAAAAACATGGCATGCGTGCCCTTTCCAGTCCGCGCTTCCCGAAGCAACAGACGCCGGGCAGGCAGGTTTTTCATCAGGTTTTAGGGGTGCAGGGCATCTCTTCTCTTGGATGCTGTCCGGCATCGTGCTACGGCCCGGAACACTATGGAAAGACCCCTCATCGCTGTGTTTAACGGCCCGAACCTCAACATGCTTGGCCAGCGCCAGCCTGAAATTTATGGCCGCGCCACGCTGGATGATGTGGAGCAGATCTGCATTCAGACAGCCGACAAGCTGGATCTGGCCATCGACTTCCGTCAGACGAACATTGAAGGGGAGCTGATTTCCTGGGTGCAGGAATGCCGCAAGCGTGCGCGCGGCATCATCATCAACCCGGCGGGATACAGCCACACCTCTGTGGCTTTGCTGGATGCGCTGCTGGCCACGGACCTGCCCGTGATCGAGGTGCATATCTCCAACATTCACCGTCGTGAGCCGTTCCGTCACATGTCTTATGTCTCCCGCGCCGCTGTTGGCGTAATCTGTGGGCTAGGCGTGGCGGGGTATTCTCTGGCATTGCAGGCAATGACAGATCTTATTCTAGATGAGGATGACCAATGAGCGGATTGCTCGTGGACGCAGATGCCATTCGGGCATTGGCCGAAATTCTGACCGACACCGGACTGACTGAAATCGAGGTCTCGGAGAAAGACAGCCGCATCCGGGTGGCCCGTGCCCCCGCAACGGTGCAGGCTACGGCTCCGGCGGCTGTTGCAGCCCCTGCTCCGGCTCCGGTGGCAGCTCCTGCCGCCCCTGTACCGGCAGCCCCTGCGGACCTCTCCCGCCATCCGGGTGCTGTTAACAGCCCGATGGTGGGTGTGGCGTATCTCACGCCCGACCCGTCCTCTCCCCCGTTTGTCAGCGAAGGGCAGATTGTCAGCGCTGGCCAGACCCTGCTGCTGATTGAAGCGATGAAGACCTTCAACCAGATCAAAGCCCCCAAAGCCGGCACGGTGAAAACCCTGCTCGTTGCCTCTGGCGACCCGGTGGAATTTGGCCAGCCGCTCGCCATTATCGAGTGATGTTTTCCAAAATCCTCATCGCCAATCGCGGCGAGATTGCCCTTCGTGTCCTGCGCGCCTGCCGGGAACTGGGCATCAAGACCGTAGCGGTTCATTCCACAGCGGATGAAGACGCCATGCATGTGCGTCTGGCGGATGAAGCCGTGTGCATCGGGCCGCCTGCCGCGCGGGATTCCTATCTGAACGTGGCCGCCATTCTCTCTGCCGCCACTATCACAGGGGCGGAAGCCATTCACCCCGGCTATGGCTTTCTGTCTGAAAACGCAGATTTTGCGGAAACGGTGGAAGCCCACGGCCTGACCTTTATCGGCCCGACGGCGGAGCATATCCGCATGATGGGCGATAAGATTACCGCCAAGACCACCATGGAAGCGCTGGGTGTGCCGCTGGTCCCCGGTTCCGATGGTGAGCTGAAGAGCCTGGACGAAGCCCGGACCGTGGCCGCACAGGTCGGCTACCCGGTGCTGATCAAGGCAACCGCAGGCGGTGGCGGGCGCGGCATGAAAGTCGCGCATGACGCCAGCGAGATTGAGGAAGCCTGGAGCGTGGCCCGCACGGAAGCCCGCACAGCTTTTGGCAATGATGCGGTCTATCTGGAAAAATACCTCGATAAGCCCCGGCATATCGAACTCCAGATTCTGGGCGATAACTACGGCAACGTGGTGCATTTTGGGGAACGTGACTGCTCCCTGCAGCGCCGCCACCAGAAACTGCTGGAAGAAGCTGGCTCTCCGGCCATTACGCCGGACCAGCGGAACGCCATCGGTAAAACGGTGACGGACGCCCTCTCCAAAATGGGCTACCGGAACGCAGGCACGCTGGAATTCCTGTATCAGGACGGTCAGTTCTGCTTCATCGAGATGAACACCCGCCTGCAGGTGGAACATCCGGTGACGGAAATGGTGTGCGATGTCGATCTGGTCCGTGAGCAGATCCGCCTCGCCGCTGGTGAGAAGCTCGGCTACACGCAGTCTGACGTGACGTTCTCTGGCCATGCCATTGAATGCCGCATCAACGCGGAAGACCCGGATACCTTCGCCCCCTGCCCCGGCACTGTGGCGGTGTATCACGCACCGGGTGGTCTGGGTGTGCGCATCGATAGCGCGCTCTACACGGGCTACAAGGTGCCGCCGTATTACGACAGCATGATTGCCAAGGTGATTGTTCACGCCCCCACACGGGCCGAGGCCATTGCCCGTATGCACCGTGCGCTGGATGAGTTTGTAGTGGAAGGCATCAAGACCGTTATTCCGCTGCACCGCCGTATTCTGGCTGACCCTGAGTTCCAGAAAGGGGATTACACCATCCACTGGCTGGAACAGTTTACCGCGCGCCCGCACTAAAAGGCCCGCCTGCCCCCGGCCTGTGCCTCCTTTACCGGAGCCGCTGGCCGGGGACACAATTCCGTGACATCTTTCCTTCAGCCCTTGTTCACTATCGCTGGTTTTTCCAGCGTGGGCGCTGCGCAAAACGCGCATTGAAGAGGAAGATCACACGATGTCTCTTTCAGAAAAACTGGCCGGGAAAACCGCCATTGTCACGGGTGCCGCTCAGGGAATCGGGCGGGGTATTGCCCTGCGTCTGGCCCGCGACGGCGCCGCTGTGGTGCTGACGGACCTCAAGAAAGACAAGCTGGCCACCGTCGCTGCGGAAATTGAGGCGCTTGGCGGCAAAGCCCTCGTGCAGACGGCCGATATCAGCCAGCGCGATCAGGTTTTTGCCGTGGTGCAGGAAGCACGCAAGACGTTCGGGCATGTCGATATCATGGTCAACAATGCCGGTATCGCACATGTCGGCTCACTGCTGGATGCTACGCCCGAGGATGTGGAGACCATTTTCCGCATCAACGTGCAGGGCACACTCTGGGGTATTCAGGCGGCTGCACAGGCCTTCAAGGCTCAGAAGAGCAAGGGCAAGATCATCAACGCCTGCTCCATTGCCGGGCATGAAGGATATGCGTTTCTCGGCATCTATTCCTCGACCAAATTTGCCGTGCGGGCGCTCACGCAGGCTGCGGCTAAAGAGCTGGCCTCCTCCGGCATTACCGTCAACGCCTATTGCCCCGGCGTGGTGGGCACAGACATGTGGACCGAGATCGACCGCCGCATGGCCGAGACCACCGGGGCTGAAATTGGCGCGACCTATAAAAAATATGTGGAAGGCATCGCCCTTGGCCGGGTGGAAACACCGGACGACGTGGCGGGCTTTGTCTCCTACCTAGCCAGCGCAGACGCAGACTACATGACGGGCCAGTCCGTGATGATTGATGGCGGCCTCGTTTTCCGCTGAGGCACTACCACCCCAGCAAGCGACCACCCGGACAAAAAGAAAGGCCCCCGAAGGAGCCTTTCTTCCGTCATCCGTAAAAGGGAATGCCTCTTAGGCCGCTGAAGGGGCCTGAGCGGTTTCTTCTTCGTCTTCCTCATCATCGTAGGAGCGGATACGCGGGTCCTGCCCCACACGCGGCTTAAACTCGCCACGCCGCAGAGCAATCTCGATATCCTCCAGCGTTGCCCCGGCGGTTTCCGGCACAAAGAAGTAGACAAAGAGCACGGACGCCAGATTGACCCCGGCATAGATCCACATGGTGCCACCCAGCGTGACAATCTGCACCAGCGTCAGCGCCGTAGAGGTCACCAGCAGATCGGCCCCCCACAGCATGGCGGCATGCACGCTGGTAGCGGCAGCCCGCATGGGCAGCGGGAACAGCTCCGCCCCCAGCAGCCAGCCCACAACCTGGATACCCCCGGCATTGAACATCATGAACAGCAGCAGGAACGCGATAATCGCCCAGCTCCCCACGCTGCCCTTGTCCGGGTGGATAGCAAACATGATACCCAGACCCAGCAGACTGATGACAGACCCCGGGCCCATGATGAGCACCAGACGACGGCGGCCAATACGGTCCACAAAAATGCAGCCCAGCAGGGTCATGATCAGATAGACAATGGAAATGCCCAGACTGGCCATCAGAGCGGCAGAGCTGCCGAACCCGGCATCCGACAGGAACGTCGGGGCGTAGTAGATCATCATCTCCAGACCACCGGCCTGCGTGAAGAAGGCGATCCCCAGAGCCGCGATGACAGCCGGACGCGCCCACGGCAACATCAGGCCTTTCCAGCCACGCTCATCTTCATCAATACCAGAGGCATTTTCATGAATTTCCCGAATTTCCCGACGAATAGCCTTGCGGGAGTTCCGAACGCGGCTGAGATGCTCAACAGCTGACGCCAGCCCTTCATTCTCAGCAGCCCAGCGCGGGCTTTTGGGCAGGAAGAACATGCACACAAACACAAACGCTGCCGGCAGCGCCGCAACGGAAATCATCGGCCGCCAGCCCCATGCATCCCGCATGGTAAAACCGACGAGGTTGGCAAGGAAAATACCAACGCCAATGGCGACGTTAAACATGGTGACAAGATTGCCGCGTTTACTGGCAGGTGCCAGCTCCGAGATATAGGTTGGCACCACCTGCGTGGCCCCGCCTACGGCAAGCCCCAGAAAAACACGGGCAATAATCAGAGCCGTCACATCCGGTGCGCGGGAGCAGGCGACGGCACCCAGCACAAACACGCCTGTTACGACCATAACGGAATTACGCCGCCCAAACTTTTCAGACAGCCACGAGACGCAGAGTGCGCCGACAACAGCCCCGACGAGAATGGCGGACGTCACCATTTCTTCCTGACCAGACGTCAGGTGAAAATCTTTTGTAATAAGAAGAAGAGCGCCGGAAATAATACCCGTATCATATCCATAAAGACCACCGCATATGGCAGCAACAATTGCAGCTATCCATAAGACACGGTGAGCATGAGGGGAGATTTCGACGTTCGCGATTGCTTCCTGAGCTTTGTTTCTTTCTGCTTGCATGCCTTCTTAATACCACACTTTTGCAACGATTGCATCGGAAATGAAATTTTTTATTATTTTGCAGCCCATCAGGTCTTTTCAATCCCCTTGCAAACAGAGGGTTTGCAGCAGGCTGAGTGACAGCTGCAAAACGCTGCATGGCACATGACGTTCCCGGCAAAACACCTCAGCCCAAGCGGTTTTTTCTTGACAGAAACACACGGAACACTATCTGCTCCAGACCATAGACCAAGGGGGGTTCCGGCAAGGAACTGAGAGTCCACTTTGTCCGCAAGGACGCGTGGTGACCCTGCCACCAGAGGCATGCTGCTTCTGGTGGGGAACCTGATCCGGATCATACCGGCGGAGGGACTGGTGCCAGAAGATGCTCACCGCTGCAGGACCGTACACCGGTTGTCCCTGTCGCAGTCCACTTCCGGCCTCTGTCCTCCTCTGGGCAGAGGAGAACGCTGTGACCCAAACTGACACCCTCAAGACCGCCACACAGGCCGTCACGGGCAACCCAAAACCCGCAAACACTGCCGCACCGGCCCCCGGCCAGGTGACAACCGGCCCCATTCGCGGCTCCAGAAAAGTCTATTCCAGCCCGGAAGCACATCCGGACATCCGCGTGCCGTTCCGTGAAATCATGCTGGACCCGTCCGCCAATGAGCCGCCGCTGCGTGTCTATGATACGTCCGGCCCGTACACGGATGATGCCGAGCAGATTGACGTCCGCACCGGCCTGCCCAAACCCCGTGCGGCCTGGCTGGCTAAGCGCAATCTGGTGCAGGCCACCCCGCGTGCAGTCAAACCGGAAGACAACGGCAACGCACAGGGCGAACAGCTCGTCGCCCCCTGCCCGGCTCCGCACACCGTGCTGCAGGGGCAGGCAGGCAAACCCGTCACGCAGTATGAATTTGCAAAAGCCGGCATCATCACCGAAGAGATGATTTATGTGGCGCACCGTGAAAATCTGGGCCGCCAGAAAGCGGCTGACGATGCCGCGGCACGTCTTGCAGATGGCAACTCCTTTGATGCCGCTATTCCGACGTTTGTCACCCCGGAATTTGTGCGGGATGAAATTGCCCGTGGCCGCGCCATTATTCCGGCCAACATCAACCACCCGGAACTGGAACCGGTGATTATTGGCCGCAACTTCCTTGTGAAAGTGAATGCCAATATCGGCAATTCTGCAGTGACGTCCTCCGCAGCGGAAGAAGTGGAAAAGCTCGTCTGGTCCATCCGCTGGGGTGCGGACACGGTGATGGACCTGTCCACAGGCCGTAACATTCACAATATTCGTGACTGGATTCTGCGGAACGCGCCCACTCCCATCGGCACCGTGCCGCTTTATCAGGCGCTTGAAAAAGTCGGCGGTGAAGTCAGCAAGCTAAGCTGGGAAGTCTTCCGCGATACGCTGATTGAGCAGGCGGAACAGGGGGTGGATTACTTCACCATCCACGCCGGTGTGCGCCTCCAGCATGTGCCGCTGACCGCTAACCGCGTGACCGGCATTGTCTCCCGCGGCGGCTCCATTATGGCCAGCTGGTGTCTGAACGGCCACCGCGAGAGCTTCCTGTATGAGCATTTTGAAGAGATTTGCGACATCATGCGCACGTATGACGTCTCCTTCTCTCTGGGTGATGGACTGCGCCCCGGCAGCATTGCTGATGCAAATGACGCCGCACAGTTTGCTGAACTGGAAACGCTGGGCGAGCTAACCCAGATTGCCTGGGCCAAAGGCTGTCAGGTGATGATCGAAGGGCCGGGCCATGTGCCCATGCACAAGATCAAGGAGAACATGGACAAGCAGCTGCGCGACTGTGGCGAGGCCCCGTTCTACACGCTTGGCCCGCTGACGACCGACATCGCACCGGGTTACGACCACATTACCTCAGCCATTGGCGCAGCCATGATCGGCTGGTTTGGCACCGCCATGCTCTGCTACGTCACCCCCAAGGAGCATCTGGGGCTGCCAGACCGGAATGATGTGAAAACCGGTGTGATTACCTACCGCATTGCCGCCCATGCGGCAGACCTTGCAAAAGGCCACCCCGGAGCAAAGCTGCGGGATGATGCGCTCAGCCGCGCCCGCTTCTCCTTCCGCTGGCAGGACCAGTTCAATCTGTCACTCGATCCGGATACGGCCTGTGCGTATCATGATGAAACCATGCCGAAGGAAGCTCATAAAGCCGCGCATTTCTGCTCCATGTGCGGTCCGAAATTCTGTTCCATGCGGATCAGTCAGGATCTGAAGGAAGATGCCGCCCGTATGGCTGGCATTGAGCAGAAAAATGAAGAGTTCCGTAAAGCAGGCGGCAACGTTTACGTGCCTGCGGAATAAAGCTGTTCGTTTCCCCTCCCCTTTTGCGCTCTGCGCAGAGGGGGAGGCCCCACAGTAATGAATAGAATTCATCATCCCCCCTGAAGTTCTGATCTTCTCCAGGACCATATTCGGTTCACATCCCCCTGCGCCAATGCTGAATTCCTGAAAATATTGCCCACTAAAAAGGCGCATTCCCTCCTATACTTTGCGCCACGCCTTGAAAAATTCATAAACCCTGAGAAATCACCAGCACTTGCCTTTCAAAAAATTTTCAAAGGATTAGAATTTTAGTCCTTGTTTTTTGGCACAACGGCAGGACCAGTTTTCTATGAAGCGTTTTTTCAACACACGCGAAACACTTGTGACAGACTCTCTGGATGGCCTGCTTCGCTCCTCCATGGGGCAGCATTTGTGCCGGCTGGATGGATATCCCGATATTCGCGTGGTGCTGAGAAAAGAGCGCAACCCTGAGCATGTCGCCGTTATTTCCGGTGGCGGGGCCGGACATGAGCCAACCCATGCGGGGTTTGTCGGCGCAGGCATGCTGGACGCCGCCGTGTGCGGCTCGCTCTTCGCCTCCCCCAGCGTGGACGCCATTCTGGCAGGTATTCTGGCCGTGACTGGCAAAGCAGGCTGCCTGCTGGTTATTAAAAGCTATACCGGGGACCGCCTGAATTTTGCACTGGCCGCCGAGCAGGCGCGCAGCATGGGGTATCAGGTCGAAACCGTTGTGGTGGGGGATGATATTGCCCTGCCCGATAATCGCTTTGCCCGTGGTCTGGCTGGCACCGTTCTGGTGCATAAAATTGCAGGCTATGCCGCCAGTCAGGGTGAACCGCTGGCCCGCGTGGCCGAGCGGGCTCGCAGTGCCGCTGCGCAGATTTCTTCCATCGGCCTCTCGCTGACGGACTGCAACGCTTATGACCCGGCCCACACAACCCGACTGACAGCTGAGCAGGCGGAACTGGGTTTAGGCATTCACGGAGAACCGGGCGCGCAGCAGATTACGCTGGCACAGGCGGACACGCTGATGGCGCTGGCCGCAGATACACTCGCCAAAGCCCTTCCCGCCAAAAATGCCACAGGCAAACACGAACGCTACGCCCTGCTTCTGAACATGCTGGGCAGTGTGCCACCCATTGAAATGACCTTGCTGCTCAACGCCTTTGCCAAAACTGATCTGGCCAAAAACACGGATCTGATTATCGGCCCGGCCCCCATGATGACGGCGCTGGACATGAACGGTTTCTCCCTGACTGCCGTTCCGCTGAGTGCAGAAATCCTTGCCGCCCTGACCGCGCCGGTGGAACCGTGGGCGTGGCCGGGCGCTGCTCCGTTTGCAGCCCCCACCGTGCGCCCTCTGCCAGCCTTGCCGGAAACATTCCGCTTCCCGCCCTCTGCATCCCCTAAAATTGAAGCACTGATCCGCCACGCTGCCAAAACGCTGATTGGCAATGCGGAAGCCCTGAATGCGCTGGATGCCCAGATTGGAGATGGGGATGCCGGGTCTACCTTTGCGGAAGGTGCTCAGGAAATCCTGAAAACGGTGGATCGCCTGCCTCTGGCAAACCCGCAGGAGCTGTTTGCTACTTTCGGCGCCATTCTGGCCCGACATGCCGGTGGGTCCAGTGGTGTGCTGCTCTCCATCATGTTCTCCGCCGCCGGTCGCAGCACAGACACATGGGCCAGGGCCCTGGTGGAAGGCCTGACCACCATGCAGCAGCATGGCGGTGCCAAACCAGGAGACCGCACCATGATTGATGCCCTGCACCCGGCTTTTACAGTTCTGGCCGCTGGTGGCGCACTGGCAGAAGCCGCGCAGGCTGCGCGTGACGGCGCGGATGCCACCAAACGCATGACGCACGCCAATGCAGGCCGAGCCTCCTATGTGCCGGACGCCAAACTAGCCAATATCCCCGACCCGGGGGCGGAAGCCATTGCCCGGATGTTTGAGGCTCTGGCCAGCATGGGCTGATCCACCTTCAGCCCTCAGCAAGCGGCATAAAAAAAAATGCCTGTGCAAAATGGGGTTTCCTCCATGATGCACAGGCATTTTTCATAAGAAATCTGGATGCCTCACGCGCTCAAAGCATCCGCTGCAAGCCGACTGAACAAACTTGCAGCACACTTAAAAAATCGTCCTTATTTGCTCAGATCCTTTAAGCAGCCTGATCCCCTTTGAGATCAGAAATTGATATCACCCCGCAGGTAATAGAAGCCGCCATTCATGCCAAGCTGGGACGTGCTCATGTAATATTGCGGTGCCCCCAGATAGCGGTTGTTATCCGGCACGCGGCTGGGGCGGGCATCAAACAGGTTATTGCCACCGAGTGTCAGCGCCAGTCTGGGATGCACGCGGTAGGTGACTTCCAGATTGGTAATAAACTTCGGCGTGTTATGGAACTGTAGGAAATTTGTGCTGGACAGAGAGCTGGTATTCCCTGCACCCCCATAATAGGTGAGCTGAGACGTGGTCTGGCCATAACGAATTTCGTGCACACCCACTGTCCACTTTCCACTGGTAAAGCGGCCGCCAAAAATCATCTTGCTGCGCGGATAGGCCGTGGTGAGATACGCAATACTCTGCGCGTTCATCAACGGATTGCCCTGCGCATCCGTCCCCTGATGGGACAGGCGGGTGCGGTTGAGGTTAATCGCTACATCCCAGTCAATACGCCCAACGTTTCCAAGCTGGGTTGGGTAGGTCGCCGTCAGATCCAGCCCCTGCGTGCGGGTACTGGCCACGTTGGCAAACCAGTGGGTGGACAGGGAGGAGGCAGACCATGTGTTAACGTCACTCGGCAGGCTAAAGCCGTTCATGGTCAGCGCAGAAGCGGCCTGCGCACCATAAACCTGCCCACCGGGCATGATCTGATCGCGCAGGTTGATCTGATACACATCGACAGTCACATGCAGTTTGCGGAACGGCTCCATGACAATCCCGCCGCTGACGTTGGTTGAACGTTCCGGCTTGAGTGGAGAAGACCCGTTGGCCAGAGCACCCGGAGAGTTCACGGCAATCAGACCTCGTGCTGCGGTGGGAGAGATCGCCAGTGCACTGTAATGTTCCTGCGCCAGTGTCGGCGCATGGAAGCCATTGGAGATAGTCGCGCGGAAGGCCAGACGCGGAGAGACCTCATAACGGGTGGAGACCTTGCCCGTTTCTGTATCCCCTACATCCGTATAATGCTCGTAGCGGCCAGCAAGATCCAGCTGCCAGTGGCGCGTCAGATGTGTGGAAACATCAATATATCCGGCCACGACATCACGACTAAAGTTGCCTGCATTACCGGGGTTGGTCCCCGCCATGGCATCGGACCCGCTACCATACAAAGAGTCCGCATCGCCCGTGCCGATGGAATAGCTTTCATACCGGTAGGACGCCCCACCCGCGACGTTGATCTCATGCGGCCAGCCTGAGAATTTAAACTTGCGGGAGAGGTCGAAATTGTTGCTCCACTGGGAATTATTAAAGCCCTGCACGTCAAAGTTTGTCGGGGTGCGGCCTGTATCTTTCTCAATAGCCAGATTGGCGGAATTAGTCAGACCAATATTGTCGAAATCGCGCCCGTAAACCGTGGAAAGATCCCAGTTCCAGCCAGCGAGTTTTCCTTTAACACCGGCAGTCAGCTCGAAGTCATTCTCTTCGATCGTTTCCAGAGGCGAGTAGCCACCCGGATAAATGGCCGCATAACCGGGATAGTTCGCCAGAGAACTGGCCAGACGATAATTCTGGTAGGATTCCGCGTGCCGATGCGCATATGTGCCCGTGCCGTAAAGCTGAATGCTATCTGTCAGATCATACCCGGCCTTGATGGCAACGCTTTCACGCGTCTGTTCCGGCTGGCCCAGCACGTAATTGTTTTTCTGGCCTGTGCGTGCATCGGGCGCGCTGCGGAAAGTGTGATCGGTATGATAAAAATCGCCGCTCACATGCACAAAACCACGGCTGCCAAGCTGTGCCCCGCCGTCCAGATACACGCCCTGCTGGAAACCATCCTTCGCAGCGGTAATGCCGGAGATAGATTCCGCATGGAACCCGTGGTCCTGTTTTTTGAGGATGATGTTCACCACCCCCGCCACGGCGTCTGACCCGTACTGGGCGGAAGCCCCGTCGCGCAGCACTTCCACATGGTCGATAGCCGCCATGGGGATCATGTCGATATCGACAGCCGTGGAGCCCTGCTGCGGGCCGGGATCGGCATAGATATTGGCTGTGGTATGACGACGTTTTCCGTCCACCAGCACTAGTGTCTCATTCGGGTTCAGGCCCCGCAGACTGATGGAATCCGTCAGCGCGCCACTATCAAACCCGCCGGTCGGCATGGTGAGAGACGGCAGAAGCTGAGCCAGTGCTTCCCGCAGGTTGGGCTGGCCGGTCTGGTTCAACTGCTTGGCCGAGACGACATCAATCGGGGAGAGGCTCTCACGCGCCTTGCGGCCGCCCGTCTCGCGCGTGCCGGTCACGATGACGGATTCTTCACCCTCCGCCGCAACCGGGCCGGGCGCCGCAACTGACCCACGCAGCGTGCGCACCTGCTGAGGAGTCAGCGTAGCGGGAGCTGCGGTTGTGCCAGGAGCCGCCGTGCCTGAGACCGGATGCACCGCTGCCGGGCGAACGGCCTGCCCCGTGGTTTTATGCGGCACAGCCTGAGCTGTGTGCTTTACGGCCTTCCCGGACGGTTGTTCCTCCGCCGCAAAAGCCTCTCCTCCGGCAAAACCGGACAACAGGGTGGCAGCCAGCAGAGCAGAGGAAAAACCACGACCACAAACCGGTACGCGCCCCTGTGCTGAACGGACCCGAATGATAGTCTCTGACGAAAAACCTTTGCGCACAGCAGAACGCTCCCAAGCACATGTTTAATAAACACATATATTGCGTGTTTATTTATAACACTCTTATTGATGTGCAATTAGGGTTGGGGCGGGTTATCTCGTATTATTCAGGAGGTGTGGTGATCCTGCAACAGAGTGCCACCACAAGGCCGCACCTTCCCTGCTCTTAAGCGAGGCAGACCAGAGCGAGGAGACAACGCCCCTTGCCCCGGAAAGTTTCTGTTACAAAGACTGAAGATTATAGAGCCTGCGATAAAGGCCATCCGGCTTCTGCACCAGTTCCGCGTGGGGCGCGTCTTCCACTACCTGCCCACGTTCAAACACCAGAATGCGGTCCAGATCCACCACCGTGGCCAGACGATGCGCAATCACAATCACCGTGCGGCCTTCCATCAACCGCTGCATGGCGTCCTGCACCAGAGATTCAGATTCTGAATCAAGGCTGGCCGTGGCTTCATCCAGCACCAGAATGGGGTTATCGGCCAGAAAGGCGCGGGCAATGGCAACACGCTGGCGCTCACCGCCAGAGAGCTTCACACCCCGTTCCCCTACCAGCGTCTGATACCCATCAGGCAGGCGCGCAATAAAATCTGACGCATTGGCCAGACGGGCGGCTTCTTCAATTTCCGCCTGCGTGGCGTCCGGGCGACCATAAGCAATATTGTCCGCCAGACTGCGATGGAACAGGGTGGGTTCCTGCTGCACAATGGCAATTTGCGACCGCAAGCGAGACTGACTCACCGTGGCGATATCCACGCCATCAATCAGAATCTGACCGCCATTCAGCGGATAAAGCCGCTGCAACAGCTTGGTAAAGGTCGACTTCCCGGAACCGGACGGCCCGACCAGCCCTACGCGGCTACCGGGCGCAATCGTCAGGCTGAGATCTGTAAATATGGGCCGTGTCTGACCGGGATACTGAAAGGACACATGCTCGAACCGGATTTCCCCTTCCCGAATAGTAAAAGGCTGCACAACGGGCAGGTCTTTCACGCCAGGTTCAGTCCGCCACAGCTCAATCAGTTCTTCCATTTCATTCACAGAGCGCTGCACCACAGACACCTGCTGGCCAATATCCCGCAGATAGCCCTGCACCAGAAACGTCATGGTCAGCACATAGGCCAGATCCCCCGGCCCCGCCTTGCCGTCCAGCCACAGCCAGACAGCCGCACCGGACAGGATAACGCGCATGGCCGTGACCATCAGGTTCTGAATGCTGGCGCTGTTGGTGCCGCGCGTCCATGTGTGGCAGGTCTGCTTCTTCCATTCAGATACAACCTGCATCAGCCGGGCTTCTTCCCGCTCCTCCGCGCCAAAGGCTTTCACCACGGCGTTGCAGGTGATGGAATCCGCCAAAGCGGCGCCCATCTTGCTGTCCCACTGGTTGGCCTGACGGGCCGAGGGCGCCACATACCGCAGTGTGAGCAGGCACGAGCAGGTGATAAACACTGCCGACAGCACACCCAGCAGCACACCCATAAGAAGCCAGTGCCATGCCAGCACCAGTGTGGTCAGCACCAGCAGACAGGCTTCCGGGATGAGCATCAGCAGCAGTGTGTCATCCAGCATGTCCACAGCCCACATGCCGCGCGTCAGCCGCCGTACGGTGGAACCGGCGAAGGTGTTGGCATGCCAGTCCGTGGAGAGGCGCTGCACATGCGCAAAGGCCTGCCCGACAATTTTCTGCATGACCTGCGTGCTTAGATGCGTAATGCCCAGATACGCTGCACGCTTGCCCAGAACGTTGCCCACGCCACAGGCGGCCATACCAGCCAGCATCCACAAAGCGTCGCGGATCAGGTTGGACTCAGCTGCGGGCTGCGCAACATCGGTCACCAGACGGCCAGCCAGAACTGGCATCAGCACATCCAGCAGGGTTGCAAACATGACCCCGGCGACTGTGACTATCAGCGGGCGGGGGAATTCCATCCACCGCTGCATGACAAACTTCAGAACATCGACAAACAGGTTTGGCCCCCGTACGGCACGACCCGTATCGGAAGAGGAGGTACTCATCAGAACAATCCGAAAAAAGGGAGAAAACAGCGAACCTCGGCTGAGGTCTGGTTCTGTGTCTGTATCGTGCGGCCTCGTATTTAGCAAACATTCCGGCACTGACCGCCGCTTTGTTCTGGCCAACCGGAGATAGACGCCAACGCCCCGCACGCGGTAGAGTTTGCACATGGCCAGACAGACACGCACCCCTGCCGAAGCAGAGGCTCACCTTCCCAAATCCTCCGCTGCCGGACGCAAGACAGCAAAGGCCGCAAAGGCTGTTGCCCCCACCGCCGCAGATAGCAAGGTCACAGCTCCGCGGGACATGACGCGGCCAGAAATTGTGCAGTTTCTGACAGGCCTTGAGCGCGCCTGGCCGGATGCAGAAACGGAACTGCATTACAGCACGCCGTTCACGCTGCTGATTGCGGTGGTGCTCTCCGCACAGGCAACCGATGCCTCCGTCAACCGCGTGACCCCGGCCCTGTTTGCCGCAGCTCCCAATCCGGCAGCCATGGTGGCGCTGGGGGAAGATGGCGTGGGTGAACTGATCCGCACGATCGGCCTGTGGCGCAACAAGGCGAAAAATGTGGTGGAACTCTCTCGCCAGCTTCTGGAACGCCACAAAGGCGAGGTTCCCGGCACGCGGGAAGAGCTGGAAGCGCTGGCCGGCGTGGGCCGCAAAACTGCCAATGTGGTGCTGAATGTCGCCTTCCATCAGCCGACCGTGCCGGTGGATACGCATGTTTTCCGGCTCGCCAACCGCACGGGACTAGGGCGCGGCAAGACAGTGGAAGCGGTGGAAGCAGCACTCGAACGGCGCATCCCCAAAGAGATGATCCGCGATTCCCACCACTGGATGATCCTGCAGGGCCGCTACGTGTGCAAAGCCCGCAAGCCGGAATGCTGGCGCTGTGCCGCCAGTGAGCCGTGCCTGTATCCTGTGAAAACAGACCGGCCCGTTATCAAGCCGCCGCGTCAGACCCTGTAAGAGTGTCTTACTGCCCCGACGAGGTGTTCAGGAGCGCCTTATAACCAGCCCGCCAGTTCCTGCCGGGTGAGCTGTTCCAGCACGTCAATGGCTTCCACGCTGTCATTCAGGCAGGGGATCAGGGTGAATTCCTCCCCACCTGCCTTGATGAAGTCTTCACAGACCTCGTTGCCAATTTCATCCAGCGTTTCAATACAGTCGGTCATGAAGCCGGGCGTGATGACGGCAATGCGCTTCACGTCTTTTTCGGGCAGCCCTGCAATAAACGGCGCGGTATAGGGCTCCAGCCATTTGGTGGGGCCAAAGCGGGACTGAAAGGTGAGCGGCAACGTTGCTTCATCCATCCCCAACGCCTCACGCAGAGCTTTTACGGTGCGCTGGCAGTCCGCAAGGTAGGAATCCCCCTTATCCACATACTCCTGAGGCAGACCGTGGAACGAGGCCACCAGCATTTGCGGCGGCGTATCCAGTGTGGCCATTGTCTTACGGACGGAACTGGCCAAAGCCTCGATATAAGTCGGATCATCCGGGAACGCTGGCAGCGTGCGGATGGCAGGCTGATTGCGCAACGTCATCAGAAAACGGAAAAGCTGGTCATTCGCGGTCGCGGTGGTGGTCGCGCTGTATTGCGGATAGAGCGGCACCGCCAGAATACGGTCACACCCATGTTCCAGCAGTTCACGCACTCCAGCCTCAACGGACGGCGTGCCGTAGCGCATGGCCCAGGCGACCGGCACATTATCAGCCGCAAACCGGGCGTGCAGCCCCTCTGCCTGCCCGCGCGTGTAACCCCGCAGCGGGCTTTCATTCTTCTCTTTGTCCCAGATACGCTCGTAGGCTTTGCCGCTTTTGCCGGGGCGGACGGTCAGCACCACACCTTGCAGGATGGGCTGCCAGAGCACCGGAGAGCCTTCAATCACCCGTCGGTCAGAGAGGAATTCGGACAGATACCGCCGCACGGCCCGATACCCCGTATCATCTGGCGTGCCCAGATTGAGCAGCAGAATACCCGGACGGCCTTCATGCCGCGCTTTGCCGTTGGGCTGTTTACGGGAGGGAATGTGGTGGAAGACCATGAAACCTCTTACAGAGCTTTAAGCCCCAGTTTTATGCATTTGAGCATGACGGAGGGTAATGAAAGCCCGGCCACACTACCAACCGGCGCCAGAAAACCCGACTGCACGGCCTGATTGGAAAAATGCTGCACACGCGCAGCGTAAACTGTGACCTCAAGCGTAAAATGCGTAAACACATGCCGCACCGCGCCACAAGCCTGCCAGGAGGCTTTGCAGGGCGCCTGTTCCAGAGCCCCGGCCTCTGACCAGGGCTCCGAACGCCACTCCGTGCCGGGAAGTTCCGTCATGGCTGCCAGTAGCCCGGTTTCCGGCCTTTTCCGCAACAAGACCTGCTCCGCCGCATCTACTGCCAGAAAATGCGCGCCATAGCGCACGGGCCGCGCCACCTTGGGAGCCTTACGCGGCAGGGTAGCGGCAATGCCGGCTTTTTGCGCGGCACAACTCTCCCGCCATGGGCACAGAGCACAGGCCGGAGAACGCGGCGAGCACAGGGACGCCCCCAGATCAAACAACGCCTGAGCAAAATCGGAAGGACGTGCCTGTGCCTGCCGGTCCGCATTCAGCCCTTCAGCCAGCTTCGCCAGTGTTTTGCGGGCGGCCGGTAGCGGCTCTTCCACCGCAAACAGACGGGACGTAATACGCTCCACATTGCCATCCACCGGCACCACCGGCACGCCAAACGCAATGGCCGCCACCGCCGCCGCTGTATAAGCCCCTACCCCCGGCAGAGCGCGCAGGCCGGCGACATCCTGCGGAAAGCCGCCGAGAGCTACAACCTGCTGCGCGCAGGCATGCAGGTTTCTGGCACGGGAATAATAGCCCAGCCCGGCCCATGCGGAGAGCACAGCATCCCGGTCCGCCGCCGCCAGATCCTGCACGGTGGGGAATTTTTCCAGAAAACGATGGTAATACGGACCAACAGCCTTGACCGTTGTCTGCTGAAGCATGATCTCGCTCAGCCAGACATGGTATGGATCAGCATGCTGATCGACTTCGGCGCGCCATGGCAGAGTGCGGCGATGTCTGTCATACCAGTCGAGCAGGGATCGGGCGGATGGCTTTTTCACGGAGAGTGTTATGACGAAGGAGAGTCCCTCCGGCAAGACAACAGGGCGCAAAACTGCCACCACCAAAAAAGCGCAAACACCGCCCCCGCCGCCACGCCGGGCCATGACGGCCCGCAGTCTGGCCGCATTGCTGCCCAATGTTACGGCCCCGGCTTTCAAGAAACGCTCCCCGGCAGGCGTGCAGCTCTTTACAGACTGGGCTGATATTGTGGGCCCGGCTCATGCTGCCGTCACAACGCCCCGCAAATTATCTGCAGGCACTCTGAGCATTGCATGTGCCGGACCAGTCGCCATGGAACTCCAGCATCTGAGCGATGCCCTGATTGCGCGCATCAATACGTGGTGCGGGCAGGCCTTGGTGGCGCGGCTGCGTTTTGTGCAGGACCCGGCAGCCGGACAACGCATTACCGCCCGCCGCACGCCCAAGGCCGCCACGCGCCCGTGCCATCTGCCGGAAATGGAAGACAGCCCGTTAAAGGAAGCGCTGGAATCTCTGGGCGCGCATATCGTGCAGAAAAAAGCGGGGCGTTAACGAACAATCCTTACAGGTTGGCAATTACTTTCAATCCAACCAGTGCGGCATCTGGTCTGCGAGAGGTTTCGCCCGGACGAATCATATACTGAAATTCAGGCTGAACCAGCACACCGGGAACGACGTCGATTGCGTAATAGGCTTCAATAACGTGAGAGTCCGTCTGCGGTGCCAGAACCTGAGCGCCCAGAGAAAGACCGGCATCCTGCGCATACATCTGCCCCAGTTCTTTCCGATGGCTGACATGATACCAGGAATATAAAATTCCCAGCCTGTCAGTCAGGCGACCCGGAATGACACCATTAAAGGACAGGCCTCCATAGGCTTCATCAGAGATGGAGGAAACACGCGGCGTGTTATGAATATACCCCGCCATGAGGTAGCCACCGGCCATCTGATTACGGCCCCCTTTACGATAAATCATCTGATCCCCCTCAAACCAGAACATATCCATTGGCGCACTGTGCAGGCGGCCCGCAGCGACAACCTTATTGGCCGGAGGTGTTCCCATAACATCCGGGTAGCGCGACGTATCATGTGCATAACCAAAAACATAATGTCCTGGCAGGCGGTTTCGCGTCAGGAAGGGTTGCCATGTAAACTCTATTGGCAACATCAGGCCTGTGGTATTTTCACTCCCCCATGCCCACCCGCTGGGGTTATTGGCAAGCGGGCTGACCTGATAAGCGCCCAGTTGCACCATGGTATCGCGCGTGGGACGAAAGCGCACACGGCTACCCCATGTCGCTTTTGGGTAAACGGCAAATCCCGGATCGACTTTCAGAGCTACGGGTGCCGAGCATGTCACCATAAAAGAGCAGATAAGAGGGGATGTTGCAAAAACATGCGTCAGAGACATGCGGCCAAACGTGATATCCATACGGTTCTGGAGAAACTTCTTTTCCGCATAAAAATCGACCAAATGGGCCACGACGTGCCCGGAAAGTCCGTAAACTTCCATAAGATTTACATAATAATCCCCAACCCGGTCATGCGATACCTCTCGCCCCGCACGGTTCATGAGCAGGGTATGGATAGACCACCCGTTCAAGCCCGCCAGTTTCCCCAGATCAAAGTTCATTTGCAGGGTCAGCTCATGCACATAATCCATGCCACGCTGCATGCCACCATGGATATTGGCCATAGCTTCCCCTTTATACGTAAAAGAGAAAACAAAGCCTTTTTTCTGAAGCCTTTCACGGAATGGCATGATTTGCGGAACCAGATGCCCGCTCCCTGCGGTGGGGACATAATACGGGTCATCCATATCCGTGCGGCGCTGAGCATCCACTTCTGAGGGAAGCAGCCAGGATGGCCCTTCTTTGCCCGTCAGATCATCCAGCTCCAGTTTATGAAAGGTCCTGGCACTTTGATATTCATCCACACTGGGAACATCCATCGTCGCCAGACCGGGCCAGGGGGCAACCGGCACACCACTTACCGGAAGCGGAGAGTTCTTAGGCCGCACAAGCACACGAGCATCCGGCTGAGACAAATCATCCTGGGATGGTGTTCCGGAAAGCACATTAACATAAACGGTTTTTTTGGTCGGAGACGATAAGACGCTGGCGTCTTCAGCGTGCGCGACACCGGAAGAGAAAGTGATTAGCAGGCTTCCTGCAAGCGTTACTCCCCGTAAAGCAGAAAACGGTTTGAATACAGGAAACCTGTTGCAGCGTTTGCGATACATCATCTGACCATGGATAAGTTTTAGCACTCTGGCCAGAAAGTGCCCGGTTAAAGCGTGGAAAGCTGGAGAGGTCACCCAACATTTTTTTAAAACGGGCCCTGACACATCAGGGCCCGCCTTCCGCCAAGAATGCCGCCTCTCACCAGAAAGGCGGCAAAATGCGATAGCATGTTTTTTCTGAAATGATTTGGGAAAATAACAGTATATAAAACACAAAAACGTTATGTTTAATAAATATAGAATCTAACTATTAAGTAATTTATCTGGAGTTTTGGTTTTTTATTTATATATGATTATGCGCACGCATTCAAAAAGATCCGACGGAACATCGGTTCATATCAAAATGGAAATAGAAAACGTAAGATATTATAAACAAGAATACCGTACTGTTATTTCCAAATCTTCCTTAGAGAGCAAAAGAGACGCATCAAGAATGACCTGAGAGACACCCTTGAAAACATCGCGTTTGACTGTTGCTATGCATGAATCCTTTAAGGCGCTGAAATTCATCCAATGTCCAATATATGAAAGAGGGATTTTCCATATTTTTTTCCATATGGATATAACGTGCATATAGCGTTCGGCTCTATTGAATTTCTCATGCAAATTATAATTTTATCAATGACTTATGTTATTTTCTACTGAACCAGAAATGCTATCTATCTGGAAAGAGCATAACGAAAAGGAGCGAGGCTTCTCACCGGAACGTTACCCCCGAAATAGGGCGGAAATGCCTCCTGTCCAGCACTAAGGAGAATGAGCAGAAAAGAACCTGCCATTTCACAAAAAAGCTACTCTCAGGGCGAATGACCTTGTGCTAGGAAAAATTTTATAAAAATTCACCGTTTTTCGGTGGGTTTTCCCCAAAGACCTTCTTGACAGAATCAGACATATTGGACACAGAGCATTTTCCGCTCCTCTGGAAACAATGATGAAGGACTCTTTCCACAGCCCATAGTGCACAGAGAAAAGCTCTTATCATAAGCCAGTATATCTGGATTTAGTCGTAACCTCGGCCTGGCACCCTGCTGTCAGGACGATTTCAATACTGGAGTGACAGCATGGGTGACGGTCAACCCGCAGATCACCATTCTCCGCTAGGTGGCATTTATCGTGCCGTCTTTTCTGTCATCAGCCTTGCTGCTGGTCTGGCGCTTGCTTACGGTGGCATAAAGCTTCTGATGCTCGGCGGCTCAGCGTATTACCTTCTGGCGGGCCTTGCCTATTGTGCCCTGGCCGTTCTGGTTTTTCTGAAACATCCTTATACTCTGGTTGTGTCGGCCGTTGTTTTTGCCGCCACCTTTGTATGGGCGCTGTGTGACACGCCGGAAATTGGCTACTGGGCCCTTTTGCCGCGTCTGGTTGTGCCTGCCATTCTCTTCACCCTCAGCCTGTGGGCCGTCGCGACATTCCCCGCAACGTCCTCCCCCATCCGGCGGGGCAGCGTTTTTGGTGGTCTTGGCATTGTCGGCTGTTTGCTGGTAACGCTGGCAGAGGCCTTCTTCCCGCACGGGCAGATCAGCAACCCCGATGCAGCATCAGCCAACCCGCAGGTCGCTCAGGCAGGCAAAACCGATGCACCAGAGGACTGGGAATTCTTTGGGCGTAATGCTCAGGGTACGCGTTACGCACCCTACACCCAGATCACGCCAGACAATGTCAGCAAGCTGAAAGTTGCGTGGGTTTATCATACGGGCAGAAGAACGCATGGTCCCGGTGCAGGGGTTGATGAAAACACCCCCCAGCAGATTGGCAACGTGCTGTATTCCTGCACGCCAGAAAACCTGATTACGGCTCTGGAAGCCGACACCGGGAAAGAGCTGTGGAAGTTTGACCCCAAGGCACACTCTGCTGAACATGTTACATGCCGTGGCGTTGGCTATTACGATGCTACAAAAGACGCCAGCCTGACCGCTGAGGAAAAAGCAGCGGATGATGCGGCCCCCATGTGTCATCAGCGTATTCTGGTCTCTACCGTGGATGCCCGCTTTATTGCGCTGGATGCCCACACCGGTGCGGAATGCTCCGGCTTTGGTGAAAACGGCGTTGTAGACCTAAAGAAACAGATGGGCCCGACTGCAGCGGGTAAACGCTACCACCCCACCTCCACCCCGGTTGTTATGGGCCACGTTGCCGTTATCGGCGGCTGGGTGCGTGACATTGTTCACGGCGAACCCTCCGGCGTTGTGCGGGCTTATGATGTGCGGACCGGCGCTCTGGCCTGGGCCTGGGATGTTGGTGACCCGGACAACACGGGCGCACCTGCGGACGATCAGACCTACACTCTGGAAACCCCCAATGTGTGGACCATCCCGACCTACGATAAAGAGCTGAATCTCGTCTATCTGCCCACCGGCAACGGACCGCCGGATTACTGGGGCGGAGACCGGACGGTCGCCAAGGAAAAATTCGGCGCTGCTGTTGTCGCCGTGGATGCTTCTACCGGCAAAACAAAATGGGTTTTCCAGACAGTTCACCATGACGTCTGGGATTATGACCTACCCTCGCAGCCTGTTCTGTATGATGTGACCAACGCGCAGGGTGAAAAAGTCCCGGCACTGATCCAGACCACGAAGACCGGACACATCTTTGTTCTGGACCGTCGCACCGGCACGCCGGTGACGGAAGTTCAGGAACGCCGCGTTGCAACCTCTCCTTCAGCGCAGGGCGAACATCTGTCTCCCACCCAGCCGTTCTCTGTGGGCATGCCCACCATCGGGGCTGATCCGCTGACGGAAAGCTCCATGTGGGGCGTCAGCACGTTTGACCAGCTTTATTGCCGCATCATGTTCAAGGATTCGGTTTATGAAGGTCCGTTCACGCCGCCGGGTGAAAAACCCTATATCGAATGGCCCAGCCTGCTGGGCGGCATGAACTGGGGCGGCATCTCCATTGATGAAGCACGCGGCGTCATGTTTGTGAATGACATGCGGATGCCCCTGCGTATGTCTCTGGTGAACCTTGAGGAAGCCAAGAAATATAAAGCCTCAACCGACGAAGTGCCGGGCTTCATGGGCACCATGCGCCCGCAGGTGGCGGGGTCCTATGCTGGTGTGCGCATTGATATTCTGCAGTCTCCGCTGCAGGTGCCCTGCAACACGCCGCCCTTCGGCACCATGAGCGCCATTGATCTGCATACCAAAAAGCTGCTGTGGCAGGTGCCCATGGGCACAACGCAGGATCTGGGTCCGATGGGCATCAAAACCCATCTGCCGGTTCCCATGGGCATGCCAACTCTGGGTGGCCCCACTTCCACCGCGTCCGGGCTGGTCTTCTTTGCTGGCACACAGGATTACTATCTACGTGCGCTAGATTCCGGCACGGGTAAGGAAGTGTGGCGTGAGCGTCTGCCGGTTGGCGCTGTGGCAGCCCCCCTCATTTTCCGCTCCCCCAAAACGGGCAAGGAATATGTGGTGATCTCTGCCGGCGGCATGAGCCACTCTCCTGATGTGGGTGACTACATTATTGCCTACACGCTGCCGGATGATGGTGCGGCCAAATAAGCGGTCAAAAACTCACTGACCCGAACCCAGGAAAATCCCCACTTTATGTGGGGATTTTTTTTGCCCGACCTCCCGGAGTCAAAGCGTGATGATAGGCCTGCTCAAGGTTGTGATTGCATCCGGCTTTCAGGAAAGGCACCATGCGCGCATGGTTCGGACTTTTCTTCTCCCCGGAACAGCACAAAAGAGAAAACGTACGCTCTGCTCGCTGTTTCTTGGCGGGCTGGCAACTCTCTCTGCCTGTGCCGGGCCAACACGCTCCACATACCGCGCCCCCGGTGCGGCTCTTAACCCGTGGGGACCTTACATTCAGGAAGCCTCCACACGGTTTTCCGTCCCGCAGTCCTGGATTCGCGCCATCATGCAGCAGGAGTCCGGTGGGCACCAATATATGCATGGTCGCCCCATCCGCTCTATCCACGGGGCGGTCGGTCTGATGCAAATCAAGCCTGACACTTACAGAGAGCTGGCCAAACGCTACCATCTGGGGTCCGACCCGTACAATCCGCATGACAACATCATGGCGGGTAGCGGATATATCCGAGAGCTCTATGACCGCTTCGGCTCTCCGGGTTTTGTGGCTGCCTATAACTGCGGCCCGCAATGCGAGGAAAACCACCGCAGCCGTGGCACAAGCCTGCCATCCTACGCGCGGACCTATCTGGCGTCCGTCAGCCCGCATCTGAATGATCCGGTTCCGGCCATGACCACCACAACCGAGATGGCGTATGCCACGGCTCCCAGTGCAGCCCTACCGCAGCAGGTCGCCGTTCCGGCCAGCCCACCGGCTTATCGCGTTGTTGCAGCCTCGGCTCCGGCCACGGTGGCGGTTGCCAGCACACCCGCTGCAAGCCCGGCCGGAACCGCTACGGCCCCGCCACTGCCTGCTGATGACCTTGCGCCCCCGGCTCCCTACACCTCAGACGGAGATATTGCTGTCTCCTCCGCTGCGGGCACTGAGGCCGCTGGACAGACTCTCACAACGCCTGTAATTACACCGGCATCTTCTACGACCCCGACAGCTGCCACGGTCTGGCAACAGGATACAGGGGGCAATGCTATGATCCAGATTGGCGCATTCTCCACGCAGGAACGTGCTCTTCAGGCGGCAGCTCTGGCCAGACAGTCTTCCGGTGGGCTGGCAAGTGCGGTCAACCGGATTGAGCTGATCCCCACCACCAATGGGCGCCAGATCTGGCGGACACGGCTGGCGGGCCTGTCCGCCACACAAACCGGGCCGATCTGCTCCCAGCTTCGGCAGCAGGGCCTCTCGTGTATTCTGGTTGTGAATCAATAATTTTTCTCTATTTCTTGTTAAGATCGCTCTTGCTGATTACCACCCCGAATCGCACAGTCTTTGCTGCTTGCGCTCGCAGCGGCCTCCGCGCTGGAGCTGTATAAACAAGCGAATGAGTATGCCGAGCGCCTCAGCCTGCTCCAGCCGGCTCTGACCGCATCCCGCATTGAAGCCCGTTACGCTTATCTCCCGCCGGATCTGATGAAACTGCTGACGGATGCTCTGAAAAAGGGAGGCTTTCTACAGGACGACGCAGTCCCCCTGCGCCCCTTGTCCGCAGAGAGCGTAAGCAGACGCTTGGCGGGATTGCCCCGACAGGATATGAAGAGAACCAAGACCCATTCGACCATGAACCGGACCTGACCCTGCGCATCAGGCAGGCCGGGGAACATCGGCGCCCCACCGCCGAAGGAGCCGTATCGACATTATGCCACGTCGTCCCATGCCCTGCCCTTCCGCTTCCGGTTCTGCCTCCAGCGGCTCACGGCCTGCTTTCTGGCTGGCTGGCGTTGCCCTTTCCGGCCTTCTGCTGCTGCCGGCCTGCTCCAGCGGCCCGCGCACCAGTAGTGATCTGACCGCCCCGCGCAACCATCTTCTGCATGAAGACCGGGGCGCATCAGGGGGTGAAGATGTACTGAAAGGTGGCGTTAACGCCTATCTGTGGCGCGCCACGCTGGATACGCTCTCCTTCATGCCCGTCGCCACGGCGGATGCGGAAGGCGGCATTATCCTGACAGACTGGTACACTCCGCCCGCAGCCCATGGGGAACGCTTTAAAATGACAGCGTTCATCCTGGACCGTCGCCTGCGCTCCGATGCGCTGCGTCTGACGGTGTTCCGTCAGGTCCAGCAGGGCACGGAATGGGTGGATACGCCGCCTGCCGCCAATACGGCGTCTGATATTGCGGCCCGCATTCTCTCCCGCGCACGTAAACTGCGCGCAGATAACGGCAACCGGGACGACTGACGTCCCGGCTCTTCGCTGTTCCCGGCCCCTTTGCGGGCCGGTTTTTTCCTGATTTACAAATTCACCCGCGCGAGTTCCATGACACAGCCTGCCAACACGTCCACTGCCCCGGCGCAGCCCTCCACAGGGGCGTCCTTCGATTTTCAGAGCGTTGAGCCCCGGTGGCAGAAGGCGTGGGATGAGGCCGGTGTATTCACCGTGCCGGACATCCCCCCGGCGGATAAGCCCAAATACTACGTACTGGAAATGTTCCCCTACCCCTCCGGCCAGCTCCATATGGGCCATGTGCGCAACTATGCGCTGGGGGATGTGGTCGCCCGTTACAAACGCGCCCGCGGCTATGCCGTGCTGCACCCCATGGGCTGGGATGCGTTTGGCCTGCCAGCAGAAAACGCAGCGCGGGAACGCGGCGTGCACCCGCAGGACTGGACACTCAAAAATATTGCCGCCATGCGCGCCACCCTCCAGCGCCTTGGCTTCTCCCTGAACTGGGACCGTGAAATTGCCACCTGCCTGCCGGATTATTACGGCAAGCAGCAGAAGCTGTTTCTGGACTTCCTGCAGGCTGGTCTGGTGGAACGCCGGGAAAGCTGGGTGAACTGGGACCCGATTGACCAGACCGTTCTGGCCAACGAGCAGGTTGTGGACGGTCGCGGCTGGCGCTCCGGCGCACTGATCGAGAAGAAGAAGCTCTCCCAGTGGTTCCTCAAAATCACCGATTTTGCGGAAGACCTGCTGGACGGCCTGAAAACGCTGGACCGCTGGCCGGACCGCGTCCGCGTCATGCAGGAACGCTGGATTGGCCGCTCGGAAGGTGCGCACATCACCTTCTCTCTGCATCAGCCGCCGCAGGGGCTGGATAGCAACCTGAACGCGGTTGAGGTCTTCACCACCCGCCCGGATACGCTGTTCGGCATGTCCTTTCTGGCGATCGCACCGGACCATCCGCTGGCCGCCTATGTTGCCCAGAGCAATAAAGAGGCTGCGGAGTTCATTGCAGAATGTCGCCGCCTCGGCACGTCGGTCGAGGCTGTGGAAACGGCTGAAAAGCGTGGCTTTGATACGGGTCTGCGCGTCAATCATCCGTTCATGGACAAGAGCTTTCCGATCTGGATCGCCAATTTCGTACTGATGGATTACGGTACCGGCGCCCTGTTCGGCTGCCCCTCCGGGGACCAGCGCGATCTGGACTTCGCGCATAAATACGACCTGCCGGTTACCCCGGTTGTCCTGCCGCAGGGCAAAGATCAGGCTGATTTTGCCATCACCAAAAATACCTTTACCGGCGATGGCACGATGATCAACTCCGGTTTTCTGGATGGTCTGACCACCGAGGAAGCCCGCAAGGAAGCCATCACCCGGCTGGAAGAGCTGGGCGTGGGCAAAGGCGTGGTCAACTGGCGTCTGCGGGACTGGGGTGTTTCCCGCCAGCGCTATTGGGGTTGCCCCATCCCCGTGATCCATTGTGACCATTGCGGTCCCGTGGCCGTGCCGGACGCGCAGCTGCCGGTCAAACTGCCGGAAGACGTCACGTTCGACAAACCGGGCAACCCGCTGGACCACCACCCCACATGGAAGCATGTAGACTGCCCCAAGTGCGGCAAACCTGCGGTGCGTGAGACCGACACGTTTGACACGTTTGTTGACAGTTCATGGTATTTTGCCCGCTTTACGGCTCCCCATGCCGACACCCCGACCGTGCGCGCTGCGGCCGATGGCTGGCTGGCGGTGGACCAGTATATTGGCGGGATTGAGCACGCCATTCTGCATCTGCTCTATGCGCGCTTCTTTACCCGCGCCATGCGCAAAACCGGGCATCTGGATCTGAGCGAACCATTTGCCGGGCTGTTCACACAGGGCATGGTCAGCCACGAAAGCTACAAGGATGCAGCCGGGAACTGGCTGTATCCGGAAGAAGTGGACCTCCGCCCGGATGGTGCCGTCAAACGCGACACCGGGGAAGCCGTCACCGTTGGCCGCGTGGAAAAAATGTCCAAGTCCAAGCGGAACACGGTCTCACCCGAGGCCATTATTGAACGCTTTGGCTCAGACACCGCCCGCTGGTTCGTGCTGTCTGACAGTCCGCCGGAACGCGATATGGAATGGACGGAAGCCGGTGTTTCCGGTGCCGCCCGCTTTGCACAGCGCCTGTTCCGTCTTGTCCGCACGGTGGCAGAAACCGTGCCGGCGCAGGACGCCTGTCCGGCAGAAATCGCCCCGCAGGCAGATGCTCTGCGCCGTGCCACCCATCGCACCATTGCGGCCGTGACGGAAGCGCTGGAAACCTTCACCATTAACGTGGCCGTAGCCCGCATCCATGAGCTGACCTCCGCTCTGGCGGATGCGGAAAAAACCCCGGATCTCCCCGGTATGGCGTTCGCCCGGCGTGAAACCGCCCGCGCCCTCTGCCAGCTGTGCGCCCCCATGATGCCGCATCTGGCGGAAGAGATGTTTGCGCAGCTGGAGCCGGGTAAGACCATGGTGGTGGAACTGCCCTGGCCGGAAGCCGACCCCAGCCTGCTGGCCGCAACACAGGTCACGCTGGCGGTGCAGATTATGGGTAAGCTGCGCGGTAAGATTGATGCGGCACCGGATGAAGACAGTGCGACCGTGATTGCCCGTGCAGAGGCCGAACCCAATGTGGCGCGGCTGCTGGAAGGCAAGCGGATTGTCAAACGCATTCACGTGCCCAACCGTATCGTCAACTTTGTAACGGCAGGCTGATGTCCAGACCCCGCTTCACGCAGACTCTTCTGAATGGCTCTCTGGCAGTTCTGCTGCTGGGGGCTCCTCTTGCGCTGGGCGGGTGTGGCTTTCAGCCGCTGTATGGCGAGCGCGAGGATGCGCCGCAGATCAACGCGGAACTCAAACGCGTCTACGTTGCCAATATCCCTGAACGGGTAGGCCAGCAGGTGCGTCTTGCCCTGCAACAGAATATGGCAGGTGACGGGCCGGAAGACCCGGATGGTTACACACTGGTTGTCCAGCCTTCCGTCAGCTCAGAATCTCTTGATATCCACTCGGACAACACTTCTGGCCGTGTGCGTATGAATGGCCATGCGCACTGGACGCTTTACACCGTCGAACAGTATCCCAAATTTCTGGCGCAGGGGGATGCCACAGCGCTGGATGGGTATACTGCGACATACGAACAGTATTTTGCTCAGACTCTGAACAACGAGACGGCGACAGGCCGCGTGGCAAAAACGCTGGCGGATCAGGTCACGCAGCAGGTGGCCACGTGGTTCCGTACGCAGGCCACGCCAGCACAGAAGCGCTCGCAGGGCCCCAAAGCGTTCTACCCCATGCCCAACGCCATCCCGAATTCTGAAAAGGATGCACCCATGGAGCAGGAAGGGGATGACGCCATTCCGGATATGGCCACGGGCCGTGGTTCCCCCAGCCAGACCGGTGGCCTGTAACGGCCAGGGGCGGGACACAGCCTTATGAAGATTGATGCCCGCAATCTGCCGCGCGTAACCCGAGACCCCGGCGCGTGGCGGGTCATCCTGCTGCATGGCGAGGATACCGGGCTGATCCGTGAGCGGGCGCAGGATGCCGTCAAACAAATTGCCGGATCAGTGGATGATCCGTTCCGCGTGGCCGTGCTGGACAAGGAAACGCACGACCGACTGGAAGAAGAAGCCACGGCCTTTTCCCTGATGGGTGGGCGCCGCGCCGTACGCGTGCGTGATGCCGGAGACGGCCTGCTTAAAGCTGTGACCCATGTGCTGGAGCAAAACACCGATACGCTGGTGGTGCTGGAAGCCCCGGGCCTGCCCTCGCGTTCCAAACTCCGCGCCCTGCTGGAAAAACGTCCGGACTGCGCCAGCGTTGGCTGCTACCCGGAAGAAGGCCGCACGCTGGAAGCCACCATTACCCAGATGCTGGCCAGCCACTCTGTGCGCATTGATCAGGATGCTCTGCACTGGCTGACAGGCCGGCTTGGAGCCGACCGGGGCGCTGCCCGCAGTGAAGTGGAAAAACTGGCCCTTTATGCGGGCGATACCGGCACGCTCTCGCTGGAGGATGTGCATGTCTGCATTGGGGATGCTGGCAGCGTCTCCGTGGAAGATGCCGCCTTTGCCGCAACGGAAGGCCGCCGCACGGAAGCCGATCTGGCTATTGAACGCGCACTCGCCGAGGGCATCAGCCCGATTGCCATTGCCCGCACCTTTCTCTCCCATCTGCACCGCCTGCGACGTGTGCGCGCCGCCATGGCGGATGGTGCCAGCCGGAGTGATGCCATCAAGGGATTGCGTCCGCCGGTCTTTTTCAAACGCGCCAACGGCTTTAACAGGGCCGTGGAGCTCTGGCCACTGCCCGCCTTGACCAAGGCCGTGCAGGAAACGCAGGCGCTGGAACTCTCCTGCAAACAGACCGGCGCGCCAGATGCTCTGCTTTGCAAACGCTTTGTGGCAGGGCTGGCGGCACGGGCCGTTCTGGCATCCCGCCGCTAGGCCGCCTTCCCCTTGCTCCTGCTGGGGGCTTTCAGTATAGACAGTGGGGTGTGTCCGCGTAGCTCAGCAGGATAGAGCACAGGATTCCTAAGGTAATTGGGCGCCATGACGGGAAACCCCATGGTGTATCCGCTCAAATTCGGGGAACGCTCTGGCAAGCTTTTGCCGTGCCGATCCCGAGCCAAGCCGCGCTCTGGCAACAGGGCCGGAAGGTGTAGAGACTGGACGGGCGGTGCCTACGGGCCGGAAACGGCTTAAGGCAAAGGGACAGTCCAGACCACGAACACCCGGCCCCTTTTAAAGGGAGCAAAACCGGGTGGCGGTGAAAACCGAAGTGGGATGAATCCTGGGGCCATGGGTTCGAATCCCGTCGCGGACACCAACAGCCTGTTTTCCGGGTATAACCTCTGAAATTGCCAGATTTACTGAATCGTAAATCCAACACAGACTTAGTGTTCCGCAGACGCCTCGCGTGGTGGCTGCTCCTCGGTCTTGGCCTGATCCATATCCTTAATAGACTGATCGGCCTCATCCGTCAGGCGCTGTATTTCTTCTTTACTCTCGCCAGAAGAGGCTAGTCTTTCTCGGTAGTCATAGAATTTCTTAATCAGGTCATCTTTGACAAACCAGATGGCATTAAAAAGAAGCTTTTCTGGCAGAAAAAGCCGAATGGATGAGGGCACCAGTTTCAGCACCCAGCGGTAAACGGCTTCCATTTTCTCGCGGTCATTCAGAACTTCGCTGGCTGCTGCCACGGCGACCATCAGAACCGCTTTATCAAGATAAGGCTTATATTTTTTCAGGAAGACTTTGGAAGAGGCTGCCCTGGGCTTATATTTGTTCACCACAGTCTGGCGGACTGCCCCAACCTTCTGCCCAACAGCTTTTACGCGGGTTTTTAGTTTTCCTAATCGGGTCGGCTTGTCCTCTTCCAGCAGAAGAGGGGCATCATAAGTCAGAAGACGCTCTGGCGCTCTACTTGTCTTTTCAGAATTTTTATCTGGCACAATAGATCAACCCTACGCATCATTTCTCAAAAAACAGAAAAACCTTTTGGGAATACTGATATCCGACTGAGACTAGCAGCCAAATGGCTCTGGTTCAAACCACCTCACGAAGGCTGGCCTCTTGCAAAACCAGCAAGATCTTTTTCCAAATTATAACATCTTTTTTAATACACTCTCTGCTCACAAACCATAAACTCCAGCAAAACCGGGTATCGCGGTGATATCCGAAAATACCAGACCACAAAAAGAACCTGTGAGATCAGAACTGATAGAGCTTTATATCAATTTATTAACTTTTTTCAATATTGTTTCACTTTCCATCTGTTCTCATATAATAAAGCTAATAACTAAAAAGAAAGGCAGGATCAACGCATGCCGAAAATCTTAGCGCTTGTTGCTGATGTGCTTATATTTGTTCTGGTGCCATGGGGATTCTGGCGCCTGATTAACAAAGCTATTCCTATTGCCGTCATCCCGATTCTTGTTGGTATTCTTTTCGCTGTTACCCACGCGCCTGTGCAGGAACTCGGTATTCCGTCCTTTTACGGGAATTCCATCGGCTGGGTGGCGGTGCTTATTCTCGCCTTCACTGCCGGGCTGGAAATGTGGCAGACGCCAGAAAAAGATCAGAATGACCCTCTGCCCTCTCCGTCTCTCGGCCGCTTGCTGGCCGGGGCATTAGTGGCGCTGGCCGGACCTTTCGTGATTGGCTCCGTGCTGGTCTATTATTTCTTCCTGCCCCTACGTGGCTGGACGCCCCCGCACACAACCCCGCTGATCGGGGCCATGTCTGTCGGGCTGTGCATGGCGGTCAGCGCCCTGCCGGTGCTGATTGGCGTGGTGCGTGAGCTTTCCCCTGCCCATCGACCCATCGGCCATCTGGCCCTCAAGCTGGCTGTGGTGGATGATGCCGCCTTGTGGGTCGGGCTCGCTGCCCTGGACTTGTAACGGTTTTGTGCCGG
>NZ_LHZA01000072.1 GCF_001580535.1 Acetobacter cerevisiae | reverse complement strand
GTCTGGAAGCAATCGGCAAGAAGCCACTGTCAGGCGACTGGGTGCCAGATTGGGCAACACCTGAGAAAGCGATAGAAGCAGGTCTGCGCTATCGTCAGCAGATTGAGCAGGCTTCGGATGACTATGACCCGGCAGAAGGTCTTAATCCCGGTGAGGCTGCTGAGGGTGCCCCTGAAAGTGAACGGGAGCATGTCAGGTCCGTTGTGACCGACCTTGTTCTGGAAGCCTCAGAGACGCTGCCTTCACCTGCTGACGGCACGCGCTATTTCAAGACTGTCATGGGTGTGGTTGACGGCACCACAACGCCGCTGGGGCCTCTGCTGGACCGCTGGGAACGGGAAAGAGACCAGACGATCAGCATGGCGTCACGGGCCATGGACGCAGCCACTATCAACCATTTTGCAGCTTATGTGGCAGAGCATGACGGGCAGACGCTGGGCATCACGGTAAAAGACCCAATGCAGCACCTCCGGGCTAAAGGGCTGGAAAGCCTTGAACTGAGGATGCTGGGTGGTTTCACGGAATGGCTGCTGGACAGTGCTGGTCTGACTGCCAAGACCGTGGGAAGCCGTGTCAGTCCGCTAAAGATGTTCTGGGAATGGTGCATTCGCAAGCATATCATCTCTGGCCCAAACCCGTGGGATGGTGCCACTCGTGGCCTGAAGCAGCAGGCTGCACGGCAGGACGTGGGTAAACCAAAGATACGACCGTTCTCAGAAGATGAACTACTGGTCCTCTTGCGGGCTGATCCTGATGCAGGGAGGCGCTGGACGTGGGGACAGGCTATCCGTGACCTGATGCCATTGGCCCTCTTGACAGGGGCAAGGCAGAACGAGCTGTGCAGCCTGACAGTGGACAAGGTTGTGCAGGTGCCGGGGGCTGAGCTGCTGGGCATTGCCGTGCTTGACGAAGAGGCTAAGACGCCCAATTCCATCAGGCGTGTCCCTCTGCATCCTCTGGTCAGACCAATCATTGAAAGAAGGCTGGCTGCTGCCATTGCCGCAGGTGAGCCAGACGCTCCCTTGTTCCCTGAGTGCAAGCCCGGAGGGCCACAAGGGAAGCGTGGTTATTACTTCTCAAAACGCTTCACGGACTTCAGGCGGGATGTGCTGGGCAGGGCATCGGATGGTCTGGTGGTATTCCACAGCTTTAGGAAATGCTTTGGCACATTCATGCGGAGGGCTGCCGTGGCTGGTGTGTCTGAATGCCAGTTATCGGTTGCTCAGAAGCTGATGGGCCACAAGCCTCAGACCATCACAGAGACCACCTACATGGAGGCAGAGATGCCGTGGCCGGTCTATGAAGCGGCCATTCTGGGCATGGTGGACAAGGGGCTGCCGGAGAGAGTTCGGGAAGCCTTATCGGCAATAAGTCGATAGTCCAGAACGGGAACAGGTCATTGTGCTACCATCAGAGCCTTGCACAACAGTGGAATTGCCAGAGCGATAAAGTGAGTAAGAAGTAGGCGAGGTGGAGGGCATAGTGGACGGTGCGGCGGTCTCAGCTGCATTCAACTGCTGCGCTTCTTTCTGTATGTCCTCGCTTACGCTCTGAAGTCTGGCTCTCCACGCTTCGGCTTCGGCTTGCTTCTGCTGCATATGGCGATATTTTGCGGCAGAGATGTTTGTAAACATTTGAGATTGAACTTGGCCAGTGAGAAAGGCTGCCGATTGCTGGGAGATTTTTCCAGCATCTAATGCTGTGGCTATGATGAGTTCTTTGCGGGTTTCTGCCTGATAATAAGGCTGATAAATACCGAGAGCGTCTTTGCCATAGGTATCAATGGCGGCGATTTTACATTCAACGAATGCCTGAGAGCGACCGGGAATGCTGTATAGTTCGTGCCCACCTGCCTGAGTCACACAAGCATTTTCTGCTTGCGTTAATAATAGCCCCCCTTTTTTTGTGCCTTCTGACGTATCTGCACATGCTGCAAGAGAGAGAACTGGGAGTAAGAGTAATCGTTTCATAGCGTTTCACATTTTTGGCTTAGATTGTGCGATTGAAATTAAGACTACACGTATAGCGACGATGTATTTTCACTAATTCATTTACTGGCAAGCTGCAAAATTTGAAAGCTTGGCCTCAAAAGATGTTGGTAAGTACCTCCCGACCCAGAACAGCTCGGCTGGCCCGTTGCAGGCACGTATAAGCTTTTCCTTCTTCTGCCTGTGGCACCATTAAAGCATCATGCAGGGGCAGCACCACGCCGCCTTGGTTCATATGCTCTGTCATGGCCATTCTCATGATCTTGGCTTCCACGTTGGTCAGATACTGGCCGACTGCCCATGACCTCAATTCGTGCGGAACTGTGGCGGCAATTTCTGGCGGGATGATCTGCTGGAGCTTCTTCAATTCAGGATAACGCTGGAAGACTGCCTCCATGATCGTGCTGGCCTCCACGGCGTCCCGAACGTCCTCTCTGGTGGTGTCAGGCCATTGCTTCACGGCTTTCCCACTCCCGAAGAACACCACGAACCAGTGCTTGATAGCTGACCTCAGAGCATCAGGAAGTCCCGGCAGGCGGTAAGGGTCGCCCTCCGGCACGGGGGCACCCAGCAAGGCCAGAGCGATGGACAGAAAGGACGCTGAGACGTCCACCTCTGTGACGGGAAAGGTGTTTATACGAATGGCTGCACGTTCTTCTTTGCTGATGCCATTCTGGTAATTGTCAGAGCCGGAAGCATAAATCCGGCCATGCAAATGCTCGGTGCCAATGAAGCGGGCATACAGAACTGGCTGGCAGCATCCACTAAAATGAAAGCGGGAAAGGTGGGTGGTCAGGCGCGTCATGAAGGCTGCCACATCATGCAGTCTTTCAGGTGGCGGTAGTTCTTCTCGGCTGGGGATGGTGGTGCCCCTCTGTCGTTTGGGAAAACCCCGAAGGCTGACCAAACGTGTTGTTGCTTGGGTAATGACGGCAGGCTGAACCAGCATCCAGTCTTGTGCAGCTGAGGCCAGAGAGCAGCCACATTCCTGTGCCCATTCCAGCAGCAGAGGAGTGGCTCTGATGCGGGCAGCATTGCCGCTCATGGTGCCCCAGATTGTCTTGAAGTGTTGACCCGGCACTCTTTCAATCAGTCCGAGTGCCTCCATTGCTCTGGCTTTGGTCCAGAAAGCGTTATGCTTGACGGGAAGCTGACGGTCAGGCTTCCAGAACCACGTTCCTGCGCCCTCATTAACGGCTACCCACTGGCCTTTGAAGCCGGGGCGTATAAGGCCACCCAGAATATGCCCAACCTCACTCAAGCGTTTCTGACGGCCCTTATCGCGAGTGCTGCCGATGGATGCTGCGGAACGGCTGCCAAGGTGAGGGCGGAGGGCCTCTGACACCATTTCAGCCAGAGCATGGGCAGCAGGTGTATTCTGGATGCGGCCCAAGGAGAGCAGGCTGGCATCCTGCAAGGCTGCCGGGTCATGTGGATGCGAGGGGAGCCGCTTGTCTGTCTCAGGGTTAAAGGGGGGAATGATGATAACTGCGTCTGATGTGGCCGCATAACGGCTTGTGTCGCTCATGTCCCAAACCTTTCCACTCATACCCTGTAAGGCCGCTTTACGGTTCCGAGTATGATTTATCAATATATGATAATAGTAAGGATAATAGTAAGGATAACAGTAAGGTCATTAAGGCCAGTAAGGATACAGGCAGTAACCCTGTAAAGCTGGCCATATAATCAATAAACAAGATGCGCCTTAAATGGCTCAGGAAGGCCGCACAGTAGCCCTTCCGTCCTCCCCGGTGAAGTTGTGCCGGGAAGGGTGTGGATGAGTCTGTGCGACTTATACGTCTTGAGTAGGTTTGGTGAGGAGATGACACTTCGCCAAGTAAGCCGATAGGAAGGTTCAGACCCCCAACTCAAATTGGTAAATATGGCGGCTTAAGCTATGCGATTCCATAACTGACCTCATGACATTATAATCGTCAATCAAGTCCACTCTCATAAGATTGTTCGCAGCTTCTCGGCCATACATTGTCACGTATGCCTCATAATACGAAGCATAGTTTTGGTGGAAAGCGAGTAAGCGGTCCACTTCCCAAAGCGGACACTTTAACTCTTCCGCAATCTTTTCTTGGCTCACGTGATTAGTGGATAACCTGACGGCATGGTTTAGTGTTGTGAGGACGTCAGAGCCGGAGTGATTGTTTTGGGCGCGTTTATCGTGGGCATTCTCCTTGACGCTTCCTGCATACAGATGGTCGGGGTTAACGCACATCGGATTGTCACAGAGATGGCAAGCTTGTTCGTCGGGTTTCAAACTTCCCTTGAATAGCAAAAAGGCCCACCGGGCGGCGGTGGTGTTCTTCTGCGTTCCATCGGGGAGGTGCAAATTGAACTGTGGTCGCGGCCCTTTTTTCTTAGCTGCGCCAGCACAACTTGCAGTCCACTCCCAGCATGGGGATTGAAGATACTTGGCTGCGGGGGAAGGGACTTCTTGGACGTGAGAAAGGAATAAGGCTTCTTCGTTATTCCGTGGTATCGGGAGGGTCATAAGGTGTTATTCTCGTTATCAGGTGTTCTGGAATGCAGCATGGCGCTGCTGGGTGGCATGTCGCTCGTCAGTAAGGAAATCCGGCAGCCGATAAGTCCTTCAAAGGCGCATCCAACAGTCCAAAAGCGGACCATGTGCCGCCTTTAAGGCAATGGCAGGTGCATTCTGGCGTCAGGGATTCCTCGTGGATAACGGGTTACATTCCATAAATATGGTGACGAACCTGTAATTGTACAAGGGCTGAGGCGGTTTTTCTTCTCCCCATGAAACCCACAAGCGTATGCAGAAATAAGCTCTTTTTTGAGATGGCGAGGTAGGAAGAGAGAATTAGGCAAGTCTCTGCTCTGAGGCTTGTCATGGCCTTGTGAAGAGTTTGCATGGTCTGGATGGTGCCCATGGGCGGGAAGGCTGTGAAGGCGCTATATGGCGTTTTGTGTCGCTCGGCAGGGCAAGCTCAGTAAGCGCATAGGAATGGAAATCCAGAAAGCCATAAGGATGGTTTTTCTTTGGAAGGTCGGCATTACAGGCTGCGTCCAATACCACCATGACCAGAGCTTTACTCCCATCTTTGAAACCGGAAATCCTGAGCGAAATTGCCTTTTAGGGACCGGGGAATGGGACTCCGGGGCGTTTTGCAGGGCAATGCAGGCCGACACGTCCACAGAGAGTCACTGAGTGGCCTTTGGTGTCCTGCTGGTGTCATTGTGCTGGCTGGGTTCAGGGCGTGCTGTGCGGGCTTCTGTGAGGCGCTAATGGACTGGAAGGCCGCAACGCCGAAGAGGGCAGGCGGGAGGCTATGCGGTGTAAGCGCCCGGATGCGCCCGTCATGCGTTCCGGGAATCCCACTGATTCCAGATTGTGCGTGGTGCTGCTCTCCGGTTGGCCTGTATCAATCCAGACAACGAACGTGGTCAGGAATG
>NZ_LHZA01000099.1 GCF_001580535.1 Acetobacter cerevisiae | reverse complement strand
AACCCCGGGACCAAACACCTAGAGAGCATATGAGTGGGCCGAAAAATTGATTAGAGTTCGTCCCAAATGAACCGCGAGCCGTTCCCACGCGGACCGTCATAGGCACTCCGGGTTTAGGGATCGACTATACGCTCGGTTGTCGCGATGGAGACGCACTGTCTCGAGTGGCGTTGAAAACTGTGATGGTGCTTTGTTCGAACGCCGCCAAGTCTCCGCGGGAAGCGACGGCGCGTGGCTCGGCAAACCGACCCAGCGCAACGCTCGGCATGATAAAAAATTTCTGCTAAACAATTATGATGATGAGTGCGGCAGAGGTTGATGAAACAAGTCGAACGAAAACGCTTCGGCTCATTGATCGCCTTCGGCATTTTTAGCACCGGGCTCTTCGCGCCGGTCCTGATCGCGCACCAGCCAGTGGACTGCTCCGAGCGCAAGAGCCGCGCCCGCGAGGGCGGCAATCTTGGCAGGCTCCGTCTCGCCAAGGTCGAGGATGATAAATTTGCGCGCGATCGCGAGGAGCGCGATCAGCACGATCGTGCGGACCTGGAGAACGCCGAAGCTGCGTTCTGTCGCCACAAGAAGGGAGCGCTTGAACTCGAGCGCAATTACAACGGTGAAGATCATTCCGAACACCACCTGGAAGGTGGCGTAATCGAGCGTGTCGAACGCTCCCAAGACCAACCGGTTCACGACCTCGCGCATCAGCGCCCAAACCGACGCCACGACGATAACCGCAATGATGGCGCTGAGGACGAAAATGACGAACTGTTCGAACTTCTCGTAGAGCGTCATCGCCGACCATTGTTCACGGGTTAGCCCGGATCGTTTCAGGTCTTTCATCATTCCCCCTCAAAAGCCGCCCCCGAGAAACAGGCTCCCCGGGGCTCACCAGACGGCGTGATATCAAACGGAGCTGAGCGGACGCCGCAAACCGGCGACACCCAATGTGGCAAATCAGCCGTTCTTGACCTCGATGCGCTTGATCTTCGCCTGCGCCTCGGGTGTCTGGGGCAGCTTGATCGTCAGAACCCCGTTCTTGAAGGATGCCTGCGCCTTTTCGCCATCCACACCGGGAGGGAGCGGAATTGTCCGGTAGATTGCGCCGTAGCTGCGCTCGGACAGGTAATACCCCTTCTTCTCCACCTGGCGCTCGATCTTCTTCTCCCCCTTCACAGTCAACATGTCATCGTTGACCGTCACCTCGATGTCCTTCATCTCCATGCCCGGCAGCTCGATCGACACTTCGATCGCGTTGTCGGTCTCGACCATGTCGGATTTGGCTTCGCCGCTGCCCCAGGGCCATTCGAACTGACCGACCCGGTTCCAAAAGTTCTCGAACACATGGTTCATTTCGCGCTGGAGTGTCGCGATCGGGTTGTCTTCGCTGCTCTTGGCGTCTGGCGCGCCGTCCTTGCGCGCCCAGGGGATGAGGTCTTTGATCTGCATGATATGGTCTCCTTCGGTTTTCAGGCGCCCTTGACGGCGATCCTTTTCGGCTGCGCTTCAGGGGCCCGGGGGAGCGTTAAAGTTAAGACGCCTCCTCGCATCTCGGCTTCGATCCTGTCGGGGTCGAAGTCCTCGGAAAGCGTGAAGGCACGCTCGAAATCGCCCTCGCCATATTCGGCATAGGCAAGTTCGAGGTTTTTCGGCCGCACCGGGTCAACCTTGCCGCGGATCGTCAACACACGATTTTCGAGCGTGATTTCGATCGCATCGGCGGCGACCCCAGGCATTTCAAGCATCATGGAGAAACCCTGATCGGTCTCGACGATATCGGTCGACGGGCGGTAGATGCGTCCGCCGCCGGTGGTCTCAGGCGAGTCGGTCGGCGTCTTTTCGGCGGCTTGCGAGATGTCGGTGCTCATCGTTCCAGCTCCTCTCAGGTTGCCTTGATCTCGATTTTCTTCGGCTTCGTTTCCTCGGGCCGCGAGATAACGATCCACAATACGCCGTTCGCCATCCTCGCCTCGACCTTGTCATCCGAGGCCACGAACGGCAGCCGGATCGCGCGGGAAAACCTGCCGTAAACGCGTTCGTTGCGGTGCCCGCGCGCACCGTCGGGAACCTCGGGCGCCTTGCGTTCGCCCGACAGCGTCAGGACGTTGTCCTTGACCGAAATTTCAATGTCGTCCGGTTCGATGCCGGGAAGTTCAGCGGTGACTGCAACGGCCTCAGGGCCTTGCCAGACATTTACCGCCGGGAACGCCGCGCGGGACGGCGGCCAGAAACCGCGGTCGAGATCGCGCATCATGGAGCGCATCAGCGCAAAGGGATCGCTGCGGCGCAGATATGTCGGGTAGAGCATTGCTGGCCTCCTGTTGCTGATCGATACCCCCGAACCGTCGGCATGGAGGGACCGGGCAACGGTGCCGGCCGGATGTGGGTTCGGAGAACGCCTATCAAGATAGGCCGTTCCATTTATTATGCAAGCATGTATGATGGCGTGTTCAAGCGCACCCTCTCGCTTCTCGAAGCCAACCGGGCGCTGCTCGAGCAATCCGCGCAGGATCTCCTGCAACGCGAGACACTGGACGAGCCCGATCTGGTGGCAATTGGGTCCAAGGTGAAAAGAACGGAAGCGGTCGCTGCGTAACACTGTCACTGGCGCAGATGATTGGCGGACAACCCTGGCTGGATAAAGAAACGGAGAAGACGAATGGCAAACGGAGCTTGCGATATTTGCGGTCGCCCGGCGACGGCGCGCGTGCGCGCCTCGGTGAACGGCAGGGTTCAGAACATGGAGCTGTGCGATCAGCACTACAGCGAAATAGCGCGCCGGTCGGGTCGCAGCGCCTCGCCGCTGGAGTCCCTGTTCGGGCGGCGTTCCCTTCTTGACGAATTCTTCGGCGAGAGCGGTTTCGGCAGCCTCTTTGGTGACAGTCCGCTGCGAGGCGGCACGCTCGGCTCTATGGGTGATGGCGATGACGCTGTCGTCGACGCCACTTTCGGCGAGGGCGCGCCGCGGCGTGGATCGCGGCGCGGCGGCGGACGCACCATCGCCGACCGGCTGAGCGAACAGGGCAACAAGCTGCTGCAGGATGCAGCACAGAAGGCCGGGGAATTCGGGCGCAGCGAGGTCGACACCGAACATCTGCTTCTGGCATTGACCCCGTCTGACGTCGTCAAGACGATCCTGGAACAGTTCAAGGTCGATGTGGATGATCTGCGGCGCCAGATCGAGAAGGAAGCGAAGCGTGGAGACGCCAAGACGGAGGGTGAAATCGGCGTAAGCCCTCGCCTGAAGGACGCGCTGAACCGGGCCTTCATCGCCTCGAACGAACTCGGCCATTCCTATGTCGGTCCCGAGCACCTTCTGATCGGACTTGCCGAGGAAGGTGAAGGCCTGGCCGCGGCGATGCTGCGCAAGCTGGGGTTGACGCCGCAGGCGCTGCGTCAGCAGGTGACGAAGGTGGTCGGCAAGGGAGCCGAGGAAGGCCGCGTCGAGACTCCGTCGAACACCCCCGATCTCGACCAGTTCAGCCGTGACCTGACGAAGCTCGCCCGCGATGGCAAGCTCGATCCCGTCATCGGCCGCGCCCGCGAGATCGAGACGACGATCGAAGTGCTGGCCCGCCGGAAAAAGAACAACCCGGTGCTGATCGGCGAGCCCGGCGTGGGCAAGACCGCCATCGTCGAGGGACTTGCACAACGGATCGTCGCGGGCGAAGTGCCCGAGGCGCTGCGCGACAAGCGGCTGGTCGAGCTCAACATCAACTCGATGGTGGCCGGGTCGAAGTATCGCGGCGAGTTCGAGGAGCGAGTCCAGAAGATCCTCAAGGAGATCACCGAGGAGAAGGACAGCCTGATCCTGTTCATCGACGAGATGCACACCATCGTCGGCGCCGGCCAGGGCGGTGGCGAAGGTGGTCTCGACATCGCCAACACCTTCAAGCCGGCGCTGGCGCGGGGCGAGCTGAACCTGATCGGCGCGACGACGCTCAACGAGTACCAGAAATACATCGAGAAGGACGCGGCGCTCGAGCGACGGTTCCAGCCGGTTTATGTGGACGAGCCCACGGTCGCACAGACGATCATGATTCTGCGCGGGCTGCGCGACACGCTCGAAAGCCACCACAAGGTGACGATCACCGACGAGGCGATCATCGCCGCCGCGGAGCTTTCGGATCGCTATATCACCGGTCGCTTCATGCCCGACAAGGCGATCGACCTGATCGACCAGGCCGCGGCGCGGGTGAAGATCTCGGCCACTGCGCGGCCCGTGGACGTGCAGGAGCTCGAAGCCGAGGTCGCGCAGATCAAGCGCGAACAGGACTATGCCGCAGCCCGCAAGCAATTCGACCGAGCAGCGGAACTGAAGAAGGAACTCGAGCAGAAGCAGAAGGAGCTTGACGAGCTTCTGGAGATCTGGAAGCGCGACCAGGCTTCGGCGACCGCCGAGGTGCGCGCCGATCATGTCGCGCAGATCGTCTCCAAGATCACCGGTGTTCCGGTCACGGAGCTGACCGCCGAGGAGAAGGACAAGCTCCTGAAGCTCGAGGAGAAGCTGCACGAGCGCGTCATTGGCCAGGAAGAAGCGATCCGCGCCGTGGCCGATGCGGTGCGCCTGGCGCGTGCGGGTCTGCGCGAAGGTTCCGGTCCGACCGCGACCTTCCTGTTCCTCGGGCCGACCGGGGTTGGCAAGACGGAACTGGCCAAGACGCTCGCCGAGGTAATCTTCGGCGATCAGGACGCGCTGATCCGTATCGACATGTCGGAGTATGGCGAGCGCCACTCGGTTGCCCGGTTGGTTGGCGCACCTCCGGGCTACGTCGGATACGACGAAGGCGGGCAGCTGACGGAGAAGGTGCGCCGTCGGCCCTACTCGGTCGTGCTCCTCGACGAGATCGAAAAGGCGCATCCCGATGTCTACAACATCCTGCTTCAGGTTTTCGACGATGGCCGCCTGACAGATGGCAAGGGCCGCGTGGTGGACTTCACTAACACCATCATCATCGCCACCTCGAACCTCGGTTCGGACATCATCCAGCGCAACCTCACGAAACGCGGCAGCAGGGAGTTCGACGAGGCCAAGCAGAAATCCGAACTGATGGAGGTGTTGCGCGGTCATTTCCGGCCAGAGTTCATCAACCGGATCGATGAGATCATCGTCTTCCATTCGCTGAACCAGTCGGAGATCCGCCAGATCGTCGAGTTGCAGCTGAACCGGGTGAAACGGACCGTCCTCGGCCAGGGCGTCGAACTCGAATTCGACGTGAGCGTCGTGGATCACTTCGGCGCGGTCGGCTTCCGCCCCGAATTCGGCGCCCGCGAGCTGCGTCGGCTGATCCGGTCGGAGTTGGAGACCGAGTTGGCCCGCGAGATGCTCTCCGGGCGGATCGAGGATGGTGACAAGGTCCGCGTCGCCTGGTCGGAAGACGAACAGAGGGTCGTGTTCGAAAAGATCGTAAAGGACACCGGTGACGACAGCCCGGACGATCAGGCCAAGGCCGGGATCGAGGAGCCCAGCGAAGTTGCCGAAAACAAGACGGACGTTCCGAAGCCCAGCGTTGAGGATAAGGTGCAGTCCAAGGACGACAAGTCCGCCGAGTGACAGCGCAAAAGACTGGCCCGGCGCGATATCGGTCGCGCCGGACCATCTCTTCGGAGAGTTATAGGAAGGTCCACGGCATGAACGTCATTAGATCATTCCGCAATCTCGACCGGCACGGCCAACAGCGCGCGCCTGAGGTCATCGAGGAGGAGGTGCGGCAACTTGAACCGCACCTTGCGCGCTTTCGCGAAGATCTGGTCCGGCTCGAAGTCGTTGCCTCGCAGACGAGGGGCAAGAAGCGCATCAAAGTCAGCCTGCGCCTGCAACTGCCGTCGGGCGTGATCGCGGCGCGGGAAGAGGGATTCGAGATCGAGCCTGTCCTGCGCAAGGCCTTTGCCGACCTGCGCCACCAGGTCGATCGGCATGTGGCGCGCCTCAAGCACGAGCCTGAATACAAGCGTCCCGCCCGCCGGCGCCGGATCGGCGCCCCGCTGCCGCCCGCGCGGGATGCGGCGGAAGCGGACCGGCGCCAGCTCTTCTTTGACCTGATCGAGGATCATCTCGATACGATCTATGACACCGTCAGGCGCGAGTTGACCTATCTCGAATGCAGCGGATCGGTACCGGAGGGATATCTGAGCGTTCGCGGTCTCTTCGATGCGACGATCCTCAAGGGACTGGAAAGGTTCGAGCAGCGGCCCACCGAGTTTTCCATAGGCGACTGGCTGCTGAAACTGGCTTTCGAGACCATCGAGGCCGAGGCGCGCGCCGCGCGCCGCGCCGTGCCTGAGGATGCCGCCTCCATCGAGGCGGAACCCGAGGCCCCGGCGGAGGATCCGACCGAGGCGGATCAGGCGATGTTCGAGTTCTACCAGCCCGACGAAGTGCTGATGCTGGAGGACCTCCTCGCCGACGACGGCGGCACAGACCCCGAGAGCCAAGCGGATCGGCATAAGATCGCCATGGTGCTGCACCGGGCAATCGCCGATCTTCCGTCGGTCGAACGCCGCGTTCTCTATCGGCTCCACCTCGACAACGCTACGATCGCGGAGACGGCAGACCTTTTCGGCCTGACCGAGACAATGGTCGCCGAGATCGCAGAAAATGCGGGCGCGACACTACGCGCGAGGCTTGCCGAAGCCGGGTTGGTCAGAGATCCATCAGGCCGCGCGCCCATCGAACGGGAAATCGCTCACACGCGGCGTCTGCCTCAGCCGATCGAGGATCGCCGCCGCGTGGCCGCCGCCCTAACCGGCGAGGAGGCCGGCTCCGACACCTGACATGGAACTGAATAGGAGATCGACCAATGACCATAGCCTCTGAAAACCCGACTGATAAGATGCAGGACATGCTGTGCAGCCTGTCCCGGAATTGGTGGGCATTCGTGTTACGCGGCGTGCTCGCATTGATCATCGCAGTGCTAGCCTTCGTCATGCCTGCGGAATCGCTTCTGGCGCTCACGCTGGTCTTCGGCGCGTTCGCCTTTGCCGACGGCGTGTTCGGCCTCGTCGCCGCGATACGTAACAGCCGCAAGGGCGAACGCTGGGGCTGGCTGATGTTCAGCGGCATTCTAGGCATCGCCACGGGCGTCGTCGTGGTTGTCTCGCCTTTTGTCGCGACGCTTGTGCTTGCGACATTCCTCTGGGCCAGCATCGCATTCTGGTCCGTGTTCTCGGGTGCCCTCGAGATCGCGGCAGCGATCCGCCTGCGAAAGGAAATCAACGGCGAAATCTGGCTGATCCTGAGCGGCCTTCTCTCGGTCGCTCTCGGTGTCGTCGTGACCTGGATGCTGCTGACGCGCCCGGTCGAAAGCTTCCTCGCGCTCGGCTGGCTGATCGGCTTCTACGCCGCAGTCTTCGGGGTGATGATGATCCTCCTCGGGCTACGGCTTCGCAAGGCGGATCGTTCGGACGGTGCGGCCTTCGATGATGCTCCCCCATCGGCAAAGGCGTGAGGTGCCCTGTGGTGGATGACGGGCGACTTGCCGGCGAGGAGCACGATTTCACCCGATGGAACGAAACGATCTTCGACCGTTGCCTGAGCACCGGCTTCAATCCGTTCGGCAGCGGTCCGACGCCAATCTTCCTGCGGCACCGGGACGCAGAGGCGCCGGACGCCGATGCAAAGCCGTGCATGCCACCTGACACCGAAAATGCGAGGTGCTGATGTCGAACCGCCTGCCTGACTTGGCATATGCTGCTGCGACCGCTGCCTTGGGCATCGGCATCGTTTTCGTTTTTCGTTCGATGTATCTTGCCGAAGACATACTGCCTTTCGCGCAGGAGATGACGCTCATCTTCCTCGGCGCTGTCGTGACGATCATTCTGACCGCGGCGCTTCTCAATCGCCAGACCGATCTCGAGCTTCGCAAGGAAGGAAGGGTCATCATCCTCCAGCAGCAATGCGACATTTACATGGCCTGCATCGAGAAGATCGCAGAGATCGTGGAAACCGCAAGGCACGATGCGAAGCTGATCGATGAACTGCGTGTTCTCAGCCACAAGCTGGCTGTGGTCGCGAGTGCAGGGGTCGTGTCCAGCTTCGAGCAGGTACTGGAGAGCTTGCAGTCCGGTTTTGCTGACGGCACGCTCTCGGACGGGGACGGAGAGGGCGTGATGAATGCCGTCGCCGATCTCACGATAGCGATGCGGTCGGACGTCCTGCACGCTGCTGCCTTTCCTTCGCAGAACACCGAACGCGCCGTTCGCCTGAACTCAAGGCGAATGGAAAAACTCGACGATCTCGAACGTCACCTTCTCGTATCCACCGACACCCGGGAGAACTGATATGCGCGGCCATAATCGCCCACCATTCCCGCCGAAAATTCCCGGAAACGGTCGAGACTCTAATCGCCGCTGGATGAAAGTTCAGTGGCAGGTCACTTTGTGCGCAACGTTGTCTTGCCTGACAACGTTGATTCGACCAAGGTGACGGCTTCGATGAAAGACGGCGCGCTGGAAGTGCGGCTTGTCAAGGCCAAGCAAGCCAAACCGAAACAGATTGAAATCTCAGTCAACTAACTTTAATTAGGAGCCCAAGATCATGAATATCAAACAGCCCCAATCAACCTTCTCCGCACTTGCCCTGGCGGTCGTCGTCGGACTTAGCGGACCGGCTCAGGCCCAATCGGCGGCAGGTTCTAGCCCAGGTGCTGCAGCACCCTCTGCCGCATCCAAGGCGGCGCAGCCACAGGTAGATGACAAGGCCGCCCGGGAAGCCGAAAAAAAGCGTGCTGAGCTCACTCAGGACGCCATCACGGCGCTCACCAAGACCCAGGAGGCTTTGACACTCCTTGATGCAAACAAGACCAAGGAGGCGCTCGCTGCGCTGGAACTGGCCAGCGGAAAGCTGGAACTGGTATTGGCACGCGACGCCAAACTTGCTTTGGCGCCGGTCGATGTACGCGTCATCACCCACGATATCTACGCCAACGTGGAAACGGTGAAGAAAGCGGTCAAGTTGTCTCGGGAGTTGTTGGGTGATGGCGAGGTGCAAAAGGCCCGGCCCATCGTCGCCAATCTGGCCAGCGAAATCGTGATCGAAACCGACAACCTGCCGATGGCAACGTACCCGGCAGCGATCAAGTCGGCCGCACGGCTCATCGACAGCGGCAAGATCGACGACGCCAAGGCGGAACTCGCCCGAGCACTGAACACGCTGGTGGTGACCTCGGTCGCCTTTCCTCTGCCCGTGCTACGGGCTGAAGCCGCGATGGCAAAAGCTGAAAAGCTGGCCGAGACCGACAAGCGCGATGCCAAGCAGAACGAGGAGCTCAGCACCTTGCTGTCGTCCGTGCGCACGGAGATCGAGATGGCGCAGATCCTGGGTTATGGCAAGAAGGCGGATTTCAAACCCATCTTCGATCAGGTGAAGTCCATTGAGCAAAAGTCAGCTGGTGGCAAAAGCGGCAAGGGATGGTTCGACGAGTTGAAGATGCGCCTCCAAAAGCTGTTTTGAGGTGATGAAGGGGCCGACTGTTCGGTCGGTCAGTCTCGCGATGTTCGCAGTCAGCCTCAATAGATTCGCCTATTTTCACTAACTCATACGAGGCATATCACCATGAATGAGCAAACATCGAATCCCAATGCGACGAACAAAGAAATAAACGAACAGGCCGCGGTAAGCAGCCTTCCTTTCAGTCCAGAGGCCAAGCCTGAAGTCGTCACGGAGGTACAGCCTGAGGTTCAGAAGGAAACGGGCTCGCAGGCGGCAGACAAACGTAAACAAGTCCTCGATGAGGCCGTCTCGGCCTTGGCGCTGACCAAATCAGCGCTGGCCGCACTTGACGGCAAGGACGCTGCACGCGCATTGGCAATGCTGGCCGAAGTGACTGGAAAGCTGGGACTGATTGTTGCGCGCGAACCCACGCTTGCCCTGACCCCCGTTGATGTGCGCACCATCGTGCACGACTTGTTCGCCAACACGGAAACCATTGAGGCGATGACCGACGAGGCGCTGGATGCCCTCAAACATGGCGAGGTGCAACAGGCACGTCACGTGCTGGCTTTGCTGGCCAGTGAAATCGTGATCGCGGTCACCAACATCCCTCTGGCGTCCTATCCCGCAGCGGTGAAGTCAGTCGTGCCGCTGATCGATCAGGGCAAGATTGAAGAAGCCAAAGCCGCGCTGCAGGCAGCGCTCAGCACGCTGGTCGAGACGCGCAGCGTGCATCCGCTGCCCGCCCTGCGCGCCAGGCTGCTCCTGAAGCGCGCCGAGACCTTGGTAGAAGATGGTCAGCGGAGCGAAGCGTCCAATGAGCGCCTGGAGACATTCTTGAACGAAGCGCGGCAGCAGTTGGAAATGGCAGAACTGCTGGGCTATGGAAAGAAGAAGGACTTTGAGCCCCTGTATGCTGAACTCAGGAAAGTCAAGCAAAAGACGGCTGGGGGAGGCGGCGGAAAAGGCTGGCTCGATGAAATCAAGGCAAAGCTGTCCAAGTTGTTCTGAAACCGCTGGATAGGGCGTAAGAGGGGCGCGTCGCGCCCCTCTCTTTGCTCAGGAGTGTATGCTTTTTCACCCCATTAGGCCGCGTGGACGAACCTGGAGGGTTCGAAAAACCCCTTGGTATTGAGGCCTGCGCTGTGATTCCATTTTTCCGGTTCTGGTTGGAGGAATGACGATATGAAACAGGCGGGATTTTTTGACGTTGAAGAGCGGCTTGCTCGGCTGAGCGGGCCTGGCGATCAGCTGGAGGCCTTTTCCCGGACTGTGGATTTTGAGGTGTTCCGCCCTGATCTGGAGCTGGCTCTGGCCTGTTCAGACGGAAGTAAAGGCGGACGTCCGCCGTTTGATCCGGTGCTGATGTTCAAAATTCTGGTCATCCAGACGTTGAACAATTTGTCTGATGAACGGACAGAGTATCTGATTAACGACCGTCTCTCCTTCATGCGCTTTTTAGGTCTGGGCCTGTCGGATCGCGTGCCCGATGCTAAAACGGTCTGGCTGTTTCGCGAGCGTCTGACCCAGGCGGGTGCCATTGAAAGACTGTTTGACCGATTTGACGCGACCCTGCGCAACGCCGGTTATCTTCCGATGTCCGGCCAGATCCTGGATGCAACACTGGTGGCCGCTCCAAAGCAGCGCAATACCAACACTGAGAAAGTGGATCTCCGGGCAGGACGTATTCCAGAAGACTGGCAGGACAAGCCCGCAAAGATGTCGCACAAGGATCGTCATGCACGATGGACCCTGAAGTTCACCAAAGCGAAGCGGCAGGAGGATGGAACGATCCCGTCAACGGATCTCGCTATCCCATTCTTTGGCTATAAATCGCATATTTCTATCGACCGGAAATTCCGGCTGATCCGTAAATGGAAGACGACCGATGCAGCGGCCAGCGATGGTGCCAGACTACGTGAGGGGCTTCTTGATCGCAGCAATACGGCGTCTGATGTCTGGGCAGATACAGCCTACCGCTCAAAAGCCAATGAGGCCTTCATGGAAAAGCATGGCTTTGTCTCGAAGGTTCACAGGAAAAAGCCACATCTCACGCCCATGCCACGACATATCCAGAAATCAAATGCAGGAAACTCCGTTATCCGGTCGCGTGTCGAGCATGTCTTTGCCGATCAGAAATCGCAGACAGGACTGTTCATACGAACCGTTGGCATAACGCGGGCCACCATGAGGATCGGGCTGGCCAATATCGTCTATAATATGCGTCGCTTTCTCCTCCTCGAGCGGATTAACGCGATCGCGTAGTAATCCAGCGGGTGACAGCCCCAGATCTGCCCAAAACGCAGATCGAATGCTACCCCAGAAACCGTTAATCAACCCGCCAGAAACCTGAAATCAGGCGCAAGATGCAGTCAATAAAAGGTTTTTCGAACCCTCCACGTTAAGCCACGCGGACAAGCGCTGAACGGCTGCTTCTGACAAGAGTTGTAGCTCAACATACGGCATTGCAATGACGGGTATCGGCAGTTGCTAGCAGAGCGTTGGATGTTTCATGTCGGCTTTCGGGAAACTCTCCCAACCGCCTGTATGTCCGACATGAGGGCGACTGCCGCCAGAGAGGTGGTCCCCATTTTTCGGAC
>NZ_LHZA01000038.1 GCF_001580535.1 Acetobacter cerevisiae | reverse complement strand
GGGATGTTTCCAATGGAGGACAGGAGCCGCCGATTATTGAACCAGTCGACCCATTTAAGTGTTGCCAGTTCAACAGCTTCCCTGTTTTTCCATGGCCCCTGCCGATAGATGAGTTCGGTTTTGTAAAGTCCGTTAATGGTCTCTGCCAAGGCGTTATCATAGGAATCCCCAACACTGCCGACAGAAGCAACGAGCCCCGCTTCAGCCAGTCTTTGCGTGTAGAGAATGGACACATATTGACAGCCGCGGTCGGAATGGTGGGTCACTTTTCCCTCAGGTCGCCTCTGGCACAGAGCCTGCTCGAGAGCATCCAGCACGAAGTCGGTACCCTCCAAATCTGCCTGTCGGCTTCACCAATTAAGCAGACAGGCAGTGCTCACCTCAAGTCAGACGAGGTGGTAAGCCTTCTGTTGTATTCCTCGTGAGGCTTCCCAAATTCATAGGAACTGCGTCTTTTAAGAAGGATCTGTCATGACCAGCCTGTTTGAGCCGATTGAACTGGGAAGCATTTACGCCAAAAACAGAATTCTCATGGCGCCGCTGACACGCGGTCGGAGCACCCGTGATCATGTGCCCACCCCCATCATGGCCGAATATTACGCGCAACGGGCCGGAGCCGGTCTGATCATCTCAGAAGCGACCGGGATCAGCCGCGAAGGTCTTGGCTGGCCGTATGCGCCGGGCCTGTGGTCGCAGGAACAGGTGGAAGCCTGGAAGCCCATCACCGCCGCAGTTCACGCCAAGGGCGGAAAGATTGTGGCCCAGCTCTGGCATATGGGTCGGATGGTTCATTCCAGCGTGACGGGCCAGCAACCTGTGTCCTGCTCGGCGACAAAAGCGCCTGAAGCCCTCCATACGTACGATGGCAAGCAGGCTCCCGAAGTCGCCCGCCCTCTCACCAAGGAGGACATTGCCCGCATCCTGAACGACTACGAAAATGCTGCTCGCAATGCCCTTCAGGCAGGCTTTGACGGTGTGCAGATTCATGCCGCCAACGGTTATCTGATCGACGAATTTCTGCGGGACGGCACCAATCATCGTTCCGACGAATATGGCGGTTCGCCGGAAAACCGCATCCGCTTCCTGCGTGAAGTCACCGAACGCGTGATCGCAACGATTGGCGCGCACAAAACGTCAGTAAGGCTGTCCCCCAATGGCGATACGCAGGGCTGCATCGACAGTCATCCAGGGCAGGTTTTTGTGCCGGCCGCAAAGCTGCTGAATGACCTCGATATCGCTTTCCTTGAACTGCGCGAGCCCGGACCGAACGGCACGTTCGGCAAGACCGACCAGCCCAAGCTGCATGGTCCGATCCGCGAAGTCTTCAGGAAGCCGCTGGTTCTGAATCAGGACTACACACGGGAAGAAGCGATCGAGACAGTCGCTACCGGTGTTGCGGACGCCATTGCGTTTGGTCGGCCTTTCCTCGCCAATCCGGACCTCGTGCGTCGTCTGGAAGACAATCTGCCCCAGAACAAGGACGATATCCGCACCTGGTACTCGCAGGGTGCAGAAGGCTATACGGATTATCCGCTTGCTCGCTGATACCCTATTTTTCCCGCAAGTTCCTTCCAATGGAAGGAACTTGCATTTGAACTATAGAAAATATTTAGCCGCCGACGTGATACTTGTCGTGAAGTAGGCGAAATCACCTGAATAGCTCTACTCCCTGCCATGAATGTGAACACTGCGAAAGGCTGTTTTCGGTAACTCTATCACGATAGCCGACTGTCTGTTTCCCCCCCCC
>NZ_LHZA01000007.1 GCF_001580535.1 Acetobacter cerevisiae | reverse complement strand
AACCCCGGCCCATGGCGTATCCCGTACCACCATCAGGGCTTGCTACATTATTGCCGTGAGTTTGGCGTGCAGCTCGAACCCTTTATCGAGCTGAACCACAATAGCTGGCTGCACTCCACCGGCGCCTTTGGCGGCAAGGCCGTACGGTATCGGGAACTGGCGTCTGACTTCAACGGCTTTACGGCAGAACTGCTGGCCAAAGCCATTGACCAGCACAAGCTGGACGAGCTCGTTCCGGAAGAGGAACGCGCCCATATCCGTGACGCCATGCACTCCTGGGGTGCTCTGAATAAGGACATGGCCTACGCCAAAGGCAACACCAGTTCTCTGCGCCGGGGGTTTGAAAAACCGCAGGGCGGTGGGATTGATGGCGCGCCCGTCCCCTCCGATCCGTTTGCCCGTAAAGATGTCATGCAGTCCGGCCTGTGGAACTGGATGGCCTTTCACGAACGGCTGGACATGCAGACCACCATGTTCCAGCCCGTCGGCGGGATGGACCAGATCGGCAAAGGTTTCACCCGTCAGGTGAAAGACCTCATCACGCTGAACTGCAAGGTCTCCTCCATCCATCAGGATGACCGTGGCGTGACCGTTACCTACACTGACACCGCCCATGGCGATGCTGTGCGACAGGCGCAGGCCGATTATTGTGTCTGCACCATTCCGCTTTCTGTGCTGTCTCAGCT
>NZ_LHZA01000093.1 GCF_001580535.1 Acetobacter cerevisiae | reverse complement strand
TTCTGTGAGATTTCCGCGTCGAGGTCGGTGGTCATTCTGGCAGTTCCGTATTTTCACCTACAACGCCTAAGCACAGCACGACGCAGGTGACTGTCGTGACAGGCGCTGAACTTTTGAAAACTGGCCAGACAAACGTTCTGTCTGCTCTGGCACAGGCCAATCCGGCTATTACGACGGCGGCTCTTCCGGGCGGTGGTGCAAGCTCCTTTGTGCAGACCATGCAGCTGCGTGGTCAGTCCCCGGATGACACGCTGATTCTGGTTAACGGCCATCGTCGCCATATTGGTGCAAATTTCAATTCAAACTCTGGCACGAACTGGGGCAGTGAACCGGCCGACATTTCCCTTATTCCGGTTTCCGCCATTGATCATATTGAAGTTGTGACGGAAGGTGCCTCTGCTTTGTATGGGCAGGATGCCATTGCGGGTGCCGTCAATATTGTGCTCAAGCATGATACGCATGGTGGCAGCATCAATTTTAAAAACAGTGGTTATTACGCAGGGGATGGTCAGGCTCTGGATGGCTCTGCCAATTACGGCATGGCTCTGGGTCGGAATGGCGGCTACCTCGACCTTGCTGCTCAGGTCTCCCATCAGCTTCCCACAACGCGTGGTGGGGATTTTTACGGGACCTTGTTTGATGATTCCCGAAACCAGACAGCCAACCGTAATGTTCAGCGCGGCTTAGGAATTCCCAAATCCACGCTGGAAACCATTAGCGAAAACATGTCTGTGCCGATGGCGCGCGGCTTTAATTTCTATAGCACGTCCACATTCTCTCATCGTCGTGCGAACGTGCCGGAAACCTACCGTGCGAACACCAGCTCGGATGAGTGGATCAATCCTGATCTGTATCCTGATGGTAACCAGCCTTACATCGCCATGGATCAGCTTGATTTTGAGACCGATAACGGCATCAAGGCACGCAAGTTTGGTTTTGCATGGGATGCTTACGTGACCTATGCGCGTGATAAACAGAATTACAGCACCACGAACTCTGAAAACGTTTCTATTCCCGGCAGCACGCAAACATCCTTCTATGATGGTGCGTCTATTGCCACGCAGCTGACGGCTGGTTTGCGTGGCTCCCGTTCCTTCCGCCCGGACTGGGCACCCAAGCCGATCAATCTGCGGTTTGGCGGTGAATATCGGCATGATACGTTCCAGATGGTTGAAGGTGAGGCGTCGTCCTGGAGCGGTATGGGGGCGACTGACCATCCGGGTAACGTCCCAATGGCAGCAACTTACCAAAACCGTGACGTGTATGAAGGCAACGTTAATCTCGACTTCTATGTCACCAAGAAGTGGGAATGGACACTGGGTGGTCGCGTAGGCAGCTATAATAATATTGCCACTGTTGAAACCGGCTCTGTTGGTACGCGCTATAATTTCAACAAACGCTGGGCTATTCGGGCCAATATCAATACGGGTTATCGTCCGCCTACGCTGGGCGCGCTGTCCTATTTCTATTCAGCACCGTATCCCGGTTATACGGTTGATCAGATTCCCGCCAGCAGCGCCATTGCTAAATATCTTGGCGCAGGCAACATGAAGGGTGAATACTCCCGCAGCTATTCAATCGGTTTTGATGCAACCCCGGTTGATGATTTCCACGTAACGGGGAACCTGTATTATATTGCCATTAACGGCAGAATGGGCAGCACCAAAACCTATTCGGTTAACCAGAATGACTCTGAACTTCTGGATCTGCTGAAAAATGCAAACCTGGAAAGTGCAACTTCACTTTCCTATTATGCCAACCTGTATAACACGCAGACATTTGGTGGGGACTTTAGCGCCGACTATACGCTGCACACGGCAAAGCTTGGTCAGTTCCGTTTTGCGATGGGGATCAATTTCTCGGATAACGAAATCCGGTCTGCAAAATCTGATCTGGTGAACGAATACACCAAAATGATGGTTCTGCATTCGGCTCCTAAAAACCGTGAACAGATCAGCATGAACTGGACGCGTGGGAAGTGGTCTGCATCCGTGCAGGAACTGCGTTATGGGTCCATTGTCTATATGGCAGCACCCACCGGGGCCGGGGCTGTGCCGTTCCAGCAGAATCCGGGGTTCATCACCAATCTGGAAGTTGATTATAAAATTCTTCCGCGTTGGACTGTTGGCGTGGGTGCCAATAACGTTGGGAACAAGCACCCGACGCGTGTGCCGCACTCCATTGCCAACACGCAGCAGGGTTTGGCTAAATATGCGTCTTACTCTCCTTACGGGTTTAGTGGTGGCATGTATTACGTCAAAACGTCTCTGGATTTTTAACGTCGGCTAAGTGTCCCGTGATGGTACACACAGTAGATTTAAGGGTATGAGCGCGCTGCCGCAGATCAGTTCACCGGAGTAGGGTGACAGATCTGCGGCAGCTTTTTTTGTGAGAAAATCCAGGCGGAAAGGTTGTCCTGATGTCTTATCAAAACAGTGTCGATCCGAAGAGTGACAAAGTGCAGCGGACTGAACGGGATAGTCTGGGAGCCTATGTCCTGCCGCGTCATGCGCGGTGGGGGGTGCATACGGCACGTGCCATAGATAATTTTCCGGTCACGGGAACGCCGATAGGAAAATTTCCGGATCTCATTAAAGCACTTGTTCTGGTGAAGCAGGCAGCGGCTTCAGCTAATCATCAGCTCGGCTATCTGTCCCCGGAAAAGGCTGCGATGATTGAGAAGGCCTGTCAGGAAATCACTCAGAACCTTCCGGAATATTTGCCAGATTTTAAGGTTGATGTGCTGCAGGGCGGGGCCGGAACCTCGACCAACATGAACGCCAATGAAGTGGTGGCCAATGTCGGGCTTCTGGCATCTGGATTTGAGGCAGGGCAGTACGATAGCCTGCATCCGAATGACGATGTGAACATGTCTCAGTCCACTAATGACGTGTATCCGACTGCCGTTAAAATTTCCGTCTGTTTTGCTTTGCGGTCTTTTCTGCCCTCTCTGAAACGACTGGTGAATGCGTTTGAGGAAAAAGCCGAAGAATTCAAATCTGTCCTGAAAATAGGGCGCACCCAGTTGCAGGATGCCGTCCCGATGACACTGGGGCAGGAGTTTCAAGCCTATGCTGGCACATTGCGGAAAGAGATTGCCGCGGTGGAAGCTGTGGTGCCGCAGCTTTCTGAAATCAATCTGGGTGGGACGGCTATTGGCACAGGGATTAACTGTGACCCACGATATGGCGCACTGGTGACGGCCCATCTGTCTGATTTGTGTGGTTTCCCGCTGAAACAGGCTGAGAACCTGATTGAAGCGACGTCGGATGTCGGGGCATTTGTGACCTGCTCAAGTGTTCTCAAGCGGCTGGCTATCAAGATTTCCAAGATTGCGAATGATCTGCGCCTGCTGTCCAGCGGCCCGCGCGCCGGGTTGGAGGAAATTGTTCTGCCTGCTGCGCAGGCCGGCTCTTCCATCATGCCGGGTAAGATTAATCCGGTTATTCCGGAAATGGTCAATCAGGTGGCTTTTATGGTCATCGGGCATGACGCAACCGTCTCATTCTGTGCGGAAGGCGGACAGCTCCAGTTGAATGCGTTTGAACCCGCCATGGGTTACTGCATTCTGGACTCCATCCAGATGATGAAGAACGCCTTCGAGGTTCTGGCGGAAAAATGCGTGCGCGGTATTCACGCCAACAAGGAACGTTGTCTGGAGCAGGTGCAGAACAGCATTGGCATTATTACCGCCTTTGTGCCGGTGCTGGGGTATGAACTGTGCGCGTCCATCGCCAAGCAGGCGCTGGTGGAAAACCGGTTGGTTGCCGATGTGCTGAGGGAGCGTGTGCCGATGTCTCCCGAACTGCTGGCGGATCTTCTGAAGCCGGAAGTCATGACCGCTCCGGTGCGTAAACAGAAAGGCACGCAGGCCGGTTGATTTTAAAATGATGCCCAGGGAGAAAGCGTCCAGAGGCCGTCAGGCTGATAACCGGTTGCCTGTCATCTCGAGAAAAGGCTTTTCGTTTATTCCCCCCATGGGTATAAAATAGCATTACGTTTGCATTCTCGCGTCTGAGGACAGGAGCCCTGAATGGTCAGGACACAGGCCCGGATATGGATTGGTCTGCTGGCCTGCCTGCTGATGCAGGTGGGGCTGCTGGCGGGTATTTCACCCGCACAGGCCCAGCGAGAAGCGCAGGCGCATCATGCCATGATGCATCACATGGCAACGTCCTGCTCCGAGGCAGACGCAATGGATGGGCGGTGCATGATGACGCATCCTGATTCCCATACCGTGCCGCATGGTGACAAATGCTGCCATGTGCATGTTGCTGCGACAGACATTCCGGCGCCGGCGGACGCGTTGTATCCGGTTTTGCGTCCTGTTGGGAAAGCGCAGTCTTTCAGCATGTCTGCACAAACAGGGTTTGCCGGGGCAGACTGGCTGCCGCCCCTGCGTCCCCCCAGAATTCTGAATAGCTAGGCGCTGACAGGCGTCCTCCGTCCCGTTTCCTGCCGGGAAGCGGGGTGTTGCGTGTGACTGTTTGGATTTTTCAGAATGTTTTCTTCGTCCCGTTTGCGGGGCGGCCTGACACGTCGTCGGTTTGTGACGGGGATGGGAGCTGGCGGCCTGCTGGCAGCCCTTCCACACCCGGCGCGCTCTGCGAGTGCCGTATTGCCTGCCGGACTCATCCCGGCAGAGCCTTCGGCGACGTGGGATCTACGAGTTGGCCGCACCCATATTGAAATTGACCACAAGGCTCTGAACGCCCCCTGTATCGGCGGCACGGTGCCCGGCCCTGTGCTGCGCTGGCGGCAGGGGGATACTGTGGCGGTGAACGTCACCAACACGCTCAGGCATGAGGATACGTCCATTCACTGGCACGGTATTCGTCTGCCATCGGATATGGATGGAGTGCCGGGCCTGAGTTTTACCGGCATCAAACCCGGTGAGACATTTACTTATCGCTTCCGGCTGCATCAAAGCGGCACATATTGGTACCATAGCCATTCCGGCATGCAGGAAGCGCAGGGGCTTTACGGGGCGGTGGTGATTGACCCCATCCACCCGGACCCCAATGCGTGGGACAGGGACTATGTGATCCTGCTGTCGGAATGGACGGATGTGTCCCCCATGGACATGATTAACAACCTCAAGATGCAGGATGATTATTACGTTTTCCGCCAGAGGACGGCTGCTTCTTTCCCCAGGGAAGCGCGCGAGGCAGGGAGTGCTGCGGCTGCCCTGAAGGACCGGCTGGCCTGGTCCCGCATGCGGATGGCGGCCACGGATATCTCGGATGTGACCGGGATTATCTATACCTATCTGCTGAACGGTCATGCCCCGGATATGAACTGGAGCGGCCTGTTCCGCCCCGGTGAGCGGGTGCGTCTACGGTTTATCAACGGGTCCTCCATGACCTTTTTTGATATCCGTATTCCCGGTCTGGAAATGCTGGTGGTGCAGGCGGACGGAAACGATGTGGAGCCCGTGTCCGTCGATGAATTCCGTATTGGTGTGGCGGAAACCTACGATGTGATTGTGCAGCCAAAGGATGACCGCGCTTACACTGTTTTTGCGCAGAGTGAGGACAGAACAGGCTTTGCTCGCGGCACACTGGCCCCGCGTGCGGGTATGGCAGGCCCGGTGCCACCCATGGACCCGCGGCCTGTCCGCACCATGATCGACATGGGGATGGGGGACATGAAGCCCGGCGAGAGCATGCAGGATATGGAGATGCCGGGCAGAAGTATGGCCGGTATGGACATGCACGGTATGGATATGAGTCATATGCACCACACCATGCCGCCCATTGAGGTGGATGACCCCGGTCCTCCGCCCATCAATGTGGAGAACCAGAACGTGGCGATGATGCCGGTTGACCGGCTGGGCAGCCCCGGTGACGGACTGGAGCACAATGGTCGGCGGGTGCTGAACTACAAACAGTTGCGGGCTACCCGACCGGGAGCAGACCCGCGCCCTCCGTCCCGAGAAATCATCCTGCATCTGACGGGCAATATGGAGCGGTATATCTGGGGTTTTAACGGACGGAAATTTTCAGAATCCGGACCGATCCACCTGAAAAAAGGGGAGCGGGTCCGCTTTACGCTGATTAACGACACCATGATGGAACATCCCATTCATCTGCATGGATTATGGAGTGAACTGGAAAACGGACAAGGCGACTTTCGGCCTTATAAACACACGCTTATTTCTCAACCGGGCTCTCGGATGAGCTATCTGGTCACGGCGGATGTGCCTGGGATGTGGGCCTATCATTGCCACCTGATGCTCCATATGGATCTGGGCATGTTCCGCACGGTGATTGTGGAATGAAGTATCGTGTTTTGATGGGGGCGTGTCTGGTCGCACAGGCGCTGGCCCAGCCCACAGCTCAGGCGGCGGACAACGCGTCTTCTGCTCCTGCGTCCAGTGTTACTGCCACGCGCTACCACGCGGCAGATGCCCCTTCTGCCACCCCAGTGATATATCTGGGCCATATCAATCCGGTCATGGGTCAGGAGAGCTATTTTCATGGCATCATGAATGAGCTTGAAGGGCGGTATGCACCCGGAGGGACGGATTTTCGCTGGGATGGTGAGGCCTGGTACGGGTCTGATTACAACAAGGTCTGGCTGAAAACCGAAGGCACACTGGAGCGAGGTCGTCTGCATGATGGGGACCACGAACTGCTCTATAGCCGCTCCATCTCACCCTACTTCAACCTTCAGGGTGGCGTGCGCACGGATCTTGATGACGGTCCGACACGCACCTGGGGGGCGTTCGGCGTGCAGGGGCTGGCGCTGTATCAGTTTGAAGTGCAGGCGACGGCTTATGTCAGTGATCGCGGGCGTTTTGCTGCCCGGCTGGAAGGCTCATACGATTTCCTGCTGACCAACCGCCTGATTCTTCAGCCGCAGGCCGAGTTCAATCTCTACACCAAATCCGACGCCGGGCGGCAGGTAGGGGCAGGCCTGTCGGATGTCGATGCCGGGTTGCGCCTGCGCTACGAGCTGTGGCGGAAGTTCGCGCCCTACGTGGCCGTCACCTATTCCGGATATTTCACGCAGGCGCGTCGGATTGTGCATGACCAGGGCGGCGAGACCGGAACTGTGCGTTTTACAATGGGGATTCGGAGCTGGTTCTGAATTTTTCTTATTCTAAAAAAGGATATACTCAATGCAATCTTCTTTTATTGCTCTTGCGGCTCTTCTTTTTACCGGTGTTGCACAGGCTGAGCCAATGCAGATGGCACCGGGGCAGAGCATGGGGGATATGAAGAGGGAAGTCCCCAAACAGACGGCTCCGCACGGCATGGAAAGCATGAGTATGGAACAGCAGATGGCTGTGTGCAGCAGGATTGAAACACTGCAAAAGCAGGGCAAGGCGCTGACTGCGGCCATGAAGGAGCAGAAAGCCTTCTGCGATAAAATGAATGGCAATATGAGCGCGCCTGCGCAGACCGCGCCGGATGCCACGCTGGAACGCTAAACCGGCAGAATGGGGAAGGGGCTTACCGGATCATTCTGCGTACAACGCGCAGCAGTTCCTCAATGGCTTCTTCCCCGCCATCTTCCTGCACAGCCTTGCGTACGCAGCCATTGGCATGGGTTGAGAGAATTTCGGTCGCAACACCATCCAGCGCGGACTTCACGGCAGAAATCTGCATGAGGATGTCCACACAATAGCGGTCCTGCTCCACCATGTTCAGCACACCGCCAACCTGACCTTCAATACGGCGCAGCCGGTTGGTCAGAGCTTTTTTGTGGGGTTGCTGGACGCGTTTCTCGGACGTCCCCTCGCTCTCACATGTGTTACATTTTGCCGGGGCGGTTGTGGCCCGGGGTTGCGTTGCCATGGTGTCCCCTTTCTCTCTATGGTGCCTTTCCTAGCAGGTCATCTCTTATCCCGCTATCCGTAGGCAAATATGAGACGCCAGTCCGTAAGAGAGTGATTTAGACTGTTTTACGGATGGAAAATGTAATAGTGCGGCCCAGTGGATCCATAAAGGCAGGCTGGTAGCCCGCAGGTGTCGTGCCCTTTCCATTATGAACATGGATACGTTCATTAAAAACATTGTCCACAGATAAAAACAGACGGAAGTTTTTTGCCCATTTCCGGTCTTCCCAATGTGGCAGTTCACCCAGATCTGCAAACACGGTGGCATCAAGTGTTCCCAGCGCACTAAAATACAGACTATCGCCGGGGGAAGATGCCAGAGTCGATGTGCCAGCCTGCCATTTTCCGACGAGGCGAACACCGATGCCTTTATCATAGATCCCGCCCTGAAGTTCCATTTCATGCCGGGGCTGCCCACCCAGACCACTGATGGTGCCACCCCGGAGCAGATTAATAGCGGGCAGGCCAGATCGCAGCGTGACGGTATCCTGCAACCGCCAGACCTGTGTGGCGACCAGATAAATCCGGCCATGCGCTTTTTTCGATTTGCCATGCCTGTCCGTCCCGCTGTCTTGTAACGGCTGGGAGAAGGAGAGGGTGGCGTTCCACTCGCTCCGGCTTTCACTGTCTGCATTAACTGGGCGGATATCAACACTTTCCAGAACGCCGTCTGTATTGCGCTGAAAGCGGTCAGGAAAGGCGTTTTCGATTGCGGCTGTTGCTGTGGGCAGGGAGAGAATGGTGTTGTGGGTTGTGTCATGCACGTAGTTCACATGCAGCCGTGCGCCGGTGATGTAGGGCAGGGTGATTAACGTTCCCAGACTGATTTCATGCCGACTGGTGGCTTTCAGGTTTGGGTTGCCGCCCGACAGGCTGGTGATCTGCACGGATTGCCCGGTGACATAATCGTAGGTTGTGACATTGGGGGTCTGGATGGTGGGGGCGACAAGCTGGGACGCAGTGGGTGCTTCCTGACTGTTGGTGATGGAGAGTGGAAACTGCACCCATGAGATGGGTGCCCATGTCACGCCTCCGCCAATGGTGCCCAGTGTGCCAAATTGTGACACCTGATTGACTGCCGCGTTTACATTGCCATCCAGCTTTCCCAGAAAGGGCAGAACATGCTTGTTTCTGTTGGCAATGGGGATATCCGCATTGAACTGGAATGTGCCCACCTCCCGCCGGATATGGCTGTAAGACCGTTCGGATTTGATGGAGGAAACGGCATTCTGGTTCGTCAGAGCGCCGGTGAGCGAGACACTGGTTGCCACATCGCCCGCGGGGAGGGAGAAGACATTCCCTGACATCAGTCCGCTGACCTGCCCGTTATTGCTGGTGGTGTGGCCGGTGTTCAGGGTGCGTTGAGACAGCGCATTGGCCGGAAAAACAGAAAACGGATTGAGAGCCGTGCTGCCGTCTGTCAGATTCGTCTGGACAGTTTGCAGGTTCAGGCCGGTCTGGCTGCTGGTTGTTATTTCTGAGCGGTCATAGCTGCCTGTGCTGTTCCACTTCCAGCTTCCCACATCACCATCAAACTTCAGACCGGCATGGGCTGTTTCGGTATGCACTTTTTGGCGGAGAGGAGATGTTTCTGTAAAATTTCTGTACAGCAAAGTGTCTTCTGAAAAAGGAGAAAACGGGTTGCTGGCCGGAAGGGTCAGAATGCCGCGTGCCGGGCCTTGCAGGCTGTGCTGATCCTGGCGGGTGTAGGTCAGGTTGAGGGAAGACGTGACTGTTTTGAAAATCTGCCCGGCAATCACACCATTCAGCGTCAGTTTTTGCACACTGGGCTGAAGAGTGTAGGCCGATGCGTCTCCGTTACTGTGTGGCAGGTTCGCGTAATGCAGAAAATCCTGAAGTGTCGGCACCTGCGTGCTGGCCAGTGAGGGTGCTCCCGCGACGGTAACGGGCGTACCTGCCAGAGCATCCAGTGTGGGGTCCAGATTGCCGCCGTCTGCTGCGGTGACATTCCCTGCATTGGCATATAACCCGCTGGCCCGCGCTGGCACCACGCCGCGCTGGCTGTCTTTCAGTTCGGCCTGATTGGAATAGCGCGCACTCAGATTGATCCGTCGTTCCCCATCCAGTTTTGTATAGCTGAGGGATGGCGCGCCGGTTTCTCCTCCCCCATCTGTGGATGTGGTGCCACTCAAACGCGTGCGGACGGCACGGAAATGCTCAACGGTAATAATATTCACCACGCGCTGTGTGGCGGAATAGCCGTATTTCAGAGCTTCCTCTTCGGTAAAGATTTCCACATGATCTATGGATTCAAAGGGCAGATCCTGAAGTTCCTGCATGCCGGAAACACGTTTGCCATTTAGCAGGGTGACAGGCCCGTTTCCTCCTGCTCCGCGCCCGGAGCGTGTTTCCGGAGAGATAACTGTCAGCAGATCAGAGGCGGAATCCACCCCATAGGCCCGGATTTCATCAGCCTTAATCTGCATGATCGGTTTCAGACGCCCCAGTGCTTCGCCACGAGCTTTGTGGCCAACGACATCAATATTTTCAGTCTTTTGGGTGGACGTTGTCTGGGGATTTTCGGATGTGGTGCTGGTGCTGGTGCTGGTGCTG
>NZ_LHZA01000144.1 GCF_001580535.1 Acetobacter cerevisiae | reverse complement strand
GAATTTCCAAAAGGGCTCTTAAAAGGTATGGTAAATGATATTAAATATAAATATTTATAATTATTATTTTTGGTATTAATCGGATTATGAAGCTGGCAACTCTTTCGATTTTGAAGATGTCTTGCCTGGCTCACCCGGATAGGTTTGGATCATTTCGCAATTTTTTCACGTGCTATGGATTTTGAATTATTCAGGCCAGATTTTGAGAAGACACTGCCCTATTCAGGCTGCTGCAAAGTTGGCTGATCATCGTTCGATCCGGTTTTGATGTTTGAAATCCTGACCACCAAATTACTGGACCAAATACCTTATCGCGGACGGTCACTCTTTCCGGCCATTCCAACCCTCTACCGCCCCACCTCATTCCGCACCACCCGCCGGGAAACACTCAGCACAGCACCAAGCAGGGCAAAGGCGGTGGCCAGTTCAAGGCAATGCACAGCACCGCCGCTGCCTTGGGAGAGGCCGAAGACGAGGGCGACCAGTGCGGAGCCCAGCGCCCAGCCCAGTGTGCGCGCCACGGCCATCATGCCACTGGCCGCTCCGCTGCGGGTGGCGGGGCCAGAGGTCATGACGGTCAGATTGTTTGGCGTTTGGTAAAACCCGAACCCAATGCCGCACAGCGCCATGCGCCAGCCCACATCCCAAAAGGCCGGTTGTGCAGGCATCAGGCTGAGTGCTGCCAGTCCAGTCGCCAAAATTGCCAGACCAACACTGCTTAAAACCGATGCCGGGTGCCGCGTTGCCAGTCGGCCCGCAAAAGGGGCTGCAACGGCAACAAGCACAGGCCACGGCGTTACCAGCAGGCCGGTTGTTACGGCAGAAAGATGCATAACCGTCTGGAACAAAAACGGCAGCGCGACATAGGCCAGAATTTGCGCGGCATACGCGCAGATGGAAGTCAGGATTGAAAGCGAGAACAGCGGAATAGCCAGCAGATCCAGCGGCAGCATGGGCGTTTTCAGCTTTTTCTGCTGCCTGTAAAGCAGAAGCGTGCAGAGGATACCGGCCCCGATTTCAAGCACCGCCAGCCCGGTTTCCTTCTGACCCAGCGCATCAACGCCCAGAATGCCCAGCCCCAGAGCGCCCACGTTCAACAGCGCGCCCGCCTTGTCGAACGAGAGAGGGGCGCGCGGGCTGGAGGGAGCCACGCGCAGGAAAAGCACAACCGCCATCACGCCAATCGGCACGTTAATCAGGAACAGCCAGGGCCACGAGGCAACCGCCAGAACCGCCGCTGCCAGTGTCGGCCCAATGGCTGCGGAAATGGCAACCGCCAGCGCAATAATGGCAAACGCCTGATGCAGCATGGCGCGGGGGTAAACACTGCGCACCAGCGCGCCGCTGAGGGCTGCCATACACGCCGCCCCCAACCCCTGCACAACACGCGCACCAATAAGAGCGCCGAGTGAGCCAGACAGCGCGCAGGCGAGGGAGGCTGCGGTAAACAGCGCCATCCCAAACCCGTAAACCCGTTTAAGCCCCAGAGAGTCCGCCAAAGCCGCAGCCGGCAGCAAACTGACCGCAACCGCCAGATGATAAACATTGACGACCCAGACCGTCAGCGTCTCGCTACACTGGAGGTCATGGGCAATGGTGGGGAGCGCGATATTGGCAATCGCCCCGTCCAGTCCCCCCAGAACAATGCCAAGCACGGCACACAGCATGACCAGACGGCGCTGCGTATCGGAAACAGGCGGAGTGGTCATAAAGGGTTCCAGTGTCCTGAGTGTAAAAAGGCTGCCTTAATGTCTTGCGGAGAAAATATCAAAATTCCGTCAGGTTTTAGCTCAACGTCTCAAAATGTCTCAGTATCCAGGAAACCTCATACACAAGTCCAAGACTGACAAACGCCATATGAAAACGACGATTGGCAGACACAATGGCAACGCCACACAGCACAAGATAGACCGGAACCCGGAACCAGTATTCCGCCGAGAACAGGGCGTAATGCGCCGAGCCTTTGAGCAGGGTATCAATCAGGTCAAAGACCACACTCAGGGCGAAAAATGAGAAAAACCACTTCCTTCGGGAAATAAAGAAGTCCTCATACCCCGTATAATCACTGATTGAATCCGGGAACAAAAACGCGCTGAGAAAAAACAGAATAATCGCGTAAATAATGAGGAACAGATAGATCTCGAATGTCCAGCTGTGCAGCGTAACCAGCCAGAACTCCCACCACCAGAAATGCATGAGCATGAGCAGCAGCGTCAGCACCCAGCCGATATGAACCGGATAGACCCGCGTTTGTCCGGGGTGCTGAATAATGCGCACCAGACCATTCAGCAGGCGCGCCACACTCAGGCCCACCACCATCCCCATGATGATGCGGACATGCTGAAAAATTTCCGGGGAGGGTAAAGGCGGCTGGGGCAAGAGGGCTGTCCTTCTGATGGGACGCTGATATGACCCGGAATGGTCCTCAGGCTTAGCAGTCTTGTCAATAAACATCGTCTGGCGCGCACAAAAAAGCGCGAACCCCGCAAGGTCCGCGCTCCTTTGAAAACCCAACTGGCAGAGAGGTTTATTTCTGCACAGCCCAGCCTGTCTCACGTAGGCGGAAGGCCAGCACAATGGCCACCACAATACCAATTACCAGCGGCAGGAAGGCCCGGTGGAAGACTTCCATGGAATCACCACCGCCACCCATCAGCGCGGACACCATGGGGGAGAGAATGCCCGTCGTGCCAAACACGAGGAAGTTCATCACACCCGCAGCCGTGCCTTTAACTTCCGGCGGGTTCACTTCCTTCATGGAAGAGAACGGGATCATCGCCGCACCGGAGGCAATGCCCATAATCAGCGCCACAGAGTAACGCGGCATGACGCCAACCGGCACATACAGCGCGCATAGGGCAGCAGCCAGCAACACCAGCGCGCCACCAATCAGCACCGGTTTGCGGCGGCCAATCTTGTCAGAAATCCAGCCCAGCAGCGGGCAGCCAATCACCCAGCCAATCGGCACCATAGAGATGTCGGAGGCCGCAAACGCCATGGAAACATGCTCGCCCTTGTTGAGCATGGAAGCCCCCCAGCCCAGCGCGCCAATGGTTGTGGGCACAAACAGCAGGCCGCCAATAATCCCGGCATACCAGCTCTGGGGGTTCCCGAAGATGGTCTTGAATGGCTTGAGCAGGTTTTCAGCAGACAGATGGCCGTGGTGGGCCGAGCTGTCCCCGGAATCCCGCGGCATGACAAGCCATGTCGCAATGGCCAGACAGACGCCAATCACCCCAAAGCCCAGCCACACTTTCTGCCAGGGCAGGTGGAAGGAGCCGGCAGGGTCAATCAGAATACGGGTGGGTTTGGAGCCAAACGCGGCCCCGGCCATACCAAGGCACTGCGTCAGCCCCACAAACAGGGCCAGCGTGCGCGCAGGCAGATACCGGGCTGCCACGTAGGAGGAGCCAACAAAGGCGCAAATGGCCCCCAGCGCCTGAATAACATACCCGCCAATCCCGGCCGGCATGCTGCCCTGTGCAAAAATCAGGCAGCCAACACTGGTTATGGCAATCCCCACCGGCATGGTGGCATGTGCGCCATAACGGTCCAGCAGCACGCCCACGGCCAGAGCGGCCAGTGCATAAACAATGTAGTAGGAGGCAATCATCAGGCCGAGGTGGCTGTTGCCCCAGGCCTGCGTCAGCTCATCCTGCATAATGCCCGGAGCAGAGCGGATGGCGTACTGATAGAAATAGAACAGGGCGCAAAGAAACCACGCCAGCACATAAAGCGGTTGTATTTTTTGCGGCTGTGGGGCGGCGCTGGGTGTGTTGGAAGCCGACATTAACAGGTGCTTTTCAAAAAGGTGCAGGCCGTGCCCGTGCCTTGCAGGGGCACGGCCATGCAGGTTGACTTATTTTGCAGGTGGACGGCCGTTTGCCGTGGCCACATGGCGGCCCCAGGAAATCAGCTCGGACGTGCAGTCATCACGCGGAATCACGCATTCGATCAGGGTCGGGCCTTCCTTGTTTTCCAGCGCGACCTTCACTGCATCAGCCAGTTCACCCGCCGTGTTGGCGCGCAGACCTTTGCCTTTGCCATCTTCAGCGTTGAACGCGCTGATGATGCCTGCGTAATCCCAGTTCTTGATGTTGTTGTAAGGACCATCATGAATTTCAACTTCGATGGTGTACCCAGCGTTGTTGATCAGGAAGATGATAACCGGCAGCTTGCGGCGGATCATCTGGGCCACTTCCTGCGCCGTCAGCTGGAAGGAGCCGTCACCCACCATCAGAATGGTGCGGCGTTCCGGGGCACCCACAGCGTAGCCAAAGGCCGCCGGGACAGACCAGCCAATGTGGCCCCACTGCATTTCCAGTTCCACACGGGCACCGCGCGGCAGCTTGGTGCGCATGACGTTAAACCAGCTGTCACCCGTTTCACCAACAATGGTGGTTTCCGGTGTCACCAGGCTCTGCAGCGTCTGCTGGATGTCTGCACGGGTCAGAACGTCATCACCCTTGCCGGTGGTTTCCACGGTGCGTTCGGTGTGCACACGCTTGTACTGGACCAGCGTGGAATCCTTCTTCGGCTTGTTCTTGAAGTAATCTGCCAGAGCTTCCAGCAGTTCCTTCAGATGAATGTTGTCGAAGGCGTAGCCGTGCAGCTTGGTGATGTTCTTGTCCAGCACAGCCACGTTCGGGCCTTGCGGCCATGCCGTCCAGCCTTCGGTGGAGTAATCGTTAAAGATGGGAGCCAGCGCGATAATGCTGTCCGTCCAGTTAAAGATTTCATTCACACCCGGCGTGGAGGCGCTGCCCCAGTAGGTGCCCACGTAAGAAGGATGATCTTCCGGGAAGAAGCTCTTGGCCGCAGCCATGGTGGCCACAACGCAGCCCAGAGCATCAGCCAGCTTTACAGCGGCTTCTTCCGCACCGGCGGCGCGCAGGCGGCTGCCAACCAGAATGGCGGGCTTTTCGTGCTTTTCAATAAAGTCTGCAACCGCTTTTACGGCTGCATCCAGCGTGGCCTTGTTGGACGCCGGGGCATCCACAACAGCGCTGATGGGGCCGGGGGCCGCACAGGGCTGGGCAGAGACGTTACAGGCGATTTCAATATAAGCCGGTTTCTTCTCACGCAGCGCGGTGCGGATGGCGTGGTCGATCTTTTCCGGCGCATCTTCAGCAGATGTAATGGAAACAGCCGCACAGGTCAGCTTTTCAGCAATCTGCAACTGGTAGGAATAGTCCGTCGTGCCAATGGTGTGGTGCAGGATGTGCCCGCTGCCGTGGTCATTGGAGTTGGGAGCGGCGGAAATCAGAATAACCGGCAGGTTTTCTGCATAAGCGCCACCAATGGCGTTCAGTGCGGACAGCGCACCAACGCTAAAGGTCACAACGGCAGCACCAGCGCCGTTTGCACGGGCATAGCCTTCAGCAGAGAAACCGCAGTTCAGCTCGTTACAGCAGTAAACCTGCTCGCATTCTTTGTTCATCAGAAGCTGGTCGAGCAGCACAAGGTTATAATCCCCTGCCACTGCAAAGTGATGCTTCAGACCAATCTGGGCAAGACGCTCAGCAAGATAAGTGCCAACTGTATAAGACATCGAGTTCTCTCTCCTTTGGTGAGTATTTTACCATTCCAGTTTACTGGAACGGCAAATATCGGAAGGTGACGTAAACTGTGTTGCCCGAAGTTGTCGGGTACACACTGTTGTTGCTGCCGTCATTGCCTCTGAAGGCAAACTTCCGGATATAGGTGTATTGCAGGCCCCCCATCACACTGCCGTAGCGGCCTTCAACGAAGTGCCACCAGCCGCCAGTGGTGAGGGATGCCAGCGTGCGCGTCTGGGCGTTACAGGAGCCAAACTCCACATCGCACCCGCCCAGATTGAGGTCATTCACACCGTAGCCATACTGTGCGCCATCTGCGCCCATGTAACGCTTGCGTCCGGCTGTCTCGATACCCCCGTAGGTGTAGAGCAGCACGGACGGTGTGGGATGCCCGATAAGACCAAGGGAACCCATCAACTCCGGCACGGGGGACAACGCACCCCGCGCGTTTGGCGTGGTGTCCGGAATCAGGCTTGGTCCATAGCGGCCAATGCCTTCACCGGCTGTCACATTCCCGGCCATCTGGAGCTTTTTTGTGCCCAGCGGCACTGTCATGCCCGCGCCGACGCCACCGCCAAATGTGGTGTGTTTGCGGGTGGTGGTCATGCCCGGTTCCACCGCAAGGGAGCGGAACCAGCGGGCCAGACCAAACACTTCATAATGCCCGACAGATGTATCCACAGCACCTTTCAGAATAATGTCCGGCGCGGGGTTGTAGGTATATTGCGTGTTGGGGTTCAGCAGCACGCCGCCTGCGTTGGAATAAAAGACGCGTGTCCCCGCCTTCTCTCCGTAAGCAGCGGGCAGGGTGCCGCCCGAAGACAGAGCGGAAGAGAAGGCAACCGTCGCCTGCGGATCTTCCACGGAAAGGCCCAGCCAGTATTTCTGGTGCCAGTCCTTGCCAATGCGGATCTGCGGGACGCGGGTAAAGGTAATACCAGGGATCTGGTTGTTATCCGTCACCGCAGGCAACTGTTCCTGGCGCGGCAGAATGCCCTTGGCGTAGTTGGTGGCAAGGCTCCAGGCCTGACCCATCAGGATATGCAGGCCCCACTCCTTCTGCGTGAAGGTAAAGTAGCCCTGCCGCAGGCGCGGCGTGTAACCGCTGATCTGCACACTGTTTGTCGTGCCGCCAGCCCCGGCAAAGTCACTTTCCACATAGGCCTGCAAGCGGACGTCCTTGGACGGGTTCGCTTCCATCAGCACAGACATACGGCTGAGCTGTGCCGACATCCGCTCTTCACTCAGCCCATGGTTGGGGCTGTTGGCGTAGGGGAAGTTGTTCCATGCCGTGGCGGGGCCACTGGTCATGTTGGAACTGCGCCAGATATTGGAGAAATCAATAAACCCGCCCAGCCGGGCGGAAATGCCGCCAATGCTGAAAATGGGGGGCAGGCGGTCCACGTCCGTCTGGGTAATGGAGGACGGGCTGGAAGAAGTCAGGTCGATAGCGGATTTGGACGGCTGGGCTTCCGGCTGCTGCGGCATCCACCGGAACCCGGCAAACCCGGAGCCACTGTTCAGGGTCGGGTTCTGACTGGCGCCAATTTCAATCGGCTGTGCCCCGCCGGAGAAGCGAATACCCGGATCAGCCGGACCATCAGTTCGCAGGCCGGAAAGCCCCTCAGAGAAACCACCATGCGTGCTGGCGGCGGTGCGCATCCCCCCGGAGGACGCATTCTTTGCACTGGCCGTCCGCACCCCAGCCGTAGTGTGGGCTGAGGCGACCTGACGCCCGTTTTGTCCGTGTTTGAGCGCCTGCCGATGCTCAATGGCTTCCACCTGTGCTGCCAGCTTGCGCATCTGCTCTTTAATGGCTGCGAGTTCCTGCGCATCATCCGCATGAGCGAGCGATGGTTCACTCAGAACACAGACAAGAGCCGTTCCGAGGAGAAGTCTGGTATCCAGTTTTCTGGTGTCGGTAGAACCCCGGAGCGCAGGCGCTTTCACACTAAATCCTCAGAAAATTATAAAACTTTGTTATAGATAAACTGGTTTTCTGTGAAATAGGTAGAAATCTCAATGATTCATGTCAATATTACATAGTGTTAATTATATCAAAAAGAGTCTGACAATATTTCGTGAGATGAGATTTATAAAAAGCGAGTATATACCAAAAAACCTTAAAATAAACTTTATGATCTTCTGACGCTTTGAAAACGCAGGAAAGAGAAAATTACTGGTCGTGTCAGGGGGCTTTTCGGGCCGATTTCTGGTTTGAAAGACTGCCTTAATTTATCAGAAAGTCTCATAAACCATCAAAAATCTGTCATGATTTTTCGGCAGGCGCGCAGGGCAGCCCTCCGGTCCGCAGCATGCAGAAGCGCAGGCCGCGTCATGGATTCTTAATTTTGAGACGAATGTGCCGGACTCGTTCCCACGCCGTCATACGCTCCGGCAACAGGCCAGATTCAGCGGTTAATCCATTGCCTGCGGGCCGGGTTGCGTTGCTCCCATCCCCGGCGTTCCAGCTCCGGTGTGTCGGCCTGTTCCGCCGGATAGCCCACACACAGATAGGCCAGAAACTGCCAGTCCGGCGTAATGCAGAGCGTGCGGCTGGCGTCCTGCGGGTTCAGGATGGAGACCCACCCCAGCCCGACACCCTCCGCCGTGGCCGCCAGCCAGAAGGTGTGAATGGCCATGACGGCAGACCACACTGTGGTTTCCGGCATGGTGCCACGCCCCAGCCCGCGCCCCTGTGCGGGGTTGGTGTCACAAAAGACGGCAATATGGTGCGGCGCATCATCCAGCCCGGCCAGCTTGAGCGTGGCGTAACGCTGGGCATCATCGCCGCTATGGCCCGTCAGTGCTTCCGCATTACAGCGGGCAAAGTTTTCCCGGATTTCAGCGCGACGTGCCGGAGCATCCACGCGCACAAAGCGCCAGGGTTCACTCAACCCCACGGAGGGGGCAAGGCAGGCGGTTTCCAGAAGGCGAGACAGCACGGCCTCGGGCACCGGGTCCGTGCGGAAATGGCGCACATCGCGTCGCCAGGTAAAAAGCTGGTCCAGAGAGGCACGAAAAGCGGGGGAGAAGAGGGGGGCTGTCATGCCGGGATCATGAAGAGAAGTGCCCCCACCAGCAAGACCCCCACCAGAATAAGGCAGGCGCGCCGATACAGCACCAGCCCCCGGTCCAGATCCGCCACGGTTGCATCCGGCGTTCCGGCCCCCATCCACGCATCCTCCACGCGCACCCCTTTATAAAGGCGCGGCCCCGCCAGCCGCAGGCCCAACGCTCCTGCCATGGCGGCTTCCGGCCAGCCTGCGTTGGGGGACCGATGGCGCGGCGCATCCCGTCGCACTGCCGCGCGGGCTGCGGCCCGGTTCTCCGCCGGGGCGGCTAAGATCAGGCAGAGTGCCGCAACGCGGGAGGCAGGCAGATTTACCGCATCATCCAGTTTGGCCGCCGCCCAGCCAAAAGCGGCATGGCGCGGGGTGAGGTGGCCAATCATGCTGTCCGCCGTATTGACCGCCTTGTAGAACACCGCCCCCGGCAGGCCGAATACCGCTGCCCACAGCAGGGGGGCCACAATGCCATCGGAGAAATTCTCGGCCAGACTTTCCAGCGCGGCCCGCACAATCCCGGCTTCATCCAGCGCGGCGGTGTCCCGCCCGACAATCTGCGCCACAGCCTGCCGCCCTCCGGCCAGCCCGTTCTGCCGCAGGCCAATGCCCACAGCGCGCACATGCTCCCATAAGGATTTCTGCGCGACCAGCGTGCAGGTGCCCAAGGCCTGCACACCCAGCATGACGGGGGCTGGCAGAAAACGATACCCCACATCCAGCACCGCCCCGGTAATCCAGAGCGGCACGCCTACAATCAGGATCAACGCCAGCACGCCCATCCAGCGGCGTTTTCGATCGGAAAATTCTGGCTGGTTGAGGGCTGTGTCCAGCCTGTCTATCAAGGCCCCAAACCACATTACCGGATGCCCGATAGCCGCCAGCAGGGCAGGGGGATAACCGCAAGCGGCTTCCAGAATGGCGGCAAGGGCTGCTACGGGGAGCGTGACGGAAAGAGGGAACACCATGCGGGTAGCAGACTCACTAAGCGGGCAGGCCGGAGCAGAACCGACCAAAAGCATGCAGGGAAGCCCGCAGACTACCACGCACGCCCCATCCGCTGCCATCCCTGAGTCAGCATCCGTGCCACCAATGCGCGCTGCCTCCCCCACGGTGCGCACTGCGCCACCCGTGCCGGTTTCTGCTCCCGCGTCCGCGTCGCCAGAGGCTCTCCCATTTCCCACCCACGGCGGGCAGGTCCGGGCCGTCATAGCGCATTTTCCGGAAGCACCCCGGCCTTATTATGACCTCTCCACCGGCATCAGCCCGTATGCTTATCCCCTTCGGATGCCAGACCCGACCGTGCTGGCCCGCCTGCCGGAAGAAGACGAGGAAGCCGACCTTCAGGCTGCCGCTGCCTTCGCCTACGGGCTGAGCAGTCCCGACATGGTGGTGGCCGGGGCCGGGAGCCAAAGCCTGATTGCCCTGCTGCCGCGCCTGCTGCCCGCGCAGCGCGTGTGCCTGCTGGGGCCAACCTATTCCGGCCACGCGCAGGCATGGCGTTTGCAGGGCGTGCCCGTGCAGCAGGTGACGGACCCCGCAGCACTGGAGCAGGCCGCCACTCAACCCGGCACGGTCTGCGTGGTCTGTAACCCCAACAACCCCGATGGTCGCCTTCTCTCTGCGGCGTGGCTGCACACACTGGCCAACACTTGCGCCGCGCACGGCACTGTTCTGATTGTAGATGAAGCCTTCGCGGATTTTGAGCAGGAGAGCATTGCTCCCCTCCTGCCGCATCCCGCACTGGTTGTCTTGCGGTCCTTCGGCAAAACCTACGGCCTGCCCGGTGTGCGGCTGGGCTTTCTGCTCGCCAGCCCGGAAGTCGCCGCACAAGCCCGCGCTGTGCTCGGGTCATGGCCTGTGGGCAGTCTCGGTCTGGCGGCCGGACGACAAGCCCTGCGAGACACCGGATGGCTCCGCACCGCCAAAACACAGGCCCGCGCTGCCCATACCCGCCTGACCACTCTTCTGGATGCCGCCGCCCTGCGCCACACCGGGCAGGCCAGCCTGTTCACCTTAGTGCTGCATCCCGATGCCGCGAGCCTCTGGCGACATTTCTGCACCTACGGCCTCGTGACCCGCATTTTTGCAGACCAGCCGGGCCGCCTCCGCCTCGGCCTGCCTGCGACAGACGCCGCATGGTCCCGACTGGAAACCGCCTTGCAGGCATGGGCTGCATCCCCCAAAAGCCCCGTATCCCGATCCGGCTCCTGACTATGTCTCAGACCCCCACGCCCACTCCGTCCCGGTCTCCGGTTCCGCAGCCCCAGACCATCCGGCTTGTCTGCCTGACCACAACGCTTCCAGACGCCGCCAAACAAGGCCGCATCCCACCCCGCGAGGCAAAAACGGTCGCCCGCTATCCTACTGGAGCGGAGGGCTTCCTTCTCCCCCACCTCCGCAAGCCACCACGCTTTACACAGATCATTCTGGCCGAGGACTGCGCGTGCGAGGGTTTGGACACGGCACGTCCCCTCCCTGATCCCGACGCCATCGCGTCAGGCCACGCCCCCCAATCTGCCGGGCAGCTCCACAATCTTCAGGCAAAAGACGTGCCCGAAAGCACCGGTTTATCAACGGTCTTTGCCGACCTCCCCGTAATACGCACCGCCAACCTGAAGGACCGGAATTACGGCGCATGGCACGGACAGGCCTTGCGTGATCTTCCGCCAGACGCCCTGAATATCTTCCTGCACGATCCAGATTTTGCCCCACCGGAGGGCGAAAGCCTCCGCCAGTTTCACACCCGAATTGGTGCGTGGCTCACCGCCGCATCCCAAGGGGAAATGGCAGCAGTCGAACCGGGTGCTGCCGACCTTTCAAACAGTCCCTCCAGCAGCGGCGCTCGCCCCAGAGCCCCCTCCGGTAAACAGTCACGCACACGGTCAGACACAAGCGCTCGCACGCACCTGCTCATTGCCCGCCCCGCCGTAGTGCGCGCACTCGCAACGCATATTCTGCAAGGCGGCCCGGAGATGGCCACCCGGCTGGACATCGCCCCGCAAACCACCAGCCTCTTCACCCGCCACGCCGGGAACTGGCGCGTGCGCGCGCTGGGTGTGCCGTAAAGCTGCGGTAGGAGCAGAAACCCGCCTTACGGAATCAACCGCTCCGCCCGCATCCGCGTAAACAGGTCAAAAAACGCGGTGGGGGTGGCGCAATAATCGGTAAAGCCCGCCAGTCGGCTTTTGGTCATGTCCGTTACACATTCCACCGGGCGGCCCAGATCAGCATCCGTGTGCCAGGCCGAGGCCAGGTGTGTGATGTCAGGCTCCCGCAATCCATGCTTCTTGCTCAGGCTGGCCCAGAGTTCTCCATCCTGCGCCAGCTTCGGGGCGAGGGGGGAAGCCTCTTCCGGGTAGGGTGCTGCGTCCAGCCCGAACCATGCAGCCAGTTGCGGCCACAGCCACTTCCAGCGGATCACATCCCCATTCACGATATTAAACGCCTCATTCCGCCCTGCCGCACTGGTGGAGGCCCACACAAGGTGCCGGGCAAGCTGGCGGGCATCGGTCAGATCCGTCAGCCCGTGCCACTGCATAGGGGAGCCGGGGAACACAAACGGACGGCCCGTTTCCTTGCAGAGAGACGCATAAACCGCCAGCGTCGAACCCATATTCATGGCATTCCCCACGGCATAACCAATCACGGTATGCGGGCGATGCACGCTCCATGAAAATCCGTGCTGTTGCGCCGCTTCATACAGCGCGTCTTCCTGATCGTAATAGAAGTTTTCCAGCGGCAGGCGTGGCATGTCCTCGCGGAAGGGTGTCTGCGGCGGGGTGCCGCTGGCGTAGGCTTCAAACGGGCCGAGATAATGCTTCAAGCCCGTGGTCAGCGCCGCGTGCTCCACAGCGTCCGGTGCGGGCAGGGCGTGAAACAGATTGCGCACCATGGCGCTGTTCACGCGGCAGTTTTCAGCTTCCGTTGCATGCCGCAACCATGAGCAGAAAAACACATGTGTGGGCCGCAGCCCCGCCAGCGCCGCAGAGAGGGCCTCCGGGTTGAGTAAATCCGCTGCCACCGGCAAGACCCCCGCGCTCTCCGTGCGCGGCCTGCGGGCCAGCCCGTAAACCACCCAGCCATCCGCCACCAGCCGCGCGGAGAGATTTTGCCCGACAATACCTGTCGCACCCACAACAAGAGCTATTCTGGACATCAGATTTTCCTTTCCGGTTTATCCTCTGTCCTGCACTCTGCGCTTCTGGTTTTTCGTGCGCCAGACGGCACTATTTCGTGCCCTGGTTACCAAAAGGTGCCCACACCATGCCTTCTTCGCTACCGTCGGTTTATCGTCAGGCTCCGTTTGTGGAAGATTGCGCGCCGCGCCGCGTGCTGCGTCTGTTCAGCGGAAAATGGACCACCATGATCCTGCATACGCTGCATCTGCTGGGGGACGCATCACGACCGGGCAAACTCCAGCGGAGTGTGCCGGGCCTGTCCAAAAAAATGATGACCCAGACGTTGCGTGAACTGGAACAGTCCGGCCTCGTCAGCCGCCATGTTCAGCAGATCATGCCGCCCAGCGTGGAGTATCGCCTGACACCCGCAGGCCTGATTTTTATTGAACCCATAGAAATGCTCTACACATGGGCCATTGACCACGCGGCTGAGCTGGACGCTCTGACGGCAAAGCAGGCATCAGGCGCATGCCCTGCGGAGCATACGCCCGAGCAGAGCGTTACTTTTTAGAGGTTTTGAACCGGTAAAGCGCCAGAACCATCAGCACCTGCATACCCGCCACGGCCCCATCCAGCAGCCCTTTATCAAGGTCGCTTATGGGCAGGTTTGCCACATACAGTATCGCCAGAGGCATGAACATGATGGGAAACAGCAGCATGTTCTGGAAAGACGACTTTTTCACAGCCTTTGCTTTGTACCGTGCAGGCATTGTCCAATCCCTTTTCTGCAAACGACTCACTCACAAATCGCAATGAAAACGCTCGCACACCCTGCCGTCCGGCGCAAGACTCTTCGTGCCGGATACGGCCTCGGCGGGGTCACGGAGCGCGCTGATACACCACAACCGCAGTTTGCGGACCCTGATGGCGGTAAACTTCCCGGTAATCCTGTGTCAGCGTCTGGAACAGGTGGGCGCGGATGCTCAGGTTTTCACCCGCCCAGGCCGGAGCCTGCGTCACAACGTAGCGGGGCTTTTGTGCCAGCACATGGTCCAGCTCCGCAGAGGGGTTCATCCCGGTCGAGTGGATTTCCGCCTGCTCATTGAAATGGCCGGGGAAGGGGTGGTTTGTCAGGCCGCACCAGTGTGAGGTGTCATACAAAATGGGCGGCCCTTCATACACAAACAGGCAGCCTTTAGGGTCCGGCATAGCAGCCAGATAGGCCTGATAGGTCCGCATATTGCCATTCTCAAGACGGTGCTTGTGCAGACGCTTCTGTGCGGTGACGGTCTGCACAGCCAGCACAAGCACCAGCCAGAACCGGCCCGCTTTCCGGTTCCACAAAGGGCTGCTGATGACGGCAAGTGGTGCAAAAAGCGGCAGCGCATAATGGAAATACCAGCCGCCAAATACGGCCACACCGCAGCAGGCGGCCACCGCCCACAAGCTGAGAAACTGTCGCTGGGCCTGCCCCGGCGCATGGCGGAACAACCAGACCGCAACAACGCCCCCGGCAAGCAGCGGGGCAATGGCTTTGAGCAGCCTTATTCTCAGAGCGGCCGTTTCGGCTGGCGGCATCGCCGCACGCAGAAAAATGGAATCCACATTGGCAAAAAACCAGTCATGCGCATGGCCGATGATGGCGTAAAACAGGAAAACTGCCGCCGTGGGCAGGACTGCCGGGAGCACCCAAAGGGTGGCATCCGCACACAGGCCGCGCCGTGTCTGCCCATGGCGCGCCGCATACCAGAGCAGGTAAAGGCCCAGAAAACAGCCTTCAAACACTGTGGTGTATTTGATCTGCATGGACAGGCCAAACAGCCCCATGGCCAGCATGCCCACCCGGCGTACCTGCCGGGGGCCATCTGGTGCCAGCACCACTTTGAACAGAACCAGCGCCATGGCGGCTGCGACAAGCAGCGTATAGAAAACCGGTGTTTGCCCGCCTTCACCCCCGCACAGGGTAAGGCCGGTGCAATACAGCATGGCCGCCACCACTGCGCCGCCGCGCGATGTCAGGGTGCGGGCCATTTTGTAGAGCAAAAGGCTGGTGCCCCACACCGCCAGTGCCGCACCTATTTGATAGGCCAGCACACGATACGCCCCAAAAAGATGAAAACCCGCGTAAAGCACAAATAAAAGCGCAGGCTTTCTGTCCCAGAAGGCGAGATAGGGCAGATCCCCGTGTAAAATCCGACCTCCGCCAAAGAGGTAGAATTCTTCATCAATATTAAGGAGAGGATTTCCGAATGTCTGAAAACGCGAGGCAACCGTAAAGAGCAGAAGCAGGACGGCAGGCATAAAACGGTGGTGGAAAAGCGTTTTAAAAAAGGGAGCGCGCAGAGACATAGAGATCCGAAGGGGCTTTTGCCTGAATGGTTTTCCAGCCCGCCGGGCCAGCAGAAGGAAACATACAAGGTTTCTTTGCTGGCCTCTGTAAAATGAAATTTAAAATTTCTGAGCGCGGCCCATTAGCACCGGCGTGGCCAGTGCCCCAAAAATCAGCCCCATGCTGCCCCAGAGCACAGCCTGCATGCCAAGCGCAGACTCCCGAAAGCGCCAGAGCACCACAGCGGGAAATCCGTCCGGCACCTCATTCACATCAGGCAGACCAAACTGCACAAGGGCCACCAGCAGAACAAACACTGCCCCACCACATAGCCACCCGGTCCACGCATCCCGCATCTGCGCAACCTTCTGGCCAATCAGGCAGGCAATGGCGGCTACGCAAATGGACAGCGCAATCATCACAAAATAGGTTTCCGTGCGCAGTGCCAGCGTAGCCGGGTTGCCCACAGCGGGTGGGTTGGGTGGATATTTCAGGTCCGGCACCAGCACCACGGTCACAAACCCCGCCACGGCCAGCAAAAGCGCCAGCACGCGAGGGGACTGGAAAGACAGCCGCCCATAGGCAAAGGAAAACACCAGCGCAAACAACCCGCCAAAGCCCGCGCCATAGAGCACCGTGGCTGTGGCCAGACCGTAACTGGCCTGCACGGAGCGGCTGATCATCTCGTGTTCGGGCGCAGCGCCTTCTGCCGCACTACGAGCCGCTTCAAACGCAATGGCCAGCGCCACCTGTGGTTCGCCAAAAAAACGGGCAAACACAAAGGCGAGCGCCGCCGCAAGGCACCCGGCAATCATGCCGCGTGCCAGCAAACGTCCAGCAATCATCAGGAAAAATCCCTGCTCTTTAGTGGCAGGGGAAGCCCAGCAGATGGCGGCCATCATGCACAAACTCATGCACTTCATGGCCGGAAATCAGGGAGACAGCACCCTGTTCCGCACCCACAAAATACAGCATCAGCACAGACAGCAGCAGGCCAAACACAGCCCAGGGCAGCAGAGCGCCAACCGGAATTGCAACAGGAGCAGGAGCCGCAATGGCCCGTGCGCGGGAGGAAGAGGGGTGCATCATCAAACAGGCTCCGCTGGTAAAAACGCGTTCCGCGGTGGAAAAAACGACGCTGAGGGTCTGACTTCCCGCTCTAAAAAAGCGGATTACAGTGGCGCGACCGTGCCGGACTCTCACCAGCTTCCTCAGATCAGCGCATAGTCTGAACGGCCCCTCCGCCCCTGTCAATTCATACAAAAGCAGGTGGGACCTCTGGAGTCAGAACAGCGCGGTGAAACCCGCCAGCACCAGACACTCGGTGAACACCGCAGCCGCCCCCAGCACATCGCCGGTATAGCCGCCCAGCAACCGCCGCGCGGCCATGCCCACCAGCCCGCAGGCCGCAAGGGCTATCGCCACAGCGGAGAGGCTGATCAGCACCGTCATCTCTCCCGCCAACGCCACAACGCTCACCCCAGCCAGAGCCAGCCCTACCCAGAGCGGCCCACGCGGCAGGGGGTTGAGCGAGCGGGCCAGACCATCAGGCCGGGCAGGGGGCAGGCAGGCGGGTAACACCAGCAGCACCGCCCGCGCCAGACACGCGGAGACGGCTAGCGCCAGCACCGCCACTTCAGCCGGAAGGGCTGCCACAGCCGAGGCCCGCACTAACAGACTCAGGCCCAGCGCCATGACGCCGTAACTGCCAATCCGGCTGTCCCGCATAATCTCCAGCCGACGCTCCCGCGTGGCCCCGCCACAGCCGTCGGCCATGTCAGCCAGCCCGTCTTCATGCAGGCCGCCGGTCAGCACGCACTGGAACGCCAGCGCCAGCCCCGCCGCCGGCAACGCCGCCACATGGCCCAGCCGCAGCAGCCAGAAGACTGCCCCGACGACCGCCCCAATCGCCGCGCCAATCAGCGGCCAGCACCAGATGGAACGGCCCATCGGCCATAGCGCCGTGCTGGCGCGTTGCGCGGGGGAGAGCAGCCAGCCCACGGGCAGGCGTGTCAGTAAACTCAGCCCGCAGGCCAGATCCAGCCGCAGCCGCGCACCAAAGGACTCAGCCGGGGCGGGGGGGCTCATGTGCGGCCCGAAACCGCAGCCTGCGCAAACGTCGCCATACCATTATGGCAGGACACCGCCGCCCGAAGCAGAGGCACTGCCAGCGCTGCGCCAGAGGCTTCCCCCAGCCGCAAACCAAGGTCCAGCAACGGCATCAGCCCCAGCTTTTCCGCCAGCCGTGCATGGCCTGCTTCCGCAGAACAATGGGAGAGGCGCGTATGGTCCAGCCCGCCTGCTGCCAGCCGCGCCAGTGGAGCCACTGCCGCCGTGCAGACAAATCCATCCAGCAGCACCGGAATGCCGTAATGCCGCGCCGCCAGCGTCGCCCCCAGCAAGGCCGCGAGTTCATACCCGCCCAGTCTGCGGGCTATTTCCAGCGGGTCAAACTCGGCCACTGCCTCAGCGGCACCCTGCGTCGCTGCCATTTCCGCTTTATGGAACGCTAACGCGGCATCAATCACCCGCGCCTTGTGCGCCACACCCGGAGCATCCAGCCCCGTACCTCGCCCGGCCCAGTCTGCCCCGGTGCCACCAAACAGCGCCGCCGCCAGTGCTGAGGCCGCCGTGGTGTTGCCAATGCCCATTTCCCCCAGACACAGCAGGTCACACGCACGCGGCACGGCGTCATACCCCGTCTGCACAGCCTCCAGAAACGCGGCTTCTGTCATGGCCGGAGCGGTGGTGAAATCTGCCGTGGAGGCCAGCCCCAGCACCGGCACCACCCGCAACCGGGCGTCTGCCACGCGGGCCAGCTGATTGATAGCCGCCCCGCCGCTTTCAAAATTCTGGACCATCTGGGCCGTCACATCCTGCGGCCAGGGCGAAACCCCTTGCCGCACCACGCCATGATTGCCCGCAAAAATCAGGATATGCACCTGCTCAAGCTGAGGCCGCGCCCGCTTCTGCCAGCCGCCGAGCCAGCGCGTCAGCTCTTCCAGCCGCCCCAGACTGCCGGCTGGTTTGGTCAGCTCGGCCTCGCGGTCTGCAATCTGCTGCTTCGCCGCCGCATCAACCCCCGGCAACGCCGTACAGGCAGCCCGCAGGGCGGAGAGGGAGTCAATCGACCGTTTCGGATCGTGGAGTATGCTCGTTTTCATGGGCCGCATGGATACAATCTAAAGACCCGACATCATAACCCTGTTTTTCGAACGCTCCATCCAGCATGGGGTATGGAAACGAGGGGGAGACCTTTTTCCTCCCTACTCTTTTAGGCCTTCATGACACCGAGAGACTGAATTTCGGCCTGAAACTCCGTCTTCATGGCTGCTTTTTCCGCGTCCGAAAGCCACGAGGCGTCGAGTGTCCGCAGAGACATCGCCGCGACCTCTTCCACACTCAGGGACAGACTACGCGCCATCGTCACGTACGTCGTGCCAATATCCGTCCCGAACATCGGCGGGTCGTCCGTACAGGGAACCAGAAACAGCCCCGCCTCATGCATCGCTTTCAGCGTTTCTGCCCGCTTTTCCATGCGCTGCGGCACACAGGTATGGGAGCAGACCGTAAACGGCACCCCGCGGTCCCTGCACCGGCACGTCAGAACCGGATCCGCCAGCATATTATAGCCATGGTCAATCCGGTCACAGCCCAGAACATCAAGGCAGGTTTCGACATTGCGCGGCGGTGCCTGTGCCAGCGTCTGATTATCCTCACAGGCATGCGCCGTGCAGCGCAGACCGGCGGACCGGGCCAGAGCATAGGCATCCTTAAACAACTCCGGCGGGCCTTTGAATTCGGCACAGTCCATGCCGATCCCGATAACTTCCTCCCGCCGATGGGCGAGGACGTCTTTCACCATCGCTATCGCGACCTCCGGCCCGAGTTCCCGGTTGATGGCAGGGATCAGGCGGCCAGTAATGCCGAAGTCTTCTTTTGCCTGTCGAAGACCATCAACAAACCCGTCCACCATGGTCTCGTAACGGACCCCGTGCGGGTAATGGTAATTCGGACTAAAGAAAAACTCGGCGTAGCGCAGGTTGCCTTTCCGATACCCGTCCGCAAGCGCCTCGTAAGACACGCGCGCAAAATCATCCCGTGTGATCATGCACCGGCCTATGACCTCAAGCCGCGCGAGAAAATCGTAGAAATCCGTAAATGCATAGAATTTGTCAGGGTCCGTCACCGGCAGAGGAACATTGTTCTTCGCCGCAAGAGCGATAACGGTTTCCGCACTCAGCGAGCCTGCCAGATGACAGTGCAGGTCAATTTTCGGAATGGCTCTTATAAGAGTGTCAAGGCTCATAACAGATCTTTCTTAGTGTGAACGTGCACCGCACTTCGACCACGCCACAGAGGACAAAACACGATGGCACAGTTGGCCAGCAGTCCGATCAGCCCCGGATTAACACCGCCAAGAGACACACCGGACGCAAATAACGCGATCGCCACGCCCGCCCCCGAAAAAAGCCCCAGCCCCGCAATCCGGGCAGAAGCAGGCCAGCCCGTCAGAATCAGGAACCACAAAGACGCAAACTGAATCCCGATATAACCGCTGACATTCAAAGCCGTCAGCATGATTGCAGGCGCATGCGCCGTGGCGACCAGCGCCAGCACAAGAAACAGGACAACCGCCAGATTGATGGCCCGTTTGGGGTGCCGACGGCCCAGTTTGGGTGCGATATTGCGCGTCATCATCGCCGCGATATTGAGAGACGTGGCCGCCAGAACCAGCAACCCGGCCAGCACTGCGCCCGCGGCTGCCAACGCTACCATCCACGGCGGGAGCAACACGCCCGCGACATGGAAAAACACGGCGTTCGGGTTTGATAAGGGCGGAAGAAACCGCAGGGCAAAAATCGTCGCAAACACGGCAAACGGATACATCAACATATAAAGCGGCATGAAAATCATGGCTTTGCGCACAGCCTGTGCCGAACGTGCCGTAAACAAATAGGGGGTAACGGATGGCTGAAAATAAAACCCAATGCCCTGATAAAGGATTGTGGTGATGGCAAAGACAAGACTGCTGCCAGAAGGGAGCGCAAGCGTCGGCCTGACGATGTCCGCATGCCCGCCCGAGAGTTTATACTGCATGCAGATCGCCCCGACGCCGACAGCGGCGATGCCAAACAGCATCAAAACATCCTTAAGGAAGGCGACGTAAGTCGAAGCCCGCACGCCGCCTAGTGCCACATAGGCGAATGCGATCACAGCACACCCCGCCAGACCCGCAGCCGGTGTTGCGGAAAATCCCATTGTATCCAGAACGGAGCGCAGCCCAATAAACTGAAACTGTCCCCACGGCACCAGAGCGATCACGCAGGCCCACGCCGTCAGCCGCTCGAACGCAACACTTTTAAAATGCCGTCCGAAAACCTCGGGGAGAGTGCACGCATCATACTGTTTCGCGCGTTGCCAGATGGCAGGCCCGACAAAATACCCAACCGGAAAGGCCAGAAGCAGATAGCCCAGAAACCAGTATCCGTAGCTCACGCCATGCCCATAAAGCCCGGCGGGAAACGCAACAATCGAGCCAATACTGTAAATCTCACCCACAGTGAGAATAAACAGCATGGGCGCAGGCAATGCCCGGTCTGCCACAAGCAGCGTTTCGACCGACATATGTCGGGACCGCACGCGCGCAAGCCACGCTGCCCCGAGCGACAGAAGCAGGACGCTGGCGACAATAACCCCGGTCATCGCAGTCTCTCACAGAGCCACAGACACAACGATGTCAGCGGAAACCACGCAAAAATCCAGACAAAAACAATGGGAATCCCAAACACTGAAAGCGGCAGACAACTGAGAAACGGCGCGACAAGAACAATCGCAATGCATGGAATGCCAAAACCGAGCGCCACAGCCCGCCTGTTCGGGAAAGTGGGCATCACGGCTTCTTCTTTTTGGTCTGAGCGGAGCGCCGGGTCTCATTCAGCACCAGTTCCATCGCCCAGCCGATGGCTGCTCCAATCTCCTTCGCATCCATGTCAAACTCTTCTCGGAGCGTCAGCCAGGATTGAACATTGTCCAGACAGGCCAGAACAGCCTCTGCCCGCACTCGGTCAGGGGCAGGGATGCCGGGTGTGTCACTCCATAAGAGGCTCCGCCTCCGGGAAGCCAGTTCATTTCGGAACGTGCTGCGCATGGAGCGCCCAACGCGGGTGAGCGCAAGAATGCGGGCAAGATCCGGACGATTGTCGAACTTCCCGACGGCGACCTGAAACCCTTTGACAACGCCCTCCGGGTCATCCTGTGACGCCAGCCCAAAGACTTCCGTATTCAGCCAGTCAGCCGTTGCCGCAAGCAGAGCGTCGCGGGAAGGAAAGTAACGATACACCGTCCGCAGCGAGACACCCGCCCTTTTTGCAAGAGCAGAAGTCGCAATAGTGCTATCCTCGCTTTCTTCAAGCAGAGCAATGAAAGCCTCAATAATACGTTGCCGGGTCTGGGCTGCATATTCGTCGCGGAGCATGTGACACACATATGTAGTTATGACACATGTGTGTCACGGAAAGACGCCCCTGACAAGATGCCTTGTTGCAGGGTCGGAATATCGTCTCATGAGGAGAGCGGCCCGCAGAACAGAGGCCGCTTTATGAAAGAGAAAGCCCCCTTTCAGCTTCGACGCCCGATAGTGCGTTACGCCTTTATGCTCTGTTACCGTTTAACCGAGAGGTGATTTTGTAGAGAGGAAACGGAATGTCGGCTTTCGGACAAAATAGAGCACACGACCGACGTCAACAGTTATGGACGACCGGTCAATTGTCGATCTATCATTTTCTCAATGCTTGGTCTGAAAACTGATTTTGATCAAGCGGGAGGCTTGTAAGACTATGCTCACCACTTCCTATCGACCTCGTATTCAGACCTTTCGAGAAGATATAATCCGCACTCTCCCGAAGGCTCCCAATACGAAGCAGGGGATAGAGGCGTTGCGCGCGCAACCGACTAACCGCCTCATTCTGGCGTTTCTCACATGGCGTATGCGGCTGGTACCAATCAAGCCGAGAGAGGTAAGAGTATGGGCTAGTGGTGTAAGTCGGTTAGAGTTCAAGGCGATTAGACCAAAAATCAGATCGTTCTTATCCAAGGTGGAATCAGGTCAAGATCTGAAACCCCATTTATCGGACCTTGTTAATACAAAGGGCGTGGTGCTACCAGGCGCCTCACAGAGCGCTCGCGGGCAGGATATCGATAGTGTGCTCATAAGAGACGGCCTGCATCATTTTCATATAGGAAGGAAAGAAGCAGGAAACCCAAAAGGACGAAGCGGCACTCTAATATTCGCAGAGGTTCTTGAAAAAGAATTCCGCATTGTCGCCTTGTCTAATCATCAAGCGTTTACAATTGGAACACCTGAGCATCTGCGCTTCTTCAAGGTTTGCCAGGCTTATATTTCGAAAGATATTCCAGAAGGTCAGGCATTTATGAGCCGACCGGTGATGGCGTCTGGACATCCAGCGGACCTAGTCCAATTTTCTGATCGTTGCGCGATGGAGATTGAGCGACTGGAACCTAGCCTCGACGACCCTGAATTTATGGATCGCCTTTATAACAGCTACTCGGTGGATAGCAGTGGAAATGCGTTTCGTCGCCCAGAGAGGCCGGAGTTGGTATGGTATTTCGAAGACATGAAGTTTGGTTTTCTCGAGAAAAAGACAAACGTTTTTTTCTGTATCTTTCCCTTTTATGAGCGATAAGGTCATAGCATTTAAATTCCTAAGATGGCCGATGTTAGAGACAAAACGGCAAACAACGTTTGTTCTCTATGCGGAAAGTAAATCAGAATCCTGTATGTTGAGGATAAAGGCGAAAGAGCTCTCAGTCGCCAGGTACATAAGCAACGGCTTCAGTCCACGTCAAAACAGACAGGGCACAGCGAAACACCAGAAAAAAACCGAGGCATGACCCCGCCTGCTATGCTGTGATAAACACCACAGGCACACGGCAGCAGAAAGCGGATTGCGCATGACCCCCATCACGCTCAGGGCAGACCCGGCCAGTCCGGCAGGCACACCAACAGACGGGCAGCCTACGTCTGAACCCACGTCCGTCACGGCCACGCAGAACGACACCATGCACCTCCCCGCAGGCCTGCCCGCCACAACACTCATTCTGGGCGGCGCGCGGTCCGGCAAGAGCCGCCATGCGGAAGCCCTGATCACAGCGCTGCCCGCCCCGTGGATCTATCTGGCCACAGGCCGCGCGTTTGATACGGAAATGCAGGACCGGATCGCGCACCATCGCGCCGGTCGGGCAGAGGGCTGGCAGACTGTGGAAGAACCCTTTGCGGTGGCTGATGTTCTGCGTGCCCATGCCGACCGCCCGCTCTTACTGGACTGCCTGACCCTGTGGCTGACCAATCTCCTGCTGGAAGAACGCAGTATTCCAGACGCCACACACGCGCTCATCACCGCGCTGGCCGAACGTCGCGCGCCCACCGTGCTGGTGGGGAATGAGGTCGGGCTTGGCATTGTGCCGGAACATAAACTGGCCCGGCAGTTTCGGGATGAAGCAGGTCTTCTCCACCAGCGTCTGGCCGAAAAAGCTGGAAAAGTCCTGTTTATTGCAGCAGGGTTACCCCTTGTCCTCAAGGATATGCCACCAGCCTGAGTCAGCGGTGACCCATTCTCAGATGTGGTCCACCGCCCGGCGGCCAATAGCCGGATCATCGGTAAAGAACCCGTCCAGCCCCATATCCAGATAGCGCTGAATTTCCTGAATGGACCCGCGCACATTGCGGGCTGCATCCCCGTCCGTATTGCGCAACTGGCGCGGCAGGAAATGGTTTTCCGGGCGGCAGGTATAGGCATGCACTAGCAGCCCCGCCGCATGCGCATCCTCCACCAGAGAGGATGGCTCAAGCCACGCCCCCTGTGCATCCCGTGGGATAAGGTCGGTCAGGGAAGGGCCAATCACATCCGCATAACGCCGCACGCCCTTCAGGCCCGCCGGGGTCATCAGGTCTCCAAAGGTGGTTTTCTCTCCCTTGGCGGCCAGATCCGGCGGCACCTCTGTCCGTTCCCCCATCAGCAGCATCAGCCGCGCCTGCGGGTTGATAGCCCGCACATCGGCCCGAATGCGCTGGAGGTTGCCGGTCTCGAAGGACTGCACTTCCAGCGGGGCCATGCGTGTATACTCATGCGCAGCAATCGTGCGCAGGAACACGGCTTCCGGGTCAAACCCCAGCGTATGGAAATGCGTGGAGTGTTTGATTTCGGGGATCAGCCCCAGAACCCGACCGCATGTGGCGGATTCAGCAGCCACAAAATCAATCATTTCCTCAAAGGTCGGAATGTCAAAGTGCCCGTCAAAACGGGTGTTATGCACACGTAGTGTCGCCAGACGTTCCTTTGCCCGCAGGGTTTTCAGCTCCGCAAGGGTGAAGTCCGTCGTGAACCAGCCAGTGGCTGTCTTGCCATCAATGGTGGCGGTGCGTTTGCGGCTGGCAAACTCCGGCCGCTGCGCCACGTCCGTGGTCTCGGCAATATTGGTTTCGTGGCGACAGATCATCACGCCATCTTTGGTCATCACAAGGTCGGGCTCGATAAAGTCAGCCCCATCTGCAATGGCTTTGGCGTAGGCCGCCAGCGTGTGTTCGGGCCGCAAGGCGGACGCACCCCGGTGCGCAAATACCAGAGGGCGCGGGGCAAGGGAGGGGGCTGCTCCCGCCCGTCGTATAGTCCCGCAGAAGGCTGCGGCACAGGATGTTACCAGAGCAGAACGACGAGACAAGACCCGCATCAAAACAACCTTAAGTTAGAAAATAGTCTGAGAGAATTTACTCTTTTTTAGGTGTTAGTGTGGTGATGTTGTCATGAAGAATGACCCGGTGTTAAATCAGGAATTATATAGACAAATGCTAATTGTCTTTATAAGGCCTTGATTTAGTAATTTTTAATTACAAAAATTTTGTCTTTTCTAGGTGACTCTCTTTGTCTGAAACCGCAGCTCCCGTTTCTCCCGCTCCTGCTCCACAGGCCGATGCTCCGGCTCATGCCGCGCAGCCGGCCCCCCAGCAGCCGGCGGGTCAGGAACCTGCCGCCAAGCCCGAGGGCAAACCGGCTTACCTGTCTCCGCCGCCGCTGCCGGTGCTGGAAGGCCCGCACGGGATCCGCTTCGATTTCAATCTCGGCGCACGCGTGCATGTGCCCGAGCGTAAAGAGGGCAAATGGCGCGTCATTCTGCGCGATCTGGATACCGGGAATATCCTCTTCCATCATGAGGCTGCCGGGGCCACCATTTCCTCCAGCAAACGCTACTATGTGCGCTTTGGGATTGAGGTGACTGATATCGGCGCGGATGGTGTCGAGCGCCCTGTTTTCCAGCATGAGTATGATGCACGCGGGCAGGAGGTTGTCATTCAGCTGCCGGTGGGCACGCTGGGGGATACGCTGGCATGGTTCCCCTATGTGTCCCGCTTTGCGGAAGAACGCGGCGCGAAAGTCACCTGCCTGCTGTCCGGCCTCATCCTGCCGTTGCTTAAGGAAGCCTATCCCAACATTACCCTCATGACCTCCGAGGACGCCGAGAAGGCAGGCGTGCCGGCCAGGGCCTACGCCACGTAATGCATCGGTCTGTTTTTTGACGACAAAGACTGCAACCAGCAGCCCACGGACTTCCGCTTTGTCGGCCTGCACCGCACCGCAGGCTATATTCTGGGCGTCTCCCCGCATGAGGAAGCCCCGCGTCTGCACATGCCGGATGACAGCCGCCCCATCCCGGAGCCGTATGTCTGCATCGCCGTGCAGCCAGCACGCAGTGCAAATACTGGAACAACCCGACCGGCTGGCAGGAGGTCATCGCCTTCCTGAAGGAAAAAGGCTACCGGGTGATCTGTATTGACCAGAAAACCGTGCACGGCACCGGCCTTGTCTGGAACTACATCCCGCATGGGGCGGAAGATGAAACCGGCAACCGCCCGCTCTCCGAGCGTGCCCGCTGGCTGAAGCATGCGGATGCCTTTATCGGCCTCAGTTCAGGTCTGGCCTGGCTGGCCTGGGCTGCGGGCACCGAGGTCGTGATGATCTCCGGCTTCACACACCCCACCAATGAGTTTGAAACGCCTTACCGCGTTATCAACTGGCACACCTGCAACTCCTGCTGGAACGACCCCACGGAGCGGTTTGATCATCACAATTTCTTGTGGTGCCCCCGGCATGAAAACACGCCGCGCCAGTTTGAATGCACGCGTCTCATTACCAGTGTGCATGTTATCAATGAGCTGAAAAAACTGTTCGCCTGACCGGGGCAGGGGGCAGCCTCCGTGCCCCCTTGCATCCCTATCCTGATGATGCTCTCTCCTTAAGGATCATAAGGCAACGTCATGGTGGCGTGTCTGTCGTTCCAGTGGGAGAGATACGCAATGTCACAGGATTTTATCAGCACACAGCTTCTGGTGGCCGGGCAGTGGCAGGATGCGGCAGATGGCCGCACACTGCCGGTCTTCAACCCCGCCACCGGTGAGGAAATCGGCAAGATTGCCCACGCCTCCAAGGCCGATCTGGCACGGGTGGCCGACGGAGCCGCGCAGGGCTTCGCCGCATGGCGGGCGCTTACGGCGTGGGACCGCTTTGTCATCATGCGCAAAGCCGCCAATCTGCTGCGTGAGCGCGCCGAGAGCATTGGCCGCATCATGAGCCGCGAGCAGGGCAAGCCGCTCGAGCAGTCCATTATCGAAATCAAGGGCGCTGCCAACGTCATCGAATATTTTGGCGAGGAAGGCTGCCGCCTGAATGATACGCTCATTCCGCCGCGTGTGCCCAATGTGGAGCAGCGCGTGCTGCATCGCCCCGTGGGTGTGGTCGCGGCCTTTACGCCGTGGAACTTTCCCATCAACCAGATTGCCCGCAAGCTGGGGGCTGCCCTTGCCGCCGGGTGCGCCGTAATCGTCAAAGCCCCGGAAGATACCCCGGCCTCTCCGGCGGAACTGCTGCGCGCGTTCTGTGATGCTGGCGTTCCGGCGGGTGCGGTCTCTCTGGTGTATGGCAACCCGGCAGAAATTTCCGAATATCTGATCGCCCATCCCGTGGTGCGCAAAATCTCTTTCACCGGCTCCACTCCGGTCGGCAAACATCTGGCCTCTCTCGCCGGCGCGCAGATGAAGCCCGTCACCATGGAACTGGGTGGCCATGCCCCGGTGATCGTGTGTGAGGATGCGGATCTGGACGCCGCTGCGCAGCGCCTCTGTGCCGCCAAGTTCCGCAATGCCGGTCAGGTGTGCATCGCCCCCACGCGCTTCCTGCTGCACAAGAGCATTGCCTCCAGCTTTGTGGACAAATTCAAGGCGCAGATGAACGCCCTCAAGGTTGGGTCAGGCCTTGATGACGGCGTGACCATGGGCCCGGTGGTGAACGAACGCCGCCTGAAAGCTCTGACAGAACTGGTCGCCGATGCACGGGAGAAAGGGGGCACCATCTGGCAGGCTGACGTGCCGCTGCCTAATGAAGGCTGCTTCTTCGCCCCCACGCTGATTCTCAACCCCAACCTGTCCATGCGCGTGATGCAGGAAGAGCCGTTCGGCCCGATTGCCATTGTATCTGAATTCACCGCTCTGAAAGACGCTGTGCAGGAAGCCAACCGTCTGCCCTACGGTCTGGCGGCTTATGCCTACACCCGCAACGAGCGCACGGAGCGTCTGCTGGGTGAACAGGTGGAAGCCGGGATGATCGCCATCAACCACCACGGTTTGGGCGTGCCGGAAGTGCCTTTCGGTGGTATCAAGGATTCCGGTTACGGCACAGAAGGCGGGCCGGAAGCGGTCAGGGCTCATACGCTGATCAAGTTCGTCTCGACCGAGCATGAAAAAGCTGATTTCTGATCCCTCCCAACACAGATTATAAAAAAGGGGAATGCATTGCGGTGTGTTCCCCTTTTTCTTTTCTGGCCTTCACTCTCCACAAAGCATCACAAAGAGAGAAGGCCTCTTCAGGAACTGGAGGGTTGGATAAAACAGTCTGGCATAATTCTGCTGCATTTTCTGCATAGAAGCCCCGCCTCAAAATGCGTCCTTCTTTTAGGGAACGTTTGGGGTTATTGCGTGTTGTAAGCTATGATTGGTTGAATTCTTATTCTTAAAACAAACGTCATAATATGAATTTTTAGATATCACTTTGCGTGCTGTCTAATATATCCACGGTGTCTTGCAGAGTGTTAAAAGCCAAACATGATAGAGGAGGAGGACGTCAAAATTATATGGAGTTGAGACTAAGGGTAGGTGGCAATTATGATTTATGAATTTTCTTATGATGAGCGTGATCAGTATCTTTCAGTTTATGAGAAGATGCTTGGCTCACGGAAAAAGTTTTTCGAAAATTATCCGGAATGGAGCAGGGCCTTTCATCCGTGCCCGGTAGAAGACGATTATGATCGGCGGTGTAGCCCCTTTTATATCGTCGGCCTGCAGGATGGGGGAGACGCCGTTGCCTCGGTCCGGATTATGCCGACAACGGGGCCAACCATGTTGCGGGATGAATTTGCCCCTTATTTTCAGGGATGTCCGGATATCATCAGTTCCGATATCTGGGAGCTTTCCTATTTCTCGACAACGGCTGACACATCCTCTCTGGCCGGGCGAAACCTGATGCTGGACGTGCTGAAAACGGTTTATGCACGCGCGTTCGCGAATGGCATCAAGCAGATCATCGGAACGTATCCCCGGTCCAAACTGCGGCTGTATCGGCGGCTGGAATGTCTGCCATCTCCCATTTGTGAGGGGGAGATCAACGGGCAGGAGTTCGGTGTAGGGGTATGGGATGTCAGCCCTCTGGCATTGCGGCATCTGGCTGAACTGCAGCTCCGCCCGTTTTGAACAAAGCAACTTATTTTTAATGAGAGGGGTCGTCGTATCAGGCGTATGCTGGCCAGAGTCCTGAGGGTACGATATCAAAGTTCGGGTTATGACATTGAGACAAACAACAGCACCGACCTTTATTCTTCCAAAAGCTTTGCAAGGCCTTGTGTCGTCCATTACACGCGCGCAGTCGCTGCCAGACTTATCCGCTGTTTTGAAGACGCTTCCTGAAAACTGCAACATGAGCAATGTTGTTTATTATTTTGCAGGTTCCGGGGGTGATTTCATGAACCCCGACGGTTTCACCTGCACGACCTATCCCCGGGAATGGCAGGAACGCTATTATAATCAGAACTACCTGCTGATTGACCCTGTCGTCAAAAGGGGTTTGCACAATGGTCTGCCGTTTGAATGGCGGGATCTGAAGATTGAAAAAGGCACGCCGGGCTACAGTATGCTCATGGAAGGGCTGGATTACAGTCTGGGTCATGCAGCGCTGAGCATCCCCCTGCTGGGGACGGATGGCTCTCGCGGCCTGTTCGCCATTACCAGTGATGACCCCCGTAAATTTGAGGGCCTCGCACGGGTCAGCTTTGTGCGGGATTACCAGATGCTGGCGAATTATGTGCATGAGGCCTATCTGCGGATAACAGCCTTTCAGGCGAACGGTGTGCAGGATCTTTCTGCAGAGGAAAAAGCCTGCCTGAAGCTGGCGGCAGAGGGGCTTCTGGGGCACGAAATTGCCCGCAAGCTCAAACTGTCAGACCCTGTCGTGCGGTTATGCCTGCGCGTGGCACGCCACAAGCTGGGGGCGGCCACAACGGATATGGCCATTCTCAATGCAAACCAGTTGGGCGTAATTTAAAGCCTCAGCTTTGCTCAGAGCCTTTCAGGTTTTTGTAACTCTCCAGCGCAATGGCGCGTGCCTGCTTTAGCTCCACAATCGGATGCGGGTAGGTGGTGCCGGGCACAAAGCGTAAATGGCGGCTCAGTGTGGCATCCATTTTCCAGGGGGTGTGGATCAGCTTGTCCGGCAGACCCGCCAGTTCCGGCACCCATGTGCGGATATAAGCCCCTGAGGGATCAAACTTTTCGGATTGCCCGACCGGATTAAAAATGCGGAACCAGGGCGAGGCATCAATCCCGGTTCCTGCACACCACTGCCAGTTCATGGCGTTTAAGGCCGGGTCTGCATCCACCAGCCGCTCATAAAACCAGCGTTCGCCTTTGCGCCAGTCTGTCAGAAGATGTTTGGTTAAAAAGGAGGCTACAACCATGCGGACGCGGTTATGCATGGTGCCGGTAGCGCGTAATTCCCGCATTCCCGCATCCACCAGCGGGTAGCCGGTGCGGCCTTCTGTCCACGCGGTAAAAGCCTCGGGGTCATTCTGCCAGGGCATCTGGTCAAATTCCGAGCGCAGATTGCGGGTGGGCATCTGGGGTTCATAGAAAAGCTGCATCCACCCAAAATCACGCCAGCCCAGTTCGGACAGGAATTTTTCCGTATTCACATGGTCACCGCTGCGGGCTTCTGCTTTTCGGGCAGCCTGCCAGATCTGCCGGGCAGAAATCAGCCCGGCGCGCAGATAGGGGGAAAGGCCGGATGTGCCCTCCCGGTCGGGCCGGTCGCTGTCTGTTTCATAGTGCGCCAGCGTATCGTCCAGAAAATCTTCCAGAATGGTATGGGCGTTTTCTTCACTGCACGGCCAGTATTGCGCAGCCTGTGTGGCATCTTCCGGCAACGCTGGTTTCAGCAACGCTGTGGAGGCCTCATGCTTTTTAAACGCCTCCGGCACAGCGGCAAACTGAATGTCCTGCGGGGCAGGCAGGGGGCGACCGGGTTCGCCCAGATCCCGCGCAGCGCGCCACCATGCTGTAAAAATCCGATAAGGCTGTCCGGCCCCGGTGCGCACGGCCCAGGGTTCATGCAGCAGTCGGGCGGAAAGGGACTGCACCGCCACGCCCTGTTCCGTCAGCCTGGCTTTCAGAGCCGTATCAATCTCCTTGCCCACCGGGTCATAACGCCGGTTCCAGAAAACTTCTGAAATGCCAGCTGCTTTTACAAGCTCCTGCACAACCGCAAGCGTTTCCCCCTGCGGGGTCAGCAAGGTGCCGTCACGCTTGCCGAGTGCTTCGGCCAGCGCCCCCGCAGCCTGCCCCAGCCACCAGCCAATCACCCCTTTGGGCAGACAGGCTTCATCCTGCACATAGGCGCACAGCACAGGCTGGCCGGTGGCGCAGGCGGCATGGAGCGCCGGGTTGTCGCTCAGGCGAAAATCATCCCGAAAAAGGACAAGAACAGGGGAGGGGGGTATGGAAGCCGTCATGGCGGGAGAGTGCCGCCTTCCTCTCGCTTATGCAATGGTCAGCCCCGTTTGCGCCAGCGCAGCAGCCCTGATGCAACCGTTCGCCTCTGCTGTCGTTAAATAGCGTTCCGGTTCGGGGCCAAACGCTGCCTGTTTGGGCAATATCCTCATGGCCCCGGTGCAACTTATGAAAAAACCCGCTAGAAAGACGGCATAAATTTCCCAGAGACGACCAGAAAGAGAAGGACCCTCCGCATGACCCAGTCCTGTTCCCCCACCGGTTGCGGCCCGCTCACGCCAGAGCAGGAACATATTCTGAAAGAACACGGCACGGAATATCCGGGGTCCAGCCCTCTGAACCATGAAAAACGTCCCGGCCAGTATCATTGCGCGGGCTGTGGCCAGACGCTGTTTGAATCCGACACAAAATATGAAAGCGGTAGCGGCTGGCCCTCGTTTTACGATGCCATTCCGGGCGCTGTGGAAACCACGGAGGACAGCCGCCACGGCATGGTGCGGACCGAGGTGCATTGCGCGTCCTGCAAGGGGCATCTGGGCCACGTCTTTCCGGATGGCCCGCTGCCCACCGGCCTGCGCTACTGCATGAACGGTCTGGCGCTGGATTTCCACCCCTCTTGAATCCCGTTCGGGCCTCTCCCACTTTGTGAGGCATGACATACGCTCATGCCACAGCCGGAAACGGCTCGCCCCATACGGCCTCTCATACCGCTGAGGACATTGCGCATCGCCTGCGTCGTGTCCGGCGGCTGGCCTGGATTCTGGACGCCGCCTTCCGCCTCCCCGGCACGCGCTTCCGGGTGGGGGTGGACGCCATCGTAGGCCTGCTGCCGGTTGGCGGTAGCGCGGTGATGGGCCTCGTCTCCCTCTATATCGTGTGGGAGGCCTGGCGCCTGCGCGTGCCCACGCGCCTGCTGGCCCGCATGATCGGGAATGTGGTGCTGGAAACCGCGGTCGATACCGTGCCGATCGCGGGGGATCTGTTCGATGCGGCCTTCAAGGCCAATCTGCGGAACGTCGCGCTTCTGGAGCAGTATTTCGGGCATACGGCCCGCTAGAGACCGCTCTGTGCGTTAGTCCTGCTTTACCCCAATCCCATGCAGGAACAGCGCCCACGCGCGCTCAAAAAACGCATCGCGCGCGGCCTCATCTTCCAGCGGGGGCAGGCCAAACAGGCTTTGCTTCATCGGCCAGCCTGTCAGCAGCCCACTCCATAAATAGGCTGTCGTGGAATCGGCATGCCCTTCTTCAATCTGCCCGGCTGCCTGCGCTGCTTTCAGCAGGCGCAGAAAGCTGTCGTGAAACGGCTCGCTGATATTCTCAATCGCATGGGTGATCAGGCTGGGGTAGCGGTAAGCGTCAGAAATCAGAATCCGATACGTGCCCAGCGCGTCAGGCCGCACGACAAAATCCAGCATCAGGCGGCTGACATGCTTCAGTTCCAGCAGCGGGTCCTTCAGCGGCGTTTCCGCCATGGTGCGCAGCAGGCAGGCTGTCACGTTGGTAATCACCGCCTTGAATAGCGCTTCCTTGGACGGATAACGCCGATACAGCGTCTGTTTGCTGGCAGACGCCTTGCGGGCAATCTGATCCACCGATGTTCCCGCATAACCATGTTTCACAAACAGGCTCGCCGCCACCTCCAGCAAATGCTGGTCCAGCTGCTCCGTCCCGGATGGGGTCGGCCGCCCGCATCGACGCTTCTTCCCCTCAAGGCAGGGGTGCGCCATGTCCAGATGACTGGCAGCGTCAGGTTTCGTCATAAAGCAACGGGCCTCAAAGAGCGGACGGGGAAAGGCGTATCAATGGCTGGCGGTACGCTGTTGTCTCGCCTTTTTTGGCGTGAAAGACAAGATGAAAGCCAGTCCGTCTGCCATCATGCCCGGATCTGCCATGCTGATAAAGCCTGTCCTCACCCCTTCTCGCATGTGTGAAACTTTGGCCGCTGGTGCCTGCGGGTAAAACGGCGCAAGATCACGCAAGTCTGCCTACCACCCGGCAACAGGGCGGGGCAGCAGGAGAAGCAGAACGTCATGGTGCCGCCCCCCACAAAAACCCCGGACACGGCAAGCGCCCCCTCCGTTTCCCACGACTCGCACCCACCTCACTCGACCGCCTCTCAACCAGCGACAGCCCTCGCCGCCGTGCAGGCGCTGGAGCACACGCTGGGCCGGTTCTACCGGCTGGTGATGGTTGTCGTCGTGCTGGGTGTTCTGGGGCTGATTATCGGCACAGGCGGCCCGGTGCTGATGGTTGTCTGCGCCTCGGCACTGGTGGCCGTGGTGCTGCATGGTGCGGCCCGCTGGATTACGCACCTGCTGCGCCTGCCGGAATGGCTGTCCGTCATGCTGATGGTGCTGGCTCTGGCTGCGGCGGCCACGGCGCTGGTGCGTGTGTTCGGGCCGGAACTCACGGTGCAGGCCGGCCACCTGCGCACGGCTCTGGTGTCCCAGATCAGCACGTTGCATGACCGGCTGAATAGCGGCCAGTTCGGCCATCTCATTCTGGATCACGTCCCGCAATCACTTGGCGGCAACCAGACCGGGGGCGGCAGCCGCGCACCGGGGCTGGATTTTGCAGGCTCCATGACCAATGTGCTGACGTCCACCTTCGGCTCCGTCGGCACGATGGTGGTCATTGTCATTGCCGGGATCTATTTCGCGCTTTCCCCACGCCTCTATGCCAATGGCATCCTGCGGCTGATGCCCGAACGGCATCGCCCGCTGGTCCGCTCCCTGCTGCAAACCATTGCGCATACCCTCTCCGCCTGGGTGGCGGGGCAGATGCTGGATATGACGGTGGTGGGCGTGCTGACCTGGCTCGGCCTGTGGGCCATTGGCATGCCGCTGGCGCTCCCCCTCGGCCTCATCGCGGGCACAGCCAACTTCATCCCGTATCTGGGGGCCTTTGTGGGCGCTATTCCGGCGTTGCTCATTGGCCTGTCCGTCAGCACGCAGGAAGCCCTGATGGTGCTGGGCCTGTATGGCGTCATTCAGGCGTTTGAAGGCTACGTCATGTCTCCCTTTATCCAGAAACGCGCCGTCAGCATGCCGCCCGCACTCACCATTCTTTCGCAAACCATTTTCGGGGCGTTTCTGGGTATGTGGGGCTTCATTTTCGCATCCCCCATCACCGCCGTTCTGCTGGCTGTCGCCACGCGCCTTTCTGCTCCGTTAAAAGAAAAAGACATGCTGTAAAAAACACGGGGGTCTTGTGCACCCCCTGTTTTTTCCCTGAGGAAGTGCCTAAAAGCGGGGCATTATCTCAGGCAGACGTCCCCGTGCTGACCTGATCTATTTCAGCATGGTTCAGACAGAATGCAGTTTTTCAGGCGGTTTCCCCTCGCATGGTACGGGGTATGTGCGGTATTTTTTTCACTCATTGCTCTGCTCTACATCCACCTTGAACAGAACGTCTATTACTGGGATTACGTCACCTATTATGACCGTGCCGTTCGTCTCAACGAGCTGGCTGCGCAAAGCCCCGTAAAACCGATTTTCAAGATTTTTTCGTCTATCTGGAAGGCGGATTACAATTATCTGGCGGCCATAATCCCGTCTTTGTTTGTCAACCTTACCGGCTTCCACAGGCAGTTTTATATCCTCTCCATTCTCCTGTTCTATTTTTTTCCAGCTCTTATTCTGTTCAACACTCTTCTTAAGGCGATTTTCCCTCAAACAACCAGACAGGAAACACGTCTTCTCTGCCTTATCCCGCTTACGTCCGTAGCTTTTATCGCACCCACCCTGCGCGGGTTTGTGGATATTGGCGGCCTTGCCTTCATAGAGCTGGCCCTCCTTCTCACGTTAAAAACCGATTTTTCTGCAAAACAGTCTGCCAGAAAGGCCCTCTGGCTGGGCACTCTGCTCTGGGGCGCCTTTCTGTTCCGGCGCTGGTATGCCTACACCATCGTCTCTCTGTTTCTTTCTCTGCCAGTTCTGAATTACGCCCTGTTTCAGAAAATCTATGACAGGCAGCGTCTCAAAACCCTGCTGGCTCATTTTGCTTTTGCTGGTCTCTCGGCCGTTGCGCTGGTTCTGCTGTTCCAGTTCGGCCTTTTGAGAAAAATTCTCCAGACAGATTACGCCACCATCTATCATGGCTACCAAAAGCCGTTCAGCGCGTCTGTGGTCACAACGCTCAAGGCACCCGGCACGTTGATCCTGCCCTTTTTTGTCTTCGGGCTGGTCAGCCTGCGTCAGGAAAAAGACCGGCGCGTCAGACTTTGTGTCCTGTTTTCCGCCTTTAATCTTTTTACCTCATTCTTCCTGTTTTGCCGCACCCAAAGCCCCGGCATCCAGCACGTTATTCCCTTTGCGTTCTGGAGCCTGATCATCGCGCTCTACGGCATGCTGGCTGCCGGACGCAGGCTGCACAGCGCCTCTCTCCAGACAGTCTATGGGACCACGCTACTCGGGCTTTCCGGGCTGGCGACGTATTGCGCCCTGTTTACACAGGCACCGTATCGCGTGCTTGTTCTGAACGCCCTGCTGCCTGAGCAGACAAACCCCCTCCAGGTTGAAAACTACCCCGCTTATCAAAACCTCACAGCAGATCTTGTGCGGGACTATCAGCCGCGTGGAAGCATCGCGGTTCTCAGTTCCAGCGCCGTGCTGAATGAGAGCATGCTGAACACACTGGGTGACCAGAAACTCCATCTGATCAGCATCTCGCAGCTTGATCTGCGCGACCATTTTGACCCCAGTCTGCTGCGGGCCAGATATCTTGTCGTCACCACACCCGTGCAGACGCATCTGGCCCCGTCTGAACAACGGGTGATTACGCTCCCCGCCACAGAGATTCTCAGCGGCACCGGCATTGGTCACGCCTACCGGAAAATCGGCGCGTCCTATCGTCTCAGTCAGGGCGTGACTGCGCTCCTTTATGAACAGATTGCCCCCATTGCGCAGGAGGATCTGAACAGTCTGATGGACAGATTTTACGCCGTTTACCCGGACTGGAAAAAGCCTCCCGCGCACTAGCCCAACACACCGCAGACCCTTTGTTTCACGCAGGATAAATCTTCTCTTTCGCCCCGCCCGTACATGCTGCATAGGGTGCGCCATATTGCGGGCAGAAAGGGACAAACAAGCATGAACACGCGCAAGCCGCTGGATGCAAAAGCCACCAGCCTGATGGTCGGCCTGTGTTTCTGTTTCGGGCTGCAACAGGTGGCGCTCAAAGCCTCGGCGCAGGACATGGCCCCCATCCTGCAAATCGCGCTGCGCTCCGGTCTGGCAGCCGTGCTGGTGGTGGTCCTCATGCTCTTCCGGCGGGAACGTCTGGTGCAACTGGCCCAGACATGGAAGCCCGGTCTGGCCGTGGGCGTGCTGTTCTTTCTGGAATATCTGTTTTTAGGGCAGGCGCTGCGTTACACCTCAGCCTCACGCTCGGTTGTGTTCCTGTATACAGCCCCCATTTTCACAGCCCTCATCCTGCATTTTATGGAAACGTCAGAACGCATGGCTCCGCTCCAGTGGGCGGGTATCCTGCTGGCGTTTGGCGGCATCGGCACCGCCTTTCTCGGGCATTCCGCCGGGGCAGGGCAGGGCGCGGGTCTGCCCCTGCTGGGGGATGCGCTGGCTCTGCTGGCCGGGGCAAGCTGGGGTGTCACGACGGTTGTTATCCGCATGTCCTCTCTGGCACGTCTGCCCGCCAAACAAACGCTGCTCTACCAGCTTGTGGGGGCCTGCGTGCTGCTGCTTCCTATGGCGATATTGTTCCATCAGACGGCTTTTACTGTCACGCCCATCCTGCTGCTTAGTCTGGGCTATCAGGTGCTCGTCCTCTCCTTCATCGCGTTCCTGCTGTGGTTCTGGCTCCTGCGGCATTACCAGGCCTCCCGCATTGGCGTGCTGTCTTTCATGACGCCTTTATTCGGCGTGGTGCTGGGGGCCGTGTTGCTGCATGAGCCGGTGGAGCCGGGCTTTGTCACCGGCGCGGTGCTGGTTGTGGCCGGACTGGTATTGGTCAGCGGCTATGGGTGGATCACCCAGAGTCTGAAAAAAGTCCGAGCAGCCCCCAAACGCTGAAAGCCGTTCATCACAACGCTGAGACCCGCAGATCTCTCACACCCCTTATCTGACTATAAAGGTAGCAACCGGCACTTTTTTTGTGCATGTTTGGCCCCTTCTTTGCGCAGCCCCTGCTTCAGGAAACGGCCATGCCTACGCCTCCCGACTACGAGAAATTCAACACCCTCAGTCCGTTTGAGCTGAAGGACCAGCTCATCAAACTGGCGTCCGGACGCGCCCAGCGCGCCATGCTGGATGCCGGGCGCGGCAATCCAAACTTTCTGGCCACACTCCCCCGGCAGGGGTTTTTCCAGCTTGGCCTGTTTGCTACGGCGGAATCGGAACTCTCCTTTTCCTATATGGCGGAAGGCGTAGGCGGCTTCCCCCGGAAAGACGGCATAGAGGCCCGCTTCAACGCCTTTGTAGCAGACCATAAAGCCGAACCCGGCGTCGCTTTTCTCCGCCGCGCGCTGTCCTACGTGCGGGACCAGCTCGGCCTGTCCGCCGAGGGCTTCCTGCAGGAAATGACAGCCGGCATTCTGGGCTGTGACTATCCCACACCCCCGCGCATGCTGCGCTACTCGGAGCAGGTCGTGCGGCATTATCTGCTGCGGGAAATGGCGGGCGGCACCATGCCCGATGCCACAACGGACCTGTTCGCGCTGGAAGGCGGCACAGCGGCTATCAGCTATATCTTCGCCTCCCTGCGGGAAAACGGGCTGATCCGCCCCGGTGATAAAGCCGCCATCGGCATGCCCGTCTTCACCCCGTATGTGGAAATCCCGGAACTGCGGGACTATCAGCTGGATGAAGTCCCAATCTACGCCGCGCCGGAAGCAGGCTGGCAATATCCGGATAGCGAACTGGACAAACTGCTGGACCCCGCCATTAAGGTCTTTCTGGTGGTCAATCCCAGCAATCCGCCTTCGGTGAAGATGAATAATGCCGGGCTGGCCCGCATTGCCGAAATCGTCAAAACCAAACGCCCGGACCTCATCATCGTCACGGATGATGTCTATGGCACGTTTGCAGACAATTTCCGTTCGCTCTACAGCGTCTGTCCGCAAAATACCGTTCTGGTCTATTCCTTTTCAAAATATTTCGGCTCCACCGGCTGGCGACTGGGCGTTGTGGCAACCCACACGCAAAACGTGCTGGACCGGGCCCTCGCGGCCCTGCCGGAAGAGGAAAAGGAGGCGCTGGACAAACGCTACGCCTCTCTCACGCCGGATGTGCGCGGCCTGAAGTTTATTGACCGTCTGGTAGCCGACAGCCGCACCGTGGCGCTCAACCACACCGCAGGCCTCTCCACCCCGCAACAGGTGCAGATGGTGCTGTTTGCGCTCTTCGCCCTCATGGACGGGCGGGAAGCCTATAAAACGGCCCTGAAAAACCTGCTGCACCGGAGGGAAATCGCCCTCTACCGAGACCTCGGTGTGCCAGCCCCCAATGACCCCGGCTGCACGCACTATTACACCCTGATTGACCTCGCCAACGTCGCCACCCACCTTTACGGCACCCGCTTTGCCCGCTGGCTGATCACGCGCGTGGACTACCAGACCATCCTGTTCCGCATTGCGGATGAAACCGGCGTGGTCCTGCTGCCGGGTGATGGCTTTGCCGTGCGTCGCCCCTCAGCGCGTGCTTCCCTCGCCAACCTGAACGAATACCAATACGCCGCCATTGGTGCCGCGCTTCGCCGCATGGCGGACGAATATTACGAACGCTACAAAAAAGAAAAAGCCGCCGACACCACAGGCAAAAACACGCCCTGAGTTCATTCCGCTCTGGTAGTAAGACCCAGCGCACAAACACCACAGCCCGGGGCAGGGGAGACCGCTCTGCCTCCACAGGCTTTCACGTTAAGGTGTCACGCCTCTTCCCTATGGGACTGCCAGACGGCGTCCCGTTCCTCCCAAATTCCCGCTTGGTCCCGTAAGCGCCAGTGCCGCCGCCAGTTCTGCGGGGGATGTGCCGAGGCTCGTGCTGCGGGCTAATATCACGATATAAATCGTATTAAATAGATAACACAAAAATAAAGATACGAAACGTTATATGCGGATTGACGATGTGAATTGTTCCCGATATCTCAGACCTTCAATACACTAAACATGGTCGTGCTATAATGATATCACCAAGACGTTTCGTTTTAATTGGAACTGCTGTATCGTCTTGCGGGATGGGCATGGGCATGGTCATGGCGCACGCGCAGGAAACGGCCGCCAAAACGCCCGCAGAAATCCGCACTGCTGCAAAGAAAAAGACCTCAGCCACGCCCCACCAGCAACCGGTCACCCAGCAGGCCCATAAGCCCCACTCTGCTCAGACGCAGCCGGGTAAATCCCCGTCCGCTCCGGTGCAAACGGCTCCAACCGCACCCGGAAAACCGCAAATTGCCAGGCGGGAAGAGCTGGATGTGCATGGCACCGCAACCCCGGCCTTCTCTGGCGGAGCACTGGGCAGCAAGAGGCCGCTGGATACGCCCTTTTCCATTCGCACCATCACCAGTGCGGAAATACAGGAACGACAGGTGAAATCCCTGTCCCGCCTGCTGTCTCAGGATGCGTCTGTCGTCACCAATGGGGATACCTATTCCTTCAACGCTTACAGCGTGACGGTGCGCGGCGTGCCGCTGGATGATTATAACGGCTACAAGATCAACGGCTCGCCCTTCTATATGACAACGGTTGAGCTGCCGCTTGAAAGTTTTGAAAACGTCCAGCTTCTCAAAGGCGCATCCGGCTATATGTATGGTTTCAACGCGCCGGGCGGCATCATCAACTACCAGACCAAAAAGCCCACGGAACATCGCACGTTCGAGGTCGATGCCGGGTATAGTTCAGGCGCGATTGCCAGTGAGCATATCGATACTGGCGGCCGCCTGTTCAACAAGGTGTTCGGATACCGCCTGAACCTGACGCATGAAAAAGGCGAGACCTATAATGGCTCCCACGTGGAGCGCTATTCCGGTTCTCTGGGCGTGGATGCCCGCATTACCAAAAACCTGCTCTGGACCGCCGATGCCATTTATCAGGACAGAAAAATACGCGGGCTGGTGCAGGATTTCTTTATCGACCCCACAACCTACCCCTCAAACAAACTGCCTGACCCCATCAGCGGTAATAAAAACCTGAACGCCTATCCGGGTTCCATGTTCACATCGCATGTGCTGTTTCTGACAACCGGCCTGAAGTGGGACATCAGCAACAACTGGAAATTCCGTGTGGATTACAGCCACAGTCAGGACTGGCGCTCCTATCAGAGCGAATGGATGTCGCTCAATAACAGGGCAGGGGATTATGACTCCTACCTGTCCACAGACCCGCGCAGCTGGTCCGACTATAATCAGGCGCAGGGTATTCTGGAGGGCAGTTTTCACACCGGCTTTGTCAAACATGACGTGACACTCGGGGCCACATGGCAGGGGCTGACCAAATATCTCCCCACCAACAGCGAGTATGTGAATATTGGCTCCCAGAACATGTACGCGCCGATTATCCCCCGGTCGTGGAACGTCAATAACGAGTCTCCCGTTTACCGGAATTACCGGTCAGATCAGGTCGGTCTGTTCCTGAGTGATACAGTCACGTTCACGCCCCAATGGTCTCTGCTGGCCGGGGTGCGCTACACCAATTTCCAGCAGAACAGCTATAGCGCTGCGGATGTCCGAACGACCTACAAGGTCAATCCCGTCACCCCCACGGTGGCGCTGCTCTACCATCCTGTTCGGAACATGACAGTCTATGCCAGCTATGTTCAGGCTCTGGAAAATGGCGGCACGGTTGGTGATACCTATAAAAACGCCCGCCAGACGCTCCCACCCATCCGGTCCGATCAGGTGGAAGTCGGGGCCAAAATCACCCGCCGCACGTGGGATCTGACCGGCGCGCTCTATCGCATCACGCGCGGCGCGCAATATGCCAATGCCGACAATTACTATGTTTCAAGCGGCACGCAGGTTTATCAGGGGTTTGAACTGAACGGCCACGTGGATCTGCCACTCGGCTTTGTGGTGACGGATAGTCTGGGGATCGAGGCCTCAAAATACAAAAAAACCGATCCCTCCATTCAGGGCAACACGGCGGAAGCTATTCCCACGTTCCAGAACATGTTTACGCTCACAAACAACATTCAGGCCGTGCCGGGCCTGTCTGCCTCAGCCGAGGTGCATTACACCGGCAGAATGTGGGGGGACGCCATGAACGTCTATCACATCCCCGGCTACACCCTGCTCAACCTGCGGGCCAGCTACCGCACACATATCGGCAAACACCGTGTAACCTTCCGGGCAGAACTGGATAACGTCGCCAACACCCACTACTGGGGCGTTCTGGCCTCCGACTACTTCTTCGTCGGCGCCCCCAGAAGCGTCTATCTCAACGCCCGGTTTGACCTGTAAAGCCAGTCCAGGAAGCACAAAGAAAAAAGGCACCATTCCGCAAAGAATGGTGCCTTTCATTAGAGTATGCAGAAAAATCAGGCAGAAAGCTTTTTCACAGCGGCCGTCTGTTCAGCATCAACACCATAGTTTTCAGCCGGCAGAGCCGTGATGATCAGCAGACCCATTCTGCCGTCTGTCTGTTCAGACAGCGGAAGCAGGGCGTTACCGTTTGTCCAGATCGTTTCGCTCTGGCCGTTCGCTGCATGCCAGCCGTCCAGACCCGCATCATTCAGATACGTGGTAATCTGGTTCTGCATTTTGCTGCTCATGAAGTGGATGGAACTCACAGCAACGCCCAGATACCGGCATCATCGACAAACGGGCCAATCACATCACTGGGGCGGCTTGCGCGTGAGACAATCCGGACAGCCTCAACGCCAGCCGGGATCATGAAGCTGTAATCCTGTCCATCGCGACGGACAGGGCGAATAACAGCGCCATTTGCCATAACCAGATGCAGATCCGCATCATGCGTCATCGTCAGGCCTGCTGCCGGCGTCTGACAATTTTCGACCTGATTTCCCCGCGCTTCCAGAGTGCGGAACAGGGATTCCACAAAGTTTCTGGCAACGCACAGCGGTGCAGCGGCATCAGCGTCCCAGCTCCGTGCGCCGGTAGCGCGAAGTGCTGCGACCTTGCCATCCTGGCGGAAGGTAGAACGGTTGCCGGTATCCAGATAGCTTTCGGTCAGCATCCCATCGGCAGTGATCACCGAATGTTCTGCCGTTTCCACATGATAATAGTCATAGGAAGTAATGCTGGTGTCGTAGAAAATTGATTTACCATTAACCAGCATACGCACAGGCACAAAGTGCCCATCAAAGAACAGGCAATGTTCAGGCGTAATCAGCATATCCTTGTAAGGAACGCCGTCAGAAATAGCATTTTTCAGAACACGCACAGGGTAGCCAGCTTCATCATGCGGCAACTCGGTAAGCACTCTGCTGTGTGCCTTGCCAACCCAAACAACAGGGCGGATAACTTCACGACCGTTCTTCCAGTCAAACGTAACAAGCTGGGTGCCCAGCGTAACATTTTCAACCGGCATTTCCCCGCTGGTCGTCCGGATCATGCTGCCAGGAAGGAAGCAGGTCTCCGTATCAGCATTTTCAATCAGCCATCCGTTGTTGGAGGCGTCCTGCACAATCTGGGTAGAGGTGGGCGTGTAACCATCAGCCGGCACAATGGTGCCATAGGTGACTTTTTTCCCGTTCGCGAGCCCGATGGTCAGGGTGTAAGAAGAGTTATCTGCGTTGGGTGTATACGTCGCAGAAACAGGGGCCGCGGTCAGGTCTGCAATGCCAAAACGCGTATCAGCAGAAACACCGTTTACAACCACGTTCTGTGCGGTCGTCTTATCCCCACTGTCGTCAATATAGACTGTATTGATCGTAGAAGGATCAACATTAACAGTGGTTGCGCTGCTGTAGCTGATCCCGGGCTGAGCAAACACTGTGCTATTGCCGGTCATGTTGACCGTGCCGCCCTGTACCCAGACAGGCTTGTCCACGGTTCCCAGTGAGGCATTGATCAGGTTCAGTGTGCCACCATTGTCCAGTTCGCCGTTATCAAGCGTCACGTTCCCCTGGTTGTTCATGATGGTAATCGTGCCGCTTGAACGATTCATCGCGACACCACCCAGTTCAACATCAGAGGGGGTATCAATAATAATATTACCGTTATTTTCAAACCCGGCGGTGGCAAACACATTGCCAACGTAATTGTTGCCCGCCTGCGCGGTAATTTTTAAAGTTACGTTCTGCCAGACACTCAGGCTGCGGATCTGGTTGTAATCAGCAACATTGTCAACAACAGTAATCGGCGTCGTCGAGTTGCCGCTGCTATCGCCAATATTGACGTCAGCATTCTGCTCCAGTTGCGGGATAGCTGTGCTGCCCATGTTGGAGGTATCGACGACATTATTGGTGCTGTCATAGAGCGTCCAGTTTGCCGGATCATTCCAGTCACCGCCTGTGCTACCTGTCCAGCGCCAGGACATGTCGTGCTGGTGGAAGCTTGTGGCAGCGCTGCTGTACTGGGACGTATCCCCACCGGCAGCTGTTGAACTTGTGGCGACGGCCGCCATCTGCTGGTGCAGGTCGTTGTCCGTATACCCGCCGGTTGGTGCAGCGGAGGACGTATCTTCAACATCCCAGCCGGAGCTGCTGCTATCCGGGACGATGGCAAGCGTTGCAGGCGGTGTGTAGCCGTCTGCCATATGAAGGTTTTTATAGGTCAGATCGCTGCCATCAGCCATGGTGATTTGGAGGGTGTAGCTCCCATCAGAGTTTTCCGTATAGGCAGCTGAGGTCGGGGCTGTCTCAAGGCCGGCAATGCCAAAATGGGTGTTTTGTGAAACACCGTTAATAACGGCCGTCTCGTTATTTGTGCTGCCAGAGCCGGTATGGAATACGTTATTGTCCTGAATATAAATCGTATTAACGGTGGCTGGGTCTACGTTAAGAGTTCCCGACACACCGGAATTCAGGATTTAAAAAAATAATAATCTCTTTTATGTGACGTTATAAGCTGACGAGGAAGCGTGATATTCGTAGAAAAATTGGATACGCACGGGTGAGTACGATCGGACAAACCCTTGATACGCAATTAAAAACCCTAAAAAATTACGGATGCGAAAAGATTTTCTGTGAAAAAGTCAGTGGCGCGAATGCGCAGCGTGATCAGCTTCGCAAAATGGTCAGGAGTCTCAAAAAAGAGGATACTGTGATCGTTGCAAGAATTGACCGGCTTGCAAGAAGTACTTTTGACCTTTTCGCAATTGTTCATGACATTACTAAAAAAGGGGGCCATTTTTATTCTTTGGCAGAGCCATGGGCCGATACGAATACCAGCACGGGGCGTCTGATGCTGGCCGTTTTAGCTGGTCTTGCAGATGTTGAGCGCGACCTGATCCGAACGCGTACAGCGGAAGGTCGTGCCAGAGCCATTGAGCAAGGCAAGCGTATGGGCCGCCCTTCCAAAATAAGCGAGCAGGAAAAGCAGGATGTGATCCGGCGGCGATCAAACGGAGAATCGTTGAAATCCGTGGCAAAAGATTTTGGAATTAGTGTTGCTACGGTTTCGCGGCTTACAATCGCAGCCGCCTGCGTGCAGGCAGAAAAAAAGGAAAAGGTACTTTCCAGCTATTGAAAGCGACCTTTTCGCTAGGGGCGATTGGAGTCTTTTTTGAAAGTATATCTGCCCATAAACTATATTCAATGAAATACAGATAAAATAAAAGAATAAATACTTTTTCTGAATGAAATTTTCAAAAAAGTGATGTCCAGAAAAAGATTATTTTAAGGGGTTCTGTTTTCTATATAAGAAGAATGCAGGTTTATGGAGATAAAATCTTATTTATGAGAAATTTTTCTCATAAAAATCTTTTTTGAAATGCAATTTTTGAAAATTTTTAGGCGAATCCGACGTCTTTCTCAAGGGCGAAAAAGACGCCGGAGCATCATTTAGTCGTTTTTACCAAACGCCGGGCGGGTGGCTTCAAACAGGAACCACGTGCGGCGCTCCGTCTCATCAATCCAGTTTTCCAGCAGGCTGGCAGTCGCCACATCGTTGGCGTCATCACACACGGCATGCACTTTGCGCATCCGGGTCGTCAGCGCCAGATTGTCGTCGCGCAGTTCGGCCAGCATGTCTTCCGGCGTCACATACAGCGCATCATTGTCCAGCACCTGCGTGCGGCGGGAAATCTCACCAATGGAATGCAGCGTCGTGCCACCAATCTTGCGGGCACGTTCGGCCATCGGGTCGGTCATGGCAAAAATCTGCGCGCTCTGTTCGTCCAGCAGCAGATGGTAGTCGCGGAAGTGGCGACCGCTCATATGCCAGTGGAAATTCTTCGTCTTGACGTACAGCGCAAACACGTCGGCCAGCGTATCGGCCAGACCTGCCGCAACTTCCTTAACAGCATCGGCCTTCAGGTCGGTCGGTGTGCCAAGATATTCGCGGATATGAGCTTCTTTCGCAGTCGGAGCTGTTTTCGGCATGAATCTCGTCCTTGTTTGCTCAGGCGCTACAGATGCAGCGTTCTGTTGTTACAAATGACGTGGGAAGGCAAAAGTTCCGTTGCAAGCCATATGGAGCCAGCCATGCTCTTTACGCAGACACCCTTAACATCCTTGCGCCACAGCCCACAGCCCACAGCCCACAGCCCACAGCCTGAGGCCATGCATGTGATTTGGTAGGGAGGAGGGAAGAGGCGCGACGAATGCCCAACACAGCGGAGCGGCCAAAGCATCCGTTCACGCTGTCAGGCAGTTATCAGAGCGTTTTTGAGCGCGGCGATGTCATGCCGCTGCAATGTGCCTACAAGGCCGGAAAGCCAAAGCTGACAGGCACGATAAGCCCGAAGCAATCCGATCAGGCGCTCAGCGCTTCGGACTGGACTACAACTGGTAGGCAGGCCGCATGGGCAACAGTTTCGGCTGCCTGACGCTGACGCATCCGCACTTCCTTCAGCATGCACACCACACCGGGCACGCAGTTCCCGCACTGCGCCTTGCAGCGCTTGGAGGCGTAAATTTCACTGGGGCGGGTAGCGCCATGCGCCACGGCTGATTCGACGTCTTTGTGAGTCAGGCTGTTGCAAGAGCAGATGACCATTCAGAAAGCCCCTATCTCTGATGAGAGATCCCCTAAAAAGCACGAATGAGAACCATTCGCAATACCTTTTCGCAAAAACAGCATCCACAAATGCGCAATGCCCAGCTGCGGCCAGCGCGGGAAGCGGATACCAGGAAGACAACAGCGCAGAAAGAACCAGACGACCGTAGCCTCTTCGCCGCCAAAGCAGGCGCAAAACAACCCGTCAGATGCACAAAAATCGCATCTCAACGTCTTGTTTTAATTGGTAATTTTACGGAAGTGGTGGACCCGAGAGGATTCGAACCTCCGGCCTTCAGATTCGGAATCTGACGATCTATCCAACTGATCTACGGGTCCTTGGGCTTCTCCCTAGCGCAAAGGCAGGGGGGTTGCCAAGCCTGTATTGCGGGGGAGGGGTAAATTTCCTGCCTAACCGCCACAAACAGGCCGGAACGTGCCCTGCAAAGCCTCGGCAGATCACTTCGAATCAGCGAGTTCTTTCGTCCTTCTGCTCTTAGTCCCGGTAAAATAAATCAAACCGGTCCCCCTTGGAGACCAACGCACATCCGTCACACGCCCCCGCGTCTTTATCGCGGATAACCAGCGTATGCGGTTTGCCCTCGTCTGGTCCAATATGGATGGCAGTCGGCGGGACAGGCAGGTAGGTGAGCAGCGCAGCATAGTCGTCCTGCTCAATCACGCCCTCCTTTTGCACATTGGTCATCGGCATCCAGGCCGCGGCCTGAAGCTGATAATAGAAAGCCGGAAGTTCAAGAGCCTTCGTCCGCTGCCAGGATGCGGAAAAGGACATCACAAAAAACACCGCCGCCAGGCCACCCGCCACGGTTTTCAACGCAGGCCGCAGCAGCGCAAAGGCGTAGGTCATCAGCACGCAGAGTATCGGGTAAGCTGGAAATGTGTACCAGAACAGGCGCGTCTTTGCTGCGGTAAACATCCCAAAAACAGAGAGTACTGCCACGGCCAGAATCAGCATTTCGGCTTTGAGCGCGCGTGGTATGCCAAAGCGAAACCGGGCCGCTCGCAACCGCGGCCACCAGCAAGCCGCTCCAAAGGCCAGCGTCAGAAATCCAAGCTGCCAGAGCAGAGCAGGATAATCGTGCACAAAGCCCGTTATGTAAAAAGAGGGAGGGTTATGGTGCCCTTCAATCTGTATGCCTGTTCGTTTGAGCAGGTCGTATGTCACCATACGTTGCGGAAACTTTGGACCATCCTCATAGATCCGCACCCCAACCCACAGCAGGATGGGGGCCAGACCACACAGCATGCCTTTGAAGGGCAGGCGAATAGAGCGCTCCGTCAGCACACACGTCAGCGCCAGCGGCGGCAGCAATGTCAGGGCATGCCAGCTTTTAGTCAGGAAACACAAGGCACCCATTACGCACGCAAGGCAGAAGGACAGGCTGGTGCGCTTCAGGCACAGCAGGATACAGAACAGGTAAAAAGTGGAATAAAGCGCATCCGCATCAGCTACCCGAAAACTGTGTACACTAAGAGCCTGTGACCAGATGGAAAAAAGCGTGATGGCGTAAAGCCCTTCCACGCGTGAGAATTTGCGTGCCGCAAACTGGTAAAGCCCCAGAACAATCGCCACAAATCCCAGCAGGGAGGGGAGGCGTGCCGCCATCAGTCCCTTACCAAATAGCTTGACGGACAGAATAATCGGCAAAAAACTCAAAACCGGCTTCAGGTTCCAGTAATCTTTTTTGCCCTGCCAGTAATTGACCACATAGTCATGCCGGAAAAGCATTTCATAGGCTGAGCCAATATGACGGGCTTCATCCCATGGTTCGATGCTCTGAGAGCCAAGATGATAAAATTCCGGAAACAGAATCAGGCCAAACAAAACAATGGCGAAGGAACGATACAGAAAAGAGCCAAGACGTCTTCTGTTTTGTGCCAGTAAAGGCGGCTCATAAGACATGGAAAAAGACGACCTGCTCAAAAGAAAAGGGTGCATCAAAAGAACTGCACCCCGTCTTAAGTCTTTCGAGCCCCTTCAGGCAACACGCAACACCATCTCAGCCGTCTGGTAATGCACCTCCCCGCATCCAGCCTCCTGGCATCCCCCCACCCAACGCAGAGCAGCCCGCCCTTGCCGCGTGCTGATGTCTGTCCTTATTCTGTCCCCCTCACTGCCGTTTGGCAGATACCAAGAGGACCAAGCCTATGCTGAAACTTCGCCCTGTCTTTCTGGCCCTGACCGGCTGTCTCGCTCTGTCCGCGGCTCTGCCGCAGGCGCACGCGGCGCAGGCCCCCACGTCCGGCGTGCTGACGGTGCCAGCCGGTCCTGCCCCGATGACAGCAGCCACCGCAGCGCCCGGCGTGCTGGATTATGATGGCATCCCCACGGTGGAACATGCGTCGGCGGAAAACGTTGGCGGTCTGATGTATTATTGTGACGCCCATAAACTGGTGACGGACACCACCGTTCGCACCCTCGGCCGCCAGCTCGCCAGCCGCGAGGGCATTCGTACCAACCCGGCTTACGCATGGGGCGGGCAGGGGCGTCTGATGCTCAGCCCGACCGTGATGTTTGACATCACAACCCTCAACCGGGACCAGCAGGAAGCCGTCTGCAGCCGCTCCGCTCTGCGCGGCCCGGCGCTGCTGGCTCAGTAAGCGCACACCATGAGCGCCCCGGCCCATCGCCTCACCCCGGAAGATCTGCTCTCCGCCGCTACCGGTCTGCTGGCGGCGGAGCAGGATCCTCTGGCCAATATGGCTAATCTGGCCGCCCTTATTTTTGAGGCGCTGCCAGATCTCAACTGGGCCGGGTTCTACCTCTACCGTCCGCACGCAACAGCACAGGCCACGCTGTTTACGCTGGCCTCCGCTGTGCCGTCCGGAAAGCCAGAGGCGTCCGCGTCACAGGGTGAACTGGTCCTCGGCCCCTTTCAGGGCCGTGTGGCCTGCACGCGCATTGCGATGGGGAAGGGGGTTTGTGGCACCGCCGCCCAGACCCGCACCACCCAGCGCGTGGCGGATGTGCATGCGTTCCCCGGCCATATTGCGTGTGATGCCGCTTCGGCGTCTGAAATCGTCATTCCGCTGGTCGCACAAGGCCACCTGCTCGGCGTGCTGGATCTCGACAGCCCGCGCAAAGATCGGTTTTCTCCCGCAGATCAAACTCTTCTGGAAACGCTGGTCACAACGTTCCTCGCAACACTGCCCGCCGCCTGACGTCGGCTTTCAGGCAAAGCATTGATCGGTGGTTTCATCCGGGCTTTTCTCGGTTTTTTCGGAGGATGCGCCGTCCGGCTCCTGTGTGCGTCCCTGAGCCGCGCCAGCGTTCCCTGAGGCCGTGGTGCCTGACGTCTGTGCAGCAGCCTCAGTCTCCGGGCGCTCAGCCCGTTTGGAGCGGGGGTTCAAAATACCCCGGGAAAAGCGAGACCCATGCAGGAAACCAGAGCCTGCGCGACTGGTGTCAAAGGGGCGTCTCATAACGGCCTCCTTATTTTTTTCATTTTGTTATCTTTTAAATATGGGGTGCCGTACCGCTGAATAAAAGGGCAGCGTCAAAGAAAGACCTGTTCTTCTGCGCAAAGGGGACGCAAGCGGGCGCACATTGTCTCCGCAGCACTCTTTCGATACATTTACAGGGAAATCTGCCTCATTATCTGGCAGAAGAAAGGAAATAGAGATGCGTCGATTGATCACTCTGAGCGTTCTTGCCGCTCTGGCTGGCACAACAGTTACCGCCGCACAGGCGGAACCGGGCGGCTGCCTGAAATACGGGGCTGTGGGCGCTGTGGGCGGCCATGTCGCCAATCATGGCGTTCTGGGTGCCGTGGGGGGCTGCGTCACCGGCATGTATCGCCGCCACGTCTATCGTAAGGAAGCCAAGCAGAAGGCTGCTCTGTATGATCAGGAGCATCCCGGCGCAAAAGGCACCTACGCCCAGAAGGCCACAGCGTATGACGTGGAACATTCTACCCAGCCCGGCAAACTGACGTCCGAAGGTGCCCCGCAGAACGGCGCACAGCCCGGCCAGATGCCGCCGCAGGGGCAGGCTGCTCAGCCCCGGCAGGGCGACACCCACCTCTAAAATCTGCCAGCCCCTCCGTCAGCTTTTCAGCAGAGGGAGGGGTTCTGCACCGGAAAGAATGATGTTTTTCTGGCTCAAAGCCCTTCTCTCCGGGCTGACCATTGCTCTGGTCTCCACGCTCGCCCGCCGCTACCCCGGTCTTGGCGCGCTGGTGGCCTCTCTCCCCCTTATTTCCGTCTTTGGAATGATCTGGCTCTGGCTGGAAACCAAAGATCCCGCCCGCATGGAGGCCCATGTCGGGGCCACGTTCTGGTACGTGCTGCCATCCCTGCCCATGTTCCTGCTCATCCCGTGGATCATGCGGCATGGCGTGCCCTTCTGGCTGGCATTAGGCGCCGGCTGCGGCGTCACCATCCTGCTCTATCTGGGCATGGTCTGGCTCGCCCCCAAAATCGGTATTCAGATGTAGTAAACCTTGCGTGTTTCTCGAGGACTATTCACTCTTCCCCAACCACGCCCGCGCCTCACCATTCGGATATTTCTGGGTGTGCAGGTTCAGGTAAATACGGCCGTCCAGCAAATCCCGCTCCGTCTCCGTGCTCAGCATCACACTGCCACTCAGCGGGCTTTTATACGGGCCATGCACCGTCACTTCCGGCGGCCCATCCTTGCCGGGCAGGGCAGGGCCATGCAGATGCGCAATTGTTACCGGCCCACTCAGCCCGTCCCATGTCACGGTATAGCGCAGCACATGCGCCCCGGCGTAATAGAGCGCCACCACATTCCCATGCACCTGCGCAGGCGCGCCATGCTCCGGCGCCAGGGTGCCAGAAAACAGCATGCTACGCTGGGCCTGTGCCGGGGCGATGAACGCACCAGCCGCCAGCAGGCCAGCAGCCAGCGCCATACTCAAAACCGGTTTGCGGGGCAGGGTCATCACGGCAGGGTCCTCATCACGTCAGAAAGCACGCTGCATCCGGAACGCCGGATGCCATCACCTGCCTGAAACGCTCAGGACAAAAGGCCGTTGCCTCCGCTCACAGAATGTGAACGGTTATTCAAAATCCCGTATCACGCCCTCATGGTCCAGCGGCCGGTCCGGCGTGCGGCTAAAATGCACACGCGGCTGCGTGCCATCTGCCTTTATTTTCTGGCGCAACGTGGCCAGCCAGCGTTCCGTCGCGGCCTCCCGCTGCACAGAGGAAGAGGAAATTTCTGGTCCGGGACGGGAAGACTGAGGCATCATCTTGCTCACAAGCAGAAGGATTTCACGCCTCCTTCCTACACCGGCCAGCTCCTGCCAGCACGTGACGTTTTTTTGAAATCAAGGCACCCATACCCTTGACCCACCCAAAGCCCATCCCCTACCTCTGCGGCTGTCGAAGGTCTCGCGCAAGCGAGTGAAAAGGGAACGCTGAAGGATCCGGCTGGGCGCACAGGCCCGGGGTTCAGGCAGCGGCTGCCCCCGCAACTGTAAACGGTGCGCTGATGCATCACGCCACTGGCCCCATAACGGCTGGGAAGGCGCATCAGACAACCCCCGTGAGCCAGGAGACCTGCCTTCGTCGCTCAGTCATGATAGCCGGACGGGGTGAGCCGGATATCGGGGAACAGTTATGGGTCACGTTGTGTCTCTGCGTCCTGTCCGGCGCGGACGCTCTCCGTTTATCGTCGCGCTCCTCTGCGCCTCTGCCTTCACCACCACCGCACACGCCGCACCGTCTGCAAAACCTACGCCATCCAAAGATGCAGCCCGCCGCGCCTCCCCGGTCACGCCTCCCATCACGCCGGCAGGGTCACCCCAAAAACTCATCGGCCACAAAACAACCGAGGCCCACGGGGAAGAGCATCTTCAGGTCATCGCCTCACATACAGATCCCATGGGCCGCGCGCTCACGGCCAGTCAGGGCAGCATTACCGCCAAGGAACTCCGCCTGCGGCCGGTTTATCGAGTGGGGCAGTTGCTGGAATCTGTCCCCGGTCTGGTCGTCACCGCGCATTCGGGCGAGGGCAAGGCCAACCAGTATCTTCTCCGCGGCTTCAATCTGGACCACGGCACAGATCTCGCCAGTTTTGTGGATGATATCCCGGTTAATGAACCCACCCACGCCCACGGGCAGGGCTATACAGATGTCAATTTCCTCATGCCGGAACTCGCACAGGGCATCGACTACACCAAAGGCCCCTTTTACGCGGATGTCGGGGACTTCGGCGTCGTCGGGTCCGACCATATCCGCTTAACGGATGACCTGCGCGGGCAGGCTTCTGGCAGTCTCGGCACACTGGGCGATGAACATGCCTTTATTGGCGATACAGCGCACTTCAAAAATGGCGATAAACTGCTTGGCGCTTTCTCAATCGACCATCTGAACGGCCCGTGGGCGCACCCGGACAACTTCCGGGGCATCAAATCCGCCGCGCGCTACACCCACACCACAGAACACACCAAATTCAACCTGACCGGCCTGTATTACCGAGGCCAATGGAACAACACGACCGACCAGCCTCTGGAGGCCTACCAGAAAGGCCTCATCAGCCGTTACGGCTCTCTGGACCCAAGCGACGGCGGCTATTCCGAACGGTTCAGCGTTTCCGCGCATCATATTCTGCATAACGATAACTGGCAGCTCAAAACATCGCTTTACGTCGTGCATAGCCGCCTGACCCTATGGAACGATTTTAGCCATTATCTGAACGACCCCATCAATGGCGATCAGGAACAGCAGGACGAAACCCGCACCACCTTTGGCGGCACATCGGCATACCAGCGGCACGACATCTTCCTGCACCGCGCTACAGACACCATTTTTGGCGTACAAGGCCGCTGGGACAGCATTTATATCGACCGTCGCCACACCCGCCAGCGCAAAGTCCTGCCCGATTGCCCGGATAGCAGCGTGCCCACCGGCCAGTATGTCTGTAATGCGGATAACGTCTCACAAGGCAATGTCGGTCTGTTCGGCCAGAACATCACCCACTGGCTGCCCTGGCTGCGTACCGTTGTTGGCCTGCGTGGCGATTATTACGGAGGCTCAGATCACAGCCTCGTTTCCGGTTATAGGGGCCGTGTGCATCAGTGGCTTTTTCAGCCCAAAGGCAGCCTGATTTTCGGCCCGTGGTATAAAACGGAATTTTATATCAGCGCAGGGCAGGGCTACCATTCTAACGATATCCGCGCCGTCCTTGGTACCGTGCCGACTGATGGCATTGCCAACGGTGCCATCGCCACCCCGTTCATGACCCGTGCCACCAGTGAGGAACTGGGCGTCCGCACCAACATTATCCCAAAACTGAACCTGCAGGCCGCCTTTTTCCGCATCGATTTCAGTTCAGAACTCACTTACGACGCGGATGAAGGCGTGAACGATGCCGGTGCCCCCAGCCGCAGGCAGGGGTTTGAACTCTCCGGCCAGTATCACCCGCTGCCCTGGCTGGAACTCAACGCAGATATTGCTTCCACCCACGCCCGCTATTTCACCGGCAATCCCGGCCTCTATGGCCTGCCGGGGCGCTATGTGGCCAACGCCCCTAACTTCATCGGTTCCTTCGGCCTGCTGGCGGAACACCCCAGCGGCTTTTTCGGTGGTGTGCAGTTCCGCTGGCTCGGTTCCTACCCCTTAATCGAAGATAACTCCCTGCGCTCCCACGGCTATAAGGAGGTGAACATGGATGTCGGCTACCACATCACAAAATACCTTCAGGTACAGGCCAGCATCTACAACCTGACCAACACCCACGCCTCCGCCTCCCAATACGCCTACGATTACCGCATGACCCCCACATCCCGCGTCGAAACCGGCGCCACCTACCACCCCCTCGAACCCCGCTCCGCCCGCTTCTCCGTCACGGCGAATTTCTGAAAACTATCGAACGCTATACAGTATCGATGGAAATGCTGCATGGCGGACACCTTAAAGCAGGGGCCCTGTCAGTTGCTTTCCAAAAGGAGAGAGGGCACTCTGACACGTGCCTATCAAAGTCCCGATAGACCAAGTGCTCACCAACACAGGGAAGCCCCCGCCATGACGTCAGAAGCAGAAAAACAGTCCCTCTGGCATGGCGGCATCTGGCTGAATAAACCGCACCAAAGCACCCTCACGCCGGAAACGCTCGAGATGATAACCGATGAAGGATCGGATTTCTGGCGTGAAACGTTTTATGGCTTTACGCGTGACAGCGGCCATTTTTACGGTATGCCGGCACTGGGAAGCTTCACAGCTCAGCTTCGGATTCGTGCAGAGTATGAACAATTGTATGATCAGGCTGGCATCATGGTCCGTGTTGATGAAAGCCGCTGGGTCAAAGCCGGGATCGAACTGTCAGATGGCCGCGCCATGCTTAGCAGCGTTCTGACAAACGGCTGTTCGGACTGGGCCACCGCTCCTTATGAGGGCAACCCAAAGGATTTCTGGATGCGGGCAACCGTCGCAAATGGCGTTTTGCGCCTTCAGGTGTCGGCAGATGGCAAATTCTGGCCGCTTGTGCGTCTGGCACCGTTTCCACAGGCCGCGTCTTATCTGGTCGGCCCCATGTGCTGCACCCCGGAGCGTGCTGGCCTCAAGGTGCAGTTTTCAGAGTGGTCTCTGGGCGCTCCCCTTGGCAAAGCCCTGCATGATCTGACATGATTTCCCTCATGACCGAAAAACAGAAAATGCTGGCCGGCGAGCTCTATCGCGCGAGTGACCCGGAACTGGTGCAGGACATGGCCCGGTGCGCCGCATGGCTGGCCGAATACAACGCCGCCAGCACCGCACCAGAGGCAGAGCGCACGCAGGCCCTGCGGCAACAGCTTGGCGCGGTGGGGGAAAATGTCTCGGTGCGCGCACCGTTCCATTGTGATTATGGTTTTAATATTTTCCTGGGCGATAATGTTTTTCTGAATTTTGGCTGTGTCATTCTGGATATCGCGCCCGTCCATATCGGCCACGGCACACAAATTGGTCCCGGCGTGCAAATTCTTGCAGCGGACCACCCGCGAGACCCAGCCTTACGCCGCCAGCTTCTTGAGTCTGGCCGCCCCGTCACTATCGGTCAGACTGTCTGGATTGGTGGCGGGGCCATCATCCTGCCTGGTATCACAATTGGAGATAGCGCCATCATCGGCGCAGGCAGCGTCGTCACGCGCAACGTGCCCGCAGGTGTAACCGTCGCAGGCAACCCGGCCCGCATTTTAAAAAGCACGCGTTAACGCAACACCCTCTTGCTGACCCGCCCTAAAACCCCTGCCGCAACCACACTTCCGCCGCCCGCTCGGCAGCATCAGGATCAGCCTCCACCACATCCGGCTGAACCGGCCCCTCATACCGCTTGCCCGTCCGGTCCAGTTCAAACTCTGCGGCCACTGCCAGCCTCCCACCATCAGGCAGGGTGAAGCTCTTGTTCCCACTGGTCTGACCATGCGTGGCGGTCCCAAAAAACCGCGTGTTAGGCCGCCCCTTTAGCGCAATCGCCACCGCTTCCCCCGCGCTGGCGGTCTGCGGGCCAAGCAGAACCGCCACCGGCACGTGGGACAAATCCGGTCCATCGTCCTGCGGAACCACGCCTTGCGCCACGGCTCGCCAAGGGGCAGAGCGTTTGCCCGCCCTGTCTTCAAAAAAGCCCAGCTCCCCACTGCCAAGCAACGGCCTCAACGCCTGCACCATCGGCCACATATTCCCGCCTCTATCGTGGCGCAGATCCACAATCCACCCGCGCATAGCAGCAGCCTGCGCAAAAATCTGCTGCCCCGTGCGGGAAAATTCTTTCATCCCTTCAGCAGAATGAGACATCAAAAAGGGGAGTGAAATGCTTCCAATATCAGGCGCTTTTTTCGTAAAGACTGGCATCTGCTCAGGTTGCGCGGCCAGCTTGCGCACCGTATCAGGCGGCATCACAAAACTATGCCCATCATGCAGGTCAGCAAGCAGAGTCCGGATCTCGGCATAAAGATCATCAGCCGACCCCACTCTGGCCAGTTCCAGCAAAGGCGGCGTGCGGCTCTCCCAGTCAATCAAAGATGCATGCAGCGCCTGTGTGCGCATGGTATTGATTGCAAAAGCCATGGTCTGCACAGCAACAGACTGATCAGCATTCTGTTTTCCCGCGGGCACAACCGGCCCAACATGCAGCCCGCAAGCGGTCACTGTCCCCGGTCCACGCAGCAGCACACCATAAACAACCCGTGTCGCCTGCGGCGGCACCCACACCACCATCTCCTGCATGCGGGTCACACTTTGCCCACGCACCATGTCCTTTTGCGTATTTCTAAACCCGATCTGCTTTGTGCCGTCATAAAGCGTCATCCACAGACCAGCGCCTGCCTGCACATCCTGCACGCTCAGTTGCGCACGCAGGCGCAACACCTTGTTCTGCAAACCATCTGTTGAAAGCGCAGTCTGCGTCACAGCATATTGCGTCGGACTGGCGGTGGCAGAGTGCAGCACCACCGCTTTTTCTCCATCCGGGCAGGGTGCCCCCTCAGACAACGCAAACTGATGCTGCGGGTCAAACAGTTCCCACTGCACGGGGTTCGCAAACCCCTGTGTTGGACCCATCAAAAGCCCACCTGCACCCACCGGAAGAACCAGCCTCTTCAGTTCACCCACGCGTCTTTTCCTGCCGCCAGTAGAGCCATGAAAGACCATAGCAAAACGCAAGCATCCCCAGCATGACACAATTGATAAGTTTCAGATCCACCGGTCGGCCGAGCATCCCAAAACCGGCAGCAATCAACCCGACACCTGCAAGAATAAACAGCGGTCCACAGGCCCGATGCGTGCGGTCCCAAACCCGTGCATTGGCTTTTGTCCACGGGGTGCGAATACCCACCAGACTATTGGGCCGGATTTTCCCCAGACAGTTCCCAACAACCAGTAAGAAAACCCCGGTCATCACAGCATTGAGGGACCCCAAAGCAACTTTAATCCCCACCGCATACTCCATGGCCCCAACAGCCAGAGCACAAAGAGATGCTGTGAGCGTAATCCACGCCAGATCATAAACCGGCAGAGACGCCTGCAAACCGGTGTCGGACCGAAAGCAGTATTGGATGCCAAAAAACACAAGCCACAGCGCGCTCAGCAACCCGATCCATATCGAAATCCCATGCAGGGGCGTCGCAAACCGATCAGGCACCCACCGGCCGGAAAAATGGACCGGCACCAGCGCATCCGCCGGGGCAAGCCAGAGGATAACCAGACCAATGGCAGCCGTTGCCGCAATCAGCGCGAAGGAGAGGCGGGGGCCGTATCTGTGCTGCATGAGGGGTCACTCTTTCCCAGGCGCATGGTGGAAGCAAGCCGCAGCCAAGCCTCTTCCAACACCGAAAGTTTGAGGTGATAGACTAAAGTTGTGCCAATCCGTTCCCGATGCACAAGGTCCGCCGCAAGCAATACGGCCAGATGCCCGGAAAGGGTCGGCTTGGCGAGGGTAAAGCAGTCTGCAATGTCGCCAGCCGTCATCTCCCGCGCGCGCAGCATTTCCAGAATGGCGCGGCGGGTCGGGTCAGCAAGGGCTTTAAACACATCATTCATGATTCGCTATTTAGCAAATTACCAAAATAAACACCACATCATTCTGCATCCCCCCCATACCCTCTGTTGACGCCCGTTCTCCCCACCCGTAAAAAGCTCCCGTTCCAAACACGCGATGCCCTACCCGGCGCAGCCTTATTGAGCGCCGGAGGCGCTGCCCGCATGTCCCCGTCTATTACATTTGCCGATCTCCCTCTGGCGCAGCCCCTGCAGGATGCCCTGGCCGAGACAGGCTACACCACCCCCACGCCCATTCAGGCCCAGTCCATTCCGCTGCTGCTGGAAGGGCGGGATCTGCTCGGCATGGCGCAGACCGGCACCGGTAAAACCGCCTCTTTCGTGTTGCCGCTACTGCACCGCATGGCACAAAACCCGCGTCCGGTCCCCAAACGTGGCGCACGTGTGCTGGTTCTGGCCCCCACGCGGGAACTGGTCTCTCAGATTGCCGATGGGTTTGAAAATTTCGGGCGGCATCTGCCGTTCACCGTCACCACCATCTTCGGTGGTGTCAGCCCGATGCATCAGATCAATGCGCTGAAAAACGGCGTGGACGTCATCGTCGCCGCCCCCGGCCGCCTGCTGGATCTGGTGACGCAGGGCGAATGTGACCTCTCCCAGCTTGAAGCTCTGGTGCTGGATGAAGCCGACCAGATGCTCGATATGGGCTTTGCAAAACCCATCGAACGCATTGTCGCCACCCTGCCCAAAGAGCGCCACACCATTCTGCTCTCTGCAACAATGCCGAAATCCATTGCAGCGCTGGCCGAAAGCCTGCTGCAAAATCCAGCCAATGTCGAAATCGCGCCGCCCTCCACCACGGTGGACCGCATCGAGCAGTCCGTCATGTTCATGGATGCAGCCCACAAGAAAGAAGCCCTGCTGGAACTGCTGCGTACACCCGGCATGGGTCAGGCCGTGGTCTTCACCCTGCAAAAGAATATCGCCAACGAGGTCTGCGCCTTCATCACCGAGGCCGGTATTTCGGCGGAAGCCCTGCACGGCAACAAGTCACAGGGTCAGCGGGAACGCGCTCTGGACGCCTTCCGCGCCGGCACCGCACAGGTTCTGGTGGCAACCGATATTGCGGCCCGCGGCATTGATGTTGATACCGTCACGCATGTTTTCAATCACGACCTGCCCAGCCTGCCGGAAAGCTACGTCCACCGTATTGGCCGTACAGGCCGGGCAGGGCGCAGCGGTTACGCCATTACCCTGTGCGATGCCGAGCAGCGCGCCTGGCTGCATGATGTCGAGCGTGAAATTGGCTGCACTCTGACAGTCAACACAGACCACGCCTGGCATTCGGAAGACGCCCGCACCTCCACCAAACGCGCCCCCGTCCTCGGTGGCGGCCCGGTCAAACAGATCAAGCCGCAGAAAGTCCGTGAACGCAAAATCTGGACCGAAGAAGAAAAAGCCGCCGCCCGCGCCGCCGCCATGGCAGCCCGCAGCGGGGCCTGATTTCCTTAAAAAACCTGCCGCAACCGCACAGTTTTCTTATCACCCGTCTCTAACACCAGCACGTTCCCGTCCGTCCGCCAGTGCGTCACAGCACGGGTCAGGGCGGAGAACTGCCGGGCTATCGTATCCTGTCGGCCGGGGCAGGCCATCATGGTGCTGATGCCCCCCTGCGCTGAGGCCTTTACGCGCCCATCCTTGCCAAATTCCAGCCCACCCACATAACGGTTGCACCCGTCAGAGCCGGAAATCTTGCCGCTGCCATTAATATCCAGCGTCGGGGCCATGTCCGGTGCTCCGGCTTTCAGGCCCGGTTCATCCGTGGTGCGGTCCGTGTCAGAGGGCGGCTTGCTGCCATCGGCCAGCCGGTGCCCGTCCAGTGCCGTCACGACCCAGCGCGTGCCGTTCAGGTTGGTCGGGGCCAGCGGCGTACCGCCACAGCCGGTCAGGGTGCGGCCCTGTGTCACAATCCGCACCGTGTCCGCATAACTCTGGCCGCTCATGCTGTCGGAGCAGGTTTTGGCGGTAATCTCCACCTGCATCGCTTTTGCTTCATAAGTGCGGTTCCCGCCTTCCGCATGCGCATGCAAAACCGGCCCGGCCATACGCGGCCCGTCCGGCGTTTCCAGCGTCAGCATGTTCTGCGCCAGCGTCATGTTCCAGGAGGGCTCATTGCCAGAGGCCTGATAAATCCCGTCCGGCTTGCCAGAGGTCGCTACCGGCTGCGTGGCCGTCTGCCCCGCACAGCCCGCCAGCACACCGGCCAGCCCAAGCGCCAGCACGCCACCCGTTGCGCCGCGCCGCAGGCCACGCCGCGCTGTCTGTTCAGCGCGCTCAGTTCGCGTCTGTCGTGCTGTGGCCTGTGCGCCTGTTTCCGTGCTGTGCATCTGGTTCCTCATAGTCCTCTGGTCGGCCTGTGCCGTTGCCCCATCCTACTGCCATTTCACACAACAGGGCCAGCCTGCCTCTAACGCCGGTGTGCTCACTCCGTTGCGCTATCGTCACACCATCGTCCGGGCGCATAGCCCCTCAACCGTGACGCCCCCACGCCTGCCGTGATAGGCTGCCCGCATCCGTCCAGCCGGCAAAACCACAGGGGAGGGCTCCATGCCTGAAAACAGCATCGCGCAGAAAATCGCCATCGGTGTGTTCAGCCTGCTGCTGGCTGCGGGCACCCTGGCAGGCGGGATCTATTGTGCCGGGCAGGCCACGGATATCCTGCTGCATAGTTCAAAATGGCCGAACCTGAGCCATTACAGCACCCTGCTGATTGTGCCGCTCGGTCTCGTGCTTTATCTCAGGCATCGCAAGCGCGGCCAGAAGGCAGAGACCGTGCACGATGACCCCTATGGCGGCCTGCGCTAACCGCGGCCACTCCTACCAGACAGACCAGCCAGAAAGACCATCATGATTATTCAGGGCTATAATTTTTTCTGTGATATGCCCGATGACATGCGCTACCTGCGCAACAGCACCCCGGACGAAAGCTTTATTGAAGAGAACATGATCTTCATTCTGCCCGACCGGCTGAAGAAGTTCCGCAAGAACCTCTGGCACGTGCGCCGCAATGCCGGGGCTACGCATATTTATATCCCGCTGTTCCGCGTTAAAACCATTCTGGAGCAGGACCCCATTCCCCCGGGGTATGAAGGCCCGTTTGATGTCTTCCCGTTCTACACGCACACATCCAAACGCCGCAGCCGCGCACTGGATTATTATCTGCTGTTCGTCTTCCGGCACAAGGAGACCTATGTGCAGTGCAAATCTCTGCTCAACCCGGAAAAAGCCCGTTAAGCTCACATGAAGAAACGCGGAAACAAAACCTTGCGCCCCGCGAGAGGTCTTGAGCGACGCAAAATAACCTAGAGCGTTTTCCTCTCAATCT
>NZ_LHZA01000074.1:0-2500 GCF_001580535.1 Acetobacter cerevisiae | reverse complement strand
TGAAACCGAATGCCTACAAGCAGTCGGAGCCTCTTATGGGGTGACGGCGTACCTTTTGTATAATGGGTCAGCGAGTTTCTGTTTGCAGCAAGCTTAAGCCGGTAGGTGTAGGCGTAGCGAAAGCGAGTCTGAATAGGGCGTTTAGTTGCTGGCAGAAGACCCGAAACCGAGTGATCTAGCCATGGCCAGGCTGAAGGTGCGGTAACACGCACTGGAGGGCCGAACCCACGCCTGTTGAAAAAGTCGGGGATGAGCTGTGGCTAGGGGTGAAAGGCCAATCAAACTCGGAAATAGCTGGTTCTCCGCGAAATCTATTGAGGTAGACCGTCAGGAATTTACCCCGGGGGGTAGAGCACTGGATGGGCTAGGGGGGCCCAAAGCCTTACCAAACCTAACCAAACTCCGAATACCCGGAAGTATTAGCCTGGCAGACAGACAGTGGGTGCTAAGGTCCATTGTCGAGAGGGAAACAGCCCAGACCACCAGCTAAGGCCCCTAAATCGTGGCTAAGTGGGAAAGGATGTGGGGATTCCAAAACAACCAGGAGGTTGGCTTAGAAGCAGCCATCCTTTAAAGAAAGCGTAATAGCTCACTGGTCTAATAGAAACCCTGCGCCGAAAATGTAACGGGGCTCAAGCCACGTGCCGAAGCTGTGGGTGCATATCTATGATATGCGCGGTAGCGGAGCGTTCCGTAGGTCTGTGAAGGAGGCGGGGTGACCCCCTCTGGAGATATCGGAAGTGCGAATGCTGACATGAGTAGCGACAAACAGTGCGAGAAACACTGTCGCCGAAAGTCCAAGGGTTCCTGCGCAAGGTTAATCCACGCAGGGTTAGTCGGCCCCTAAGGCGAGGGCGAAAGCCGTAGTCGATGGGAATCAGGTGAATATTCCTGAACCTGCCAGAAGTGACGAATGCAATATGTTGTCAGTCCTTATCGGATTGGACTGGCTTTTGGCGCATTCCAGGAAATAGCTCTGGCATATAGACCGTACCCGAAACCGACACAGGTGGACTGGTAGAGAATACCAAGGCGCTTGAGAGAACGATGCTGAAGGAACTAGGCAAATTACTCGTGTAACTTCGGGATAAGCGAGACCCGTTAGTGGGCAACCATTGGCGGGTGGCACAGACCAGGGGGTAGCGACTGTTTAGTAAAAACACAGGGCTCTGCGAAGTCGAAAGACGACGTATAGGGCCTGACGCCTGCCCGGTGCCGGAAGGTTAAGAGGAGGTGTGAGAGCACTGAATTGAAGCCCCGGTAAACGGCGGCCGTAACTATAACGGTCCTAAGGTAGCGAAATTCCTTGTCGGGTAAGTTCCGACCTGCACGAATGGCGTAACGACTTCCCCGCTGTCTCCAGCATCGGCTCAGCGAAATTGAATTCCCCGTGAAGATGCGGGGTATCCGCGGTCAGACGGAAAGACCCTATGAACCTTTACTGCAGCTTTACAGTGGCATCAGAGACATTCTGTGTAGGATAGGTGGGAGGCTTTGAAGCGGGGGCGCCAGTTCCCGTGGAGTCATCCTTGAAATACCACCCTGAATTTTTCTGATGTCTAACCGCGGTCAGTTAGCCTGATCCGGGACCCTGTATGGTGGGCAGTTTGACTGGGGCGGTCGCCTCCCAAAGTGTAACGGAGGCGCGCGATGGTGGGCTCAGGCCGGTCGGAAACCGGCTGTTGAGTGCAATGGCATAAGCCCGCCTGACTGCGAGAGTGACAGCTCGAGCAGAGACGAAAGTCGGCCATAGTGATCCGGTGGTCCCGCGTGGAAGGGCCATCGCTCAACGGATAAAAGGTACTCTAGGGATAACAGGCTGATCTCCCCCAAGAGTCCACATCGACGGGGAGGTTTGGCACCTCGATGTCGGCTCATCACATCCTGGGGCTGGAGCAGGTCCCAAGGGTTCGGCTGTTCGCCGATTAAAGTGGTACGTGAGCTGGGTTTAGAACGTCGTGAGACAGTTCGGTCCCTATCTGCCGTGGATGTTGGAGATTTGAGAGGATTTGTCCCTAGTACGAGAGGACCGGGATGAACATACCTCTGGTGCACCGGTTGTCGCGCCAGCGGCACCGCCGGGTAGCTAAGTATGGACGGGATAACCGCTGAAAGCATCTAAGCGGGAAACCCACCTCAAAACTAGATCTCCCTGAGAGCCGTGATAGACCATCACGTTGATAGGCCAGGTGTGGAAGCGCAGTAATGCGTGTAGCTAACTGGTCCTAATCGCTCTATAGGCTCACTCTCATACTGTCCCCTTAAAAGGACAGCCCGTGCACAGAAATCATCCATGCACGCGTCACACACACAAAAATTCTCTCTTTACCAACCGCATCCACACCACCCCACTCAGGGTGGACTGGATGACCTGGTGGCCATGGCGGGGAGTGATCCACCCGATCCCATCCCGAACTCGGCCGTGAAACCCCCCAGCGCCTATGATACTGCGGCTTAAGTCGTGGGAAAGTCGGTCGCCGCCAGGTCTTCCAGTCTACCC
>NZ_LHZA01000108.1 GCF_001580535.1 Acetobacter cerevisiae | reverse complement strand
AAAACGGTGCCTGAATCACTTGTCCCCGCAAAACAAACCAAAAACCGCAGAAAACCTAACGATCCGCCCCTGATCGTTACCCAACTGCACAAAACCACGGTCATTGCCGCCCGAAAACCCTCTACAAAGGCCGCACAGGCCGGCCTGAAAACCCGCCCGCATAAAGACCCCCGGATTCCTGCCCGACCGGCCTACAGACCGTTTCTAAGACCTGTTTGCGGCATGATCGACGAACACATGCACCACAAAAACTCCAAAACGGGTCAAATCTATCCCCGCAAGGGATTTAAGGCACGATACCGCATTTTGGTGCGCAGGGCGCACGCAAAACGCCGAAAAACGGCTGTTATACGCCATTTTTTGTGTGATCCTTCGAACGTCGCCGGATGCGCGCCTGACGGCGCGACTTTGGCCCTGCCAAAGTCTGCATCCTCGAAACCGGGAGACGCGTTCTGAGAGAAGACGGTCGGACAGGGCGACATCATCGGTCCTGATGGCTGTCGATGAAGGGACTGGTCCCTTCGTTCCCAGAGAGAAGGACGTGGCGTTTGGGCCTGTGTGCTCCCGCCGTGTCCTTCCTCGTCTTTCAGGACAGGTTTCATGACACGGATTTCGTCTTCCTTTTTCTCTCCTGCCTCGCCGGTCAGTGCATTGGGCTCTGACGGCGTGGGGCAACTCACGTCCCTTCGCCTGCGTCTGCTCAACTGGTGGCCGGCCAGACCCATGACCGGCTTTACCGAGGGTAGCCGCTTCGTGGTCGTGGTGCAGAACGTGCTGTGGACCCCTCTCACAGTTTCTACTGTGTGGGATTACGTCCGCACGATGCAGCTACATTACGATGCCAGCGGACGGCTATGCTTCGATGAACCGCTGGTCTTCGCCGAAGAGGGCATGGACGCACCAAACGCCATCGCCGTCTTCAACTACCATTTCCTGCGGCGCTTTCTCGCGGATGACGATCCCGCTCTGACCCTGCCGGGCCTGTGCCTGCATCGCGCGGCCCGGGAACTCTGGCCACATCTGATGTTCCATACCCCGATGAGTCTGATCGTGCATGCCGCGTCCAGCGGGCGGCTGGCGGGTCTCGCACCTGAAGACCTGCTGGGACTGACGGATCCGCAAAGGGATCTGATGCTGTTCGACGCCCTGAGCCGGCAGATCAATCCGTCGAACCTGATCTGCCTGTCGGCCTCCACAGCGGTGGAGGCTGCCCCTGTCATCAACGGTCTGGCTGTGGACCCGCACTGGTTCAGCACGGCGTGCGCGCCCGGCTACAGCCTGCAGGCCGGCCTGGAACATCTCGGTGTGCTCGAATGTCCTGAAGAGGATGACCTGCTGCCGTTCGATCTGTCCTTTCGGGACTACTGAACGCTTTTTCTTTCTATCCCCACATCTGTTTTTTCATGGTCTGCCCCAGACGGCTTTTTCGGTCACCGGACGCTTCAGAGCGTGCCGGTGTCGATCCGCGTCTGCAGGGCAGGCAGGAACAAGGATTATCCCCTATGTCTGCCGAACATTTCTCTCTGCCCCGCACTGGCCTCGACCGGCTGATTGATGTCTGGCTGCAGATGCACGACGTGCTGCTGCCGGCCCTGTGTGTCGCCCGCGATGACGGTCCCGACGACACGCTGCCCTTTGGCCGCCCGCTGGAAGGCCATGTGCTGCTGCTCGGTGATCTCCTCGAAGATTTTGGCGAGACGCTACAGGAGGTCATGGACAGCGCCGCTTCGGCGTAAGCGCCGGATCATCTCTCCATCACGTTTTCTTATCAGCTTTTCACCGGACAGGACTTTTCCTGTCCGGTGATGACCTACAGGATTTTCATCATGCGTTATCAGACCTCGCGCCACCATACAGGCTCACACGGCGTGTCCCGCGCCATCCGCCGTCTTCGGCACACCCGTCGTCTCTCGCCGTGGGATGCGACAGACGAGGACCTGCAGTTCATGGCCAAACTCACCGAGCGGCTGGGCGCACCGCCGGTCTCGAACATGATGCGTTATTGCGGCTCCGAAGCCCGGCATCTGGACCAGCTGGGCGAAAGCCTCGGCGACTGGCGGCGGATGCTTGAAGCGCTCGCCCGGCATTATCCGGAGTTGCCCCGATCAGGACAGCAGGCGTCCGATGGCACGACACTGGATTCCGCACCCGAACGGATTGTCTGGGAGACCCTCGTGCAGATGGTTCCCGATGAACTGAACCTATGCTGCCATCCCTTGCTGGAAGAAGGGCGGTATCTGCGCAGCGATTTCGGTCTCTGTGCGCCTGATGGGGAGATCCCTCTGCTCTGCATCAAGGTGATGGGCATGCTGGGCTCCGACCGGATCTGCCGGGCGGATGTCGAGGAAGCCTCTCTGGACCGTCTGGCGGCGAAGCAGGACTGGTTCAGTCAGCCGGGCCGTCCGCTCCTCCGCGTGATCTGGCTCGACATGATGGCGCACCCGGACTGGCTGGAGGCCATCTGCATGGAAGCCATCGAAGCAGCTGTCGCGCAGCGTGTCTGTAACCGGAGGGAACGTCGCACATCAGGCAGGAGAACGTCAGCGCGCGGTGCTGAACAGGGGCGGCAACTACCCCTGCGCGGGCGCACGCGCGAGTACTAGAGTCAGAAAGAACTGACTGGTACTTGGGGTTACTGGCGATGAGGGCATGTCCCTTCATTCCCAAGGAGATTCTTTAAGGATTGTAAGTCAGCAATCCCTGATGAGGAACCCTGGTGTCAAGCCATAAACAAGGGATAACTCTTATGGCGCGCCCGAATAGTATCGATCATGAGGATTTCGAAAACATCGTCTCTTCCGTCATTCTTCCGCTGCTTGTGGCCTATCGCGACAGGCTGGCGGAAGACGTGCCGGAACTGAATGGCGTCATCAGTATTCTGCGCCTTCTGGAAAACAGACGCGCAGTTGAATGAACGGATCGGACCAGCCTCCTCAACGGGAGGCTGGTTTCCGCTCAGTCGTTTTTGTCATCATATGGCGGCAGCAGTTCAGGCTCTCTCTCGTCGGGCTGTCTGTCAGCCTCCTGTGCCTTTTCGATCCGGGTTGCACGCCACAGCAGGACGGGAGCGGCAAGGAGAAACAGAATGCCGGAACCGGGCGTGAAATAGAGATGGAAGGTCGAGAACGCAAAAAGAAAGCTGCTTGTCTCTGTCTGAGATGATTGCAGAAAAACGTAGATCTTGACGAGACAGAACAGCGCCATGCCCCACGACGCGCGGTCACAGTAAAGACGGGGGATATTGAAGGAGGCACGTTTCCGGCTCAGCCACGATGCACCAAAACAGGCGATGGTCAGCCAGAGTATGATCCCCAGAATATGAAACCCGCTGAAGCCGGCGTGCTGAACCGAATTCATGCCGCGTTCGACATGACGGTACGCACAGGACAGAAACCCCGCCAGAACGGTGCTGCCCAGCGCAGCCAGAACAAGCTCATCGGGGGTCTCCCAGAACAGACCCAACCGGGCCTTGATCCCTTCAAAATCGATGTCATTCCTGTTCATGGCGGGTTCTTTTTATTCGGTGTCGATGACGACGTGTAACTGATAGGCGTGACTGGCTGCCGACCAGTTCCATACAGGCGTCTTTGGACCCGGTCCACCGAAACTCAGATCGTGAACCCCGTCATGACGGCTTTCCAGAATGGCAATGGCGGCAGCAGAGTTCTGCCATACGACATGATGCGTTCTGTCGAGCAGGGTGTAACGGGCGCCATCCCCCCCGAAGCAGGCCGGATCCTCTTCGATGACTGCCGTGAGGGTACCAAGAGTAACGCCGACATCAAGAGGCAGGATTTTGGGTGTCATGCGTGTCCCGCACAGATCGTGATACTGTCCGGCTGTTTTCGTGAGGTCAGGCACGGCCTTCAGGGTGGCAGTATCCGAGGCTGTGGCCGGTCGGGCCTGCTCTGCGTTGAGCCAGTGGGCCTGCACAATCATCTGTCTGTCGCTCTGACTGACCGCCTGAGCGTGAGCAGAAACAGTGAGCAGCGACAGGGCGGAGAACAGGGATAGGGACAGGAAAGGTTTCATGAAGGGAGTCCGTTTCATGGGGGAAGCAGATATCATCCGGCATCCGGGATGCCGGATGGGGGCTCAGAAGACGCCGCTTCCGGTTTTGACCGCCGAGGCATTCATCGTGTGATGCCAGACGACGTCACCGTTAAAGAGAACGGTCAGGGTTTTCTCGGTGCCGTGTGTGCCCTGATGGAGATCGCCATACAGCGGAATGAAGTTCGCAGCATCCGATGAGGCGTTGGTGAAGGAATAGCGCCATTGTTCATGGCCGCTGTCGGTAAACGAGCTTTCACGGGGATCACCGAACAGGGCCCGGATCTGGGCCTTGGTCGTGACGCCATCCTGAATCTTCTGGTCGATGGAGGTCACTGTTTCGTTCTTGAGGCTTTCGTTGCCTTCCGATGCGCAGCCGGACAGCAGGATCATGGCTGTCAGGGAAACAGCACCGCCGAGCATTTTGAGCGAGCGTGAGGACATGGAGGTATTTTCCTTTTTTGTGAGATGATGACGCAAAGACCTGATATTGGAGACAGTCGGATATTCTTCTGTCTTTCCGATTGTATTCAGATGGATTTATTTGATTTCGTCAGTAAAAGTGGTTTCTGATCCGGACCTGTTCAATCGAGCCCGTAGAACTTCCGCCGTTCTTCTGCGGTCCTGCATTTTTCCAGCATCGGCCTGCGGGGATAGACCCACGCGGCAAGCCCGAAACAGAACACGATGACCGGATGAAAGGGGATCGATATGACGATCCCGCAGATGACGCAGACACAGGCACAGAACAACGTCATGTCACGAAGTTCCTTGCGGTTTGCCGCTTCTTCCGCGCCATATTCTTCTTCATAGGCGGCAAGGCGGGCAGCCTTTTTATCGACGTCGCTCTCACCGGCCTGCAGAATGGTGTCATTGAGGGGCATCGTGCTCTCCCGGTCAGTCATGACGGTGGAACAGAAACATGCACGCCAGATAGGTGCAGAGCATGATGAGGCTCGGAGAGAGGACATCACTCGTGACGAGCCAGTCGCAGATTTTATTCAGGTACACCAGCAGGATGATCCCGCCCACCACAACGACGAAGACAAGGGCTGTCAGAAGCAGCATGTCAGGAGGCTCCTGCGCCATAACGGACAGAAAACACGCTGAACGACGCGATCCGACAGGGTATGCGATCGAAAACTGACAGAGACACCATCATGACCTCCCGATGGCAGAAGGGCGGAAAGCGCTGGCCCTGCGTGCCTGATGGGAGGGATAATTTACGAGATATCGTCTGCCGTCAATACGAAATATCGTATTTTATGACGATTGGCTTTTCGCCGGTCGTTTAAAGCCAGACCCTCACGGTCTGGGCACGCCACCGGTCCACACAACTTCGCCCAGAAGCCGGAAGCAGTCCAGTTTGTTTTCTTCGATATCCTGTGGCGGGTAGCGGTGGTTGTCGGCTATGACCCGCACGCCGCCACCCAGACGGGGATCGAGGCGACGGATCATCACCGTGCCGCTGCTTTCCAGCGCATAGAGGGCGCTGGCCGTGACGGTCGTCACGCTGCGGTCGACGATCACCAGATCGCCCGAGGCCAGTGTGGGCTCCATCGCATCACCCTCGCTGGTCATCAGGCAGAGGGCCGCGAGGTCGCGGGGGATGGCGCTCTGCAGCCAGTCGCGTCCGATCCGCAGGCCGTCCTCGTGATTGTCGTGCCAAGGAATGACGATCTGTCGGGGAGTGCTGGCTGTTCCGTCCGGACTGTCGGTTCCGGGGCCGGCACCGTTGCCAAAGGCCAGCCAGTCCAGGGAGACGCCACAGACGCGGGCCAGTGAGGAGATGGCGGAGAACTTCATTTCTCCGCCGTTCATGTAGTCCCGCAGGGTCGTGTAGGGGACGCCAGCCGCTTTTGCGGCGTGGGTGATGCCGATGCTCTGGGCGGCTTCACGGAGACGCTCGCCACGCTCGCGCATCAGGCGGATTTGTTCATCCATGAGCGTGCGCTTCTGTCTGCGTTTGCGGGCCACGTGTTCTGTCCTCATCACAAAATGAGGATATTATACGGTTTTCCGCTTGATATGTAAGGCGGTAAAGCGTAGTTGTGTGAATCGTAATGTTGCGGGGCCCGTCACTCATCATGGTCAGATCCTCGCACAGAAACGGCGTTCTGTCGAAGGGATTATCATGCCGGAAGATCCGCTCCTGCCTCCGCCCGCACACGCCCCCGGTCTTGAGGACCTCCATGCCGGACTGCACGATGTGCTGCGTCTGATCGAGATCGAGCATGCCCTGCTGCGCGGGCGGCTGGAAAGCCTGAAGGCTGACAGCGAGGGCGCGAGGCTGCTGGAGGGAGTGATGGTGCTCGGCGCCGTGCTGCAGCAGAGGATGGCCGCGTTGTTGCAGATCTGTCGGGACATCGGGAGGTTGTGAGCGGCATGAAGTGTCTCTGCTGGACTGTCCGAAAGGCAGCCGCTTTGAGGGGGGAAGCTGAATGTCGGCTGTCAGGCATGAAAATCTGACCTGACCGAGAGGCAGATTCGCATCATAAACGCGTTACGTCCTGCGTCTGATCCTGACCTGTCAGACAGGGTGTTCAATTATCGTCCTGCCCGGAACGCTCCGTTTTCCAGATATCCCGGTATAGAAAGACAAGGAAAGGGACGGGCCAGAGGAACGGAAAACTACCGTGCAGGGCCAGCCCCGTAGCGGCGGCCATCACGCCTGCCAGAAAAGCCCCCCACGAAAGTAGCGGCAGAAAAATGCTTCCTGCGATAGGGCGAATGTTCCTGTCCGGCGCAATCCATGACGCCATCCATTCCGCAATTCCCGATGCGGCTTTTAACAGGTTTGTCGTCACGACGATCGTGGGCATGGGCGTGCCGGAGAATTTCGCGATCGTTTCGCCCTGAACAGCCAGCAGCGCCGGAAGCACGAGAAATTCTCCCCAGTAACGCAGGGACGATCCCTGAACCGCCTGCGCCAGAACCATGAAGATCGTCATGACCATGACCCCGCAAGCTGGCGACCATAACAGCCGCATCAGGCCGGACAGGATGGCGGCAAGAAAAAATACGCCCAGCACACCCATCAGAAGCAGGCCGTGCTGCCAGTTCCCACTGATAAACGAGGCGCCCATATGCGTGGTATTGCCGGTCATCGCGCCGGCAAAGACACCGCTCAGATCGACGAAACTCAGGGCATCCACATAGCCTGCGACAAGCCCGAGAATGAGAACCCGCCGGGCGGAAATCGAGACCGGGAGAAGGGAGGAGGGCATTATTGCGACCGGGAAGCGATTGACGGATAGAGCCTGCGGGCGACCCGCTCCATGGTCAGACCCTGCACGATGATGGTGAACACCACGACACCATAGCAAACAGGCAGTAGCAGGTCGCGCAGGTCTCCGGGTGGTAGGCCAAGCGCCAGAGAAACCGAGATGCCGCCACGCAGGCCGCCCCATGTCAGGATGCCGAGGACACGGCCCCGCTCCCACTGCCGGAGATGAACCGGCAGGGTGGAGAACAGCACACTCAATGCCCGCACGGCAATGGACAGCGGGATCACGGCAAGCGTCGCCAGAACCGTGAACAGATGCGGCGTGATCTCCAGTATTTCAAAGCCGATGAGCATGAACAGGAGCACGTTCAGCACTTCGTCAATCAGCGTCCATGCAATGTCGAGTTCCTTGCGGGATACTTCATCGAAAACGGAATGGCTGTAACTGGTTCCGAAACATAGTCCGGCCACGACGACGGCAATCGCTCCGGACATCCCCAGCTGATTGGCGATGCTGAAGGTTCCGGTCGCCAGAGCCAGCGAGGTCAGCAGATCAATATGCGGGTCACGCTGTCCCTTGAGCACACGAAGAGCAATCCACCCGGTTATCGCTCCAAGAAGACCACCACCGAGCGCTTCGCGGCAGAAGCTCATGGCAATCTCAGAAGCGCCCACCCCTTGACTGTCTCCAGTCGCCAGCCCGATCGTCACACCGAAAATGACGACGCCCACGCCGTCATTGAACAGGCTCTCGCCCGCAAAGACGGCCTGTAGCGGTCCTGGCAGTCCCAGACGTTTCAGCATTCCCACGACCGAAACCGGGTCTGTCGGAGCGAGGATAGCGCCGAGCACGATGCACCATGTAAAGGGAACGGCATGGCCCAGCAGCGGGAAAACACACCACGCCGCGACCGCCAGAAACGCCACGGCCAGAACGGTTCCCAGAATGGAGAGAGCGGTCACAGACATCAGCTTTGCTCGCAGATGCCCGACATCCACCTGCATGGCTCCCGCAAAAAGCAGCAGCGACAGGGCACCGTTCAGAAGTGCCGCAGGCAGATTGATCGCGCCGAGTACAGACCGTGGGAGAGCCTGAAGGTCATAGGCCGGGATCAGAGGGTTCAGGATCATGACCAGAAGCGAGGTCAGCAATGAGAAGACCAGAACGCCGATCGTGACAGGAACACGCAACGTATGGTGGTTGAGAATGCTGAAGCCTGCCGAGAGCGTCAGGAGTAGAGCAAGAAGGCTGATGGTATCCATGACCTCACCGCTGACTGCTCAGGCTCCTTACGTCAAGAAAAACCGAAAATAGTCCGCTATTCGAGAAGCTTAACCGGGCATTGAATGACAAAAATGAGGCGACCACAGCCTATCCGCTGCCATTCGTTGAGCAGACAGACTGTTTAGGGGGAGCGGAATGTCTGGTGTGGAATTTAGAGCCTAAAAAATTCATCATCAATCCAACCCATCAAATCCCGGGACTAAACACCTAGGGCATCAGTTAACTCCGGCCTGTGCAAAAGCTCCCGCTGACGCGCCCCTATCTGCCAGTTCCAGCCATCCGTGATCGACCCAAAACACCGCCACGCCCTGCAGCGGATGCTGCGGGTATAGTCCGGCCAACAGTCCGGCATATCTGGAAAGCTGTGGCCAATAGTGGCCAAACCCCTCACCACCGCCGCCGGATTTATGATCGATCAGCATCGCGCCTACCGGGCCGATGGCGAGAAGGTCGAGAGTGCCGGGGATCTCTGCACCCTCGGGCGTGTGGCCAAGCACCGGGATCTCTGCGCGCAGATCCGTATAGCCCTGATCGGCAAGCCAGGCTTTCAGCGCCGTGGCGCGCTCGGCCACCAGCGCAAGAGTGACGTCTTCAAGCCCGGTCGCGAGAGCCAAAGCAGGGGCCAGATCGGGCCGGGTCAGGTATGTGCGCAGCGCCAGATGCAGTGCTGTGCCGCGGTAGGCATCGTTCAGTACCTTGGGCCAGGGTGCTCCGATGTCGATACGGCGGGACACGGGCGGCACCCCCGCGCTGCGGGTTTGCGAGGGCTGTAGCCGCCAGGGCGTCAGCGGTGTCACCGGTAACGGCGCAGCGGCACCGAAGCGTAGCGCTGAGGCTACCGCACCGCCTGCGTATTCGGTAAATCCCGCCTCTTCAGGCAGTTGCGTGATCAGCGCCGGGCAATCCACGCCATTGATGCGCAGGCTACCCACACCGATCTGCGGCGCGCAGGTATCTAACAGAATATGAAACAGGTTCTTAGCCTCGGGCGCGTCTTCTTCGCGGTCCTTCAGAAACCCTGGCCATTCCAACAGGAGCCGGTCACGGGCACGGGTCAGGGCGACATAGAGAAGGTTTTTCGCATTGGCTTCAAAATCGGCGCGGCGGTCTTCGATGAAACGGCGGGTCGCCTCGGGCGCGGCAAAGCCGGGCGAGTGGATCAGGCTCGCGGACCCCAGCACCACCGCCATATCGTCGATGCAATCCAGGGCATCGAAACGGGTCGCAGTGGAGTCCGCACGTTCCTCGATGCCATAGTCGAACTCGGCCACAACAGTAATCGGCCATTCCCGCCCTTTGGAGGCGTGCCAGGTGACGATCTCCACCGCCTCGGCGCTGTTGGCGGAAGGATCGGGATGACGGTCGAAATCACGCTCGCCCCCACGGGCGTCGAGCCAGCCGAGAAAGACCTTGGCAGTCTCGCCGTGGAACCCCGAGGCGGATTTGAGATCGCGATGCGCGGCTTCGAACTCACCCGCCTCAGCCTCTAGCCGCAGAAGATCGGCGCGGGACTGGGCGGCATCGGGCTGACGTTCGGCCCAGAGACGCAGGTCGGCGGCATGCAGCACCAGATCAAGCCCCGCCCCCATAGGCAAGCGGGACAGAATGTCCGAGAGCGCGGCCAGCCGCATCAGCACCGGGTCATCTACCAACCGCCCTTCGATCTGGGCGGATAGCGCCTCCTGCAAGGGCAGCGGGTCCGGGCCAAGCGTGCGCAAGAGCAGTCCAGCATGGATATCCGCCGGATTTGCGGCAAAGGCCAGCGCGGCGCGGGCGGCAACAATCACCGGGCTTTTCGCCCAGCCATCCTCGGCGATCCGCACAGGAACGCCGCGCGCGCGCAATTCCTCGGCATAGCGGGCGGCGGTGGTGTGCCGACAGACCAAGAGCGCGATATCCGAGGGCCGCGCCGGGCGAGCGGCCTTGCTGTGGCGATCGGTAATCGTATCCCCATCCGTCAGAATCCGGGCGATACGCTCGGCGATATGCTCCTGCGGCTTTGACGCTGTGCGCACGCTGCGCGACTTGACTGCCTTCAGCACTTCAATCGCTGGGCCGGCAACCGCATCGCGGGTCGGCGCCAGCGGGTTATAGCCATCGCCGAACAGCCCCGCGCCCATCGCATTGACGAATTGCATCACTGCGGGCGTCGATCGCCAGTTGCGGTCCAAAGGCTGGATGGCATCCAAGTTTGCCGCTGCCAGCGCTGTCGACAGGCGCGGATCGGCGCCCTGAAATCCCATGATCGACTGTTTGACATCGCCCACCAGCAGTGTGCGCGGCGCGCGCTGGCCCAGTTGCCACAAAAGCGCGAATTGCACGGGGTTGGTATCCTGGAATTCGTCGATAATGACGCAGTCGATCTCGTCCAGCACCGCTTGCCGCACGGCAAGGTCGGTGCGGAGCAGGTGCTCAGCCCCGGTGATCATATCAGCAAAGTCGATCAGGCCGAGCGCCTTCTTGCGGGTCTCATAGGCCGCCATCACCTCTTGCGCGCAGGCGATCAGGCAGGACAGGTGCAGCTTAGCATCGGCCAGCGGGCCGGGATGGCAAGGCAGCACATCCGCCGCCGCCATGATCGCCGTGGCAAGGTCGTCATATCCCGCAGGCGTCTTGCTGGAGCGGTTAGAGATGAACAGGCTGCGCAGATCGTTCCAGACCTGCCAATCCCGATCCAGAAGATCGGGCGCGCGATCAACACGTTTGAAAAGCGCGAGGTTTTTCTCCAGCTTCTCGACATTGGTTTTGGCGGTGATCCCGGCCATGCCGCCCTCGGGAAAGGCTGCGATCATAACCTGCACGGCCGTCTGCAACGCGGTGGTCGCGGCGATAGGGTCGTCCAGAACCGGCCCGTAAACCGCATCCAGCCGCGTCAGTGCCGGAGCGATCAGGCCAGCGTCACGCCCCTTGTCCCCAAGGCTGCGTAAGAGGTCGATTATCGATAGCACCCGGGCGCGCAAACTGTCTTCGACCGTCTCGCCCTTTACGAAGTTCGGGGCGTAACCGAACCGCTCGGGCGCGGCCTTGATCGGGTCCAGCGCCTTGGCATGTGCCAGTGCCTGACGGATCAGCATATCCCGCTCGGCATCGCCCAGATGGCGCGGCTGCGGCGAGGCACCAGCCGCCAGAGCATGTTCGGTCAAAAGCCGCAGGCCCAGCCCATGTATGGTCGAGACATAGGCGCGCTCGACCGCCATCGCCTCGGCGACCAGTCCATCGGCCAGAAGGCCGGCACGGATCCTTTCGCGCAACTCGCCAGCCGCGGCCTCGGTAAAGGTGACGGCAAGGATACGTTCGGGCCGAACAATGCCGCGTTTCACCCAATCGGACAGCTGGGTCTTGATGCGGTGGGTCTTGCCCGCGCCGGCACCCGCGGGAACGATGACCAGACCTTGATCTGCATTGACGGGAGCCATGGTCATTCCTCCTCGAGTGTACGGATGAAGGCGGTGACCAGGGCCGAGCCATCGGTCAGCGCATAGGGGGTGAAGCCGGCTTCTTTCTTGAAGAAGGCCGCATCCTCAGAGGTGTTCAGCACGACCCGGCCTGCATCAAGTTCGGCCAAGCGTTCCGCCAGCTTGGCTACCGCCGCGGCGTTCACCGCATCGCCCATGTCGCGGGCGGGCGAACCCTCGGGCAAGGCGAGACCCGAAGTCAACAGTCCGCCATCATTCATCAGGTGATAGGCCACCGCCACCTTGCGTCCGATCAGCGGGTCCATGCCGTCACCCTCGCGCCGCATGGGCTGCGCTATCATATCGGCGTAAAGCCCTGCCTGCAGATCCCAGCCTGCCTCCATCCGCTGCCGTCGGCCCTTGGTGCCGCTTTTCTTGTGATCAATGATCAAGAGCGCACCATCAGGCAGCTCAAGGATCGCGTCGGCCTTGCCATGCAGATTGATGCCACGCGCCTCACCGGCCAGCCAGATTTCATTGCCGATGATCTTGGCATTGAGCGCCAGCAAGTGGTCGCGCCAGCGCAGGGCCGCCGCCATGATCTCACGCTCCAAACCGCGGCGCTCCATCTCCCATGACGGGCTGCGCAGATAGCCCGCGTGACGGGTGAGCGCACGGTCATAGGCCTCGGGGATCAGTTCGGCCAGCGCCTCGGTTTCCGGGAACGGCTGATCCTTCAGGAAGACATGCTCAAAGACATCATGGGCGATATTGCCCCTTGCCATCACGTCGAGTTCTTCGGTCGACCAAGACATATCCTCGGCCCCGACTTCGGCTAGAAGCCAGGCGAGCGGGCTGACAAGCAGCGTCTCGAGCCGCGAGGGCGATTGCGGTTTGGAGGTGCCGTCATCGCGCCGACGAAGGGACAGAAGGTCATGCCCCGGGAACGCAAGCTCCACAGGCAATTCCGCGGGTTCCGGCACCGGCATCAGATGGTGATACGCAATCGGCCATTCCGCGGGGCTCTGACGCGACAGATCGGTGATCAGATCGCTGGCATCCTCAACGCCCGCCACCGCCCGCGCCACCAGCGACAACCCGGCCGAAAGTTGCAAGCGCCCGCCCGCCAGATCGCGCCATGGGATGAGGAAGGTGACGCTGCCGGAAACCGCCTGAAGCTGTTGATCAAGTAACGCGAGGCTTTGCGCCAGCCCCTCGGCCCGACCGCGAAGGTGAACACCGGTTCCCGCGTGTATCGCAGCGATCTCGCTATCAAGAAACAGCGGATTGGCACGCGGGCGAGTCGGGTAAAGCCCGTCGGTGAAATCGCTGACGATCAGATGGCGGCATGGGCGCCACGGGCTTTCATGCGCGGACCAAAGGCTGACGCCTTCAAGATTGCGGTCGGGGTCCGCAACCATGGGCGGCGCGATCTGAATGCCACGCAGGATTATCTCCCAATCCGGCGTGCCTTCGCCGGGGGGGACAGTCAGCCGCGCGCGGACCTGATCGCCTTTTCCGATCCGCTCGCAGATCCGGTCCAGCAGGAAACGCAGCTGCGGCAAGCTGCCGGCCGAGGCGCGGATATCGTCCCACAGTTCCTTATGTGCGGGCGTGTCCGTGAGGATGGCGCCTCGGAAATCGCCACCCATGAGGCTTTCGGCAAGATCGCGCCCGGTCTGTGCCGCCCAAGGCATCAAGGGAGAAAGCGCGAGGCTTGCCAAGACCATAGCCGGAGTTGGCGGTCGCTTGGCCAGCGCCAGATGTAGCGCGGTCTCGCCAATGACATCTCGCTCGGGTAATTGGCCCGCAAGGCCCGAGAGCGGCACTCCCTGGGCTGAGAAAGCGCGCGCGATCTGGCGCAGATCATCGCCCGACAGCACGGCGATTTCACGGGCCGAAACGCCGGATTCAATCAGCGCCCGGGCTTGGGCGGCGGCGAAATCGGCGCAGGCGGCGGGATCGCGCAAACCATAGAACGCGAGGCTGTCATCCAGAACCCCGGCCTCGATATCCTGCGCTGAAACACCGCCCTGCAGCGCGTGCAGGCGGCTGCCGATTGCGGCCCGGGGCGTATAGGCGCTTGCGGGAACAGTGCCGAACTCGTCCCGCAACCGGGCAAAAAGCGCCTGCAGCGCCGCAGGAGCTAGAGGATCCAGCGAACCTTCAACCACCGGCAACGAGCCCAGAAACGACCCATGCGGTAAGGCCAGCACATGAGGGATCGGTGCCAGCCCCTCTGGCAGCGCATCCCCCAACCTTTGCCACAACGCGACCAGCGCCAAGAGATGCCGCTTGGCGCGGCTGTCTGGCAGGTGATCAACGTTCGGCACCTTCATATCCGGCGTGGCCAGCATAAGATCCGTCAGAGCGGCGGTCACCGCCGAGATCGTCTCGACAGGCGCATTGGCAAGACTTTCGGCCCAGACAGGGTCAGGTACCTCGGCAATGGCACGCCCGGGCGCCCATTCGGCAGAAATAGGGGCAAGGGACAATTCGGCAAGACCGGTATCGGTCAGGCGGTATTGCAGGCCGGAGCGCGGATCAGTGACGAGGAAGGGGTAGTGCATGAATGGCCTGCAATCTTCTGATCAGGAAAACTGTAATGAGGATGAGTTGCCCAGGGTTTTGTAGAGACATTATTTTATCTGAACCAAGCGGCTAATGCATGTGATTTCTGTTGTGCATAAAAGACGAGCTTCTGCTGGCGGGATGTTTCCAATGGAGGACAGGAGCCGCCGATTATTGAACCAGTCGACCCATTTAAGCGTTGCCAGCTCGATAGCTTCCTTGTTTGCCATAGACCCTGCCGATAGATGAGTGCGGTTTTATAAAGTCCGTTAATGGTCTCCGCGAGGGCATAATCATGTGTTCGCCGTCAGGATCTATGGGACGAAAATGTTGGATTGGATAACGGAGGATTTCTGGGGAGCGATTGCTCCGCGATATCCGCCGTGCGACGCGGCCGCGGTATTCCGCGGAAGATAAGATCCGCATTGTGCTCGACGGGCAATGAACTGCCCCGGGTTTACCGGAGAGTAAAACTCTCGGAGAATGATCCCTATGGCAGAGAAAAAGAAGACATCACGTTATTCGCCTGAGTTCCGTGAGCGCGCTGTGCGCCTTTTGGACGAGCATCGATCAGATTACCCGAGCCTATCGGCGGCCTGTCGCGAGATTGGTGGCAAGCTTGGCTGCTCGGGCGACAGCCTGCACGACTGGTGGAAGCAGGCCCGACGGGACGCTGGGGCGCAACCGGGGCGGACTACTGCCGAGACGGCACGGATCAAGGCATTGGAGCGTGAGGTCCGCGAACTGCGTCAGGCCAATGAGATCCTGAAGAAGGCCTCGGCTTATTTTGCTCAGGCGGAGCTCGACCGCCTATGTGGACGGCCGTTCAAAGGCAATGCTTCACATTGTCTTTCCCATGCAATTTCCAAAACGTATTATTCTACTGGCGGATGATGCATACCGATTTAACGTGAAGACCCGGTCAGATGCGCTCTTATGTCCGGCCTGTTTATGCGACTTTATGCGCTGGCCATCATGGGTGTGCGCTCACGTGTCAGGCACCAATCTCGTATCGCGTGCTCAGGGGCACAGACGGTCGAACGGTATGGCCTGAACTGTTGCTGAATGACAGTCTTCCCATCACGTCGGTTCATACATACTGCCGGATTTACCGGAGCAAGCTCCGGTGTCCATCGTTCTGCTGGTGCAGGTCAGCCTGCTGAAACACTGACACCAGCCGGACGATAGATCTCTTTACGTGACAACAACGCCCAGATGATACGAGCCATTTTATTGGCAAGTGCAACTGTTGCCAGACGCCTTGGACGACGCGCCATGAGTTCGCATAGCCACTGACCCGCAGCGCTATCCCACTTATGGGCACGATGAAGCATGGCCGTCGCACCAAGAACCAGCAACGTTCTTATCTGCCGGTTGCCCGTTTTGGTAATCCTTCCCAGACGGGTTTTACCGCCGGTAGAATGCTGACGAGGCACAAGCCCAAGCCAGGCGGCAAAATGGCGCGCAGAGGCGAAGGAGCCAATATCCGCGACCGAGGCGACAATCAGAGAAGCCGTTATGGGACCGACCCCAGGGATGGTCATCAGCCGACGCGCATCCTCATCGCTTTTTGCACGCGCCCGGATATGCACTTCCAAAGCATCAATGCTCTGAGCGACCTTTTCGTAATGCTCAAATAACAACATGGCACTCTGCTTCATGGTAGCCGGCAGGTCGGCTGATGTCTCTATTTTTGCCATCAGTTCTGGCAGATGGCGTGTGCCCAGAGGGGCTATCAGCCCGAACTCGGAAGCAAGAGCCCGTAACGCATTACTCAGCATGGTCTGCTGTTTGACCAGAAGAGCGCGGGTAGAATGCAGTGACAACACGCCTTGCTGCTCTTCGCTCTTGATCGGAACACACATCGTATCAGGATGAGTCGCCGCCATGCAGATCGCAGCCGCATCAACAGCGTCGTTTTTCTTGCCTTTTTTGACAAATGATTTGACCCGATCAGGAGGAACCAGTCTGACATCATGACCAATCCTGCTGATCACCCGTGCCCAGTAATGCGCTGACCCGCAGGCTTCCAGAACAACTTCACATGGGTCAAGTTTTGCAAAAAATGCTGAAATTTCACTGCGACCAAGCTTGCGCTTGAAAACGCACTTTCCATTTGCGTCAGCTCCATGAGCCTGAAAAACGGATTTGGCAATATCAAGGCCAATTATGCTAGCTTTCATACGGGCGGTCTCCTCCTGATGGTCAGTGAACCTCCATCATGGCACATTGATGCCGCAGGGAGGCCGTCCACCCCATCTCGTTTCGCAAATGATCGCGTTTATTGAAGCCTACCGTGCCGATTACGGCGTCGACGCGGATTTCTCACACTTGAGGCAATTTCGGGTCATTTTGTAGAATTCAGTCATCCCACAGGAGCCCGATCTGGAATATTGACGATATTCTGCTTCTGGCGGCGGGTTCTGAACGCAGTGAGGGTGTCACGGCCTGAGAAGGCAGTGTTGGTGGAAGCTATGTGGTCTGTGCACT